>CBDCGJ010000046.1:0-59104 GCA_965216645.1 Alphaproteobacteria bacterium | reverse complement strand
ACCATTTCCTAAGGGTCGCCGTCAGTAATTTCAGCAATCTTATCGCCGATTTCGAAGGCCAGCTCTTTCGCCTGCGCAGCGGCGATATAGTGGTAATATTCAAGAACGCCCCGGTTCACAAAATCGACGAAGTGTTGCTGCGGGTGAAATATCTGTTCAGCGAGGACCCCCTGGTCCGATCGGAGGGCGAGGACGGGGTCGAATTCGCGACTTGGTACGATCTGTCGGAGGAATACGGGGCATTTCGCCGCCTGGTCCAGGATATTCACGTCAAGCATCTAACCACGGCCGATGCCGACAGCGAGGGGCCGGAGGAGGAGCTTCAGGAAACGCCAACGCAGAAGCGGCCGTTGCGACCAAGGCATTTGGATCAACTAGCCAATGTACTGGCGACCAGCGACGTGACCAGCCTGTTGCGCCGGCAAACGGCTTGCGCGATTTTGCCGGGCCAAAAGGCGCAGCCGGTGTTCAACGAGATCTTCATCTCTATGGACATCCTGCGGGAGCGGGTGATGCCGGAAATAGACCTGGCGGCGGACCGCTGGCTCTTCCAGTATCTGACCAGCCTGTTGGATTACCGGATGCTGCGGGCGCTACCGGATGCGGAACGCGCCGTCGACCTGCCGGTCAGTATCAATCTCAATATCGCGACCATTCTGTCCGACGAGTTTCTGAATTTCGACCGGCAGTTCCGTATCATCACGCAAAAGACCCTGGTGGTCGAAGTGCAGGCGGTGGATATCCTACAGGACATTCAGACCTTCTATTTCGCCCGCGATTTCCTGCATGAGCGAAGCTATCGAATCTGCCTTGACGGCCTGACCCATTTGACCTTCCCGCTGATCGAGCGGACCCGCTTGGGCGTCGACTTGGAAAAAATCTATTGGGACGCCAACGCGCGGGAGGAAATTCTCGGTGCCAAGAGCCAGGATTTCCGCCAGGCCGTCAAAGACACCGGGCCCGCGCGGGTCATCCTGTGCCGCTGCGACGACCACCATGCCGTCGAGTTCGGGCACGATCACGGCATTACCGTGTTCCAGGGCCATCATGTCGAAAAACTGCTGACCACCGCCGGGTAATCGGATGGGGCTGCAAATAGGATTGGCAGGCAGCTGCGAGACCCAGCCGAGCAATAAATGCGTCGTCACTTCTCATTGCTCCAGAGAAAATCGTCATGCCGGAATTCGCGTTAGCGGATATCCGGATCCATTTCACAGGATTTTGCACCGCCAATGTTGGTTCGAACTTGGTTGGAATGGGTTCCGGCGCTCCACTGCGCTGCGGCCGGGATGATGGGGTGAGCAACCCGGACAGGCGCAGGGTGATCCGGGATCGTGGGCAGGATGAAGCAAGTAATAGATATCTGGTCTTATTCTGTCCGGGATGTCAGACAACGTTTGTGCCAAATCCGGCATGACAGGTGAGGCATTTCGACCGATGGTGGGTTTTCCGTAGCCTGTTGGACTATTCCCGCGGCGAACGCTTGGCGAGGATGCGTTGCAGGGTTCGGCGATGCATGTTGAGACGCCGGGCGGTTTCGGACACGTTGCGGTCGCAAAGTTCGTAGACCCGTTGGATATGCTCCCAACGCACCCGGTCCGCCGACATCGGCCGTTCCGGCGGTTCCGGCTTGTCGAGACCTTCGGCCAACAGCGCCGCTTCGATAGCGTCGGCGTCGACGGGTTTGGACAGATAATCCACGGCACCGATTTTTACCGCCGCCACCGCGGTGGCGATATTGCCGTAGCCGGTAACCATGACGACGCGAATGTCTTCCCGGGTCTCCCGCAGCGCTTCGACAACGTCGAGGCCATTACCATCTTCCAGGCGCAGATCGACGACGGCGTATTTCGGCCGGTGCTGCTTGGCGAGTGACGTCGCCGCGGCGACCGTATCGGCCGTTAAGACGTCGAAATTGCGTTTCGCCATGGCCCGGGCCAGGCGATTGAGCCATGGCACGTCGTCGTCGACCAATAACAGGCTCCGCTCCTCCGGCGTGGCTGTATCGTCTGTCATTTCCTTCGGGCCCTCATTCTCGGACTATTCGCGCACTTCGATGTCGCTACGCTGCCAAGTTATCGTTACTTCGGCGCCATGTCCGCCCTTGACGTTGGCGAAGCGAACCGTGGCCCCGGTTCTTTCGAGCAGCGTTTTCGAAATGAACACGCCCAACCCCATGCCACCCCGCTCGCGCCGGGTGCTGACATAGGGATCACCTAGCATAGCGTAAATGTCGGCGGCAAATCCGGGACCGTCGTCGCGAATCTTCAAGATGACCTGCTGGTCGTCCCAATCGGACTCGATTTCGACCCGTTCCCGCGCGAAATCCACCGCGTTTTCGATAATGTTCGACAATCCTTGCAGCAACTCTGGGCTACGCCGCAGCAACGGCGGCCGGTCGTCGCGGTCATGGCTCTTTTCGATTCCCTGAATGACGATACCGTCCTGCCGATAGGGCTCCGCCGCCGTCATGGCGATCACATTCATGCTCTGCTGGTTGAACTGAGGGTCTTCTTCCGCATAGCCGCGGTTCGACAGCTCCGACAGGATATTTCGGCACCGGTCGACCTGACCCTGGAGCAGAACAAGATCGTCGGCCATGTCGTCGGAATCCTCGGTTTCGTGGCGCATTTCCTTGACCACCAGAGCGATGGTGCCGAGCGGGGTGCCGAGAGCGTGGGCGGCGCCGGCGGCAAGCGCACCGAGGGAGGAGAGCTCTTGCTCGCGCGCCAAGGCGAGTTGGGTCGCCGCCAAGGCGTCGGACATGCGCCGGGATTCCTGCGCCACCCGCCAGGCGTAGAACATCAAAAACGTCATACAGACCGTCAGGGCCAGCCAAATCGCCAGGCTGTAGCTCGGCGGCAGGTCGAAAACGCCGAACGGCCAGGGCATGGGGAGGTGATGGAAGGCCAGGAATGATACGCAGACGAAGGCCAGCACGCCGAGCCCGACCGTGCTCAATACACCGAGAATCGTCGCGGAAATGGTCACCGGCGCCAGCAATAGCACGGCGAACGGATTGTGCAGACCGCCGGTCAAATACAGCAGCACGGAGAGTTGTAAAATGTCGTAGCCGAGGAAGCCCATGGCTTCGAGCTCGTTATGCCAACCGTTCAGTCCCAAGCGCCAGCCGATGAATAGATTCAGTACCGCCGAGCAGGCGACGGCGATGACCGCAGGCGTCATCGCCATTTCCACCTCCAACAAGGCGGCGACGACGATGAGGGAGACCGATTGGCCGGCGATCGCCAGCCAACGGATCATGACCAAGGTGCGCACGCGCGCCCGGGTGCGGCCGGCCTGACCGGTCAGGCTCATTTTTATGCGGTCGACGGCGATCAATGGTTGTGGGCTCCATACGCTGCGTCGGCGGCATCATATGGCCTGCCGGTCGAATTGCAAAATCGGCGCCATGCCCGTTTCTGGATGCTAAAGCAACCAGTAGCCGACGCCATCCGGCCACGCATGTCGGCGCCAAATCCCCTTGATATCCATGATGCCGCCATCCGGCCGCAGCCGTTCCAGGATCGCCGCCCGGGACAGTTCGGCGATCTGGCGATGCGCGACCGCGGGGACGAGCGCGCCGAAGCGCGTCGCCGGTAGCTCGCTCAGCAGTTCGATGTCGTAATAATCCCGCGCTTCCGCAGGATTGGCCAGGGGATCGTAGACTTGAACGCGATGACCGCGCGCGCGTAAGCCGGCGATCAAGTCGACGACTTTGCTGTTGCGCAGGTCGCTGACATTCTCCTTGAAGGTCAGGCCGAGCATGAGAATATCCGCGCGATCCGGCAGGCGGGTATCGATCAATCGGGCCAATTCGCCGCCCATGGCGTCGTTGATGCGCCGACCGGCCAGGATGACATCGGGAATGTGGCCCGCCAGCTCAGCCTTGTGCGCTAAATAGTAGGGATCGACGCCGATGCAGTGGCCGCCGACCAGGCCGGGGCGGAAGGGGAGGAAATTCCATTTGCTGGCGGCCGCGTCCAGCACCTCATGGGCGGAGAGGCCCAACCGCTGACAAATCAGCGCGACTTCGTTGACGAACGCGATATTGATGTCGCGCTGGGCGTTCTCGATCGCCTTCGCCGCCTCCGCGGTGCGGATGTCGGTTGCCCGATAGATCTTGCCGCCGGTCACCTTGCCGTACAGTCGCGCCAGGTAATCGGTCACCGTGTCGGTCTGGCTGGCCACGACCTTGGTGATATTGTCTAGACCATGGATGCGGTCGCCCGGATTGATCCGCTCGGGCGAATAGCCCAGATGGAAATCCTCGCCGGCGGTCAGTCCCGACATTTCGGCCAGCAGCGGTCCGCAAACTTCCTCCGTCACGCCCGGATAGACCGTGCTTTCGACCACCACCAGGGCGCCGGGGCGTAAGCAAGGCCCGATGGTCCGGCAGGCGTTTGACAAGGCGGAGAGGTTCGGCCGGTTATCCCCGTCGACCGGCGTCGGCACGGTGACGATATACACATCTTGCCCGCGGAGGTCGGCCGAATCGTCGGACAGATCCAAATCCGCGCCACCCAGGACATTATCCGCGACTTCCCCGGTCTCATCGCGCCCGTCGCGCAGGGCGGAAACCCGATCCGTCGACACATCGAAGCCGGTGACCGGAAAGTGATTCGACAGGGCCAGCGCCAAAGGCAGGCCGACATAGCCCAGGCCAACAACGCAAATATTCGGCCTTTCGGGGAATGGCGGCATGGCAATAATCGCGGCGATCTGTTGCAAGATGTTGCCGCCTAACACTAATTCACTGCATTAAGCAAGCGTCTGGCATATAAGGAACAAGTTGTTGCTTGTGTTTGTTATATGAGTATCGCTACTGTGGTGACGTGGGTGGTGACTGCATTTTGCATTAATTACGTTTTGGGCAAATGGGACGTTCCGGCAAATCGCGATTGATCATGACGGCGGGGCATGACGCCCTGATCGCCGCCTTGTCGTTTGAACTGTCGGTATGGCTGCGCTTTTATCTCGAAGGTGTCCCGCAGCCGATTTTTTCGCTTTGGCAGGGGACGCTTGTCTTCACCGTGGTCTGCGTCGCCGTTTTCTGGTGGCAGGGGCTCAACCGCGGCATCTGGCGCTATGCCGCCTTCTCCGATTTCAAGACGATCGTCCGCGCCGCCACCTTCGCCGTTTTGATTTTCCTGCCGACCATGTTCCTGCTGACGCGGTTGGAGGGGTTGCCGCGCACGGTCCTGGTGATCAATTGGATCTTGTTGATCCTCCTGCTGGCCTTGCCGCGGGCGCTCTATCGGCTCAGCAAGGACGGCGATCTGAAATTTCTGCGCGAACGCAACGGCGGCAAAGACCGTATTCCGGTGCTGATCGCCGGCGCCGGCGGTATGGCGGAGAATTTCCTGCGGGAGATGGATCGGGCGCCGGACGCCGGTTACCGGGTCGTCGGCATCGTCGACGACAAGACCGGCCGCGTCGGTCGGGATATTCGCGGCGTTCGCGTCATGGGCGTGATCGAGCAGTTGGATCGGATCGCCGAGACGCTCGAAAAACAGAACAGGCGGCCGCAGCGGATTATCATCGCCAGCGACCGCATCGGCGGCGATGCGGTGGCGCGGCTGCTGGAACGGGCGGACAAGCTCGGCATCCCACTGGCGCGGGTGCCGCGACTTACCGACTTTCATGCCGACACCGACGACAAACGGGTGGTCGAGCGTCCGATCGATGTGGAGGATCTGCTGGGCCGGCCGCAGAAAGTCCTGAACCGGACTGAGATGCGGGATCTGATCTCGAGCCGCCGGGTGCTGGTGACCGGCGCCGGTGGCACCATTGGTGCCGAATTGGCCCGGCAAATCGCCGACCTGGCCCCGGCCCGGTTGGTGCTCGTCGATAATTCCGAATACGCCCTGTACCAGATCGATCTGGAGATTGGCGAACGCCATGCCGGGCTCGACCGGATCGCCTATTTGGGCGACGTGCGCGATGCAGCCCGGGTCCGTCAGGTCTTTACGCAGGAGGCGCCGGAATTGGTCTTCCATGCCGCTGCCTTCAAGCATGTACCGATGGTCGAGGCCAATCCGAACGAAGGCGTGCTCACCAATGTCATCGGCACCTTGAATATCGCCGAGGCCAGCCGCGAAAACGATTGCCTGGCCATGGTGCTGATCTCCACCGACAAGGCGGTCTATCCGTCCAGCGTCATGGGCGCCTCCAAGCGTCTGGCGGAAATGATCTGTCAGGGGCTTAGCTTGCGCGGCGGCACGACTCGATTTGTCACCGTGCGCTTCGGCAATGTCTTGGGATCCACCGGCTCCGTGGTGCCGTTGTTCCAACGCCAGTTGGCCCGCGGCGGCCCACTGACGGTGACCCATCCTGACATCACCCGCTACTTCATGACCACGCGGGAGGCGGTGGAATTGGTCTTGCAAGCCACCGCCGCGGCCCCGGAAAAGGGCGAAGAGGGTAAGATCTTCGTGCTCGACATGGGGGAGCCGATCAAGATCGTCGACCTGGCCCGACAGATGATCCGCCTCGCCGGCTTGGACCCGGACAAGGATATCGACATCGCCTTCACCGGCCTGCGTCCAGGCGAGAAGCTGCATGAGGAACTGTTCCACGACAAGGAAGCGCTGATCCCGACTCATATCGCGGGCGTCACCCTGGCGGCACCGCGCTTCATCGATTACGACCTGCTGCGCCGGCGGATCGACGATCTCGACCACGCGGCGCGGAAGCGGGATACCGATTCGACCCTGGCTGCGCTCGGTCACCTGGTGCCGGAGTTCACCAACGGCCAAACGGCACCCTTGCGCGGCCGCAGCAGCGCCTCGGAATAGGGCTTTCGCACAGACCCGATTTTCCGCCGTTCCGTCCCCCGGCGGGCCATGGTATAGCAGCGCCATTCTTGATTCGAACTTGCGAACAATACGGATGTTTCCATGGCGAGCAGCGATTTGGTGCGGCCCCGCCGCGCCCTGATTTCCGTTTCCGACAAAACCGACATAGACAAGCTGGCCAGGGCCCTGGCCGATATTGGCGTCGAAATCCTCTCGACCGGCGGCTCGGCCAAGGCCATTGCCGACGCCGGCCTGCCAGTGACTGAGGTCGCCGACCATACCGGTTTCCCAGAGATGATGGACGGTCGGGTGAAAACCCTGCATCCGAAGATCCATGGCGGCCTGCTCGCACTCAGAGGCGATGACGGACATCAGGCCGCCATGGCCGAGCACGATATTCCACCGATCGATCTGGTGGCGGTCAATCTCTATCCCTTCGAAGCCACCGTGGCAAAGGGCGCGGACTTCGCCGAGGCGATCGAGAATATCGATATCGGCGGCCCGGCGATGATTCGTTCGGCGGCGAAGAATCATGGCGCCGTGGTCGTGCTCACCGATCCGGCGGACTATGGTGAGGTCATCGACGCGTTGGCGGCGAATGACGGCGCCACCGGGCTGGATCTGCGCCGTGGGCTCGCCGCCAAGGCCTATGCCCGCACCGCGGCCTATGACACGGCGATAGCCACCTGGTTCGCCGGCGAGCTGGAGGAGCCCTATCCCGCCCGTTTCGGCTTCACGGGCGAACATGCGGAAACCCTACGCTATGGCGAGAACCCGCATCAGACCGCCGCCTTCTACCGCACCGCCAGCACCCGGCCGGGCGTCGCCACGGCAACCCAGATCCAGGGCAAGGCGTTGAGCTACAACAATCTCAACGATACCGATGCGGCGGTCGAACTGGTGGCGGAATTCGATCCGGTAACGCCGGCGCTGGCGATCATCAAACACGCCAATCCCTGCGGCGTCGCCGTCGCACCGACTCTCGCCGAAGCCTTCGACAAGGCCTTCAAATGCGATCCGGTCAGTCCCTTCGGCGGCATCTTCGCGGTCAATCGGACCCTGGATAAAGCGACGGCGGAGAAGATCGGCGCCATCTTCTCCGAAGTGATCATTGCCCCTGACGCCGACGCGGACGCCCGCGAGGTTCTGGCGGCGAAGAAGAATCTGCGCCTGCTGCTCACCGGCGGCCTGCCCGACCCGGCGGCGCCCGGCCGAATGATCAAGCATCTCGCCGGTGGTTTCCTGGTGCAGGACCGGGACAATGGCCGGGTCCATCTCGACGATCTGAAAGTCGTGACGAAACGGCAACCGACGGAGCAGGAGCTGGCCGACATGCTGATGGCCTTCCGGGTCGCCAAGCACGTGAAGTCGAACGCCATCGTCTATGTCAAGAACGGCGCCACCGTGGGCGTCGGCGCGGGACAGATGAGCCGGGTCGACAGCGCCCGCATCGCCGCCCGGAAAGCCGCGGACGCGGCCGAGGCGGCGGGGGAAAGCGAGCCGCTGACCATCGGTTCCGTCGTCGCCTCCGACGCCTTCTTCCCCTTCGCCGACGGCCTGCTCGCCGCCGCCGAGGCGGGCGCCACCGCGGTGATCCAACCCGGCGGCTCCATGCGCGACCAGGAAGTCATCGACGCCGCCGACGAAGTCGGCCTCGCCATGGTCCTAACCGGCATGCGGCATTTCCGGCATTAAGAGGACTTGGACTTAGTTCTTCTTTTTTCCGTTATTCGTTGGCTAATCTTGCGCAGTTTCTTCATCGCGGAAATGCCGGCGAGGACATGAATAGCGCCTAATATCAGATAGGGGGTTCCAAAGAACTTCAGCCAGTATGAGCGCGTGAACCCATCCAAAATCGCCGAATAAGGCGCGTTCAGAACGGTTATAGGCAGTGCCGTGAGGTGATGAAAGATCTGTCTGAATTCGAATCCGGGACATTGCACATAGGGCAGCGAATTTCGCAGGTCTCGAATTTGGCAGAAAGTCGGCGATATCCAGGTGTTTGCGACAAACGCAAACACCAAGCTCGCTAACCAATAAGCGAAGCAGAAGCAAAGCAGGTAAAGACACGCACTCGAAATTCTAAAGAATATCTTTCCCAGCCGGACCATGCGGCTTGATAAGTGCTGATTTTGTCCGGATTAGGGCGCCTCCGTCCGCTCCTCGCGAACCGGGAACAGCATTAATAGGCCGACCACCAGGAAGACGATGATCACCACCAGACCGGCGCGTTGGCTGTTGTAGAGGCCGGTGAGGGCGGCGACGGCGAAGGGGGCGACGAAGGCGGTGGCCTTGCCGCTTAGGGCATAGAGGCCGAAGAATTTCCCCGACAGCTCCGGCGGCGTCAGGCGGGCCACCAAGGTGCGGCTGGCGGCCTGGGCCGGGCCGCCGCAGATGCCGATCAAGATACCGAAGGCGAGGAAGATATATTCCGCCATGGTGGTGAACATGGCGCCCTCTTCGGGCGCGGGAACCGTGTCCTGGATGACGAACAGCATGGTGTCCAGGCGCTGGCCGCCGCCCAGCTCTTCGGTCGAGATCGAGACAATGCCCAGAGTGCCGATGGCGAGGCCGGCGACCGCCAGTTGGATCGCCCGCTTGGAACCGATCCGGTCGTCTAGCCAGCCGCCGATGAAGGCACCGATAGCGGCCATGATCGTCAGGATGATACCGAAAATGCCGAGATTGATGGTGGTCCAGCCGAAGATGCCCGCGGCATAGATGCCGCCGAAGGCGAAGATCGCCGCCAGCCCGTCATTATAGACCATGCGGGCCAGCAGGAAGAGCATGGCGTTGCGGTAGTGCATGGTCTGGCGCAGGGTCGCCCAAAGCTCGCCCAGTCCGGTGCGCACGACCTCGCCCATGGGCCGGCCGCTCGGCCTGGCATCGGGCGTGTAAAGCGCCATGGGAATGATGAAGATCAGCATCCAAACCGCGGTCAGCGGACCGACGATGCGGTCATGCTGATGCGCCGTCTTGTCGAGCCCGAAGGCCGGTTCGTCCGGCAGACTGAACAGCAACAAGACGGCGAAGAGGGAGACCAGCCCCCCGACATAACCCAGCGACCAGGCGTAGCCGGAGAGGCGGCCCAAACGGTCCTCGCTGGTCAGGCCCGGCAGCATGGCGTTGACGAAGACGATGGAAAATTCGGCGGCCAGGCTGGCCACCACCACCGCCACCAAAACGTAGAAGACAACGCTGTCCGACGCCGCCGGCACCGCCCACCAGAGCAGCAGGCAAGCGGCGACGCAGATCGCCTGGAAACCGAAGACCCAGGGCTTACGTGGCCCGCCCGCATCCGCCAGGGCACCCAGGATCGGGCTGCCGAGCGCGATGCAGAAACCGGCGACGGCCTGGCCGTAGCCCCAATATTCCTGTCCCCGCACGGCATCGCCCACCACGAATGACGCGAAATAGGGCGCGAAGATGAAGGTGGTGATGAGGGTGAAGAAAGGTTGGTTAGCCCAATCGAAGAGCGCCCAGCTCCACTGCCCGCGTCTATCCGCGACCGGCGTTCCGGTCACGGACAGACGCGGCGCGGTCCCCGGCGTCTCACCCCCATCAGTCATTGTCAGACATATTCACTCATAGTCAGTCATGATCAGTCATCGTCATTCACGCAGCAAGCGCCCGACATGGTGGGCGGCATAGCTCAGCTTCGGCACGTCGATCTGCTCCGCCGCGCGCAGATCGTCCATCAGCCGGCGGTTGCGGTCGACCACGTCGCTGCGGTTGCCGAGCCAATCGTCGACCAGGCGCTCCTGCTTGGCCTTGCCGTTGGCGCCGCCATTCTGAAGCACCGACCGGGTCAAGGCCCGTTGGTGGGACAGAAGGTCGGCCTGTACGGCGTTGATCGCCGCCCGTTCCCAATGGTCCGTGGTCTCCATCGCTTCCGCTTGATTGCGCAGCCAGTCGAGGCCGATGCGCGCGCCCAGCGTGAAATAGACCCGGGCCACATCCGTCACCGGCCGCTCGATCAGATTAGACACCTGCACGATATCGCAGGCCGAGGCGAGCGGGTCGAGCGCGGCGATCCGTTGCGCGAGGCTCTTCGGTACGCCCTTCTTCACATAGTCGTTGGTGCGCGCCTTATAGGCCTTGGTGTCGACCGGACCCATCAGGCCGTCGATCTTCTCCATCAAAGTGACGATGCTGGGCCGGTAGGTTTCCACGGTCTCTTTGATCGAACGCGGCGCCGACAGGTTTTGCAGGAACCAATGGGTGGTGCCGGCGACCAGCTGGCCACAGCGTACGATCATTTCGATCAACACATCCGCCGGTACTTTATTGTCCAGCGCCTCGATCTCGTTCCAGATCGATTTGAAGCCGAAGACTTCGCGGGCGCTGGTATAGGCCCGGGCGATCTCGCCGATCGGCTCTCCCGTATCGGTCTGAGTTTGCTGGATGAAAGCGATGCCGAGGCGGTTGACCATGGAATTCGCGGTCACCGTGGCGATGATTTCGCGGCGCAGCCGGTGGTCGATGATCGCTGACCGGTATTTCTTGCGCAGCGGCCTGGGGAAATATTTCACCAGATCCTCGAGCAATGCCTCAGATTCGGTCAGGTCCGTGTCCAACAGCTGGTCATAAAGCTCCATCTTCGCATAGGCCATGAGCACCGACAGCTCCGGTCGCGTCAGGGCAATACCGGCGGCCTGGCGGGCGGCGATTTCCTCCTCGTCCGGCAGGAATTCGATCGCCCGGTCGAGGCGGCCGGCACGCTCCATATCGCGCATGAAACGGGCCTGGATGTTCAACACGCCGACGCCTAGGCTCTGGATCATGGTCATGGCCTGGGTCTGCAGATAATTGTCCCGCAACACCAGGTCGCCGACCTCGTCGGTCATTTCGGCCAGCAGCCGGTCCCGCTGTTTGGCCGTCATCTCACCGTCGGCGACGATGGAATCGACCAGGATCTTGATGTTCACCTCATGGTCGGAGCAATCGACGCCGGCGGAATTGTCGGTGGCGTCGGTGTTTATGCGGCCGCCATTCATGGCGAATTCGATCCGGCCTTTCTGGGTCATGCCCAGATTGCCGCCCTCGCCTACCACCTTGAAGCGAAGCTCGCGGCCGTCGACCCGAAGCACGTCATTGGCCCGGTCGCCGGCGTCGGCATGGCTTTCGTCCGAACCCTTCACATAGGTGCCGATGCCGCCGATCCAGAGCAGGTCCGCTTCCGCCTTCAACAGGGCGTTGATCAGCTCCGTCGGGGTCAGCTCGTCGTCCTCGACACCGGCGAGCTTCTGCATTTCCGGGGTTAGCGGGATCGACTTCAGGCTGCGGCTGAAGATGCCGCCGCCGTTGGAGATCAGTTTCTCGTCGTAGTCGGCCCAGGAGGAGCGCGGCAGATCGAACAGGCGCTGGCGCTCCTTATAGCTCGCCTTGGCCTCCGGGCTCGGATCGATGAAAATGTCCCGATGGTCGAAGGCGGCCCGCAGCAGGATATGCTTGGACAGCAGCATGCCGTTGCCGAAGACATCGCCGGACATGTCGCCGATACCGATCACCGAGAATTCCTCGTTCTGGATGTCGCGGCCCATTTCCCGGAAATGGCGCTTCACCGATTCCCAGGCGCCGCGGGCGGTTATCCCCATCTTCTTATGGTCATAGCCCTTGGCGCCGCCGGAGGCGAAGGCATCGCCGAGCCAGAAGCCGTATTCGATGGCAATCTCATTGGCGATGTCGGAGAAGGTGGCGGTGCCCTTGTCGGCGGCAACCACCAGATAGGGATCTTCGTCGTCCTGAGCCAAGACGCCCTGGGGCCGGATCACGTCCTGGCCGACCAGATTATCGGTGATATCCAACAGACCGCGGATGAAGGTCTGATAGCAGGCGATGCCTTCGGCCATGAAAGCGTCGCGGTCGCTCGGCGGCGGCAGATGCTTTGGGACGAAGCCGCCCTTGCTGCCGACCGGCACGATCACGGCGTTTTTGACCATCTGCGCCTTCATCAGGCCCAAGACCTCGGTGCGGAAATCCTCCCGCCGGTCGGACCAGCGCAGGCCGCCGCGGGCGACCCGGCCGCCGCGCAGATGCACGCCCTCGACTCTTGGCGAATAAACGAAGATCTCCCGGAACGGTCGCGGCAACGGCAAATCGTCGATCGCCTGACTGTCGAGCTTGAGGGAAAGATAGGATTTCGGCTCGCCGTCTTCGCCCGACTGATAGAAGTTGGTCCGAAGCGTCGCTTCCACCAGATTGAGGAAACGGCGGATGATGCGGTCTTCGTCCAGGCTGACCACGTCCTGCAGAGCGTCCTCAATGCGGCTCTTCAGTTTGCGGCTGTCGACCGCCCGCTTGCCCTCGTAGCCCGGATCGAAGCGGGCATGGAACATATCGACCAATTGGCGCGTGATGGCCGGATGGGCCGCCAGCGTGTCCTCCATATAGCTTTGCGAATAGGTGATCGCCGCTTGCCGGAGATATTTGCCGTAGGCGCGGACGATCACCACCTCGCGCCAATGCAGGCCGGCCCGTGCGACCAGGCGGTTGAAGCCGTCGCTTTCCACCGCACCGCGCCAGACCATGGCCAGAACACTTTCCATCTTTGACTTCAATTCGCCGAGATCGAGCGCCGTGCCGGCCGGATCCTCCATCAGGAAGTCGTGCAGCCATATCGCCTCGCCCTCGGTCGGCTTGATGAAATAGGGCGATTCGCCGATCACCTTCAGGCCCATATTTTCGAACATGGGCAGGCAATCCGACAGTGCCACCGCGTCGCCAAGATGCAGCAGTTTCAGCCGCACAACATGCTCCGCGTCCTCGACCAGACGGTAGAAGTTGAGGCCGATGTCGCCGCCTTCATGCAAGGCCTCCATGGCGTCGATATCGCTCATGGCCAGGTCGGCGGAGAAGGTTTCCGAATAGGCGGTCGGAAAGCCGTCGGCGTATTTGCCGGTCAAGCGATTGCCGGCTTCTTCTCCCATCCGCTCGATCAATGCGTCGCTGACATCGTCGCGCCAGAGCCGGGCGGCCTGGATAAGTTTTGCCTCCACCGCTTCGAAATCGACATCCGGCTGTTCCTCGGCGGCGTTGATGCCGACGATAATATGTATCCGGGCCAGCACATTGTCTGTCACTTGGGTGTAGTAGTTGGAAATCCGGCCGTTCATCGACTCGACCAAGATTTTTTCGAAGCTATTGCGCAGTTCCGTCGAATGGCGCTCCCTGGGCACATAGATGATGCAGGAATAAAACCGCTCGAACGGATCCTTGCGGGCGAACATCTTCACCACCGGGCGGTCTTCGATGGCCAGGATGGCGCTGGAGAACTCATGGAGCAATCCGACATCGACCTGGAATATCTCGTCCCGCGGAAAGGTTTCCAGAATATGCATTAGCGCCTTGCCGTCATGGCCGGACATATCGATGCCCATGCGCTCGATCACGCCAGCTACTTTATGGCGAATAATCGGAATATCGCGTACCCGACGATTGTATGCAGAAGATGTGAAGAGGCCAACCAGACGGCGTTCGCCGACCGGTTTGCCCTTCTTGTCGAAGCGCTTGATGGCGATATAGTCCATATGGACTTGGCGGTGGACCCGCCCGCGCACGCCCGTCTTGGTGATCAGGGTCAGCTCGGGTCGCTCCAGGAACGTCTTGACGATCGGCGAGATGCCGTCCCCTTTGCCATCGCTGGCCGGCACCGACAACAGCCGACGGTCGGCGTTTCTAAGGATGCCGAGCCCGCTATCGTCCACCGCGTCCAGGTTCGGGTCGCCATCGCGGGTGACATAACGGTAGTCCCGGGTGCCCAGGAAGGTGAAATGGTCGTCTCGCAACCATTCCAGGAACGCAACAACCTCTTTCACGTCCCCCTTGTCGCCGGGAACCTTTGCTTTCTTCATCTCGTCAATGATTTCGTCGGCGCGTTCCAGCATGGCCCGCCAGTCCGTGACACTCGCCCGCACATCGGTGAGGACGTCGCGGACGATCTGCTCGATTTTGGCCAGTTTTTCCTTGCCGGTCTGCTCGTTGATCTCGAGCAGCATGAAGGATTCCCGCAGTTCGTCATCGCCCCAGGAGATTTTTGTGGCGCTGGGATTGAAAAAAGTCAGCTTGCCTTTCTTATCGCGCTTTAGCGAGATCACTGGATGCAATGCCAGGTGAATCTGATAACCGTGCAGGTTCAGGGCGCCGGTGATCGAATCGAATAGAAACGGCATGTCGTCATTGATGATCTCGATTACGGTATGCGACGATTTCCAACCGTGTTCCTCAACCCTAGGATTGAAGACGCGGATCTTTGGCTGCCCTGGGTCCCGCTGGGCGATGAAACGCCAGCAGGCGACGGAGGCGCCATATAGATTGTCGATTGTAAATTCCGCCAGATCCTCCGGTGTTACCCGGCCATAAAGCTGGCTTACGAAAGACTGTAAATCGCCTCTGTCGTCCGCCGAAAGTCGTTCGATGATAATCTGATTAAGTTTTTCGAGTTGCTCACGCTTAATTTCAGACGCACGTGTAAAAATCATAGCCACTCAACCCTCCCTTGGATTTGCATGGTCGTCACGTTGCCGGCGCACCAGCGCCAACCTCAAGAGTAGCTCTGTTGGAGGGGAAAGGGAAATATATTAACGATAACAACCCGATTGGCATCGGGTGCGACGTCGAAAGATTATGCCGTGGCGGCTTGCGCGTCGTTGCGCGCCGACATGGTTTTCTGGCGCAAGCGCCAAAACCGGATCGCCCGCTTCGCCGTCGCTTCGGGCAATTGCATATAGGTGTCCAGCAACGCCGCCACCTCGCTGCCACCCTTCTGCTTGCCGTTGCCGCCGCGCAACAGAACGATTGCGGAAAAAGTCGAGAGATCGAAACTACTGGCCCGACAGGCGATCGCGACGGCTTCGTAGCCGGTATCCGACAGGATGCGTTTGGCCGTGTTGATGTCCACGTCCGTGAGATAGGAGAAGGCGTAGAGGAATTGCTCGTTATTGCCCTGGCGCAGCAGCTGCACCATGTAATCCTGATTGAGTTGGCCGAGTTGGGCGGTCCGTTGGATCACTTTTTCCGCCTTGCTCATATTGGCGGTTTCGCGTGCGCGTTCGGCCATCACCGACGTCGGCTCGCGCAGCATTTCCTCGACCATGGCCTCGTCCGCACCGGTTTCGTTGACGATATGGGTGCGCAGCGCCGAGGAAACCCACCAATACATTTCATGCTTCAGGTCGCCGTCCAAGTCGGCGCGATCGACCAACGGGCGGTGCAGGGCTTCGACATTTTCCGACCGCTGCACCAAGATTTCCTTGGCCCCGCGCGACAGATCGGCGCCGAGATTCTCGGCAAGCGATTGCAGCACATTATCATCGCCCTTCATCACCAGCGCATCGGCGACGGATTCGCTAACCGTTTCGCGCCGGGCGATGACCCGCTGATGTTCGCCGCTGCTTTTGTTGATGATCTCGATCAGGTCGACGTCTTTCAGCACCTTACTGCGCAACAGCTGCGGCGCTGCGACGCTGATCACGTCGTTGGCGAGCTGCAGCACCAGCGACTTCGGCGCGGTGGAGACGTCGGATAGACGCTCGCTCAGGCGCGAGCGGACTTGCTCCTCCAAGTCCTTGGCGACTTGGCCGATGATTTGCCCGAAAAGATCGTTTTCGCGGGGGCTGAATTCGTCCGCCGCGGCAAAGAATGTTTCGGTGATTCCTTCTAGCAATTCGCGCCGTTTCTCACTCGACGTTTCCGTCGCCAGAGCGGCCAGATCTTTAAGTCGGTCCATTGCCTGGTTCATCTCGATCACAAGTCGCAAATCCTAACATTCAGCGTCTTTGCTGACATGCAAAATATGCGGATAACCTTAGAAATTGATTAATGCCGGCGACGATGGAAGCAATGCGCGCGCCGATCGGTCGAAAACTACCCTTCGAAACCTAAAAATAGATTAAGCCCGCCGAATCGGACGGAATATTAGGGCAGATAGCCGAAGCGTTCCATTATCGGTCCGTGGTCGGCGACGATTCGGTCGATCTGCTGCGTGGTCAACGCCTTCTTGCCTTGCCCGGCCCGGCCGACGCGGAAGAAGCGCTGAGCATGGTCGCTGCGCTCCCGGAAGCCGTGCTGCGCCTCCTGTCTGGCCAGGACTTTGAAGGAAGAGAATTTGATTGCCTTGTCCAGGCGCGGCCGCGGCGGGCTGAGGCCAAGAAACTCGGCGACCTTGCGGAACGTGGCCCTGGGTTTGTCCGCCATGTCTTCGTAGCGGAGCCAGATCAGCCCGTCGCTTTCCTGGCCGGTCCAGCTTTCCACATGGTGAGACCAGGTGCCGTAATATTCGAAGACATTGGCGCTGTCGGTGAAGGTGCGGGCACCCGGCCGGCCCATCAACGCGATCGCCTCATCGAGGCTCAAGCCCGCATGATCCGCGAGGGACGGACAGACGTCGATCGGATTGCGCAAGACGTATATCGCACCGGCCGTACAGGACATGGTGACCAGCGGTATTTCCAACACGGATTGCAAGGCGTTATGGGTTTTGACGAAGACGGCATCCGGCGAACTCTGGGCGAAGCCGGCATGGACTTTCGGCCGCAGGGCCATGACCTCCTCGTCGCTCAGACCCTCGATCGGTTTTGACGCATAGGGTTGGTAGTAATGGTTCTGCGAATCGCCGCGGCAAAATCGATCGAGTTGATTGATATCCGCAGGTTGCGCCGGATTGAGCAGCAGATTGTGCAGAAACGCCCGCAGCCAGGTGTTGCCCGACTTGGGATAGGACGCGAGCCAGACGATCCCCGCCATGCCCGCCCCCTAATCGCCGGCCCTGTCGGCCGCCAGATCGGCGGCCACGTCCGCCGCATAGGTGGCGATCCGGTCGGCGTTGATCTGCCGTAATTCAGGTCGTCGGTCCAACAGATCGAGGCAGTCGCGCCAACCGAAACTCAAGTTACCGGCATCGAAAGTCAGCAGCATTTCCTTCACCAGCTCGAAATCCTCCGGATAGTCTACAACCCATCGCTCCTCGCTGTAGTCGGCATCGGAAGGCAGGTGGCGGATGTGAAAGCGGTCGGGTCGGCGATGGATATGGGCGGTGACATGCTCCCGCTCGTATCGCCGTTCGGCCAGCCGATGCGCCGCTTCGAAGGCCGATCGCGACATCAGTTCCGCATCCAGTCCGCGTGGGAACCGCGGCGGTGTCACTGTCATCAAATCGACCGCGCGGTCAGCTGCCAGCATGGTTCGGCAAAGCTCGTCGATCAGCGTCGGATCAATCAGCGGGCAGTCGCCGGTGACGCGTAGGACATAGTCGGGATCCTCCGCATCGACGGCAACGGCGAACCGGCTTAGAACATCCTCGGCCGAACCGCGATAGCAGTCGACACCAAGCTGCGCGCCGAGCGCGGCAATGGGGTCGTCCTGAGGCAAATCCGATGTCGCCAGAACCAGTTTGTCGACCAATTTCGCCCGCGCCAATCGGCGCAAATGATAAGCCAACAAGGGTTCGCCCCGAACCTCTTCCAACACCTTGCCGGGCAGCCGGGTCGACCCCATGCGGGCTTGGGATATGCAAAGTATCGTCATCGGTCTGCCTTCATCATGTTCCAGGCCAGGGGTTCGCCCCGCTTCAAGTCACGTTCGGCAAGGCGGCCAAGGACGGCCGGCAGGTGCTTCGGCGCCAAGCCGAAGCCCGGCCGGATCGAACGGATATTGTCGCACGTTAAGGCCGCGCCGGCCGGGACATCCGCGACCACATAAAGCGATCGGCGATGATCGGCGGCGGCCTGCTCGCTTTCCTGCGGGGTCAAGTCGCCGTGGCCGAGCGCGGCATGGGCGTCGCGGCAGTTCTGGCAAAGCCGGGCGAATTCGTCCGGTTCCAGCGAAAACGCACTGTCGGGGCCGCCGTCGCCGCGATCGAGCGTGAAATGCTTTTCCACCAGGCAGGCGCCCCGCGCGACCGCGGCGACCGCGACCGCCGAACTCAAGGTATGATCGGATAGGCCGATCGGGCAATCGAACCGGTGGCGCAGTTCGTCGATGCCGCGAAGATTGGCCTGATCCACCGGGGTCGGATAGCCGCTGGTGCATTGCAGCAACAGCACCGGCGTATCGCCCGCCGCGGCCACGGCGTCGGCGATTTCCGCCTCGCGGCTCAGTCCGGTGGAGATGATCACCGGCTTGCCGCCGGCCGCGGCACGCGCGATCAGGCCGACATCGACCAGTTCGAACGAGGCGATTTTGAATGCGGGCGCCTCAAGCCGCTCGAGCAACGCGACGGCGCTGGCATCGAAGGGGCTGGAAAACAGGGTCAAGCCGATATCGGCCGCGTGTCCGAACAGCGGTTCGTGCCATTCGAACGGCGTATGGGCCTCCCGGTAAAGGTCATAGAGCCGCCGGCCGGCCCATAGGCCTTCGGTGATCTCGAAGCCGGGGCCGTCATGATCGATGGTGATGGTGTCCGGCGTGTAGCTCTGCATCTTGGCCGCGTCGGCGCCGGATTCCTTGATCGCGTCTAGCATCGCCTTGGCCTTGCCGAGATCGCCGCCGTGATTGCCGGAAATCTCCGCCACCATATAGGGCGGTTGGCTGTCGTCGACGGGGCGACCGGCGATCTCGATCTGGCTCACGCGGTCACCGCCTAACCTGGAATCGGATGGTTGGCGCCCAACACCTGATCGAAATATGTGATGGTCTTGGTCAAGCCGTCGCGCAGCGGCGTGCTCGGCGCCCAGTCCAGTTCCCGTTTCGCCAGGCCGACATCCGGCTGACGCTGCTTCGGATCGTCGTCCGGCAGCGGGTGGAAGCTGATTTCCGATTTCGTGCCGGTAATCTCGCGCACCAATTCGGCCAATTCCAGCATCGAGAACTCGCCGGGATTGCCGAGATTGATCGGTCCCACGCAGTCGTCATCGCTGTTCATCAGGCGAATCAATCCGTCGACCAGATCGTCGACATAGCAAAACGCCCGGGTTTGCGTGCCGTCGCCATAGATCGTCAGGGGGTCGCCCTTCAAGGCGTGTACGATGAAGTTGGAGACGACGCGGCCGTCGTCCGGCTGCATCCGCGGCCCGTAGGTATTGAAGATACGCGCGACCTTAATACGCACATTGCGTTCCCGGTAATAACTGAAGAACAGGCTCTCGGCGCAGCGTTTGCCCTCGTCATAGCAGGAGCGGATGCCGAGCGGATTGACATTGCCCCAATAATCTTCCGGTTGGGGATGAATCATGGGATCGCCGTAGACCTCGCTGGTCGAGGCCTGCAACACCTTGGCCCGGTCGCGCTGCGCCATATCGAGCACGTTGATCGCGCCGTGAACATTGGTCTTCACGGTCTTCACCGGATCGAACTGATAGTTCACCGGTGAGGCCGGGCAGGCCATGTTGTAAATCTCGTCCGCATGGATCAGGATCGGCTCGGTAATGTCGTGGCGCAGCAGCTCGAACATGGGACTGTCAAGCAAATGCAGGATGTTACGCCGGCTGCCGGTGAAAAAATTGTCGATCGCCAGCACTTCATGTCCGGCTTCGATCAGACGGTCGCAGAGATGCGAGCCGATAAAGCCGGCGCCGCCGGTCACGACAATCTTTCTCGTTGATCCATTTGTCATATTAAGCGTCACTTATACACAATTGGTTAACGGATCCGTGCTATGCAAAGCTTCTATCCTACGCCCGGATACGGAGCAAGGGGCGTTCGCGGTGGGGTTAGGAACGAAGTTGGATAGGCGTATGGTAAAAGTTTCCGTCGTTGTACCGGTCTATCGGTTGGCCCGGTATGTCCGTTCCTGTATCGAAAGTCTGGTCGCTCAAATCGCCGATTTCGAGTTCGAGATTATCGCCTGTGACGACGGTTCGCCGGACGATAGCCTGGCCATTCTGCGGGAGCTCGCCGCCGCTCACGACAATCTCACGGTGTTGGACAATCGCCACAACCGCGGCCTCGCCGGGACCATGCGGCGGCTTTTGACGTCGGTGCAGGGGGATTATGTCGCTTACATGGATGGCGACGACATCGCCTATCCCGGCAAACTGCAGGCGCTGGCCGATCATCTGGACGAGCGGCCGAATTGCGCCATCGCCTATCACGAGGCGCAGCTTTTCGATTCGGAGAGCGGCGCGGCGCTTCGCCTGTACAGCCGCGACAATTACAATTTCGAATATGTGCCACCGATTGCCTCGGTCCATCATTTGATTCGCTACGGCTGCATCCTGAACGCCAGCTCGGCGATGTTTCGCCGCCACGGTCGGATGCCGGAAGCGGTGGACGGACGCTGCCGGATCCTGCTCGACTATCCTTTTCACATTCTGAACGCCCTGTTCCTCGAGGGCTCGATCGACCGGATCGACGGTGTATTCACGGGCTACCGCATTCACGCGGAAAGTTTCGGCGGCCAAACCTTGGCGTCGCCGGAACGGCGGATCCAAGTGCTGGCGGATCAGGAGCGGGCCTGTCGCAACGCCCATCGCTTTGGGGTTGACGAACGGGTCATCGCCCAAGGCATCGCGCATCATCGGTTCGCGACGGCGCTTTACTTCCTGAAACTGGGCCGGAACGACCTGTTCCAGCGCTATATCGACGCGGCCAGCGCCGACGGCTTCTTCTTCGACGACCGTCATCGGTTGGCGGCGCGGGACATGGCGCGCCCGGCCGACGTGCGCCAGGCATTGTTTCCCGAGCTGGCGGCGTGAGCGGGTATGACGCGATCGTCGTCGGTGCCGGCTTTTCCGGCGCGGTAGCGGCCGAACGTTTGGCCGACCGGTTGGATTGGCGGGTGCTGGTGCTGGAGCAACGCGAACATCTCGGCGGTAATTGCCATGACCGGCTGGATGAGTATGGCGTGCGTGTGCACAGCTACGGTCCGCATTTGTTTCACACCAAACGGGACCGGGTCTGGCGTTATCTCAACAGGTTCACCGATTGGCGGTGCTACGAGCACCGTGTCCTGGCGGCGGTTGAGGGGCGACTGGTCTCGCTGCCGTTCAATTTGACGTCGCTTCGGCAATGCTTCCCGCCGGGACGCGCCGACCGCTACGAAGACAAACTGATCGCTACCTACGGTTTCGGTGCCGACGTGCCGATCCTGGAGCTGAAGCAAAGTCCGGATGACGATCTACGCGATCTGGCCGCGTTCATCTACGACAGGATTTTCCTGAACTACACCTGCAAGCAATGGGGCTGCGGGCCGGAAGAGATCTCGCCGGAGGTCACCGCGCGGGTGCCGGTGCGGGTGTCGCGCGACGACCGATATTTCAAAGACCCGCATCAAGGCGTTCCGGCGGACGGATACACGGCCATGTTCCAAACCATGCTCGATCACGATCGGATCGATCTGCGTCTTTCGACACGGTTCGAGGATGCTTGCGCGATCGACGTCGAGCGGCGGCGGTTGTGCCTGGATGGCGAGCCGTTTCATGGGCATCTGATCTATACCGGTTCGCTTGACGCCCTATTCGGTTTCGACCGGGGCGAGTTACCCTATCGGTCCCTGCAATTCGCCTTCGAACATGTGGCGGAGGCGCCTTATCAGCCGGCGGCCACAGTGAACTATCCCAATGACGAAGCGTTTACCCGGATCACCGATTTCAAGCAGATTACCGGTCAGGATGTCGCCGGCACGACAATCGTGCGCGAGTATCCCCAAGCCTATGACAGGCTGACGGCGGGGCGGGATATTCCTTACTACCCCCTATTGTCTGACGCCAATCAGCGGCGCTTCGACGACTATTTGGCGCGCGCGCGGGAATTTGAAAATCTGACCGTGCTGGGGCGGCTCGGCGAATACCGCTATTTCAACATGGACGACGCGGTCGACAACGCGCTTCAGGCGGTCGACGCGATCGCGGCCGGTCATGCCTGAGCTGTCGGTCCTGCTGCCGGTCCATAACGCGGCGCCGTTTCTGGACGACGCGGTGGCATCGGTGTTGGATCAATCCTTCGCCGATTTCGAGCTGCTGATCCAAGACGACGGCTCCGACGACGGCAGTTTGGCCCAGGCGATGGAGTGGGCCGAGCGGGACGGCCGGGTCCGGGTTTTCGAGGCACCCCACCGCGGTCTCGTCGCGACTCTTAACGAACTGGTCGGACGTTCGCAGGCCCCGTTTCTGGCCCGCATGGACGGCGACGATATCGCGCGGCCGGACCGTTTCGCCAAGCAATTGGCGCGGTTGAAAGCAAATCCCAACATCCTGGTCTGCGGCAGTTGGGTGCAGACGTTCGGCGAGAAGCGCGAGGTTTGGCATTTCCGCGAGCACAGCAATTTCTCCCGCAACCTGATGCTGTTCGGTGTCACCACCCTAGGCCATCCGACCTGGATGCTGCCGCGGCGATGGCTGGAACAGTATCCCTACGACCCGCATTTCGAACATATCGAGGACCGTGCCTGGCTCGCTCATATGGCCGCCATGGAACCGGATGGCGAGTTCGTCGCCGTGCCGGAGGTGCTGCTCGATTATCGGATTCACGGCGCCTCTGTTACGGGTCGCCATAAATCCGCGCAGCAGCGGCGGACCCGCGAGATCGTCGCTCGGCTGTTGGCCGCCTATGGCGTCGAACTGGGCGCGGACGAGTTCGATTTCTTCTGTAAGCTGGCCTTCCGGGAAACCGCGAGCGCAGCGGAGGTCGCGGCCGCCGGCGCGGTCCTGGACTATGTCGCCCGAACGATCGCCCCCCGTCTGCCGGACGAGCACGGCGTCTTCGAGGACAAATGGCAACAATTCCGGCGCGCCAATGCGGCCGCGGCGACCCTGACCCTGGTGTAATGGCATGACCGATCACTACGACAAGCAACGACTGTTGGAGGCCTATTGGGGCACCCTGGACGAGAAGGACCCGAAGCAGGCGGTCAGTCTGAATGACGAGAACAGCCGCAACGAGCGGGAATTCTTCAGCTATGGCTGCCGTTTGGGTCACTGGCTTGCCGACCGTATGGACGAGCACGGCACGCAACCGTTGATGCAGAGCAACGTTCTCGAAATCGGCTGCGGCATGGGCCGCTTGCTGTTTCCGCTCTGCAGCCGGTTCCTGCGCGTCTCCGGCGTCGATATGTCGGCGGAGGTGCTGGCCGCCGCCCGCGCCTATCTGGGCGACATTCCGAACTATGATTTGTTCGAGAATAACGGCCATGACCTGGCCTTCCTCGCCGACGCCAGCTACGACTATGTGCTGACTAGCGGCGTGTTACAGCATGTCATCGACTTTCCGGTGATCGCCGGTTATCTGCGTGAAGCGCTGCGCGTGCTGCGGCCCGAAGGCACCTTCGTCTTCTCCTTCCAAGCCTGGCTGAAGCACGATCAAGGGCAGGGCCGGGTCGGGGCGAAGATCACGGCGGATAAGCTGACGGCGGCACTGGCCGACCTCGACTACGACATCCGGGAGATCAATTACGACCCGGCCGATCCGGTGCCCCACTATTGCGTCGTCTTGCGCAAGGCCGCGGGGCAGAAGGATTTCGCTACTGTCCCCGTGCGGGAGCTGCCGTGGCGTAGCCTGTTGTGGGAGGGCTTCGAAACCCTGCCCGGCGCCTTCGAGCGCTCGATCAAACGACCGATGCGCATCACCTTCAACGATTGACCGGGTTCACTGGAACAGGTCGTCGAAGCGCACTTGTTCGTAGACGTCGAGCTGTGTCTCCACCGTCGCGTTGTAGATCCGCACATCCCGAGCGGCGGCGGCGCGGCGGGCGGCGGTGAAGGCCTGCCCCATGCGGGCCACGTTGGGGTCGTGCCATTTCCGCCCGGCGCCGAAATAACCGGGGGTGAAGTGATTGGGATCGTCGCCGTGGGAGATCCAGCGGGTCGGGCCGTCCAGTTCCTTGACATGGTCCGGCCGAACGTAACTGAAATCGACGCCGACCAGGTAGATCGGATTGCAACCCATATAGACGGCGAGTTGAAGCAAGAGATAGGTGACGGTGCCGCCCCAGAAAAACTCTTCGCCGCCGGTGTTGAAATGCGGTCCTTCCTCGCCGAAGCCGTCGCGGCGGAAGTTCACCCAGCACAGATTCTCGTGGTTCTTCACCATCGCCGCCATGTCCCGCGGTACGAACCGGACCGGACCCGACAGCTCGTTCCATTCGGCGGCGATATCCTCGCCCACCAATTGGTCTTCGATCGCCCAATAGTCGACATTGAAGCCCCATTTGTCGAAACCCAGATAGACGCGATTGGAACCGAAGGTGATTTCGCTCCGCAGTTTGGTCATGTCCGTCTGGTTCAGACTGGGCCCATTGCCCAGGACGAAGGCGCGCTGGCCTTTATGCCGGTCCTTGAACGCGGCCAGCGAGAGTGTCGCCGGTCCCGCCTGCCGGTCGCAGAACAAGTATGGCACACCCGCCTGCTCCAAAATCGCGACGATGGCGGACAATTGAGGCCGCGGCCGGCTCGACGCGATGATCACCGGCACCCCGGACGCGAAGCCGCTGTCGGGATGGCGGATCGTTCGGCCGGCGAATTCGCCGGTGGCGAAACTGTCATAGACGTCGGTCAGTTCGATCTCCGCCGCGCGCAGAAGGGCGGCAACGGCTTCGCCGGTTTCCGAGCAGCCCCAGATCGCAGCTTTCGTCGCGCCCAGCCTGCCCAGCTGTTGGCGTAGATGACGCGTCGCGTCTGTCAGTTGGCCGAGGACATCGTTGGCAACGATCGAGGGCATGGTGAGACTTCCGCAATGATCCGACGGCGCCGGGGCGGCCGGCTCCGCCGGCCCGGAGAAATGGTTGTTCAGCGCCGTGCGTGCCAACGGCCAGCGCCGGTCCGACGATAGCTGACGATAGCCGTCCAGGATAGCCGCGGCATGCCGCCATTTGGCGCCGCCGTCGACGGCGATGCGGTGTCGGCGGTAGTCCGGATCGCGCCAAGGTGACAACCGACCGGCCTGGCGCGCCCGCGCCAGCACGCGGTTGCCGTGGGCCGCCTTGGCTTGTGCCACCTGCACGTAGCGATGGGCCCGGTCCAGGCGGTCGGCGTCGATCAGCGTACGATCCACGGGCGTTTCGGTTTCGCCGGGTTCGTCCATCCCTCGCCGTTTCGCGGCGAGAAACTTGGCGGCCCAGAGATTGTCGCCGTGAATGCGATAGCGGGACAATTGCTGCGGCAGGCAGCGCACGGGCCCCAGCAGAGCGGCGCAGCCCGCGATCAGATCGTCCGCATTGCCGCGTAACGATGTCGCGACGGGGAAGATCAACGCCGCCGCCCGGCGGCTCAGGCTCAAGGTTGAGGTCGGCATGAAGCGCCAAGGCAGGCAATCCCGGTGCATCAGTGCGCTCACGTCACCTTGGGCGACATCCGAATCATACCAGGGCGACGCCAGTTGCCGGCCCGCGGCGTCCACGGTGATGGGGCGATGATAGACCATGGTCAGGTCAGGTGCGGCGCGGAATTCCCGCACTACATGCTTCAACTTGCCGGGCAGCCAGGTGTCGTCCGCATCCAGAAAACTGACGATGTCGCCGCCAGCCCGTTCGAAACCGCTGTTAAGGGCGGCGCACATGCCCGCATTGTCTTGGCGTATCGCAACGATGCGATCGCCGAAGGCCTGCATTGCTTCGAAGGAGCCGTCGGTCGAGCCGTCGTCGATGCAGATGATTTCGACCTCGCCGTCATAGTCCTGCGCTAAGACCGAGTCGATCGCCTCGCCCACCAGATGCCGGTAGTTGTGGCAAGGAATCAGAACCGAGACCTTCATGCCCGCAGCATGGCCTCGCGGCAATCGTAAAGGCTGCCATCCGTGCCGATGCCGACGACCGGACAATCGACCAAACGGCAGAGCAACGCGTTGACATTGATATAAGGACCGGGATGCCAGGTATTGTAGGGGATCAGCGCGAAGTCGTAGTCGCGGCGGAGGAGCTCCTCCCGCTCCGCAGTGGCGATGGAGCGTTCGTTGAGAAAACCGTCGGCGATGGGAATGGTCCGCAAGGGCAAGTCGCGATAGGTCGCCCGCGCTGATTCTTGCACCAACAGATCCACTTCCGCGTCCGGATGCGCCACCCGCAGCGCCGCCAGCATTCGACCCATGGTCGCATGGGGCGCGCAGCGCATGACCACGATACGGCCCTGATCCAACGGAATGGCGGAAAAGGCGTCGGCCAACTCGGCGTCGGTCGCGTGGCCGAAGCGCCAAGGCACATTGTGGCGCTCATAAAACGCGAACAAATGGGGCAGCAGGAAATTGTGAATATAGTTGAAGGGATCGTATCCGCCTTCCGTGCCGGTGGCGTTGGCGTCATGACGGCGATAACCGCCGCAGACTTCGTCGTCGACCGCGGCGTCGCCGAAACACATGGCGGCGCGGGTCAGATAGCCGTCGGCGCAGATCTTGAACGCTTCCGGCACCGGGCCGATCCGCTCCAACGCCCGCCGGCTGAAGGTCAGCGCCGAGGTCGGTGCGAACCGCGGGATCTCCTTGGCGAAATCGCCGAAGGCAGCGACCGGGCCGGAAACCAGAGCGGGCAGATAAAGCTCTTCCGTCAATTCGCCGTCGCGCACGATGCGTAAGTTATGGTGGTGCAGCGAGATGCTGGTGCGGTCGCCGAAGGTCCGTGCAACCCGGCTGAGTTTGTCGGGAAACCAGATATCGTCGCTGTCCATGAAACTGATCAAGGCGCCCCGGGCGGCATTGACGCCGGTGTTGAATCCGGCCGCCTGTCCCCGATTGTGGGGCAGATAGATCGGCCGCAGGCGGTTGCCGTGGCGGCCGGCGAACTCGGCGATGATTTCTTGCGAGCGATCGGTCGAGCCGTCGTCGACGACGATGAACTCATAAGCCTCGTAGTCCTGATTCAGCACCGACTGCAAGGCTTCGGCCAAATACCGTTCGCCGTTGTAGTTGGACAGGACGACGGAAATGTTAGGGCGCTGTTCGTTCATCATTCGTATCCGGCAGAGCCCGCGTTAACCATAGGACTCAGAAAGCTAGTGCGATATAATCCGGATTACAACATGCCGAGATGAATATTCTATTACCTTGATATCGTTAACCTAATCTTGAAATTTCCGTGGCCTTATTAACAGTGATAGGTATTGGCGAATGAGGTAAGGCCGTGGATAAGCAACGAGTCTACGAATTATTGAACGGCGCCTACTTCTCGGACAATTGTCATGAGAAGGAGGTGGTCGAGAACTTGGGCGAATTGCTGAATGACGGCGATACATTTGCCGATGTCGGCGCAAGTTTGGGTCAGTTTACCTTCTTCGCCAATCGCCAAATGCGCGGCGGTCGCATCGTCGCCTTTGAGCCGGACCCGATCCGTTACGAGGAGCTATCGCGGAACTGCGCGCTATGGGCGGGCGACAGCCGCAATATGATCATCGCCCATCCGTTCGCGGTTTGCGACCATGACGGCCCTGAAAGTTTTTTCACCACGCATGCCTGCCTATCCGGCGGCCTGTTTGCTCGGGAGACCGACGACGGCACCGAATTCCACAAGATCGATGCCGAGGGTGCGACCCTCGACCGTTTGTTTCCGGACGACCATCCGGCACTGATCAAGGTCGACGTGGAGGGGGCGGAGCTGCGGGTCCTGCGCGGCGCCGAGAAAATCCTTGAGCGGGGCGAGAGTCAACTGCTGTTGGAGCTGCACCCCTTCGCCGATCCGAAAGGTCAGCAGACGGCTGCCGAAGTGATCGCCTATCTCGACGCCCGCGGATACGTCATGGAGCGTTTCCACGGCCGCCACATTTTCCGCAAACGCTAGGTCCGCGACGGTAATGAACGCGCGGTTGGATCTGCATCGGCTGGCCACAACGGCCTTCCATGACGGCGATTTCGACACCGCCGAGCAGGTGTTCACACGCCTGACGGAAGCGGGGTCGGCGGCACCGGCCCGCAATCCGGATGAAGTTCACCTGCTCTCTCGCCCCTACTATTTTCTTGGTGAGATCATGCTCGGCCGAGATCGGCCGCTCGACGCGTTGCGTCTGTTTCAACGCTGCCGGGCCCTCAATCCCGGCCATAACATGGCGGCCAAGCGGATCCGCGAGGTGATGCCGCCCAATGAGCATGGGCATCATGTTTTCAATCTGCTGCTCGAGCTGATGGATATCTGTGGCCCGGTGGTCGAAATCGGCGCCACGCGGGAGAAGTTGGAAGGACAGGGCTCGACGGAAAAGATCGCCGCCCTTTGTCAACGCCGCGGTCTGTCCTTCGTCAGCGTCGACATGGACCCGGACAATGTCGCGCAAGCGGCGCGGGATCTGGCCCGATACGGTCCGGCTTGCCGCGCCGTACGGGCCCGCGGCGAGGACTATTTGGCGCATGCCAATGACGAGATCGCGGCCCTCTATCTCGATGCCTTCGATATCGATCACGACGGTCATAGCGAAAAGCGGCGCCGGGCCTATGCCGATCATCTGGGCGTGGAGATCGGTGACGATGCCTGCCATCACATGCATCTCGATGCCGCCGCCGCCGCGCTTCGGAAACTGACGCCGCGCTGCCTCGTGGTCGTCGACGATACCTGGCGGACCACGGACGGTTTCACAGGCAAGGGTGCGTTGGCCGTGCCCTATCTGCTGGCCCGCGGTTTCGTCGTGGTTTTGGCCGAATGCAACGCCATCGCGCTGGCCCGCGGTCTGGAGGAAAAAGACGCTTTCGCTGTGGAGAGCGACCGCGCCGTCGCTTTCGGCGACTTGCGGTTCACCTACAACCGCGACGACCCGAGCGGCCATCTCTATGACAGCCGGGCGGCCTATGAGGACGCTCAAAGCGCTTTTCTCCACCAGGTCGACGACCGGCTGGCACCCGAATGGGCCGTCGACATCGGCGCCAATTTCGGCTTTACGGGCATGTTAATGGCGGATTGCCTGCCGGATGCCAAATTGGTTCTGGCCGAGCCGAACCCGGTCCTGCAGCGCTACATTCGTCTAAACATGCATGATAACGGTCGCACCGATTTCGACCTGCATCAGGCCGCGATCGGCGACGTGCCCGGCTCGGCCCTGTTCGGGATCAATCCGCGGGGCAGTCAGGATTCCCGCGTCAGGGCCGCCGCCGATGACTGGCCCACCGTCGAGGTGCCGGTAAAAACTTTGCCGCAACTATTGCCCGGCCTGACGCCGGACCAGGGCGTCTATATCAAGATCGATACGCAAGGCTATGAAGAATATGTGCTGCAGGGTGCCCGGCCGCTGCTGAATGGCCATCGCCGTTGGCTCATCCGCATGGAATTCGCGCCCCAGTGGCTGATCTCGCAGGGCAGCGATCCGTTCGCCTTCCTGACCGACATCGCGAAACGGTACCGCGTCGCCGAACTGCCCTTGCGGCATCGTTTCGGCGCCGACGGCCTGGACGATCTATTGGACCGCCCGCTCGATCCCGCCGAGGCGCCGGCCTTCGTCCGGCATGTGGCAGCCTTGGACCGGGGCGACCGCGGCTGGGTCGATCTACTGCTGGGACCCAAATCATGAACCTGCCCGACATCCGATACGTGCAGATACAGACGCAGTCGCGCTGCAACGCCAACTGCATGTTCTGCCCCTATGTGGAGAGCTGGCATGCCGCCAATCCGGGCGCGATTTCCGACGACCTGTTCGCCAAGATCCTGAACGATCTACAACCGTTTCAGGGCATCAACAAAGGCAAGATCTGCCTATACCTGATGCAAGAGCCGTTGCTGGACAAAACCATCTTCGACAAGGTCGAACAGACCTATGCCGCTTTCCCCGGCACGTTGATCGAGCTTTCCACCAACGGCGATGCTCTGACCGACAAGACCATCGACCGGCTGATCGAGACCTTCGACGGGCGCAAGCATGTCTTGTGGGTCAGCCATCACGGCATCGACGCGGCCACCCTCGAATATCTCATGGCGACCAATTTCGAGCGCGCGCACCGAAATCTGATCCGCCTTCTGCAAAAGTCCGACGGCCGTCTGCGCATTCGCATCCGCGGCGCCGGCGAAAGCCGCGACAGCGACCTCAGCTATTTCAGCCGGCAGGACTATCTGGCGTATTGGCGGCGCAATTTTCGCGACCACGACATCAATCCCCAAGGCATCGATATCGACGCCTTCAGCTTCCACGACCGCGCCGGCACCATCTTCCGCGACGAACGGGACACGGCGAAGCTGACCGCCCGCCATGTCCGCGACATCGGCCCGGGGCACGAGCCCTTCGGCTGCGTCCGCGTCGATCAATGGCTTCATGTGATGTATGACGGCCGCATCCGCCTCTGCTGCATGGATTATCACGGCGAGGTCGAACTGCCGAGCCTGGCCGAGATATCGCTGCTCGACTATTTCCAATCGGACGCTTACCGGACGCTGGCCGAAATGGTCGCCGGCACCCGGGCGTCGCCCGACAATTTTATCTGTAAACGCTGTACGTCGCCTGGAGGCTGAAATGCGGATCATGGTTTCCGCCCCTTATATGCAACGGGAATGGGATAAGGTCGCGCCCTGGTTCGATGACGCCGGGCTCGATCCCTTCCTGCCAACCGTCGACGAACGGATGAGCGAGGACGAGTTGCTGGCCGTGATCGGCGACGTCGACGGCACCATCTGCGGCGACGACCGCTTTACCCCGAAAGTAATCGACGCCGCGACGCGCCTGAAGGTGATCGTGAAATGGGGCACCGGCATCGATTCCATCGACAAGGAATACGCCGCCCGCAAGGGCATCCCGGTCTGCCGTACCCCCGGCGCGTTTACGGAGCCCGTATCCGACAGCGCCCTGGCCTATATCCTGGCTTTCTCACGGCAGATCCTGACCTCCGACCGGTTGGTCAAATCGGGCGATTGGGCGAAACCGGCGGCGGCGACCTTGGCCGAGCTGACCGTGGGCATCGTCGGCTTCGGCGCCATCGGCCGGCGGGTGGCCGAGAAACTGGCGCCGTTCGGCGGCACCATCCTGGCGAACGATATCCTGCCGATGGACCAGGACGCCTTCCCCCATGTTCGCTTCGCCGACCTGCCGGACCTACTGCGGCGCAGCGACATGATCACGCTGCATTGCGACCTCAATCCGACCAGTCATTACATCATCGACGACCATAGCCTGGCGTTGACCAAACCCGGCGCGGTCATCGTCAACACCGCGCGCGGGCCCTTGATCCGCGAGGTGGCGATAGCGAAGGCACTTGCCGCGGGCGGCATCGGCGGTGTCGCCCTCGATGTGTTCGAGCAGGAACCTCTGCCCGCAACCAGCACGCTGCGCGACTATGACAATGTGCTCCTGGCGGCGCATGCCTCGAACGCCAGCCCGCTCTGCTGGCAAGAGACCCATGAAAGCAGCTTCCGGCAGATGCTCGACGTTTTGCGGAGGGCCGCCGCATGACCCATCCGCTGGTTTCCGTCGTCATCCGCTGCCGCAACGAAGGCACCCATATCGGCAAACTGCTCACCGGGATCTACCGGCAGAGCGTGCGCGATCCGGAGGTGATTTTGGTCGATTCCGGCTCCACGGACGATACGCTCGATGTGGCCGCCCGCTTCCCGGTACGCGTGTTGAATATCGAGCCGGCGCAATTTTCCTTCGGCCGGGCCTTGAACTTGGGTTGCGACGCCGCGACGGGGGATTACATCGCTGTCGCCAGCGCCCATGTCTTTCCGCTCTATGATGATTGGCTGGCGCAGTTGTTGGCACCCTTCGACGAACCGGCGACGGCGCTCAGCTATGGCCGGCAATCCGGCGTCCCGGCCAGCAAATATGCCGAGCATCGGATTTTCTCGCGCTGGTTCCCGGCGCAATCGGTGGCACGGCAACGCCATCCCTTCTGCAACAATGCCAATGCGATGATCCGCCGGTCGCTGTTCCGGGAACTCCGCTACAATGAGCGGCTGACCGGGCTGGAGGATTTGGATTGGGCCAAGCGGGCCATGGAATGGGGTTACCGGATCGCCTACCAGGCCGGTGCCGAAGTGGCCCATGTGCATGAGGAAAGCTACGGCCAGATCTTCAACCGCTACCGCCGCGAGGCCCTGGCCTTGCATCGCATCGAGCCGGATCAACGGCTGGGCTTGTTCGGCTGCCTTGGGCTTTGCCTGTCGTCCTGTGTCAGCGACGGCGTCCAGGCGCTGCGGGACGGGACCGGTCCGCGTGTCTGGCCGCAGATCGCGGCCTTCCGAACCACGCAATATGCCGGTATCTATAACGGCTTCCGACATCGGGGACCGGTGAGCCAGGAATTGAAGAAGCGGTTCTATTATCCAGCGCCCGTCGCGGGCAGCGATAAACCGGCGGACGACCGCGGGCGGATCGACTACGGGACCGCGCGGGAGGATGTGGCGTGAGGCTCGCCGCCATCGTCCCGATGCGTCACGACAGCGAACGGGTCGTCGGCAAGAATGTCAAACCCTTCGACGGCCTGCCGCTCTATGTGCGCATCGTTGAGGCATTGAGCGCGTGTCCGGAAATCGATCGCATCGTCATCGATACGGACAGCCCGACCATCATGGCCGATGCCGCTGAACGGTTTCCCCATGTCGCCCTGCTGGAGCGGCCGGCGCATCTGCGCGACGGCGATATCTCCATGAACAAGGTGCTCTTGAACACCGCCGCCCAGGTCGAGGCCGAACATTATCTGCAGACCCACAGCACCAACCCATTGTTGCGCGGCGAGACCATTTCGGCCGCCATCGCCCGCTATTTCGCGCCCGGCGATCACGACAGTCTGTTCGGCGTCACCCGCCTGCAGACCCGCCTGTTCTTCGCCGACGGCCGGGCGATCAATCACGATCCGGCGGTGTTGTTGCGGACCCAGGACCTGCCGCCGGTCTATGAGGAGAATTCCAACCTCTATCTGTTTTCCAAACAGGTGCTGGAGACGACCGGCCTACGCATCGGCGCGCGTCCGATCCTGTTCGAGATCGACTCTCATGAAGCTTGGGATATCGATACGGAAGACGACTTCCTGATCGCCGAACAAATCTGGCGCGCCAAGCACCGTTAGCGGAAATCGATCGCCCAGCACTCCTCACGCCGAAATCAAAGGGTCAGACCCTTTGAAAAAATATCCCACCAAAATCAGCCAATTCCAGCCACTTTCGGTACCTATCCCTAATCAAAGGGTCTGACCCTTTGATTTCGGCGTAACGGGGTTGGGGACGGTTAGCTCAAGCCGGGGAAGGCGGCGCGGAAGCGGTGGAAGCGGGGTTTGGCGGCCCAGGCCACGGCGGTGAGTTCGAGCCAAACCCGGTCCGCGTCTTCGCCAGTCACGCGGTAGCCGTGCAGGCGGTGCAGGCCAAGCACCGGTTCGTTGGCCGCCTGGACTTCCGCCAATACCCGCCGCAATTTCAGTTCGAAGAACAGGTGATTGTAGAGATAGGGCGGCACCAGACCGCCGAGGCCGAGATGAGCGTCGTCGCCGATATAGAAGCCCCAGGAGGTTTCGCCCCGCGCACGGTCCAAATCCGACACATTGAGCAGGCCGATCTTGGCGTCGCCGGCGCGGATCAGCCAATGGACATAGTCGCTGCGCGTCGCCGACCGGGCCAGCCAGTCCCGTTGCGCGGTCAGGTCATGGTCGACGACCGTATTCATGAAGGCGGCGACCCGTGGCGAGGTCCGCCAGCTCAAGATCAGGGCCGCGTCGTCGAGCGCCGGCGGGGTAAAGCGCAAACCGCTCATCGGCTCTTGAACCGGTGGCTACGGGCGATCGGGCCGAAGCGGATGCGGTGGGGCTGCAGATGGGCGGAGAGATGTTGGCGCAGAAACCGTTTCATCGCCGGCCGGTCCAACTCCGCGTCCGGGACAAGCTCGCAGGTCAGCTCGATATGCTGTCCGGTGATCGGATTGGCGGCGCCGATCGCCTTCGCCGCCGCCACATCGGGATGCAGCAGGGCGGCGCGTTCGATCTCCGACGGCAGCGCCTTCACGCCGCCGATGGAAATCTGATCGCCGCGCCGGCCGGTGATCCGCAACCAATCGCCATCCCGCTCGACCAGGTCCTGGCTGTCGTACCAGCCCTCCTCGTCGAACGGCGAGGGTGCGTTGAGATAGCCCAGCATGCGGTCGCGGGCGCGGATATGCAGGCTGCCGTCGGCGATCCTGGTCTCCACCCCTTCGCCGCCGACCGACATCCACAGGGACCCTCGCGCGCGGGACTTGACGCGCAGAATGCCCAGTTCGGACATGCCGTAGGTTTGGCGGAAATCGACCGCCGGCAGCAGCTCGGCAAGGCGATCGAGGGTCGGCGCATCCATGCGCTCGGTGCCATAGGTGATCAGCCGCAGGCTCTCCGGCACCGCGTCGGGGATCAGCCCGCTCATCAACATCATGCGCAGAAAGGTCGGCGTGGTCGGCAGCAGCTCAACCCGATGCCGGGCCGCGTCGCGCAGGATCGCCGCCGGGCTGCGATCGCTCGGCACCACCACCGTGCCCCGATTGTAGAGGGTATGCAGCAAAGTGTTGAGGCCGCCGATATGGTCAAACAGAAGAAAACTCAAGGTCCGGAGCGTCGGCCGCGGCGTGCCGTAGCGGTTCAGAAAATGAGTCAAATCGTGCAGGATCGCCTTCGGCCGCCCGGTGGTGCCGGAGGAGAACAGCACCAGCCCCGGATGGCTGCGCGCGCGAAGATCCGTCAAGAGGTCATGTCCAGGCGGCTTCGGTCGGCGTTGCGGTGGCGCGTCGGCGGTCAGATCGATGACCAGATCGACGTGGGCGGATTCGAAGAAGTAGTCGTGGTCCGGTCGGGTTTCGGGGCTTAACGGCACCAAAACCGCCGGCAGGTCGATCAACCGTAAAAGCAGATGAATGCTGACCGCATCGAAATTGCCGATCAGCGCGACCACGTCGCCCGGGTTCGCCGCCGACAAGGCGTCGAGTGGGGCGGTGACAATGTCGTCGAAGCCGAGGCTGCGATCGCCGTCGATCAGTAACGGGGAAGATTGTCCCCGGTAGCGATCCGCCAGGGTCTCGACGATCCCCATCAGGCGCCGCCGACGGGCAGGACCAGACCGCTGATCATCCGCGCCTCCGGCCTCAGCAGTAAGGAGACCGCGTCCCAGACATCGTCGCCCGTCGCCATGCGCGGGATTACCTGCCGCGCCACCAAGGCCTCGATATTTTCCGGCGGCACCTTGGCAATCAAGCGCGTCTCCACGGGTCCGGGCGCGACCACATTGACGGTGATGCCGAATTCGGCCAATTCGCGGGCCAGGACTTTGCTATAGCCTTCGACCCCCGCCTTGGCCGCGACATAGGCGGCTTCGCCTTTCAGCGATAGCGGTACGGCGATGGAGGAGAAATTGACGATCCGGCCCCGCTTGCGCTTCATCAACCAAGTCGCGACCAGGCGGGAGCAATGGATGGTGCCCATGAGATTGACGTCGACCACCCGCTGCGCCGTCGCCGCCGGCGTCATCACCGCCATATTCATGGCGGCGATGCCGGCGGCGTTGATCAGGCCATAGAGCGTCTCGTCCCGGCGCAAGTCGGATAATGTGTCGGCGACCGCCGCTTCGTCGGTGACGTCGCAGGTTCTCAATTCGAAATCGCAACCACCCTTCGCATCGTGTCGGGCGAGGCCGACGACCCGGTAACCGGCGGCGCTGGCTTGCGCCGCGATATGGCCGCCCAACCCGCGCGAGGCGCCGGTGACGATCAGGGTCTTGCCGTCACCGTCGTTCATGGCGTCAAGTCGGCGAGACAGTCCGTCAAGGTGCCGACGGTGCGGAAGGGACTTTTGTCGAGGGACAGGGCGGTATCGCCGGTCCAGTCGAAGGGGACGCCCAGCTCGTCTTCCGCGAAATCCTCCAGCGCCAGCAACAGTTCGACCAAGCCATGGGACTGGATTGCCGCGTCCTCGCCGATCAGCGGCGTCTCCGCCGTTAGCTCGGCCGGGTCGAGTTCGCCGATCTCCGCCAATTCGGCGACGATCCGCGCCATGATGTGAGGTTTTTCCATCGGCGGAACCTAGATCATTTCTTTTTCATACGGAACCATTTGATGGCGTTAGCGCGCGATGCGGGGTATCGGGCAAGCGCCGCGCCGACGCCAAGCCACAGAACAAAATCGACCGGTTAAATAGTTCCGTATGAAAAAGAAATGCTCTAACAGGCCGCTGAAAAAGTCGACATCGGCCCAATTTCTTTCAATGTCATGCCGGAAACGGCGAAGCCGTTATCCGGTATCTCGGGCAGAATAGCGCGTCGTTTCGACAGCTTGCTCCATACTGCTCAAGATCCCGGATCGCGCTACGCTTGTCGGGGATGACACGCCCATTTCGTCATCCCTGCCGAAGCGGAGCGGAGAGCCGGGATCGCCACAGGCTCGGTGCTTGGGACGATCCCGGACATCGCCTCCGGCGATTCCGGGATGACGAGAATGGGAACGAATGAACAGAGATGATAACGAGTTTATTGTTCGATTGGGTTTTATCAGTAGCCCGCTAACCGGAACCGTCGGTGGCGGCAATCCCATTGTCGTCTATGGCGCATTGGCGTCTATGGTATCGTCCCGCCATGATCGGATCATTGCTCTTCCGCGCCGATGCCGGGTTCGCCATGGGGACGGGCCATGTCATGCGCTGTCTCGCCTTGGCCCAAGCGGCGCGGCTGCGGGGTTGGGACTGCGCTTTCGCCAGTTACGACCTGCCCTCGGGTCTCGCGGACAAGCTCGCGGCAGAGTCGATACCCTGTCATCCTCTGGCGTCGGCGAGTGAGCTCCCGTCTCACCTTGCCGATGTCATCGTCGTCGACGGATATCATTTCGACAGCGCCTATCGGGCCGCGCTGCGTGGGCTTGACTGTCCGGTACTATGCTTCGACGACAATGCCTATGTGCCGGCCTATCATGCGGACCTGCTGGTCAATCCGAATTTCCATGCCGCCGCTCTGCCGTACGACCGCGACGACACGATCGGTCGGTGTTTGCTGGGCCCCGCCTATTTCCCGCTCCGCGACGATCTGAGCAATGCCGCACGACCCGCGCCGGTCGGCAAGCGCCTGCTGGTGACCTTGGGGGGCAGCGATCCCGGCGGCTTCACCCGGCCCTGCGTGGCGGCATTGGCGGCGGTATTGCCGCCGGATTGGCGGATCGACGTGTTGGTCGGGCCTGCGGTGGCCGATCCGGCGGGTCTGCGGGCCGCATTGTCCGATCTCGGTTCCCGTATTCGCGTGCATCAGGACCCGCCGGATCTGCCGGCGATCATGGCGTCGGCCGCCCTGGCGGTTTCCGGTGGCGGCGGTACCCTATTGGAATTGGCGGCGCTGGGTGTCCCGACCTTGGTGGCAATCACCGCCGACAATCAAGTCGCCGCCGCGAAGGCCAGCCGCCTTCCCGTATTCGACAGCCGGCAGCCCAGCGCCGACCGAGCAATCGCGCGGCGCGCGGGAGCCCTTGTGCAAGAAGGGCCAGTTTCGGCAAGTTTACGGAATCTTATTCTAAAACAAGTAGATAAAGCCGGCGCAGCGCGAATTATTGAAGCGCTGTCCTCGCTTGCCGCCGGTTCCGCCGGCGCGATAAGCTCCGCGGAATGAGGGGGAGACGGCCAAGGTGACGAAAACCATCGTTGAGACGCCGCGGGACTTCGGCGGCCACGATCTTGATCTGAACGACAAGGTGGTCCTGATCACCGGCGGCACCGGATCGTTCGGCCAGGCCTTCGTGCGGGCCGTCGTGGCCCGCTACCGGCCGCGCAAGCTAATCGTCTTTTCCCGGGACGAAATGAAGCAGTATGAGATGGCGCAAGTCTTCGACCCGGCGCGCTATCCCTTCATGCGCTATTTCATCGGCGACGTGCGCAATCGGGACAGGCTGCAGATGGCCTTGCGGGACGTGGATTATCTAGTGCACGCGGCGGCCATGAAGCATGTGCCGATCGCCGAGTACAACCCCTTCGAATGTATCCACACCAATGTGCTCGGCGCGGAAAACGTGGTGCACGCGGCGATCAGCCGCAACGTCAAAAAGGTGATCGCCCTATCCACGGACAAGGCGGCCAACCCGGTCAATCTTTATGGCGCCAGCAAGCTCGCCGCCGACAAGATCTTCGTCGCCGCCAACAATCTCAGCGGCGAGGACGGTTGCCGCTTCGCCGTGGTGCGGTACGGCAATGTGCTGGGGTCGCGCGGTGGCGTTGTCGACTATTTCCAGCGTCTGGCGCGGGAGCGGGTTCAAGAGCTGCCGATCACCGATCCGCGCATGACCCGTTTTTGGATCACGCTCAGCCAGGGCGTCGATTTCGTGCTGTCGAACCTACAGGCCATGTCCGGCGGCGAGATCTTCGTCCCAAAGATTCCCAGCATGAACATTATCGATTTCGCTCAGGTGGTGGCGCCGGGGATCGAGCACCGGATCATCGGTGCCCGGGCCGGCGAGAAGTTGCATGAGATCATGATCCCCCAGGACGATGCCCGCACCTGCTACGAACTGGCCGACCGCTTCGTCATCATGCCCGCCTTTGCCTGGTGGCCGACGGGTCATCTGGTCGATCAGGGCGCGGCCCAGGTGCCGGAGGACTTCCATTACGCCAGCGACAGCAATGCGGAATGGCTGAACGAGGCGGGCCTGCGCCTGATGCTGACCCAGAGCGGCCATGACTGAACCGCCGCTGATTCCCTACGGCCGACAGCAGATCGAGGAAGACGATATCGCCGCCGTCGCCCGGGTGCTGCGCGGCGACTGGCTGACCACCGGGCCGGAGGTCGAAAAGCTCGAAGCCGACCTGGCCAAGCGCATCGGTGCCGGCTATGCCGTGGCTTGCGCCAGCGGTACGGCGGCCCTGCATCTCAGCCTGCTGGCTCTCGGCATCGGCGACGGCGACCGGGTCGTGGTGCCGGCCCTGACCTTCACGGCGACGGCCAGCGCCGCCCGGCTGGTCGGCGCGGAGGTGACGTTCGCCGACGTCGATCCGGCAAATGGACTGATGGACACCGGCATGGCGGAAGCGGCCCTGACAGATGACGTGAAGGCCGTGCTGCCGGTCCATCTAAATGGTCAGACTGTCGACATGGCGGCCTTCACGGAATGGGCGGCGAAATGGGATATTGCTCTCATCGAAGACGCCTGCCATGCTTTCGGCGGCACTTACCGGGATGCCGCTGGCGACTGGCGGCCGGTCGGCGACATCGAACATGACGGGACCGCCTGTTTCTCCTTCCATCCGGTGAAGGCCATCGCCATGGGGGAGGGTGGGGCGGTCACCTGCCGCGATGACGAGATCGCCGCGCGCCTGCGCCAATACCGCAACCATGGCATTGTTCGGAAACCGGGACCCCAACCCTGGGCCTATGAGGTACGGGACGTCGGCCTGAACTACCGGGCCAGCGACATTCATTGCGCGCTCGCCCGCAGCCAGCTCGCGAAGCTGGATCGCTTCCTGGCGCGGCGGCGGGATATCGTTTCTGCCTACGATCGTCTGTTCGCCCCTCTGGCGCCGGCATTGCGGCCGCTCGCCCGGGTCGATCACTGCCAGCCGGCTTGGCATCTCTACGTCGTACATATCGACTGGGCCGCGCTCGACACGGACCGGGCCAGCTTCATGGCCGCGCTCGCCGCTGAAGGTATCGGCAGTCAGGTGCACTACATCCCGCTCCATCAACAACCCTATTTCCGTGACCGCTACGGCCGCCAATCGCTCCCGGGCGCGGAGGCCTACTACGCCTCCTGCCTGTCCCTGCCGCTCTACCCGGCGATGACCGACGAACAGGTAGAACAGGTTGCCGACGCGGTGGCGCGTTTGGTTCGCGGGCCTTGATTTCCGAAATAATCGTAGTGGGATGTCAGGCCCCAGTAATCGTGACCTGCCGTATCGCAGATCTTTCAACCCTTGGAATTTCGCCTATGGCGCAGGTATTGCAAACTCGATCGGTCCGCCATTCGTTTTGCCGTCGAAGAGGATAAGCACGCGGAGCGTTTGCGGATCGTCGCTTGGAAGCACCAGCAAAGTTTCGGCTTTGGCTCTTTTGTTGGTGTTGAGAATGGCGAGGCGTCGGGGGGCGGTGTTGGGGCGCCAGTACCAGATGGCCGGGGTAAGATGTTTGCCGCCGACGGCACCTGTGAGCAGTAGGAAGCCGTTGCCATGGCGGGCCATGTCGCGGATGCCGACGCCGGGGCCAAGAGCGAGCCCATAGGGCCTTTGTTTGGTGCGCCGACCATCGAAGATGGCTTCGATGGGGACGGACAAGATGGTGGCATGGCTGTCTTGCTCCGCGCCACGGAAACCGAAATAGAGGGACTCATTCAAGACCCCCATACCCTCGATTTTGGCGCCGTTGGTATTCAGGAGGATTTTGCGCGAATTTCGCAAGATAGGGGTGGTTATTGATCGCCTCGCGCAACGCGCCGCTGCGCTCGATTTCCGGTGCGACTTTCTTCAGCGTGATCTCGAACAAGGGTCGGCCACTGGTCCGATCGACCGGCAGGCGGTAGACGAAGAATCGGCTGGGCTGAATCAGGGCCGTTTTCCGACCCGTTCCGTGCGAGCCGGTGAGGTAGACAAAGCCGTCGGCATAGGCCGCGGCCTCTATATCCGGTTCCTTGTACTTGCTGCCGTCCGCTCGGCGTGTGGGTAAGACCAGACTGCGTTTTCCGGGCTTCAATCGACGTTCCTGAGGCAGCAATTCGAACCATTGCACATAGCGGGTCTCGTCATTGACAGCGACGCACCATCTGGTCGAGTTGCCGCAGACCGCGCCGCTCAACTCCTTCGCCGCCGTTTTACTTTCGAAATCCGGTTGCACGGTCCATTCGATACCGCCCGCCGCGACCATGGTCGGCAGCGATATTAGGATGGGGAATAAAAGATGCCGTAGGAGCATGGGTGATTGATATTCCTTGCTCTAATCGTATTGCGATGATAGCAGGCGCGATGCGCCAAAATCTATATTTCGTTCGCCACGCTCAAAGCTTTCCCAAGGCCAGCATCGATTTCCCGGACTGGCCGCTAAGCGAGACCGGTCGCAAGCAAGCCGAATGGCTGGCCGAACCGCTGCTAACGTTGGGGATCGAAGCGATCTATTGCAGTCCGTTTCTCCGTTGCCGGGATACGATGGCGCCGTTCCTGGCGCGAACCGGTCTCGACGTGACGATCGAACCGGCGTTGCGGGAGCGCTTGGTGGCGCCGACCGTTCGAGCCGATTTCGGGATAATCTGGGCCCGCTCATGGCAGGATTTCGACTATGCCTTACCGGGTTGCGAAAGCTCGACCGCGTGCCAACATCGGATTTGCGCCGCCATCGATGACATCGTCGCCAGTAGCTCGGCGGGGACGGTCGCGCTCGGCTGTCACGGCAATGCTTTGGCCCTGTTTCTGCATCGCCTCGATCCCGCCATCGGGCAGCGGGAGGCGGAAGCCATCCGCAATCCGGACGTGATCCATGTCAGCCATGAGAATGGCCGCTATACCTGGCATCGGAACTTCGAACTCCCCGGCCTCGGCGACTGGGCTACCGGCCATTACGACACTCCGGTCAGCTTCGACCGGTGATCCACTGCCCAAGACGTGTTACTAATCGATGAAATGGCGAAAGAACAGGCGGGCAATCCATGACAGACATCCAGTTTCAAAATCCTGACGCGTTGGTTGGCACCGATTGGCTGGCGGATCATTTGGGGGACGACGATCTGCGCCTATTCGATTGCACTTTTTATTTACAGCCGACGGACGAAGAGGGCGTACCCTATCGGGTGGTCAGCGGGCGGGAGAATTATCTGGCCGGGCATATCCCCGGGGCCGGGTTCCTCGATCTACAGGCGGATTTTTCCGATCCGGACAGCCCCTACCGCTTCACGCTGCTGTCGATCGCGGATACGGCGGCGGCATTCGCCCGCCATGGCATCGACCAGAAAAGTCGGGTGGTGCTCTATAGCGACCAAAGCATGAGCCGGGCGTCCCGCTTCTGGTGGATGCTGCGCTGGATCGGTTTCGATCGAGCCGCGTTGCTGGACGGCGGTTTGGACAAATGGCGGGCGGAGGGGCGGCCGCTCGATACTGGCGAGTCCACTTATCCGCCGGGCGAATTGATCGCGGGGCCGCGGCCGGAGATCTTCGTCGGCAAGGAAAAGATGCAAGCCGCCATCGGCGCCGACGACGCGGTCACCATCAACGCCCTGGACGCGGCGTTACATAGCGGCGCCGACGATCGCTACGGTCGGCCCGGCCGCATTCCCGACAGCGTCAATGTGCCTGCCGCCGTCCTGACCGACCCGGAGAGCATGGCCCTGCGTGCGCCGAGTGAACTTGCCGACGATTTTTCAGCGGTCGGCGCGGCGCCGGAGAAGCGGGCCCTGGTCTATTGCGGCGGCGGTATCGCTGCCAGCCTGGATGCCTTCGTGCTGCATCAACTGGGCTATCGCCGGATCGCCGTTTACGACAACTCTATGAGCGAATGGGCCAACGACCCCGAACTGCCGATCGAAACCGATTGAGGTGGGGCGCAGGTTTTCGGCCCAATCTCAGCTAAGAGCTTCAGCTCTTGCGATCGTTGGGCCGGTCCGGTTGCCAAGCGTGAGGAGTTATGTGCCGGTGCGGGGCAGTTCGATGGTGACATGACTGCCGGCGTTCGGGGCGGAACTGACGGAGATGTTACCGCCCGCCGCTTCGACATAGCGTTTGGCCAGGGAAAGTCCCAACCCGACACCGCTTTCCGGGCCTCGTAACTGCGCCAACCGATTGTACGGATCGAAAACGGATGCCGAGGCGCTTTGACGGAAACCTTGGCCGTTATCTTGGAGGTCGAATTCAACGCCGCGATCAGTGTATGACAATTGGATGTCGACCCGTCCATTGTCGCCCGGCCCATAGATTATCGCGTTTTGAATCACTTCCTCGAGGACGCGGGTGAGTTTCGAATTTGAAATGGCAACTTCAGCGGCGCTTTCTCCGACCGTTTCCGCGTGCAACGAGACACCGCGGACCGTGGCAGTCGCTTGTAGATTTCCGACGACCTCCCGCACGACTTCCGCAGGGTCGCAGACGCCCGGTCCTTCGTCCGAATGGTAATTGTCATCGGCGGTGAATTCGACGATCTTATCGTCCATCCGGACTAGTTGATCGCCGCCGCTAAGAATATGCTGGACGCATTCTTTGGTTCTGAGATCCGTATTCCCAAGCCCGATTTTGTCCAATAGCTGCGCGTAGCCCATGATGGCATTCAAGGGGGTGCGTACTTCATGACTGAACGCGGCAAGATATTCCGACTGATCTCTCGATTCCCGGATCGCGGATTTGTCGCGGTTTGTCGAGGCGACGATCATCGCGGCGCCCGCGCCCATCAATCCCCATGTCGACGGAAGCGCCAAATAGAATCCGTTCCGGGCAAAGTTCTGACCAAGAAGGACAACGAACAGATCGAACTGGAAATACTGCTTCAGCAACATCGCGAGGTGGCCGGCGGCCATGACGAGAAAACCGAGCGCGATGACCCACATGGCATGTGACAGACGAACGGGATCGAGGCTGACGGCACGGCCCTTAAACGCGATCGCCGCCGCGAAACATCCACCGGTGGTGAATGCAATGAAGACGATTTCGATCAGGGCGTGGTATTCCAGCGTGCTATAGGACTTAGCGGTTCACTTGCCTCAAGCCGAGAGCTATTTGCTTGAGGCCTATTTCTGCCGCCATATATTTCACGACACAACGACAAACCCTTTAACTCGCTAATTCAAACTGGTTATGAGAAAGTTGACATTTCGAGAGGTTCGAAACTCGAAAACCCAAGAACGCTGTCCGCGGATTCATCAACGAGGATCGACTGCGCCGACGTGTATTAACGCCGCGTTAACCTAGGTCGGTGAATATCGATCAGGGGCAGCCGAATTCTCATCATTGTTCTGCCCTGGTGCCGGGATGTTCCCAATAACGGGGTTCACTCCACGCGCCATGCTCGACGCGCGAAATTGACTGGTCGTAGGCATGAGTATTTTGAACATCCGCGACATGGCGGAGCGAGAGCAAGTAACCGGAGGGATTCGACAGATCCAGATCGGCATTCTGGTCTATCTCGCTCCGGTTTTGGGCATTATCGGCTTTACGATCGTCGGCATGCTGTATCTCGGCTCGCCGCCTATTACGGGCAATCCAGTTTTCTTCGCGACCGCGGTTTTTGCCAGTCTGACGCTTCTATCGTCGCCCTTATTGTTTAGTTGGCACCGCAGTATTGCCTTTGGTGGCTGGTTGTTGATTGTGACGGTGTGGTTGGCGTTGACCACGGGTGCCGTTTTTAGCGGCGGAATACAGGCGCCTCAGATCGTATTGCTGGCACAATTGCCGATCTGGGCTGCGATCTTCGACAACAAACGCGGCGCTGCGATAAGTGTCGGGGGCGTGCTCGCCTCCTTCATCGTTTGTTTCGTTCTGGGCGATCGCTTCATGGTCGGCGACCCGAACGCGGAACAAACCCTAAACCGGGTGGCATTGGTGATGTCGATCTTGGCGACGTCGACCGTCGTCGTCCTGATTATGATCAATAATTACGTTCAATCGGACTTGCGGCGGGCCACCAATCAAGCCCGTCGCGCGGATCGCGCCAAATCGGAATTCCTTTCCGCTATGAGTCACGAGTTGAGGACCCCGCTGAACAGCATTTTGGGATTCGCCCAGATTTTGGAAGCCGCGCAAAAGCAAAACAAGGAAACCGGCAATGCCGTGGTCGCAACCAATAATATTTTACGCTCGGGCCATCATCTTCTCGATCTGATTAACGAAATCCTCGATTTGTCGCGATTGGAGACAGGTCAGATCGAAATCAATATGGAACATGTCGGGTTGGACCAGATGTTGGACGAATGCCTTGCCACGGTTATGAGCCAGGCGGACGCAATGGATTTGTCCGTGGAGAACGATGTGCCTTCCGGCCTTGCGGTCTATGTCGACCGCGTGCGGCTACGACAGGTTTTGCTGAACTTGCTTTCGAACGCCATCAAATACAATCGAACCTCGGGCGACGTGCGGCTCAGCCTGCAACGCAATGACGGCGAAACCATGCGTATCGCCGTGCACGATACCGGCAGGGGCATCGATCCCTCGGACCGGGAAAAGGTGTTCATGCCCTTCGATCGTTTGTCGGCGGCGGACGAAGGGATTGAGGGAACCGGCATCGGCCTCACCATTTCGAAACGGCTGGTCGAGGCGATGGGCGGCCAGATCGGCTTCAACAGCGCGCCTGGCATCGGTAGCGTGTTTTGGATCGAGGTACAGCGAGGCGAAGCGCCGGCAAATGAAGTAAAACGGCCTGTTAAGGCGGAAACTCATGAGGTGGACGATAGGCCAGAGGTACCGGACGAGTCCTTGCCTCTCAAAGTACTCTATATCGAGGATAATCCGGCCAATGTGCAGCTCATGCAGATGATCCTCGACAATTTTGATCGGGTCCGTTTCGCAACCGCGCATAACGGCGAATTGGGCTTGGTTCTGGCCCGCAATTTCGCGCCCGATGTCGTCCTTCTCGACATAAACCTGCCGGGGATCAACGGTTATGATGTTCTGCGCCAATTGCGCGAACAGGCAGGGACGGCGTCGATCCCGATCATCGGTATTTCCGCCAACGCGATGCCGTACGATATTGCCAGGGCGGAGGAAGCCGGCTTTGACGGCTATGTCACCAAACCTTTTGACATTGACGACATCTACAAGCGCCTCGAGCCTTACCTCAAACCCGCGCGCAGTCAGGAAGAGCGAGCCTAGACGTCGGCTCAAGTTGCGTGGCCGATACGCTTAGGTGAACATATCATAACATATGATGTGCTAACTAGAGGTCGGGAGCGCGTGCTCTGAAACTTATCCGCAAGAGCGCGGTCGGAATACTCGTTTGCTTGGTTGGGTCGGTCCATTCGCCCTGATCCGCCAACGCGATTGACGGCATTGGTGTCATTCCGCCAGGTTATAGTCAGTCAATCGGTTTCGGCGGCGGCGTTGGTTTTTCCTATGACCGCGACGCTCCGAATATCTCGTTCACCTTCGACTATGGCCGGACCATCTCGGCGCCCTGAAATATAATACATCCCATACAAAAGGAAAGTTGCTGCTCCCCGATTGAGGGCCGAAACTCTCATTTGGGAAATTATGAAAGGAGAGCAGCGATGCCATTTTATGCAGGTTTGGACATTGGCAACAAGACGACGTCTGTTTGTGTGATTGACGATGATGAGAGGATTGTCTGGCGCGGTGTGGTGGACACGCATCCGGAGATGATCTCCCAGGCGCTGTCGCGTGTTGTCGCGCGGGCGGGGCGGGGCCGGCTTGCTTTGGTGGGTCTTGAGAGCGGTTCGCTGACGCCCTGGCTCTATTGGTCTCTCGAAGGGCTTGGCATTCCGGTTGTCTGCATGGACGCCCGGGCCTGCGCCAACGCGGTCAAGGATCGCCTGGTGAAGTCGGACCGGGCCGATGCGCTGGCCTTGGCGCAGATGCTGCGGGCCGGCTGGTACCGACCGGTTCATGTCAAGTCGTGGGACAGTCATCGTCTGAAAGCTTTGCTGGGCGCGCGCGATCAGTTGGTCCGGGTGAAGCGGCAGATGAACGGTCAGATCCGCGGCCTGTTGAAGCCGTTCGGCATCCGGCTGGGGGCTGCACGCGGCTACAAGCGGTTTGCCGAAGCGGCGCGGGCGGCGGTGCGTCGGGACGGTTTGCTCTACGCTTGCGTCGATAGTTTGCTGGAGACCCTGGCCTCGGTGGAGGGCCAACTCGCCCGGCTTGACGGCGAGGTCCGCCGGATCACGTCTGCAAACGAGGTCTGTTGGCGCTTGATGAGCGTGCCGGGGGTGGGGCCGATCACGGCGCTGGCCTTTTACGCCACGATTGAGGATATCGACCGTTTTGGGCGGATGCGGGATATCGGCGCCTATTTGGGCCTGACGCCGAAGCGCTATCAATCGGGGGATCGTGATGTCACGCTTGGCATCTCCAAGCAAGGCGATCACATGGCCCGGCATTACCTCTACGAGGCGGCCAATGTGCTGCTGAGCACGGTGCGTTCGAGCTCGGACCTGAAGAGCTGGGGGCTGCGGGTGATGAAGCGGCGCGGGGCGAAGAAAGCCCGGGTCGCGGTGGCGCGCCGGCTGGCGGTGATCCTGGGCCGAATGTGGAAAGAGCAAAGCCACTTTCAAGCGCATGTGGGGGAAGCGACCGGTTAACCCAGCGGTGCAATATGTGCGGTATGTAACGAAGTGAGGCAAAGAGGACGTTGATGATCGGCTGGCGGGGCGAGCACGGGACGACTTGGTTGCAGGCAAAGAGCCGAAGCGCTCATGACACTGCGCTTAATACAGTGTGCCGCCCCACCGCTTCAAACAGGTCAGCCCAGGATAGTGACGCGGACCAACTCCGACGTCGGATAGAACCATGACCCTGTTGATCGACGATCAAAAACCCTTGGGATGAACTTGACGCAGCAGCTTTTTGTATAGAACCAACTTTCGATGATAGAGACCCATTGAATAGGTCTCTATCATCGAAAGTTGGTATAAGAATTGGGAAAGCGCCCCGAGCGACAATTGGGCCGTCGGCGCCTCCCCGAGTTATTCCATAACGATCGACGAACGGGTCTCTTGGGGGCCGAGCTTCTCGGCCACGTATGGTTTCTCCGAAAAGGAGTATCGCAGCGAACTCAAAGCCAATATCAGTTACGCCTTCTAGAGACTTCAGTATCCTGGCGGCGGCTGGAAACCGGCGATTTCCCGTGACGTGAGCTTGCAGAACGCGATACTGGTCCGGTCTTCGCCTTCCGCCGCGACCGCTTGCAGTCCGACCGGCAGTCCCTCCGGCGTCAAGCCGGCCGGCGCGACGGTCGATGGCAGATAGACCATATTCATGAAGCCGGCCCAGAATAACTGGGTGGTCGTCGGCTGCTCGACATTGTTGACCGTAATGGTGCGTTCGTAACGTTCGCCCGCCTGATCGTGTGGCCAAGCGGCGGAGGCCGCGGCGGGACAAAGCAGGATATCCCAATCTCGAAAAAACTCGGCCCATTTGAAACGCATGGCTTCCCGCTCATTGTCCCATAGCATCCATTCCCGGTGTGGCAGCAGGGTGCCGCGGGCCATGCGCCAGAGGTAGTTCGCCTGGTCCGCCTCGGGGTCCGCCAACACCGCTTCGAACTTCTCGACCAACGTCGGCGGCGCCCCGGCCGACGTGGCGGCGCGCAGCAGCGTGACATAGACTTCGAAGGCGCGGGCCGTGTCCACGTCCGGCCTGGCGCGATCGCTGACCGTCGCGCCGGCCTTGGCCAGCTCGTCGGCGACATGCTGCAACCGATCTTGATAGCTTCGATCGACCTCGGCGACGGGATCGGTAAGCATGATAGCGACGCGGAAATCCTTCAGATCGGTATGCCGCGCCGGCGGCAGTTCCAGGCGCCAGGCGCTGGCAGCCAAATGGTCCGGGCCGGCGACGATATCCAATTCCAGTTCGAGATCTACCGCGCTCCGCGCCATCGGACCGACCACGGCGATATCGATATCCGTATACCAATCGGGGCGGCTGTGACCTCTGCCCGGCACGATGCCGTAGGTCGGTTTGTGACCGAAGACGCCGCAATAGTGGGCCGGGTTGCGGATCGAGGCACCGATATCGCTACCGGCTTCGAGCGCGGTTAGTCCGGCCGCCAGGGCCGCCGCCGACCCGCCGGAAGAACCGCCGGGCGTGCGCTCCAGATTCCAGGGATTGTTCGCCGTGCCGTAAATGGCGTTGAAGGACTGCCAATCGGCGAGGTCGAGCGGCACGTTGGTCTTGCCGAAAATATTGGCGCCCGCCGCGAGCAAGCGGTCGACATACAGAGCATTGCTGTCGGGCAGATTGTTCTTCAAGGCCGGGTCGCCCCAGGTCGTCGGGCTGCCGGTTAGGTTGAAGGCTTCCTTCACCGTCATCGGCAAACCGTGAAGCGGCCCCCAATCGTCGCCGGCGGCGAACGCGGCATCGGCGGCCTGCGCCCGCGCCCGCGCATTCTCCGCATCCTGCCAAACGATCGCGTTGAGCGACGGATTGAAGCGTTCGATCCGTTCCAAGTAATGGTCGAGAAGTTCCAGTGCGCTGATTTTCTTGGACTTAATCAGTCGCACCTGGTCGGTGGCGGAAGCAAAATGCGGGTCTGTCATGGCTGAATCCTTCGGATTGAAGCGTCCAGTCTAGCACGAGTGATCCAAGATGGTGGTGCCAGCGTACAGAGAGAAAAGCAAAGGAAACCTGCCCGTGCATGGTCGTCATTGTCGTCTCATCGAAATCGCCGGTCGGCGCTATTGCAGTGTTCGCGAATTGCGTGCGCTGGTTGGGTCCGGCGCTATAAGACTGCGACACCAAGTTTTGCGCAGCGACGACATCGACGAATGTCTGTGTTTCATAGATATCTCTTGGCTTTGCGAGCAAACCGGGATGACCATCACCGACCGGCGTGACGGCATCGTCCGCTTGCAAGCGGCGGTCGTGCGGGCGGTGGTCTGATGCTAATGCGCCAGCTTTGGCTCTTTGCGTTGGCGCTATGGTTGCCCTGGTCGGCGGCGGCCGATCCGGAAAAGCTATATGGGCCGGAAATCGTCTTCGAGGTTTTGCGGGACGGAAAGAAAGTGGGCCGCCACATCACGCGCTTCACGCGGGACGAAAACAATCTGACAGTCGCCTCGACCATGTCCCTCGAAGTCGCCCTGTTCAGCATTCCCCTCTACCGTTTTCGCTATGAGGCGGAGGAGCGATGGTCCGACGGCCGCCTTCAGCGCCTTCGCGTGCGGGTCGACGACGATGGCGAGGCCTATGATGTGCGCGCCGATCCCCTGGGTGACGGCTTGCGGATTGTCGGTCCGAAAGGCCGGGTCGACAGCCCTGCGACACTGTATCCCACCAGCCATTGGGCGGCGCAGGTGCTCAAGGGCGACAAGGTGCTGAACACCCTGACTGGCCGTATTAATCAGGTCGCGATCGCTCCCGGCCGTCCGGAGGCGGTTGCGGTTAAGGGCGGCACAGTGCGGGCCACGCCCTATCGATATACGGGCGACCTGACGACCACGGCCTGGTACGATGACCGGGGCCGCTGGGTGAAGCTTCGGTTTCAAGCCGAGGACGGCTCGACCATCGACTATATCTGTGTGACCTGTGCCGGAAACTGAGACGAAATCGGTTTGGATCGCCGGGGCCAGCAGCGGTATCGGCGCCGAACTGGCACGGCGGCTCGACCGTGCCGGCCATCGGGTTGCCGTCAGCGCCCGGCGGGCGGATCGGTTGGATGAGCTGACCCGGACCGGCCGGAACATGCTCCCGCTGCCGCTCGACGTGACCGACGCGACCGCGGTATCGAATGCCGTTGGGGATGTAATCGAGGCGTTCGGTCGCCTTGACCTGGCGATCCTGAATGCCGGCACCTATCGCCGCGGCAGCTTCGAGGACACGGCGCTGGCGGATTTCGAGGCCGCGATGACGGTCAACTATTTCGGCGTCGTCCATGGCTTGAAGGCTTTGTTGCCTGTGATGCGCGATCCTGGCGGGCAGATCGCCGTCGTCGCCTCGCTCGCCGGTTACTGCGGCCTGCCCTACGCCAACGGTTACGGGCCCAGCAAGGCGGCGGTGATCAGTCTGTGCGAAAGCCTGCGGGCCGAACTGGCGGGCAGCCGGATCGATCTTCGTCTGATCAATCCGGGCTTCGTCGACACGCCGCTGACCCGGCAAAACGACTTCGAAATGCCCTATCTAATGGCCACCGATGCGGCGGCCAAAGAGATCCTGCGCCAACTCGAGGGCGGCGACTTCGAAATCGCCTTTCCCGCACCGTTTGTGCGTCGACTGAAACTGCTGCGCCTGATGCCCTATCGATGGTACTTTGCCGCTATGCGCAGGGTAACCGCATGAGCCGCCGGGACGACAACGCGTCGCGCTATCTCGATCTCTTCGTCCGGATCCAGCAGACCGATCCCGACAATCTACCGGACATTCTGGCCCCGACCATCGTCTTCAGCGATCCCTTCAACGAACTGACTGGTGTTCCCGCCTTCGCCGCACTGCTGCGCAAGACCAAGGCGGATGTGGAGGCGCCGCGCTTCACCGTGCTCGACCGGGTCTGGCAAGGCGATACGCTCTACGTGAAATGGCAGTTTGGCGGCAAGGTGCCGGTGCTTAGGACCTGGCAGGTGGAAGGCATGAGCGAGATTGTCTTCGATGCCGAGGACCGGGTCTGCCGTCACGTCGACTATTGGGACGCTGGCGAACAATTCTACGGCCGGCTACCGTTGATCGGCGGCATCATCCGATTTCTCCGCCGCCGTCTTTCCGTCGGCGGGCAATAAATCGAATATCGAACTCTAACCCGCGCGTCTCCGTCATCCCGGCCAAGCGCAGCGCAAGCCGGGATCGCCCAAGGCTCGGTGCTTGGGACGATCCCGGATATCGCCTGCGGCGATTTCGGGATGACGAGAATGGGATCTACAGAACAGACCCGACGACGCCAAGTGGCGACCGCTCAATGGCTGCGTAACACGCGGCCGGCCATGGTGCCGGTATGTTCGCCGTTGCGCATGAACTCCTGCCCGTTGACGAAGACGTGGGCGTAGCCGTCGGCGCGCTGGACGAAGCGGCCGGCGTCGGCCGGGAAGTCGTGGACGAAGTCGGGACCGTGGAGATGCATGTTTTCGTAATCGATCACGTTTATGTCCGCGTAAGCGCCTGGCGCCAAGGTGCCGCGCCCCTCGATGCCGTAGAGCGCCGCCGCCTCTCCGGTCAGCTTATGGATGGCGGTTTCCAGGTCGAACAATCCCTTCTCCCGAATCCAATAAGTCAGGAAGAAGGTCGGTAGGCTGGCGTCCATGATCTGACCGCAATGGGCACCGCTGTCGCCCAGGCCCAATACCACGTTGGGATCGGTCAGCATGCGCTCGACCGCACCCATTTCCTGATTGAGGAAGGGATAGTTGAAGAGGGTCATGCCGCCTTCCTGTAGAGACAGTTCGATGAACGCCTCGGGCGCACTCATCCCAAATCGTTCGGCTTGGGCCGTCAGCCGGTCGGCCGGGTTCAGGTCGTAGCGCGGCGCCGACTTGGACAGGACGTAAAGGTCCGCCATCTCCAGCGGCGGCATGTTCTCGTTCGCTTGCGCAACCATCTGTTGGCGATAGTCCGGGTCGCCCAACTTGGCCAGTTTCTCCGCCATTGGCAGGCCGCGCAGGCCGCGCCAGGCAGGATTGCGGTCGAACGGCGTGCGGTTCTGGAACCCGAACAGGACGCCGATACCGCGGGTCGTCGACTGCGGCTTCAAATCGGCGCCACCGGCCACGGCTTCGGCGACCTGATCCAATACCAGAGCGTAGGCTTCCGGCACTTGGCGGCCCTGAGCCAAGCCGAAGGTGACCGGCCGATTGTTCGCCTTGCTGACCTCTGCCATCCAGCCGACTTCGACACCAAGCTTGCGGCGCACGGTTTCCTCGTCCGTGCCGTTGATCCCGGTGGCGGCTTCGATGACGCCGCGGCCGTGCTTACCGAGCGCGGCGCAGATCCCGGTCAACTCCTCGACCGTCGCATAGGTGCCCGGTAACCGCGTCCCCGTCCGGCGTGACATGTAGGGGCGTGCGGGAGGTGGAGAAACCCAGCGCGCCGCCGGCCATGGCCTCGTCGACGGCGTCATGCATGGCGGCGATTTGGTCGGCGTTGGCCGGCTTGTTTTCCAGGGATTCCTCGCCCATGGCATAGAGCCGCACGGCGCAGTGGCCGACCAGTCCGCCGGCATTCAGGCCTTTTGGCAGCGTATCGAGAGCCTGCAAGTACTCTCCATAACTCTCCCAGTCCCAGGGCATGCCGGACATAATGCTCTTGGCTGGCACGTCTTCGACGGATTCCATCAGGCGGGCGAGATACTCCCGGTCGTCCTTCTTGCAGGGTGCGAAGGTGACGCCGCAATTGCCCATCACCACGCTGGTGACGCCGTGATAGCAGGAGGAGCTGCCGATCGGATCCCAGGTGATTTGCGCATCGAGATGGGTGTGAATGTCGACGAAGCCCGGTGTCACCAGATGGCCGTCCGCATCGATCTTTCGCTTGGCATCGCCGTTCACGTCGCCCACGGCGACGATGCGGTCGCCGTCCACTGCGACATTGCCGCGATAGGCTTTGGCGCCGGTGCCGTCGACGATGGTGCCGTTCTCGATCAACAGGTCGTGGGTCATCGGGCTCTCCTAATGATAGCTGCGGTCGGCCAGCGGGCCGCGCAGCAATTGGCCCGGCAGTTGGCCGGTATGTTCGTTGTCCCGCAGCAGCACTTGACCGTTGACCACAGTGGCCCGAATGCCCTTCGCGGTTTGTTTCAGCCGCTTGGCCCCGGCGGGTAGGTCGGTGACGACTTCCGGCATATTGCCGCCGATGGTGTCCGGGTCGAACACCACCAGGTCGGCGGCCATGCCTTCCCGGATCAGGCCGCGGTCGTAGAAGCCCCAATGGGTCGCCGTGTCGTGGGTGACCAGGCGCACCGCTTCTTCCAGGGTGAAGGCCTGTTTCTCCCGCACCCAATGGCTGAAGATGTGGCTCTGTAGCGACGAATCCATGATCTGCGAGACATGGGCGCCGGAGTCGGAAAAGGTGACGACCGAACGGGGATGCTGCATCATCGGCAGCTGCTGGTCCTCCAGTTCGTTGGCGATCGGCTGGCGGAAGAACAGCTTCAAGTCATGCTCGAGAGCCAGATCGATCATCAGCTCCACCGGGTCGACGCCGCGTTCCGCCGCCAGGTCCGCCATGGTCCGGTGGGGGCCGTCGACGGTCAGCATGGGATAGATCCAGTCCCAATCCGGCGGCCGCGCTTCCGTGCCGTAGACGCGGGGGCCGTCGTAAACCTTGTTGGCGGCAGTGACCAGCTTGGCTTTCATGGCCGGGTCGCGCAGGCCTTGAATCTGTGCCTCCAACGGTTGCTCACGGAAATCGCGCCAGACATCCCACTTGTCGAACGGCGTGGCGGTTTCGAAGGACAACAGCACGCTGAGCGACCGGCTATGCACCTGCACGAACAACCGGCCGCCTTCCGTCGCAGCCTGCTCAATCAGGTCGAACCATTCGCGCCAGGCGTCCGGCGCCACCCGGCTTGAAAACATACCGAAAGTGATGGGCCGGCCGGTTTCGACCGACAGGTCCTTGAGCGCGTTGAAATAGGGCTCGGCTTTCTTGCGATTGATCCCGGTCGGTTCGCCGGCAATCTCCAGAATACCGGCCTCGACCTCGCCCATGGCGCGGACCATGGCGCAGAGCTCCTCCCAGCTGGCGAGGCGGCTGGCCACCGGCTTGTCGTCGGCGGTCTGATGATTGACGCTGCGGGACGTGGAAAAGCCGAGCGCGCCTGCCTTTACCGCCTCTTTCACGTGCCGGGCCATGGTCGCGACCTCGTCCTCGCTGGCTTGCTCGGTGAAGGCGCGCTCACCCATGACATATGTCCTGAGCGCCGAATGTCCCATATAGCCGCCGTAATTGATGCCCTTGGGCAGGGCGTCGAGCACGTCGAGATATTCGGGATAGGTCTCCCACTGCCAGTCTATACCGGCCAGCATGGCCTCCCTGGACAGATCTTCGGCCCGCTCCAAGCTGCGGAAGACCAGGTCCGCCTCCTCTCCCCGGCAGGGTGCCAGGGTGAAGCCGCAGTTGCCCATGACAACGCTGGTGACGCCGTGATAACAGGAACAGCTGCCGATCGGGTCCCAGAAAATTTGTGCGTCCATATGGGTATGTCCGTCGACGAAGCCGGGGCTGACCACATGTCCCTCGGCGTCGATCACCTCCTCCGCCGGGGCGGAGATGCGCCCGATCTTGGCAATTTTGCCGTCCTTGACGCCGACGTCGGCGCGAAACCTCGGCAGGCCGGAGCCGTCGATCACCGTGCCGCCCTTAACCACCAAATCGTATGACATGCGCAAATCCCCATTTGATTAGATGGAGGATCATAGCGCAATCCGGGTGCTTGGCCATAGCGGCGGGCTAGACCTTGTGCAGCCGATCCATCTTGCAGCACAGGATCGCGAACAGGATCGACGCGCCGATCGACCAAAACGCCATGGCGTAGAGTTGGGTGACGATATGCACGCCGCCGTCGATCAGCCAGCCCATCAGGCCGGGCGCCAGGGCGGTCGAGGCGACCATGCCGCCGACCACGACGGAGCGCACGGCGCCCAGGCTTTCGGTACCATAGAGCGCCGGCCACAGCGCGCCGATCAGGGTCATGCCGACGCCGGAGGAAACGCCGCCCAGGATCATGAAAGCCTGGATCGCCCAGGCCCCGTCGCCGAAACCGAGCAGCGCCAGGGCCGCCGCCATCGGCAGCAGGTAGACCGGCAGCAGCTTGGCGATGCCGTGCCGGTCGACGAACCAACCGGTGATCAAGGACAGCACCACCGTGAAGATGGCGTAAACGGAATAGCCGCCGGCGAACCAAGCCAGTTCCCAACCCTTGCTTTCCACCAGATGCACCTGATGGAAGAACACGCCGGTCATCATGAAGGGTGGCGCCAGCACGCCGGGCAGCAAGGCGTAGAACAGCGGATCCCGCAACACCTCGCTGCGCGACCAGTGGCGCGCAGGCGTGCGATCGGCCTCGTCCTGCGCCGCCAACTCGGCCTCGACCTCCGCGCCCGGTGCGCGGCGAGCCAGCCACCAGACCAAAGGCGCCATCGTGCAGAGATAGATCGCACCGGCCAGCCAAGCTGCGCGCCAGCCGAAGCTTTCGATCATCAGCACGGTGACGAACGGGAAAGCGGCCAACCCGACGGTCTGACCCAAGCCGGCGAAACTCAGGGCCCGGCCGCGCGCCCGATCGTACCAGCGGCCCATGGCCGTCATGGCGACATGGCTGGTCATGCCTTGGCCGAACATCCGCAGACCGTAGACGACCAACAGCAAGACGCCGAGGCTGCCGGCTTGCGACATCACCAGCGACATGAACGCCAATCCCGCCAGAGCGATGAAACCGAGGAGCGCCAAATTGATGCGATCCGCCAACCGTCCGTAGACCGCCAGGCTCAGCGCGCTGGCGATCGTCGCCAACAGGTAAAGACTGCCGAAGTCGCCATGGCTTAGGCCGAAGGCGGCCTGGATATCGCCGGCGAAGAGCGCGATGAACGGCGTCTGTCCATAAGTGGAGCAGAAGTTCAACAGAAAGCCGAATGCCAGATAGCGCGCGTTGAGACGGAGGAAACCCAGGGACAGCATAACGATTGTGTAAGTGGAGGTGGAGCCGTTGCCCCTGGTACACCAAAATTTGTCGTCCCGCCATTGGTGCTTATTGACAGTCGGGCGCCGCTATACATTAGTTTTGGCTAATGGAATCGGTGTTCATCTCCATCGCCTTTTTGTTGGGCTTCGCCTTGCGGCAGGTCGGGTTGCCGCCATTGATCGGTTTTCTCATTGCCGGTTTCGTGCTCAAGGGGCTCGGTTACAGCAGCAGTCCGGTCATCGGCGTCCTGGCCGAACTGGGCGTCACCCTGCTGCTGTTTTCCATCGGACTGAAGCTGAAACTGGAAACCTTGTTCAAGCCGGAGGTTTGGGCCGGCACCAGTCTGCACATGCTGGCGATCGTTATGGCGTTCGGGTTCGCCGCCCTCGGCTTGGCCGGTGCCGGTCTGATGTTCTTTACCGATCTCGATATCTGGCAATGCCTGCTGGTCGCCTTCGCGCTCAGCTTCTCCAGCACAGTCTTCACGGTGAAGGCGCTGGAGGAGAAAGGCGAGAGCCGTTCCCTGCATGGTCGCGTCGCCATCGGCATTTTGATCATGCAGGACGTCATCGCCGTGATCTTCATCACCATCTCCCTCGGCAAGGCGCCGTCGGTTTGGGCCTTCGGGTTGTTGGCACTGTTTGTCGCCCGGCCGATCCTGTTCGGCATTCTCGACCGATGCGGCCATGGCGAACTGGTACCCCTGTTCGGGCTCAGTGCGGCGCTGATCCTGAGCGCCGCCGCCTTCGACGCGGTTGGTCTGAAGGCGGATTTGGGCGCGCTGATCCTCGGCGTATTGTTGTCCAAGCATGCGCGGGCCGACGAAGTGTCGAACTCTCTGCTGTCCTTCAAGGACGTTTTTCTTGTCGGGTTCTTTCTCAATATCGGCCTATCCGGATCGTTGAGCCTGGATGCCGCGCTGATCGCGCTTCTGTTGATTCTGGTGCTGCCGATCAAGTCCGGTCTGTTCTTCCTGCTGCTGACCCGGTTCCGACTGCGCGCGCGCAGCGCCAGCATCGCCACGCTGTCGCTCTCGACCTATAGCGAGTTCGGCCTGATCGTCGGCGCCATCGGTGTGGCCAATGGCTGGTTAGGGGCGGAGTGGCTGACCATCCTGGCGGTCGCCGTGTCGATCTCTTTCGTCGTCGCCTCGCCGTTGAACAGTCAGGCACACCGGCTCTATGCCCGCTTCCATCAATCCTTGCAGCGTTTCGAAAGCGGCGTTCGCCATGCCGACGACAAACCGATCGAGATCGGCGCGGCGGATGGCGAGTTACTGGCGCTCGATGCCGCGAGCGGTGCGCTGCGCTGGCGCAGTGACATCTCGGGCGAAACACTGGCGCGCCCGCTGCTCAAGGACGACCTCGTCGTCGTCATCACGATCGACAACCGGCTGCATGGCCTGTCCGCATTCGACGGCGGTGAGCGGTGGATAGTCGAGCAGTCGACACCGCTCTTGACCATGCGCGGGTCGGCATCGCCCGTTGCCGTTGGCACGACTGTGATCGCGGGTTTCGACAACGGCCGGCTCCTGGCCGTTGACCTGTCGACCGGCGACGTTTTGTGGGAACAGATGCTGTCGCCACCGACAGGCCGTTCCGACCTCGATCGGCTCGCGGACGTCGATGGCCAGATCAGCGTCGTCGGCCAGGATGTTTACGCTGCGGGTTACCAGGGCGCCCTCGCTGCGCTGGCCTCCGAGTCCGGGCAGGTCATGTGGTCGCGCGATATCTCGACGTTCGAAGGCGTTGCGGCCGACTGGACCAACCTTTACACGGTTACGCCGGAAGGCGAGATCGTGGCACTGTCACGCCGTTCCGGCGTAGAGTCCTGGCGGCAGGCGTCGCTGTTGCGCCGTGAGCCGACGTTACCCGTCGCATTTCATACGACGGTTGTCGTCGGCGACCTGGAAGGCTATTTGCACTTTTTCAGCAATTTCGACGGTGACCCGGTTGCCCGCTTGCGCCTCGGCAGCAAGGCGATTTCGGCTGACCCCGTCGTTTTTGCCGACAGGTTATACGTGCAAAGCGACGCCGGAACGGTCGCCGCTTACGCCGTGCAGGAACCACGCAGGCCCCGCAATGAGCCCGACGAATCCGAGGAGGGCGCCTGAACCGGGCGAACCGGTCCGATGCTGCCTGTCATCGCATTGATCGGCCGGCCAAATGTCGGCAAATCCACGCTCTTCAACCGGCTCACACGATCCCGCGACGCACTCGTCGCCGATTACCCGGGATTGACGCGGGACCGCAAGTACGGCTTCGGCAAGCTCGGCCCCGCGCCCTTCCTCGTGATCGATACGGGTGGCGTTTCCGGCGGTGAAGAAGGTATTGACGAA
>CBDCGJ010000045.1:0-104691 GCA_965216645.1 Alphaproteobacteria bacterium | reverse complement strand
CCCGGGCCGGAACCCCCTCTAAAGCAGCTCTCGAACCGGAGGAGTGGCAGAGCGGTCGAATGCGGCGGTCTTGAAAACCGTTGGGGGTTCATAGCCTCCCGGGGGTTCGAATCCCTCCTCCTCCGCCATCTAGCGCCGAGCATTGTCCATAAGCCAGGCATAAGCGCCGCCGGCGTAAGGCCGCTGTTGGCTCGACTAGTCCGAGCGGTAGTTGCGATATGCGTTCGGTGTTTGACCCATCGCGCGCTTGAATTGGCGGGCGAAATGGCTTTGATCGGCGTAGCCGAATTCGGCGGCAATGTCGGCGATCGGCCGGTTCGTTTCGCGCAAGGCCCGGCGGGCCGCCCGGATGCGCTTCCGGTTAAGCATGGCGACAGGCGTGGTATTGATCTCGGCCTTAAAGAGGCGGATCAATTGCGAAGGGCTAAGGTTTGCCGCCGCGGCGATTTCATCGAGCGTGACTTTTCTGTGCAGGTTGGCGTCGATGAACTCGATGGCGTGATTTACCTGTCGCCGCCCGGTCACGCCGGACCGATAGGGTAACTGGGACGCCGCTGAATTTGGCCCGCAACAGCGCCATCAAGGCATATCCCTTGCCTGCAAATAGGGGTGTAGAAGCGGGTGATCGAGTTCTTCACCCTCTGTACAAACCCGAATAAACGCAGGATTTCGAGCCAAAGATCTTCATCCGAGATCGCCGTCGCCGCGCGCCAATCCTCCAACATGGCGTCTTCGCCACCGACACTTTCGGGGTGAAATGAAAATGACGCATAGCGGACAAGGCCATTGCCTTCCGACCAGCCGGTCACTTCGGTGGCGGCCGCCGAAAGGAAAAGGTTCTCGGCCGGGTGTCCACCCGCACCGGCGGGCGACGGTCGACCTGGCGCGATACCGAATGCCGCCCGTCAGTTCGGCGAACAGAGTATGGCGCGCGGCGCCGAAACGGAGATCCGCTCGTCCCGAAAGACGCCGCGTCGTCATGGCAAAAGAAAAGTCGGAAAAGTCGATGACCTGTCGATCCAAAATCGTCGCGTTGTAACTTGTCGCCATCGCTATTCCCCGAATTGTCAGCGATACTTGAGCTCAATTTATGCCGGGTATCGCTTATGCAGACGAAGCCTCTGGAAAGTCGACGGCTTCGCTGAGCTCGGCCCATTGTTCAAAATCGGTTTGTAAATTTTGGACTTTTGCCCGCCCGACTTGCAAGGCCATTTTTCCGAGCAATAGGCGCATCGGTGGTTTTTCACAAGCCGCGATTTCGAGAATGGCGTTGGCCGCGCGTCTCGGGTCGCCCGGCTGGCGTCCGCTGCCGGCCCTGATTTGTTGGCGCCGCTTACCGGCCGTCGCTGTGTAATCCTCGATCGTGCAATCCGTTTCCAGCGCCGAGCGCCCGGCCCAATCGGTTCTGAATGCACTCGGTTCGATCAGCGTGACCTTGATACCGAGCGGTTTGAGCTCGGCCGCCAAGGCCTCCGAATAGCCTTCGACGGCGAACTTGGTGGCATTGTAATAGCCGACGCCCGGCGCGCACGTACACCGCCCATGGACGATAGATTGATGATATGTCCGCGCCGACGCCGTCGCATCCCCGGCAGCACTTTCCGCGTCAGGTTCGCCAAACCCCAGAAATTGATATCAAACATGTGCCGGACATCGCTTTCCCGGCTCTCCTCAATCGCACCGAAATAGCCGATACCGGCATTGTTCACCAAGATGTCCACGCGACCGAAGGCCTGTTCAGCGGCGTGTACCGCGCGTTCGACATCCTCTGACTTGGTGACGTCAAGCGGCAATCGAAGCAATCGATCCAATCGACCATCCGCACCTTTTGCGAGTTTCTTCAAGTCCTTAATATCCCGCGCAGTGGCGACCACGCGGTATCCACGCGCGATAGGCCTGCTCCGCCAAGGCCCGGCCAAGACCGCTGGAACTTCCGGTGATAAACCACACCGCATCTAGATCGTTCATGAGAAATTCCTCCATAGATTTATCTAGCTGTCGGCCATCAATGGATATTTCGCGGACTTCGATAGAAACGAAAAAAGCGTGTTTTTGAACAATATGCGCGAATATGCCGGCATATTGCCGATCGCCTCCTGTTGTCGGTCAAGCGGCTTGACCCGCTTCGCCCCCTCCCCTATACCAGCGCCATGAGAACGCACTGAAATATTGGCCGTGTATACGGCAACGATACCGACCGGGTTCGGTCGGTCCTTTTATTTCGCGCGTTCGACTTCCACCTTCGCAACAAGCATCATTTCTGTAGGCCGGCGCGCGGTCGAGAAACCCTCGATTTGACGGTGACAGGTATGCGTAAACCGGCAATGAGCGGCGAATCCCGAGAACCGCGCCGCGGCTGGCGCGGCGAAAGTTGGGCGACGTTGAAGCTGGCGACGCCGCTGGTGCTGATCCAGCTTTCCTATATGGCCATGTTCACCACGGACGTGTTGATGATGGGCCGCTTGGGCGCGGCGGAGGTCGCCGCGGGCGGATTGGCGGCCCACTATTACTTCCTGTTTGAGATCATGGGCATCGGCCTGTTGTCCGCCGTGGCGCCGATTTTAGCGCAGGAACTGGGGGCACGTCGTTTCCGCCAAGTTCGTCGCACCGTGCGTCAGGGTTCTGGGCCGCGCTCATCCTGATGGTGCCCTTCGCCTTGCTGACGTGGAACGCGGCAATCGTGATGAAGCTGTTCGGTCAGGATCCGGTATTGGCGGCGGCGGCGCAATCCTACTTGCGCTGGATGACCTTCGCGCAGATCTTCGCCTTCTGGCATTTCGTGTTGAGCGAGTTCCTGGCCGCCCATATGCGGCCGCGGGTGACCCTGGTGATCTCCATCGGCAGTATATTCCTTAATTTGCTGGGCGATTACCTATTGATGTTCGGGCATTACGGCCTGCCGCGCTTGGGACTGGATGGTGCCGGGATTGCCAGCGCGATCGTGATGACGACGATGTTCCTGGCAATCCTGAGTTTCGTCCTGATCGACCGGCGCCTGCGGCGCTATCGGCTGCTCGGCCGGTTCTGGCGTACGGACTGGCAAAAGCTCTGGGAAATCTTCCGCCTCGGCGTGCCGATCGCCACATCCAACTTCGCGGAATCCGGCATGTTCCTGGCCATGACCCTGCTGATGGGTTTCCTCGGCACCGCGCCCTTGGCGGCCCATACCATCGCCGCGCAATGCTGCGGCCTTGTTTACATGGTGCCCTACGGTATCGGTCAGGCGGCCACGGTCCGGGTCGGCCGGGCTATCGGCGCCGGCAACAGGGCCGCGGCCCGGGCGGCCGGGCTGGAATGCGATCTGCATCGGCGTCGGTTTCGCAGTCCTACCCGCGCTGATTTTCTGGTTCCTCGGCAGTTTCGTCATCGCCCTCTATCTCGATCCGGATGTGGCGGAGAATGCGGAGACGTTCCGCATCGCGGTGCTGCTGCTGACCATCGCCGCCTTCTTCCAGTTCGGCGATAATTTGCAAATCACCGCCCTCGGCGCGTTACGCGGTTTGAAGGACACCCGCGGTCCGATGTTGATCACCTTGGCCGGTTATTGGGGGCTGGGATTACCGACGGCGCTGATTTTCGGCATTCTGCTCGGTCACGGTCCGGTCGCGATCTGGGTCAGCATCGTGATCGGGCTTACGCTGGTCGGCTCGCTGCTGATGTGGCGCTATCATCGTCAGAGCCAGGTGCCGGCCTCGCTTTAAGCAGATCGGCCAGGGCGCGGACATTGGGCGCCTCCAAACCCTTGCGCCAGATCAACAGGGTATGCAGACGGTCTTCCCCCGCGGCAGGCGATGCACCCTCAGGCGTTCGCTGGCCGGGAAGGTTTCGAGCACACTGGCCGGCAGCAGCGCCGCACCCATGCCGGCCAGGACACAGCCCATCATGGCGTGATAGGAGGCGAGTTCGATGGTCCGCGCCGCCATCGCACCACGGGCGGCATACCACTCCTCCAAACGCCGGCGGTGTGGACAACCATTTTCGAAGACGATCATGGTCTCCGGCACCCCGTCCGGCGCGTCGATGGAGGGATGGTCGGCAGCGGTGACGATGACCGGTTCCTCGGCGAAGGCGATCATGGTTTCGAACTTCTCTTCCGCCACCGGTTCGGCGACCAGGGCTGCGTCGATCTCACCGTTCAACAGCGCTTCCGCCAACACCGTTGGGTTACCGGTACGTAATTCCAGTGTCACCTCGGGATAGCGTTTGTTGAATTCGGTCAAAGGTTCGGGCAGACGGACGCCCGGCCGTGCTTTCCATGGAGCCGAGGCGGAACTGGCCGCTCGGCCTGTCGTCACGGACGGCGGGCCTCGGCCTCCTCCGCCAGGGCCAGCAATCGGTCGGCATAATCGAGTAGACGCCGGCCCGCCGGGGTCAGCCGCAAGCGCTTGCCCTCGCGCGAAAACAGCGCGACCTCCAGGTCCTCTTCCAATTGTCGGACCCGAGTGGTGACATTCGATTGAACCCGGTGCAGCCGCCGCGCCGCCGCGGTGATCCCGCCTTCCGTACACGGCGGTAAAAATGCGTAGCTCGGATAAATCCATAACATCTCCAAAAATGATGTTTTATATCTTAATAATTCATTTTATGAGATGTATTGCAAGCCTTATGTCATGCGCACCAATCAACGAGGAGTAATGACATGACACCGACGCAGAAACATCTGGTCCGGCAATCTTGGCAACTGTGGCGCCGATCGCGGATCAAGCCATGACTGTGTTTTATAATCGCCTTTTCGACGTCGACCCCAGCCTGCGGGCCCTGTTCGCGGACACCGATTTGCCGGCGCAGCGGCGGAAACTGGCGCAGGCTTTGACCCTACTGGTGGCGGGATTGGACGATCTTGAAAGCCTGGTACCGGTGCTCGACGATCTGGGCGCCCGCCACGCCTGCTACGGGGTCCGCGACGAGCATTATGATACGGTGGCGACGGCACTGCTTTGGACATTGGAAAAGGGCTTGGGCGACGCCTGGACGGCGGAAACCGCCGCCGCTTGGATAGAGATTTATGGCATCGTCGCCGGCGTCATGCGCCAAGCCGGCGCCCGCGCCTTGGCGGCTTGAACAACGGCTTGAGCGAAGGAGGCAATCATGAGCAAAGCCTATTGGATCGTCCGGATAACCGTTATCCAGCCGGAAAACTATCCTGATTATCTGGCCGCGGCGCGGCCGGCCTTCGAAAAGTATGGCGCCCGCTTCCTCACCCGCGGCGGCCGCTACGAAGCCAAGGAAGGCCTCGTGCGGGAGCGCAATGTGGTGGTCGAGTTCACCGACTTCGACACCGCCCGCGCCTGCTACGACAGTCCCGAATATCAAGCGGCGGTCAAAATCAGGCAGGCGAATGCGGAGGCCGATTTCGTCATTGTGGAAGGTGTCGCGCCCGAGTGACGGGACGGGGTTTCGGTTACTCGAAGCGCATTCCGCCGACGATCAGATCCGAATTTCGGGACGGGACCAGTTTGAAATCGCCGTCCGCCAAGCGTTGCAGGCGTTCGTCGGTGTTGAGTTTCGCGGTATTGTCAGCCGCTCGCGAAAAGGTCGGTCCCTGCCCCCAGTCGCCGTCAGGTCCTTGGATCCAGAGATCGGGATGACCGCTGATGCCGAAGAAAACGGCATCCGCTAGGCCATCTCCGTTGACATCGACGCGGAGCAGGACGCAATTTGGACGTGGTTCCGCATTCCGTCGAAAACAGCTGGCCAGGACATATCGGCGCTTGTTTATCCAGGTTTCCTTCAATGTATCGGGGAATGCGGCTTCGGCCGGCCGCACGACGACATAGTCGGCTGTCAACAATTCCGTGTCCGTCGGATCGCCCAACCTTTTTGGCGAGCGGTAGAACTTCAACTGCACCGCTCGTTCGTAGGTTTTTTTTGCCTGCGCGTCGGACGTTACGGTCGTGTGGGCGGCCAGCGCCGCGAACGCGGTGCGGCCGGGCTCGCCGAGACGAAAACGGAGAAAGGCATAATCGAACTCCGATGCGTCGGCACGACCGTCGAGCAGGCGCGCCATTTGCTGCCGGGTACTCCAGTTGAAGGGGTCCAGGCCGGGTATATGGATCAAAATAGCGATGGCGAGCACGGCGAGCGCCAGAGGCGGGTTGAGTTGGCAAACCGCGCGCATCCAAGCGCGGCGGCGGAACAGGATAGAACCCGCATAGGCAACGGCGTAAATCCCGCCGATGCTCATCAGGCAAAGCGCGTAAAAACGGTCCGGCGTCCAGCCATATTGCTCGATCCGTAGATAAAGCCCGTAAAACCCGATCGCCGCGAAAATCGGCAGCGCAAGACAAGCCGCCATCACCAGCCACTCGGCCGGCGGCCACAGACGTTCCGGCTCCTCCCCGGTTTGGATCACCACGTTAAGGGCGAAGATATAGAGATAAATCGCGACAATGATGAGGCCGGCGGCGAATTTGGTCTCCCACAATGGCTCCAACCCGGTGAACGGCAGCACCAATACGAAGGCCAGAATAACAAAACCCAGCACCGGCGTGATGAACCGAAACAGAGCCAGGATGATCCGGCGCAGGGCTTCGATGATGCTCTGACGCTGCCGGGCGATCGCTACGCCGAGGCCAAAGGCCAAGCCGGAGAAAGTCAGAATGAAGACGGTATCCGTAAACAGATCGGCGAAGAAGTCGATCTTCACCAGTTTGAACAGCGCGCCCCATAGCGCCAATACCAACCAACAGCAGCCGAGAAAGAATCCAGCGGTCAGTACGACCAGCTTATTCTGCCAAGCGTGTAGAAAAAGCTGTCGGTAAGGGAAACGAAAGCCGCCGGCATCGCGGCCGGTTTGGTAAAACACCACCGGCGCCACCAAGAGGGCGATGGCACTTAGCGTGAAGGCCGTGAAAAAGCCGCCGGCACCGGAACTCGTCAGCCCGATTCCCCATACGGCTAGCTTGAATAGCCCCGCGACAAGGACGGCGACCACGCCGCCAAACAGTAGATCCCGGACCACGGTCTGCCGCCGCAATGCCACCAAGGGGATTACACCGGCAAAACCGACAAAAAGGGCGAGCGCACTACGGTCCAGCGGATCCGCGCTCTCAAACTCGTGGATCAAATAACCAAGAAAGCCAGCGGTCAGGCCGATCAAAGCACTGACCATCAATTGCCAGCGGTCTTCCACGAAATCTATGGAGTCTTCGGTTGGGTCGGACATGTTCCCTCCATTCCAGCGAAAGGTGGCTGGGAAATCCGGCACGAACAAGGCATGGGCGTGACAAGTTCGCGGCCCGTGGGCCGGATAATCGACAGGTAGTTAAGATTATTCGCGTCCGCCAGCCGCTTCCAATGCCGCAATGACTTTCTCGAATTGATCGACCCTGTAGTTGCGCGCGGCGGCGAAGGAAAGACCGTGTCGGGCAAGGGCCAATGGTGTTCGGCCGACCGGATTACGCCAATTTACATCCGCGCCCCGATCTAGCAACAGCGCGACCGTATCGGCCCGACCGCGGCTGGAAGCATAAGCCAAGGCCGTACTGCCGGCTGAAGACATCGCGTCGACGCCGACGCCCCGATCCAGCATGGCCTCGACCGCGGTCGCGGGACCGCGTCGCGCCGCCGCGAACAGAATTTGGGTTCGCAATTGCGTGAAGGCGGCATCCCCACCCTTCTCGATCACCCGATCCAAGTCCGCTGCCGTCGCGTCTCGTTTCACCTGATAGAGCAAATGCGCGATATCCAATTGCCAAGCCTCACGATCGAGGACGACGATGTCGCCGATGGCATAGACCTCGCATGCCCGACCTGCTGCTTTTCGGCAGGAAAAGAGGGCAAATCGGGTGGCCGTCTCCGGCCAGCCGCGGCCGAGGCTTGATGCCGATTTTTGTCCCGCCGGATCGACGGCGAAAGCGCGGTAGCCGATATTCGGTTCGTTCTCCAAATAGGCCTTATATTTGCTTCGTACTTTGTCGGATAAGGTGAGAGATTGCGACAGGGCGAGCACCGGACATAAGAACATATGCGGAATTATTACAGCCGATAAAAGGCGATTCCTCATCTAATATCTCCGATGTACCGGTCGCAGTCAGACCCGATTGCAAGCCGGCCCGAGATTGTTGAACGGTCGGTCGTCGATCGGCTGCATTGCCGCCTCGATAACCTTTGCCGCATGCCAATCGCGGGCTTCCCGCGCCGCCTGCTCGAAATCGAAAACGCGAACGCCATCGGCCGATTTATGATCGTCGACCGAACCGATCCGACGGTCCTCTATCTTCCGCTTTCGACTTTCGTGGCGCGCGATCCAGACGCTTGCCGTCGACCCCTTATAGTAACCGAGCAGGCATCCCGGTTCCAACATTTGCCAATAAATTCTACGTCGCGGCGCTAATCCGGCTCGACTCTCGCGACCGGAAAGATCAACGGCTGTATCCGTCATGTTACGTCCCATACCCATCCTGATCCGCAGCCATCCTTGATCTTGCTGGATATTTAAATTTGAGAGAATATCCTATAATGGGAAAACACTATTCCAGAAAATGGAACCACGAATGGATCGCCTCGAGGCCATGCGGATATTTGCCACGGTGGTGGAGTTAGGCGGATTTTCGGCCGCCTCGCGCCAACTGCGCATTCCGCTTTCTACCGTCAGCCGTAAGGTCGCCGATTTGGAGACATATTTGGGAGCGCAGCTGCTCATCCGCTCCACCCGCACCGTCAGCGCCACCGACGCCGGCCGTCATTACTACCAAGACGTCCGCCGCATCATTGACGAGGTGGAAGAGGTCGAACGCGAGGTCGCCGGCGAATTCAGGACGCCGAAAGGCCGCCTGCAGATCACCGGACCGACCATGTTTACCCGACATATTCTGTTACCGATTGCCAATCAATTCATGCGCTTACATGATGAGGTGACGATCCGACTTTATCTGACTAACACAGTCACGGATCTACTGGAAGAGCATCTGGATCTGGGGATTCGTATCGGCGAATTAGCGGACAGCACGCTGGTCGCCCGCCATGTCGGCGCCGTGCGCGAGGTTGTTTGCGCGAGCCCAGCCTATCTGGACGAAATTGGGCGTCCAGACGCGCCCGACGACCTGTCGCGACACGATTGTATCGCCTACGACCGCGCCAATCGGCCGACGAGTTGGCGGTTTCGAGGACCGACCGGTGACCGGCTCGACATCTCGCTGGCACCTCGGATCACCATGAATTCGATCGAGGGGATCGTCCGCACAGCGATCGACGGCCGCGGTGTGGCGATGATATATGCCTATCAGGCGGCCGAGGACATCGCCGCCGGTCGGCTGGAAGTATTGCTACCGGAATGGGAAATCGCGCCCCATCCGGTCCACCTGGTCTATCCCCACGGCCGTCGGTTACCGCAGAAAGTCCGCGCTTTTATCGACTTCGCGCAACCTTTATTGCGTCAACGCTTGCGCGAAGTCGATCGCTTAGTCGACCATGGTTAAGCCGCCGCTGACGGAGAGTGTCTGTCCGGTTATGTAATCGGAGCGGTTGGAGGCGAAGAAGAGGATCGCGTCGGCAATTTCCTCCGGCTCACCGATCCGGCGGAAGGGCACGGCGCGGGCCAGCGCTTCCTGCATTTTTGGCGGTTGCGCCTGCAGCAGCGGCGTGTTGGTCGGTCCAGGGCAGACGCAGTTTACATTGATCTTGAAGCGGGCCATCTCGCGGGCCAACGACTTGGTAAAGGCGATGATGCCGCCTTTGGCGCCGGCATAGATGGTCTCCCCCATACTGCCGACGCGGCCGGCGTCGCTGGAAACGCTGACGATCTTACCGGCATTGGCTTCGATCATCGCCGGCAGGAAGGCGCGGGTGATCCGCACCGGTCCCAGATAGTTGATATCGACCACCCTCTGCCAGAAGTCGTCCGTATTGTCCATGAACGGCTCGATACGGTCCCAGCCGGCGACGTTGACGACAATTTGCGCGCCGCCGGTCTTGTCGAGCACCTGGCCGGTGAACGCATCGATCGCGTCTTTTGTCGACACGTCGAGCGGCAGGAATTCGGCCTTACCTCCGGCGTCGGCCACTTCTTTGGCAACGGCGGCACCGCCCTCCTCATTGATGTCGCCGAAATAGACGTTGGCGCCCATGCGGGCGAACTCCAACACCGTGCAGCGGCCGATCCCCGACGCCCCGCCGGTGATCACGGCGGTCTTCCCATCCAGTCGCATTCGCTTATCCTTTGCTTTGAAAAATTTGGAAATCAGAAAGCGCTTCACCCATGCCTGCGCGCTCGTTAATCTAACAGTTGTTCTTTTATTTAGCGCGCGGCATTTGGCCGCGTCCAGAGAGAAAAAACCATGAAAGACCAGCAAAAGACCATTGCCGTCACCGGCGCCAACCGCGGTATCGGCGCGGCGATCGCGATCGAGCTCGCCCGGCGCGGACACCATGTCGCCTGCCTCGCCCGCAACGGTCAACGGCCGGTGCATGACTTGGGAGACGCCATCGACGACCGACTGTTCCCTTTGACATGCGATGTCACCGACGAAAATCAGATTGTCGACGCCCTGCGCCAAACGGACGAGCGCGGCGATGGCCTCGACGGCGTCGTTAACAATGCCGGCGTTTTGGAGGCGGGGCCGTCAGTGGAAATCTCGCTGGATAGCTTCCGCCGGGTGTTGGAGACCAATGTGACCGGTTATTTCGCCGTCAGCCAACAGGCCTATCCCTACTTGCAGAAGAGCCGCGGCCTGATCGTCAATATCGGATCCTTTTGGGGCCGCTTGGGCGCGCGGCAGCATGCGGCCTATTGCGCGTCCAAGGCTGGTGTGGAGGGATTGACCCGTGCACTCGCCGTGGAATGGGCCCGCGCCGGCGTACGGGTGCTCTGCGTCGCGCCCGGCTATGTGGAGACGGATCTGAACCGCGAATTGCTGGAGACGCCGAAATTCCAAACCTTCATCAAGGCCCGCGCCGCCACGGGCACGCCCGTCCCGGTCAAGGATATTGCGGACCTGATCGGCGGCTTGTTTCAGGAGGATCTGGGTGGCCTGACCGGCGAGACCATCTATGTGGATGGCGGTCACTCGGTCAATAACTGAGCGTTACTCCGCCGGCGCCCCCGCCGGTGCAAAACGCGGACCTCGGACGGTTTCGTTACCGGGTTCAGGCCGCATTGGCACGTTGCGGGCCAATACCAGCGATACGCCGGCCATCGCCGCGCCGGACAGGAAAACCGCCGCCGGCGAAACCAGCCAGAGCAGACCGAACGCGGCCGGGATGACCACTGCGGCGATGTGATTGATCGAAAAGGCGACGCCCGCTGTGCTGGCGATGTCCCTTGGATCGGCGATCTTCTGGAAATAACTCTTGATCGCAATGGCGAAAGCGAAGAACAGATGGTCGACGATGTAAAGTACCGCCGCTACAACCGCATTGCTGACAAAAGCGTAACTGACAAAGACCGCGATCAAGCCGATATACTCGAATGTCAGGGCCCGCTTCTCCCCCCATTTGGCGATCAACTTGCCGATCCGGGGGGCGAGAAAAATGTTGATAGCGTTGTTCAGTAAATAAAGCGCCGAGACCGTGGCTACGTCGTAGCCGAATTTCTCGACCATCATGAAGCTGGCGAAGACCATGAAGATCTGCCGCCGCGCACCGCTCATGAAAGTCAATGCATAGTAGAGCCAATAGCGTTTACGTAGGATCAGCTTCTTATGCTGCCGCTCCTTGGCCTCGAATTTCGGAAATAGACGCCAAACAAACAGCGTGATGAATACGGTCACGCCGCCGCCGACCGCATAGATCAACCAATAAGGGATTGCCATCAGGTGGGTCCCGAGTGCGATCAAAGCGAAGGCGAGTAGCGACGCAAAAGCTTGCGCACTAATCTGTCGGCCCATCACGATAGGCGTGCGTTCTTTCTCGATCAACTGCAGCGTCAAGGCTTGCTGCATGGTCTCGTAATAATGGAAACCGACCGACATGATTAGCGTGACGATGCAAAACCCAATGAAATCCGGAAAGAATCCGGTGGCGACGACGCCCAGCCCAAGCAACAGCAGTGACAAGTAGGCGACGGTCTGCTCGCGCAGCAGCAGGAGAAGAAATACCGCGGCAAAAGCCAGAAATCCGGGGATTTCCCGGATCGACTGCAAGATACCGATTTCACGCCCGCTGAATTGGGCTTCTTCCACCGCGAAGTTGTTCAGCAACGCCATCCAGGTCGCGAACGACAAGGCCATCGCCGCCGCCATGGCGATCAACAGATATTCGGGCTTGCTCCGCCAACCGTGGCGGGCGCCGGCTTGGTCCGTTATGTGGGTCAACGATGTCTCCAGACGCGGTTGTCGATCCGCGACCTAAAAATATGGGCCGGAAAATAGCGGAGCCGGTCCGGGATGTCTTGCAATATTCTCGGTAATCGTGACCATGGGCCAACCCCTGACAACGCGAATGAAGCGAAAATCCCATGAAATTTTACGATTCCACCGGCCCCAACCCCCATATCGTGCGTATGTTCATGCATGAAAAAGGCGTTTCCTGCGAGACGGTCGCCGTCGATTTACGCGGTGGCGAAAACCGACGGGAACCGTATCTCAGCCAGGTCAATCCTTGGGGTCAGCTCCCCGCGCTCGAGCTTGACGACGGTCAGATCATTGTCGAGGTCGTCGCGATCTGCGAATATCTCGATGAGATCACAGACGGGCCGTCATTGATCGGCGACAGTCCGGCGGCGCGGGCCAACACAAGGATGTGGGTACGTCGTATCGATCTCAATGTCATGGAACCCTTGCTTGACGGATTTCGCTATGCGGAGGGCTTACCTTTATTTAGAGATCGCATCGTCTGTATTCCAGAAGCCGCTGAAAAACTTAAAGAAAAAGCTCGAAATAGTTTATCGAAACTGGATCGACTCATCGGCGCATCGCCGTTCGTCGCGGGGGATCGTCTGAGCTTGGCGGACATCACCCTCTACTGTCTGCTAACCTTCGCGCAACAAGTGGGGCAGCCCCTCGACGAAAGCAACCGTAACCTCTCCGCCTGGTTTGGCCGTATGCAAGCGCGGGACAGCGCCGCCGCCTGATTTGCAAGTGCGGACATGTTAACATTTTGTTGCAATGCAGCAACACTTTTGCTATATCTTAATGAGGATTATCGGTCGCTGTTGACCAATGTTGCGACGCAACATAGATTTTCACAGGTAACTGACGGACAAGCAAAAGAAACCAAGAGAAAGAACAATGGAAAAGATCGCATCCCGGCGCGGATGCAAATGGCCGATGTGGCCTCACGCTTCGCGCCCCACGCATGAATATTGCGGCGAACAAAAGGTTGAGGGTAGCTCCTACTGCGAGAAGCATCGCACGATGTCTATTCGCGACATGGAGAAAGAACCGCGTCGCCAATTCGTGCCGCAACGGCGCGCCGCGTAAGCCGCGCTCGCGTACCACACAAGCATTGAGCCGCTTTGGCCTGCCCGAAGCGGCTTTTTGTGTGTCTATTATCTTAGAAAAACGCTGTAAATATCTAAAATTTCACATGAATTGCTGACCGTCGTCGACGGACAACACAGCACCGGTGATGAAATTCGATTGCCCGGAAGCAAATAGCCGTATGGCGCCGTCCAGATCTTCCGGCCGGCCGACCCGACCACGGGGAAAGCGTGCCATGAATGCCTTACCGCTTTCGCTTTGCCAGAGCGGGGCATTCATCTCCGTTTCGATATATCCCGGACAGACGGCGTTGATCTGTATGTCGTGACGCGCCCATTCCAGGGCCAGCGCCTTGGTCAGATGGATCAATGCCGCCTTCGTGGCACCGTAAAGCGCCAGTTTGCCCAACGGCCGCAAACCGATCAGCGAGGCGATATTGATGATCTTTCCCCCCTCGCCCCGCGCGATCATCCGTTTGCCGACCGTCTGGCTACAGAACCAGGGGCCATCGAGGTTGGTCTCCATGATGAAATCGTAGTCGTCTCGATCGCAATCTTCCGGCCGTTTGGCCACGCTGACGCCCGCATTGTTGACCAAGATATCAATCGGTGCCAACGCCTGTTCGGCACGCGCCATAACCTCTTCGATGTTGTCGCGGTCCCGGACGTCGAGCGCGAGGGGCAAGACACCGACATCGTGGCTCGTGAGTTCCGTTGCCAATGCCGATAGCCGATCCTCGCGACGCGCGGTGATCGCCACATTGGCGCCCGCTTCAGCCAGACATACCGCAATTCGCCACCCCAGCCCGCTCGACGCACCCGTCACCAGCGCCGTGCGTCCCCGCAGCAGTTTTTCGGCCATATCACCCTTTCGAACTAACTTATTGTTTACGTTTCCGGCTTTTAATAGATCAGCACCCATTGAGTGACAAGCGGCCGGCGTACCGGCGCCGTGCGCAGGACTCTCCGCGAGTGGAAAGGCAACTATGACCTCGACCAGCGCCCGCATTCTCGTTTGCGCCAGCGACGAAACGGAACAACGTGTTCGCGACGCTTTGCGGGACCGGGACGTGGCGCTCGACTTCGCCAAGTTGCCGCGCAATTTGCAAAAATACTCGCCGGACCTTCTGATGATCGATAGCGACCGCTATGAAACCGAACGTGGACAGATTCCGCCGACGTTACCGGTCATCGTCTTCGCGCCCGAACCGAAATCCCCCCTCGGCCCACTGCACGATGTGATGACGACGGATTGGAGTGCGGCGGAAATCCAAGCACGCGTAAGCTGGGCGACCAGGCTTTCGACCGTGCGGCACGAATTGGCGTCCCGTTCGGGTAGCGCGCTGGAATATGGCCTCGATCCGATCACGCCGCCGTCGGGACCGGCGGTGGCGGTGGCCGAGGCGCGGGTACTGACGGTCGCCGGCAATCCGGTCGACGCGGTCCAGGTGGAAGCGGCCCTGTCCAAAACCTGCCATCTGACAGTCACTGACGATCCGTTCACGGCGATCGAAATGATGGAATCCACCCCGTTCGACGCCGTGGTTGTGATCCTACCGAACCATGCGCCGGCTGACGATTATGTCTGGGTCTGCACCGCGGCCCGTGCCAACAGCCGCCTTTTTCACCTGCCGATTATCTTCGTCGCCGACAGGGACAGCGCGGAAAATGCGGTGGAAGCCTTTTCCAGCGGCGCCAGCGAGGTCTTGACGAAACCCGTCGCCATCGCTGGTCTGCGCGACATCTGCCATCGGCTTATGTGCCGCCAAGCCTTCCGGCGAAACTTGTTGCAAGCTTGCCAGGACAGCCATCAATCTTGGACGCGCGACGGTGCAACCGGGCTTTATCGTCGTGAGTTTCTCGATATCCACCTGGAGAACGAGATCAACGACACAGCACGCCGCAAGAAACATCTGTCGCTGGCGATATTCTCGATTACCCAGATTTCCGACGACGAGATCGACGATAGACGGCGCCGGCGATATCTGCGTCACCTCGGCCAGATGACCAATCGCCTGATCCGCGGCGAAGATCTGGCGGCGCGTTACGATCGGGAAAGCATCGTCATTTTAATGCCGGACACGTCGGCAACCGCCGCCATTGCGGTCGCTCGTCGTATCGTCGCGGTGGTGAACAATACGGTATTCGAATTCAATAGCGGCGACGCACCCAACTGTTATTTGCTGCGCGCGGGATTGACGCAGCGGCAGCCCTACGACAAGGGCATCGATCTTATCCAACGGGCGCAAACGGATTCGTCGATCTGAACGTTCTCGCGACCTTGCCGCTTTTTTAATGGGCCGGCAGCGGTTATCCTTGAGATATGATCGCGATCGACGTGATATCCGACGTTGTGTGCCCCTGGTGCTTTATCGGTAAGCGCCGATTGGAGCGGGCCATGAGTTCGCGCCCGCGGTTCGACTTCAAAGTCGAGTGGCGACCTTTCCAGCTGAATCCGGACATGCCGCGCGACGGTATGGAACGTCACGACTATCTGGCGCTGAAATTCGGCAGTCGGGAACGCGCGAAGAAAATCTACCGGACAATCCAGAAAGCCGCCGATGAAGAAGGCCTGACGCTGCAGTTCGAGGCCATCGCCGGACAACCGAATACCCTGGCCAGTCACCGCTTAATCCGCTGGTCCGGGACCGCCGGATATCAGGACCTGGTGGTGGAGGACCTGTTCCAACGCCATTTCATCATCGGCGACAATATCGGCGACGTGGAGGTTTTGGTGGATGTCGCCCGGCAAGCCGGCATGGACGCGGATCTGGTGCGGGAACTTCTGACAAACGGTGCCGACGAGGAACTGGTCGTGCAGGAGGAGGCGGTGGCCCGCCGCATGGGCATTGCGGGCGTACCCTGCTTCGTCGTGGACGCCAAATACGCCGTCTCGGGTGCCCAGGATCCCACTGTCCTGCAAAACGTTTTCGACCTTGCGGTACAGGATCGCGCGAACCGCCTGCGGCCCCCTCAAGCGGCGGAGTGAGCCGGACCGGTCTGGGCGATTTTGGCGACTTCCGCGGCAAGCCAGACCACCCCTTTCAAGCGATCTTCCGGGTCCGTCCAGTCGCGGCGGTAAACCAACGTATGGTCCGGGCGAAGCTTTGCCAGCCCTTGCTGCTCGTTGATGAAGCCGATCAGGCCCGCCGGATTGGAGAAATGATCCTGGCGGAATGCCAGTGTGGCGCCGCGGGGGCCGGCGTCGACCTTGGCGATATTGGCGTGACGGCAGGCCCGTTTGATCGCCAAAATCTGCAGCAGATGCTCGACTTCTTCCGGCAGCGGTCCAAAACGGTCGATCAGTTCGGCGGCGAAACCGTCGATTTCCGCTTGATCCTCCAGCCGGGAAATCCGCCGGTAGAGGCCGAGACGGACGTTCAGGTCGGTGACATATTGTTCCGGGATCAAGACTGATGTGCCGATGGTGATTTGCGGAGACCATTCCTCTTGTGCAAGACCGCCGGCCAAGTCGCCGGTTTTCGCCGCCGCGACCGCTTCTTCCAACATCTGCTGGTAAAGCTCCAACCCGACTTCGCGGATATGGCCGGACTGCTCCTCCCCTAAGAGATTGCCCGCGCCGCGGATGTCGAGATCGTGGCTGGCAAGCGTAAACCCCGCGCCGAGACTGTCGAGCGACTGCAAGACCTTGAGACGTTTTTCCGCCGTCACTGTGATCGGGCGGCGTGGCGGCAACGTCATATAAGCATAGGCCCGCGTCTTCGATCGCCCGATGCGCCCGCGCAGTTGATAAAGCTGCGCCAGGCCGAAGCGGTCCGCCCGGTGCACGATCAACGTGTTGGCCGTCGGAATATCCAAGCCGCTTTCGATAATCGTCGTCGACAACAGAATATCGTATTGCCCCTCGTAGAAGGCGCCCATGACGGCTTCCAGCCGATTGGCCGGCATCTGACCGTGCGCCACCACATATTTCACCTCCGGCACATGTTCGCGCAGAAACTCCTCGATTTCCGGCAGGTCCATGATACGGGGGCAAACGTAAAAACACTGACCGCCACGGTAATGCTCGCGCAGGATCGCCTCCCGGACGACCACGGGATCGAAGGGCATGATAAACGTCCGGATCGCCAGTCGATCGACGGGCGGCGTGGCGATCAGGCTCAATTCCTTCACGCCGGTCAGCGCCAGTTGCAGGGTGCGCGGGATCGGCGTGGCCGTCAGCGTCAACACATGGACGTCGGCCCGTAATTGCTTCAGACGCTCCTTATGTTTGACGCCGAAATGCTGCTCCTCATCGACGATCAGCAGATTCAGCGCCTTGAACTGGATGGACTTGCCGAGCAATGCATGGGTTCCGATGACGATATCCGCCGTGCCGTTCGCCAATTCCTCCCGCGCGGCGTTGGCGTCCTTAGGCGCGACCAGGCGGGAGAGGTGGCGGATTTCAACCGGCATACCGGCGAAACGCTCCCGGAAAGTTTGAAAATGCTGACGGGCCAACAATGTGGTTGGCGCAATAACCGCCACTTGACCGCCAGCCATCACCGTCGCGAAGGCGCTACGCAATGCGATCTCGGTCTTGCCGAAGCCGACATCGCCACAGATCAACCGGTCCATGGGTAGGCCCTTGGTCAAATCCTCGAACACATCGTTGATGGCGCGCAGTTGATCGTCGGTTTCCTGAAAGGAAAAACGGGCGCAGAATTCGTCGTAGAGACCCTCCGGCCGGGTGATGGCCGGCGCTTTGCGCAGCGCGCGGGCGGCGGCGATGGCGATCAGCTCATCGGCCATATCCTTGAGCCGCTTTTTCAGACGGGACTTCCGCGTCTGCCAGCCGGCGCCGCCGAGCCGGTCCAATTGTACCGCGGCGTCTTCCGCGCCGTAGCGGGACAGAACCTCGATATTCTCGACCGGCACATAAAGCTTGTCGCCGCCATGGTATGTGACATGCAGACAATCGTGCGGGGCGCCGGCCACATCGATGGTGATCAGGCCTTCATACCGGCCGATACCATGTTCCACGTGGACGACGAGGTCCTGCGGCGACAGATCGCTGATCTCCCGCAGGAAGTTTTCCGCCCGCCGGCCGCGCCGCTGCGGGCGAACCAGGCGGTCGCCCAGCAGGTCCTGTTCGCTGACCACGGCAAGATTACCGACTTCGAAGCCCCGTTCGATCGGTAGGACGGCGATGGCCGCGCCGTCGGCAAGGTCGGTAGCCGCATCAATCCGCTCGACACCGGCAATATCGTGGTCCGCCAACAAGGTTCCGAGGCGGTCTCTGGCCCCTTCCGAATAGGCGGCAATGAGGAAACGGCCGCTCCGCGCCCGAACATCCGCCAAATAGGCCTTCAGCGCGTCGAAGGCGCTGAACTTGCGGGCGCGCGCCTCGGCCGCCAAATCGCGGGCCGGCCGGCCGGCGAAGTCGCATACAGTCGGGCCCGCCGGCTCGCTGAATGGCGTGAATACGCCGCCGGGCCGGTTGGCGAGAATCTCCGCAATATTTGGACTGTCCAAATACAGTGTATCGGGCGGCAGAGGCTTATAGGGCGGCGCATCGGCGAAACTGCTGTCCCGCATGGTTTGACGGGCTTGAAAATGATCCGCGATCTGCTCTTCCCGGGTTTCGTGCGCCTCAAGGCAAAGGTGGTCGAGGGTGACGGCGGCGTCCGGCAGGTAATCGAACAAGGTATCGAGGCTGTCGTAGAAGAGCGGCAGCCAATGCTCCATTCCCACATGCTTGCGTCCTTCGCTGACCGCGGTGTAGAGCGGATCGCCGTCGGTCACATTGCCGAAATGGCGGCGGAACCCGGCGCGGAAGCGCTGTACCGTCGCCTGGTCCATCGGCGCTTCCGACACGGGCACCAGCGTCAGCCGCTCGGCGGTGCCGGTCGTGCGCTGGCTTAAGGCGTCGAAGACGCGGATCGAATCCAACTGGTCGCCGAAGAAATCGAGCCGCATCGGCGACGCGGCGCCCGGCGCGAAGACATCGATAATGCCGCCCCGGCTGGCGAATTCGCCGGGCTCCATCACCGTGCCGGTGCGGACAAAGCCATTGCGCCGGCAAAAGTCGAGGAGCGCTTCCGGATCCAACGTTTCGCCAACTTTAATCCGCAAGCTGGCCTCGGCGATATGGCTACGCGGCACCACTTTTTGGGTGACCGCGTTCAAGGTCGCGATCACCAGCAAGGGGCGCTCCCCCGGCCGCCAGGCGTTTAAGCGGGACAGCGCGTTCATACGCGCCGCGGACACGTCGGATTTCGGCGATACCCGGTCGTAGGGCAGGCAGTCCCAAGCCGGGAAATCGAGCACTTCTAGGTTGGGATAAAACCAGGAAACAAGCCGGCGAACGGCGTCGGCACGGGCGTCGTCGCGGGCGACATGCAGTAAACCGCCCGGATGGTCGTGCGCCATCTGTCCGACGATCAGCGCGTCGACGCCATCCGGTGCGCCGGACAGCGTCTGTCGGCCGCTTGTCCGCCAGTTTTCGTCGAGGGAAATCACGAGTCCGGGTCGGTCAATCGGAAAGACAGAAGACGCCGCATCACCGCATTGTCGAGGCGCGTCGGCACCGCGGCCTTACCGGTCAGCCAATTGTAAAGATCGACCTCATTCTCTTCGATTATCGCTTCGAAAAGCTCGATTTCGTCTTCCGACATGGCGTCCAGATGGCGTTTTGCGAAGCCGCCGATCACCAGATCCAATTCCTTGGTGCCGCGATGCCAGCTGCGATAAAGCAAGCGTTTGCGTCGGATCGCGAGGTCTTCTTGCATCGGTGGGGCATCCTGGTGATCATGGCGTCAGCGAGAGCCTTGGATATAGCGCCTCGCCCGCCGTCTGTCAGCCTCTGTCGAAGGAACATTTGCCCCTTATGCGTCCGGAAGAGCTCAATCCGCTATTCGCGCCCGTCACCAGCCTGAAGGGCGTCGGGCCCCGCATCGGCAAGTTGCTGGAACGCCTGACCGGCGACAAGGTGGTGGACCTGTGCTGGCATCTACCGAACGGTCTGACGGACCGGCGGTTCAGGCCGACGGTCGCGACGGCGCCCGATAACGTGATTGCCACGTTGCGGGTGCGGATCGACGAACATCGCCCGGCACCGAACCGGCGCGTTCCCTATCGGGTATTCTGCAGCGACGATACCGGCAGCCTCACACTGGTTTTTTTCAATGCGCGCGAAGACTACCTGACCGGCATCCTGCCGGTCGGGTCCGAACGGTTCGTCAGCGGGCGTATCAATCTTTACCAGGGCGAGCCGCAGATGGCTCATCCGGACTATGTCCTGCCGCCGGAGCAAATTGACGACATGCCGGCGGTGGAGCCGACTTACCCCCTAACCGCGGGTTTGACGGCGAAGCCGCTATTGAAAGCCATTGCCGGCGCCCTTGCCCGGCTGCCGGAGCTGGCGGAGTGGCAGGAGGAAAGTTGGCGGGCCAAGCACGATTGGCCGGCGTTCAAGGCCGCGGTGCTGAGTGCCCACGCCCCCGACCGGGCCGCCGATTTGGCGACCGACGCGCCGGCGCGGCAACGCCTCGCCTACGACGAATTGCTCGCCAATCAATTGGCTTTGGCGGTCATTCGATTGCAGCAGCGTAAACAACGCGGCAGAGCGATCCTCGGATCTGGCGAGGTCCGGTCCCGCATACTGGCTGCCCTGCCCTTCGATTTGACCGGCGCGCAGCAGCGCGTATTGGCGGAAATCGGCGATGATATGGGCGGCGAGCTGCGTATGCTGCGCCTGTTGCAAGGCGATGTCGGCAGCGGCAAGACGGCTGTCGCCCTGATGGCCATGGCCATCGCCGTGGAAGCCGGTGCACAGGCCGCGTTGATGGCGCCGACGGAGATACTGGCGCGGCAGCATTTGCTGAGTCTCGAACCTTTGGCCGCCGCCGCCGGGTTGCGTCTGGAGGTCCTGACGGGACGCGACAAGGGCAAGCATCGTACCGACATGTTGGCCCGGCTTGCGGCGGGCGAAATCGATATTCTGATCGGGACCCACGCGCTGTTCCAGAACGACGTCGAGTTTCGCGACTTGGCTTTGGTGGTCATCGACGAGCAGCATCGCTTCGGTGTGCATCAGCGCCTGACATTGACCGCGAAAGGCGCCGCCGCCGACGTTCTCGTCATGACCGCGACACCGATCCCCCGCACCCTGTCATTGACCGTGTATGGCGACATGGAGGTTTCTAAACTCGACGAAAAACCGCCGGGGCGGCAGCCGATCGATACGCGTGCGATGCCGCTCGGCCGGCTTCTGGACGTGGTAGCCGCCGTCGAGCGGGCGGTTATCGGCGATGACCGCGTCTTCTGGGTTTGCCCCTTGGTCGAGGAATCGGAAATTTTGGATCTTGCCGCCGCGGAAGACCGATATGCCGCCCTGCGCCAGCAGTTCGGCGATGTCGTCGGCGTCATTCACGGTCGTATGTCCGGCGCCGAAAAAGACCGAGCGATGGCCGATTTCGTGGCCGGCCGCCTCAAGGTCCTGGTCGCGACCACGGTTATCGAAGTCGGCGTCAACGTGCCGGAGGCGAACATCATGGTGATCGAGCATGCGGAGCGGTTCGGCTTGGCTCAGCTGCACCAATTGCGCGGCCGGGTCGGACGGGCCGACCGGCCCGGCGTCTGCCTGATGCTTTACAGCGAACCGCTGGGCGAGACGGCGCGCGCGCGTCTGAAAATCATGCGGGAAAGCGATGACGGGTTCCGCATCGCCGAGGAAGATTTGCGCTTACGCGGCGCCGGCGAGGTGCTGGGCACGCGACAAAGCGGCTTTCCGACTTTCCGTCTCGCGGACCCGGTCGAACATGTGGAGCTGATGCTGGCGGCGCGGGACGATGCCAAATTGATCCTGAACCGCGATGCCGCCCTCACCTCGCCCCGCGGGCAGGCCCTGCGCCGTTTGCTCTACCTGTTCGAACGCGATACGGCGGTGCGATACTTGCGTTCCGGCTAATAATTTATTGTAAAAGCTGAATATTTTCCAGAATTCAGGTCCAAACCACAAGACGCCGTCTAGTTATTGGCGGCCTCGCGCGGAGGGTCGATCGAGAGATCGCCGGGGTCGACTTGATAGCCCTCGCCGGCTTCGCCATCCGTGTTGTCATCCTCTTCACTGGACACCACGCCCATGGAAATAACCATTTTCAGGGCTTCCTCGACCGACATGTCGAGGTAGATCACGTCCTGCTTCGGCACCACCATCATATAGCCTGATGTGGGGTTCGGCGTCGTCGGTACGTAGATGGTAACGTGATCCGGGCCCCGGTGCCGGGCGATTTCGCCATTTGTATCCGCCGTCACGAAGGCGACGGTCCAGATCTCCCGACGCGGCCATTCGACCAGGACCGCCTGGCGGAACGACTGCGATTTCTGGCTAAATATGGTCTCAAAAACCTGCTTTAATCCGCTGTAAATACTACGTATTACCGGCATTCGGTCGACAATGCGCTCGCCGGCGCGGATGACCGAGCGGCCGAACAGTCCCGCAGTAATGAAACCGACAAACGTGAGAAAAATGAATACGACCAGCAGGCCGAGCCCCGGAATACTGAAAGGAAGGTAGCTTTCCGGGTTGTAACGGGCCGGGATCAGCGGCGTGATGGCATCGTCGATCCAGGCGATAAACTGCCAAGACAGATAAACGGTCAGCGCGATCGGCGCCGTGACGATCACGCCGGTGATGAAGTAGTTCCGCAATCTGGTCGAAACTCGGTTTGACATACTTTAAGTCACACTCACGGTCGCATTGATGGCGCGCATTACCTTTGTCGGCCAGCCATCAATAAATTAGAGCAAATTCGCTTGAAATATGGCGGTACCTCTTTACCGCGACCGACGGTTTACGCACTTTTCGACATTTCGGCAAGTGACAATCTCTCGCCGACCATCTTGCGCTACCGGCGACGCGCGTGCATGTTGCGATTTGGGCCGGTCGGCCCGGCTGCAAAGATTAGATAATATTGAATTTTGACGAAAAAAGGACAAATCATGCGGTTAGCGGACAAAGTAGCGATCGTTACCGGCGCCGGCGCCGGTTTCGGCCGCGGTATCGCGGAGCGCTTCGCGGAAGAAGGCGCCAAAGTGCTGGTTAACGACATTGCCGAGGAAGATGGAGGCCAGGTTGCCGCCGGCATCCGCGCCGCGGGCGGCGAAGCGCAGTATATCCGCGCCGATGTCACCAACGGCGATGATTGGGCCCGCATGGTCGGTCAGGCGGAGGCGGATTACGGCGGCCTCGACATCATCATCAACAATGCCGGCATCCCGCAAAGGAACATGCCGATGTTCGAGGTCGATGAAGCAAACTTCGACCGTATTTTCGACGTGAACGTCAAATCGATCTATTGGTCGGCCCTGCACGGCGTACCGGCGATGCGGAAACGCGGTCGCGGCGCCTTCGTGAACACCTCCTCTACCGCGGCCTTAAGCCCCCGCCCAGGTCTGGTCTGGTACAACGGCAGCAAAGGCGCCGTGAACACCATCACCAAGGCGATGGCCATCGAGTTGGCGAGCGAGCAGATCCGGGTCAACGCGGTCTGCCCCGTCGCTGGTCAGACCCAGATGCTGAAGGAATTCATGGGTGGGGAAGAGACCGAAGAGATGATGGAGAAATTCCGTTCCACCGTCCCGCTCGGACGCTTCAGCACGCCGCGCGATATCGCCAACGCGGCCCTCTATCTCGCCTCCGACGAAGCGGAATTCATTACCGGCGTTTGCATGGAAGTAGACGGCGGCCGCTGCATCTAAAGACCGCCGCTTCCGCAGAATTCGAGCTGTTTTCGCCGAGTTACGCCGTCAAACACGATTGAAATTCGCCAATTTCGCGAATTCTCTAACCTTTTGATTTTGCGCCCGTTTTTATAATTAGACAGATCAAATAAACAGTCCATATAAGGTAAGTATTATAGACAGTCCAATTTTTTCATTGACGAACAAGTTATTATACTGTCTAACTTCCGTTGACTTTGAACAGTCCATCGAATGGATCGGCAAGCACATGTTGACAAGCAAGGAAGTGATGGCCCGCACGGGGATATCGAGAGCGACGCTGAACAATTATATCTCGCTCGGCATTTTGCCCCGTCCGGAAGTCGGCCCGCCGACCAGCAGCGATCCACAGGCGCGCCGCATCGGTTACTTCGACGACAGCGTGGTCGATCGCATCCTGCGCGTTCAACAATTGAAAACCCAGGGCATGAAGATGTCGGAGATCGCTGTCGAGATGGCAATCGCGCCCGAAGGCGCGCGCGATGACGATAAGAGCGCGGAACAGACGATCGCCGAACCGACCTCCGCGACCAGCGTACCCACCCCGGTTCAACGGCCGTGGGTTGCAGGCGACCCGCTGGCGCTGACGATCGAGAACCTGCCTTACCCCGCCTATATGGTCACCAGCAATTTCCAGGTCCAGTGGTGGAACGCCCATGCCGCGGACGATCTGTTCGGCCGCACGGCGCTCGAGGGCGAAATCGAGGCGCGGGACATCTTCTCGCTTTTAATGGACAGTCCAAAACTTGAGCGGCAAGCGTTGCGGCGCGATCTCCTCTCCTTCCACATGTCGATCGCAAAGCGCCGTTTCGAGCGAACTCAGTTCGTCGATAACCTGGCGGGCGGCGACCGGGCGCATGCTCTCCTCTTACGCGCGCTTTACGACGAAGTCGAAGAAGCCGCGAGCCGGCACATTCTCCGCCATGCCGGGGCGCTGCCGGTTGGTGAAGTGGATCGACCGGTGAACATCTACGCCTCCTTCTTCCGGGAAGGTATCCTGTTCGCCTATGTCCCGCGGGAGGACAGCGACAATCTGCTCGACTTCCTGTCCCGCCGCGAACGGGTCATCCGGGACTTGCTGAAACAGCGCCCACCTCTACTCACCGACCTTTCGGTGTTGGCCGCCAGCTTCCGTAACGAAGCGCGCCTGCAGGACGAATTGGCGCCACGCGATTTTTTCGCCCTCATCAACGATATCTGGGGCCAGATGGATCCGGTATTTCGGAAATACTATGGCACCCACGGCAAGCATCACAGCAACGGGCTTGTCTATTATTTCTTTCCCCAACCGGACAGTAGCCATGCCTTGAATGCCGTTCGTTGCGCGCATGACATGCGTGAGTTGGTCGAGCGCATCGAACGGCAGTGGCGGCGGCGCGTATCTTGGCTGCCGGATTTGGAGTTGGGGATCGGTGTCGACCAGGGACGGGAGTGGTTCGGTAATGTTCAGTCAGCCGCTTACGTTGAGTTTTCCGCCCTTGGCGACACGGCGGGGCGGGCCGAGCGTATCAGTAACATGGCCCGCCCCGGCAGCATTCTGGTTAGCAAGGCCCTGATCGGGGAGATCCCCCGCAATCAGACGGACTCGCTGCATTACGGCATCACCCGCCGCGATACCCGCGACAATACATTTTTTATTGCCAACAGTTTCGCCCGGCTGGGCGATCTCGTCGACGCGGACGAGATGTTGCGCGACCCCCACGCCGACCTGGCCGAATTCGCTGTCTGCGAGATCGCCGAAGTCGATCACGATCACACCGACGACGCCGGAGCCCCCTCACCGCGCGCGTCAACGGAGGCATAGGCAGATGTCCTATCTCGGAGACACGATAATGGATCGAAATTCACACAAAATCGCGCGGGAACAACGGTTTCAATCGAGCGTGGATCGGATGTATGCCCGGATCACGCAGGCCCATGACCGTCTGCTCTACGCCATGCTGGCCTTCGCCGCCGAACGCGAACTCGGGCGTCTGATGGAAAAGATCGCGGATTACGCCAAAAACATCACTTTGGCGGAGGCGGCCATGCTGTACGTGGTGGACGATGACGAGCGGTTGAACTTCGCCGTCGTCCGCTCGGAAGTCCTGCGCTATGCCTGTACCGACCCCGGTTCCGAAGGCGAGTTCCTGCCCGGCCTGCCCCTACGCGACAGCGACACCGGTCTCGGCAATCACCACAATGTCGTCAGCCATGTCGCGTTGTCCGGCTGCACGGTCGCGATCGACGATGTATATCAGCCAAGCGGCTTCGATTTCGACGAAACCCGATATATCGATGCGGTGACGGAATCCCGGACCAAATCGATGCTGGTTTTGCCCTTGAAGGATTATCATGGCGATACCGTCGCCGTGCTCCAACTGATGAATGCCCGCGACCCGGATTGCGGCGAGATCGTGCCCTTCCCGCCCTATTTGGTGAAGGTGATGGAAGCTTTGGCGGTCCAGGCCGGGGTCAGCTACGACAATCACAAACTGGTCGATGCGCAAAAAGCCTTATTCGAATCCTTCGCGCAATCGATCGCCCATGCCATCGACGCCAAGTCGCCGCATACCAGCGGCCATTGCCAACGCGTACCGGTTTTGCATGAAATGCTGGCCGAAGCGGCTTGCAAGACCGATCGCGGCCCCTTTGCGGAGTTCGATTTGAACCAAGACGAGAAATACGAGCTGCGCCTCGCCGCCTGGATGCATGACTGCGGCAAAATCGCCGTGCCCGAGTATATCATGGACAAGTCGACCAAACTCGAAGGTCTGCGCGACGGTATCGAGGAAGTCGCCACCCGCATCGAAGTGGTCAAAAGAGAGCTGGAGATCAAATATCTGGAACGCGTTATGGTCGAACCGGATCGCGCCGCGGATCTGCGTCAGGAATTGATCGACAAAACGGCGGCCATGGACAGCAATCGCGATTTTCTACGCAATTTGAATCAACCTACGGAGCGTCCCGATGCGGTTACCCTACGCCGCTTGCGTGCCATCGCCGCCATCGATTGGACCGATTGGAGCGGCAAAACCGTCAAACTGTTGAGCGGCACCGAGCTCGAAAATCTCGCGATTCCGCAAGGCACCCTGAACGATAGCGAACGCCGCGTTGTCCGCAGCCATATCGACATCACCCTGCAGATGCTGGAAGGTTTGAAATTGCCCAAGGGCTTGAAAAACGTACCGGAAATTGCGGGTTCCCATCATGAGCATATGGATGGCACCGGCTATCCGCGCCGTCTCCATGGCGACGAGATGTCCATCCCCGCACGTATGCTGGCGGTCGCCGACGTGTTCGAAGCGCTCACCGCCAACGACCGTCCTTACAAGCATTCGAAAACACTCAGCGAGTCGTTAGACATTATGGCGTCGATGCGGGACGACAACCATATCGATAGCGATTTGTTCAACCTGTTTCTGGATTCCGGCATTTGGCTGACTTACGCCGACCGATACATGGCGCCGGAACTGATCGATAATGTCGATATCACCCGATATCGGCGACCCGATGACGAGCCGCGGTATGAGGATCAGCTCGTCCTGGCAGCGGAATAACCGAAACCCCTCCCCTGCCGGGATCCTATCCCTCCTCCCTGCCCAAATCCTCGAAAGCGGCTCGGAATGTGGAAAGGCGGCGCGCCAGCGCCGCCTTTTCATATGGTTCCGGCGTACCGGCGCCCCAAACCGGCCCTGGCCAAGCGGTGTCGTCGCGGTGGCGGGCCACGATATGGATATGCAGTTGCGGCACCAGATTGCCCAAGGCGCCGACATTGATCTTGTCGGCTTCGCAAAGCTGCTCGACAAGCCGGCTGGCGAGTGCGATCTCCTGGGATAAGACTTGTAAATCCTCGTCCCAGAGCTGGTGGATCTCCGTAATCCCCTCCCGCGCCGGCACCAGAATCAACCAGGGAAAGCGCCGGTCGTTCATCAAACGAACCCGGCAAAGCTCCAAGCGGACGATTTCCTCGCTGTCCGCCTCCAATCGATCGTGTAATCTAAACATGTCGAGGATTTTGAGCCGATTTTTCGGTCTCAATCAAGCGGGTTCAGGCGCGATCCGACGCAATCCGGCGCGATCAAGTTGGTAGCGCTTGCAATCCCGCATCGAATTGCCCAAATTCGCGACCAAGTATTTTGAATAAGGAGAAGATCATCCATGGGCACCGTTACCAAAGGCATCCGGCAACTTTGCGCTGACGCGGAAGAGCAGATCGAGACCTGGAGCGTTGAAGACGCAAAAGCCCATATCGATGACGAAAACTGCGTTTTCATCGACATCCGCGACGTCCGCGAACTCTGGCGCGAAGGCACGATACCGGGATCGAAACATATGCCAAGGGGTATGTTGGAATTCTGGGTCGATCCGGAAAGCCCTTATGCTCGCGAGATTTTCCAGGAAGATAAGCGTTTCGTATTCTTCTGCGCTGGCGGATTGCGTTCCGCCCTGGCGACATTATCGGTCCAGGACATGGGATTAAACCCGGTTTGCCATATCGCCGGCGGGTTCGGCGCCTGGAAAGCCGCCGGCTACGAGATTGAGGAGCGAAAACCGAAACAATGACCCCTTCATCGATGCTGCCGCGTCTCGCCCGTTTGGCGATCGTTCTTGGCCTTGTCGTCGTTTGGACTGGTACAACCGCGACATCGCTGCGCGCGCAAAACTTTGTCGATGTCACGGTATCGCCGCCAACATTCACGGGCCCGAAGGGCTGGGTTGAGTTCCGAGACAGATTGTTGAATGTTGCACATACCTTGAATTTGAAAAATTCACTCAAATACGTATCCAATAAATTTGTTATAAAACGCGACTTTGGCGGAATTTACTCAAGCAAAGGTAAAGCTGCGTTCACGGCGTTGCTCGAAGATTTCCGCCGTCATATTGGGGAACGGCAGTTTTGGAGCCAGCTCACCGTTAGCTTGCGCCACATCGATCATAAAACCGGCTGCGGTCCGGTTGCGGACCTGCCCGTCGACATCGAAGCACTGGCTCGGCAGATTTATCGGCTGTCGGACGATCAACCGGTCGACGATCTGCAAAAGCTCGTGATTCGCGACCGTTTGGGTTTCATCGCCGGCGCCAATGTCCGCATGCGCGACAAACCCACGACGGACGCCCCTGTCGTCGCCGAGCTCACCCGCAACGTCGTTTGGCGACATTGGGTAGATATCGTCCCCAAGGTCGCCGATATGAAGTCGCCCCAACAACAACAATGGATTCAAATCACGCCGCTACGCCAAGACCCGAAAACGGGTGTTTATCAACGTCCGCATTGGAACCCGGAAACCGCCTTTCCCGCTGGCTATGAAGGGTGGGTTGCGGCCGGTTTTGCCGTCGCGCCTTATGAGCCGGGTTTCTGTTTCGGCCGAGAGGCCGGAAACTGGCGCATCGTCAGCTATGCCCTGGGCGGCGATTGAGCTTTTTCCCTATCAGGCCGTTGAAAAAGTCGACACCGGCCCAATTGCATTCGCTGTCATACCGGAAAAGGCGAAGCCTTTATCCGGTATCTCGGACAGAATAGTGCGTCGTTTCAACAGCTTGCTCCATTCTGCCCAAGATCCCGGATCGCGCTACGCTTGTCCGGGATGACAGCGATTGGTCCGTCATCCGGGCCGTAGCGAAGCGGAGCGCCGGGATCGTCGCAGGCGCGGTGTTTGGGGCGATCCCGGATATCACCCGCGGCGATTCCGGGATGACAGAATTGGCGGTGACACATCAGAGTTTATAACGAGTTTATTTTCGATTGATTTTTTCAGCAGCTCGCTAAAGCTTTTCCGCCTGCCAATGTACGACCATGGAGGCGGCGAAGGGGGCGAGTAACCACCAATAGCTGATGGCAAAGAAGTTGATCGCCAGATATACCGCGATCAGGCCACCGAACAGAACCCCGCGACGCAGTAAATCCAAATGCTTTGACAGCCCACGGCGACGCTCCTCTTCCTGCTCCGCCGCCGGGCCGCCCGGCGCGGCGCGGGTCTCGGCGACCGTCAGATTTTCCGTGATACCGGCGTGAATATCGTCCGGCTCCCACCCGCCCCTAGCGTAGAAATCCAAGCTTTGACGATAGGCGAAAAGCGCGGCGGCGGGCCGGTCCGCGTTCATCCAGCTGTTCCCCGCCTCATTGTATAATCGCGCCGCTTCCCTACTGTCCTTGCGCGCGCTTTTTTCCGCCGCGATTTCATAGGCTCTGGCAGCGGAGGAATGGTGGCCAAGATTGGTTTGCTCCGTCGCGTCCCGCAACAGGGATTTCACGGATTTGCCGCGGATCATGAAAAACAACGCCACCAGCGCGATCGCAATCAAAAGATAGCTCTGTTGAGATTCGGTCATTTCCATGGGCGCGGCCTCGTCATGCAGTGACGCGCATATTGCGGCGCTTGCTCCATGACCGCAAGCCGTGAAACATTGTTCTCTCACATGTTGGGAGGCCAAATTGAAAATCGAAAATATCGAAACCGTCTGTCTCAGCATCCCCTTCGAACATGGCGGGGAAAGCCGTCAGTTGAGCGGCCGAGAATGGCCGACCCTGGACTATGTCTTTCTGCGGGTGGATACGGATGCGGGGATCAGCGGCTGGGGCGACGCCTTCGGTTACGGCGCCGCGCCGGCGACCCGGGCGATGGTCGAGCAGGTCATCGCCCCCAGTCTGATCGGCGCCGACGCCACGGATATCGCCGCCATCAATCACCGCTTGCAGCAGGAAAACCACCTTTGGGGCCGCTACGGCATCACCATCTTCGCCATCAGCGGGATCGATATCGCGCTCTGGGATATCGTCGGCAAGGCGGCCGATAAGCCCGTTTACGCCCTGCTCGGCGGCCAGACGCCGAAGGACATCCCCGGCTATGCCAGTCTGTTCAAGTATGCCGATCCGGAATTGGTTGGCGCAACCAGCCGCAAGGCGCTGGATCAAGGCTACGGCTACGTCAAATTGCACGAAATCGGCATTGCGGAGGTCGCAGCCGCTCGGGAGGCGATGGGGGATGGCGTACCGCTCATGGTCGATACAAATTGTCCCTGGACGCCTATGGAAGCGCTGGACATGGCGAAGCAGATGAAGCCTTACGATCTTTATTGGCTGGAGGAGCCGATTTTTCCACCGGAGGATTACGAAGCTTTGTCCGTGTTGGAGGTCGAATGCGGCATCCCGCTGGCGGCCGGCGAAAATGCCTGCACGGCCATGGAATTCGAGCAAATGTTTCTCTGTTCCGCGGTGAGTTTCGCGCAACCCAGCGTCACCAAAGTCGGCGGCATTACCGAAGCCTGGAAAATCGCGACGATGGCGGAAGATTCCGGCAGTACGGTTATTCCCCACTGCCCCTATTTCGGACCCGGTTTTCTAGCCAGCCTGCACCTCGCCACGGCAATGCGGGAGGACACCCTGATCGAACGCTTCTATCTCGATCTTGAGGCTTATCCCCTACCCGGCGCCGCCGACGCGGTTGACGGCTCATTCCGCGCCCCCGACGGCCCGGGTTTGGGCCAGGATCCGGATCCGAACGTGCTGAAGGACTACGCGGTCCCCTAACGATACCTAATCGTCGCCGTCTTCGCCGGCCTGAGCAGCGTAGATGGAGCTATAGCCGCCGGACCAATCGGGCGGGATCAGACAGGGCCGCGGATCGTGATGGGCCCAGCGCACCGCCTCCCCGCGCACGATCAGATTGCTGCGGGTCGAGGGATCCGGGTGCGGCGTGTAGGGCTTGGCATCGCTGGCGGCGTAGCAATTCAGCAGCAACGGCCGGGGCTTCGGCGACTTGCTGCTCGGTGAGTAATGCAGCGTGCGGCAATTGTGGATGGTGATCGAACCCGCCGGCGCCGTCAGATAGACCGCTTGGTCCATATCGATGCCGTCGCTGTCTTCGTCATTAAGATGCCCGACCCAAGTTCCATCCGCACCGTATTGATCGTATAGCGGACCGTTATGGCTGCCGGGGAGAACCGCCAGCGCGCCGTTACTCAGGTCCGTATCTTCCAGGTAACAGCCGATGGTCAGCACATTGTAGTTGGTATGCGGGAAGAATTGGATGTCCTGATGCCACTTCACCTGGTCCGTTTCGTCATACCATTTGAAATTCAATTTGGAATGGTGGAAGACCACGTTCGGCCCCACCAAATCCGCCGCCGCATCGGCCACGATGCCGGTGGCGAAGCGCCAATAGGCGTCATGGCGAACGTCCGGCTGTTTCAGCCGCCGCAGCACCGGCGTTTCAGCGCTATGGCCGGGTCCGATATCGAAGACGTCGCCACTTTCGGAGACCTGACGGCTCTGTTCCACGAAATCTTGCGTCACCTCTTGCAATTCGGCCAGAATTTCAGCGGGCGCGAAATTCTCGACAACCGTGAAGCCTTCGTCGAAATATTGCCGGCGCTGCGCATCGGACAGTATGCGGGCTGGTTCCTGCAGGATTTCTTCCGGGGTCATGAGTATATCCTTTCTCTCCTACCATTTTTCCTTGAATGGCCGGATTTGCACCAGGGAGGACCAGGTGGACTTCGGTTGATGGGCGGTGTGATAGACCTCGGCGGCGATGTCGTCGGGTTTGGCGTAATCTTCATCGGCGGCGTCGGGATTGCGCTTGCGCACCCAAGGCATGTCGATCATGGCATCGATGATCAAATAGGCGATATGGACGCCCTTCGGCCCCAACTCGCGGGCCAGGCTTTCGGACAGAATGCGTTGCGAGGCCTTGGTCGGTGCGAAACCGACGAAGCGGGGGACACCGCGCAAGGCCGCGGTATTGCCGGTGACAATGATCGCCCCCTGCCCGGCCTCGACCATGGCGGGCGCATAAACCTGCGCCGACACGAGCAAGCCTGTGGTGTTGGCGCGGAAATTCCGTTCGAAATCCGCCGGATCGAGTTCCGTATACGGCGCGAAGGTCGCGAGCGAGGCATTGTAGATGACGACCGAGGGCATGCCCTGCTCTTCTCCGATCCGCTCCAGCGTCGTTCGGAAGCCGTCAATGTCGGTGATGTCGGTCGGATAGGCGAAGCTGCCGGGCAAATCGTCGGCGAAGCTTTGCAGCCGCGCCGCATGGCGGGCGATCATGGAGACCTTGTAACCCTCGGCCACGAACTTGCGGGCACAGGCGAGGCCCGTGCCGGCACCGACGCCGATGACCAGACAGTGGGGTTGTTGATCGCTCATTCCCGCTTACTCCGCCGCATCCGCTGTCCGGTAATCGCGCTGTACCGCATCGGGCGAGACGAATCCATCGTCCAAGTCGCGGCGGATATCTTCGGTCCGTCGGGCCGCGGCCGGTCCATAGCCGGCGCCACCCCCTGTGCTGGTGACCAGCAGGTCGCCCTTCTTCAGGGGAAAACTCACCTTCGAGCCAAGGACGATTTCCTCGCCATCGCGCCAGACCGAGGTGGCGGCTTTTGCCCCCTCCTCACCGCCGAACAATCCCTCCGGCGCCATGGTGAAGCGGTCGGAGTAGCTGGCGAAGGAGACGTCGTCACTCAACACGCGATAGGCGCGTCGGAATCCGAGGCCGCCGCGAAACTGACCGGGGCCGCCCGTATCCGGGATCAGGCTATATTCCTCGACCCGGAAGAAATCGTGTTCCATATCGATGGCTTCGATCGGCACGTTGCCGCAGTTGGACAAGGGGCTGTCGACCGCGTCGCAGCCGTCGCTCTGCGCGCCCGCGCCGTAACCGCCGCCGAAGATCTCCAGATAGATGTCGTAGCCGCCGGGTTTCAGTTTGGAGAGACAGATCGGTTCGGTGCTGTCAAAACCGGCGGCGATCACTTTGTCGGGCACCGCTTGCGCAAGCGCCTTCATCACCGCGTTGAAAGCGCGGTAGCCGGACAACATGCGGGCCCGCACCGGTGCCGGCGGTTTCGGATTCATCATGCTGCCATACGGCGCGGTCACCTCGATCGGCCGTTTGGAGCCTTCGTTATAGGGAATGTCCGGACTGGTCAGCACCGATTTCACGCAGCTCAAAGCCGCGGCGACGGTAGAGGCGAAGGGGCAATTGATATTGGTTTTCACCTGTTCGGCGCTGCCCTCGTAATCGATCAGAACCTTGTCGCCATCGATCGTCACCTTGGCCCGCACCGGCAGCGGCTCATCACTGATCCCATCGTCGTCGAGCTGGTCCTCGCCGTAATAGATGCCGTTCGGCGCTTCGGCGATGGCCGCCCGCATGCGCCGTTCCGAATAGGCCAGCAATTCCGCCATGGCGGCCGTCACCGTGTCGGCGCCGTATTTACGGCATAGGTCGATGACCCGGTCGGCGCCGATGGAGTTGGCCGCGAACTGGGCGTTGAAATCGCCGATGGTCTGACGTGGGACGCGGATGTTGGCGGCGATCAAACGCTCCAGGGGGCCGCCCTTCCAATCGTGTTCAAGATTGTATTTGCTCGGCGGGAAGATCAGCCCCTCCTGATGCACGTCGCTCGCATCCATGTTCAAGCCCGGCGCGCCGCCGCCGAGATCCAGGTGATGGGCCACCGTGGCCGAAAAACCGACCAATTGCCCCTCATAAAAGATCGGCGAAAACAGAAAAACGTCCTGAATATGCTGGCCGCCCTGGAAGGGATCGTTGTTGATATAGAAATCGCCGTCGACCAGGGTTTCCGGCGGGAACCGGTCGGCGCAGGCGCGGAACGTGGCGCTGATCGGGCCGAGTTGCATGGGGATCAGCTCGGCCTGAGCCACCACATTGCCGAACTTGTCCAGCAAGGCGGCGGAGGCGTCATTGGCTTCCCGCACGATCGGCGAATAGGCGGACCGCACCAGCTTCACACCCATTTCCGCCGCCGCCGCGATCAAACCGTTGGAAATGACGGCCTGATCGACCGGATCGACTGATGTTTGCTCGTTCATAATGGCTCAATCCCCTTGTTTCAGGCCCCTTGTTTCAGGCCCCTTGTTTCAGGCCCCTCGTCTCAGGCCTCTTGCCGCAGGATCAGATTGTCATGGTCGTCGCGCCGGACCCGCCAACCGGCCGGCACGAAGATCGTGGCATGTTCGTCTTCGATCAGCAATGGACCGGCCACATTCTCGTCATTGGCGATGTCGCCGCGGGTCTTGAGGCCGAAGTCTTGCCATGCCCCCCGATCGAACACCTTCGTCATTCCCGCGCCGTCGCCGGCCCCGCCGGCATAGCTCAGCGGCGGCACGCCGCCCTGAGGCGCCGCCGCGCCGAGACGGAAGGACACGATTTCGGCCTTCGACAATCCGGATTCGCCAAAGGCAAAAACGCGGTGATGGGCATCGTCGAAGCGTGACATGAGCAGATCTCGATCCAGATTTTCGATATCTTCGGCGGAAAACGCGACCGCCACCTCGAAGGCCTGGCCGACGAAGCGCATCTCCAGACTGTAGGTGAAGGCGATGTCGCCGGTAACGCCAAGGGTGGCGAATTCCTCGGCCGCTTCCCGCTCCATTTCGGCAAACAGTTGCTTGACGACGTCCGATGCCGTGTCATCCACGGGCACTTTCCGCGTCCGCGTTTCGTATGCCACATAGTCGGAGGCCAGCAGGCCGTATGCCGAAAGCACGCCGGCATTGGGCGGTACGACAATGGTGCCGATGCCCAATTCCTCCGCCACCCGGGCGGCGTGGAGCGGGCCGGCGCCGCCGAAGGGGACCAGTACATAGTCGCGCGGGTCGCGCCCCCGTTCCGTCGACACCAGCTGGATGGCGCGGACGATATTGCTATCGGCGATGCGGATGGCGTTATCGGACGCTTCCGCCAGAGACTGCCCGAAATGCGCCGCGAAATTCGAGAAAACGGCTTCGGAGGCCGCTGCGTCCACAGACATGCGGCCGCCCAAAAAGGCATCCGCGCGGATGCTGCCGCGGATCATATGGGCATCGGTTACGGTTGGTTCGCTGCCACCGCGGCCATAGCAGGCCGGACCCGGCGCCGCGCCGGCGCTTTCCGGGCCGACACGGGGCATGCCGCCATCATCGATCCAGCATAGCGAGCCACCGCCGGCACCCACCGTGACGATATCGAGGATCGGCGTCCGGATCGGTAAACCGTCGACCTGAGTTTCGCTGGACAAGGCCGGTTTGCCGTCGGCGATCAGACAGACATCCGTGCTGGTGCCCCCCATATCCAGGGTGATGATATTGTCGAACCCCGACTGCGCCGCTTGCCGGAGCGCACCCATGACGCCGGCGGCGGGGCCGGAGAAGAGCGACGTGATTGCGTTCCGCCCCATCGCCTGGGCCGGGATGCGTCCCCCATTCGACTGCATGATGGAGAAACGGCCGCCGAACTCTCCCGCCGCCAGGTTCCGTTCGAAGCGCTTCAGATAGCCGTCGATCACCGGCTGCACATAGGCCGCTAACGTGGTGGTCGACGCCCGTTCATATTCCCGGAACTCACGTGTCACATCAGACGAACATGTCACGCTAATATTTTGATATTTTTCAGATAATATATCGGACAGTTTTCTTTCGTGTTGCGGATTGGCGTATCCGTTCAAGAGGCAGATGGCGACCGCCGCATAGTTTTCCCGGGACAGGAATTCGTCCAACTGCGCCCGGACCGCCGTTTCGTCCAGAGGTTCGATAATGTCGCCATGAGGACCGATGCGTTCGGGGATTTCCAGAATATCCCGCCGCCGAACCACCGGCTCCGGCTTCTTGTAGAACAGATCATAAATTCGGCTGCGGTTATGGCGTTGCAGAAAAAGGATGTCGCGAAAGCCCTTGGTCACGAGAAAGGCAACGCGGGCCCCCTTGCGCTCAAGAATGGCGTTAGTTGCCACAGTCGAACCGTGGACGAGATCGTCGATCCGCGCCAATCCGATTTCGGCCGCCTGTATTGCCGTCAGGGCGCCGTCATCCGGCTGCGCCGGTGTGCTGGGCACTTTTGAAATCACCACTTTGCCGTCATCGATACCGACTAAATCGGTAAAGGTTCCGCCGACTTCGACACCCACACGCATTGTCGTCTCCTCTCTTGAGCCGGCGGTATTATAATGGGCAATCCGACGGGGCATAGAGGGAGCTTCACGCCGTGACCGAGAATAACAACACCTACCGTGTCGCCATCGCTGGCCTGGGCGCGATCGGTCTACAGGTCGCCCGCGCTCTTGATGCCGGGATACCCGGCCTCGCCCTAAACGCAATCTCGGTTCGCGATCGGGAGAAAGCCGCCCGCCGAACCGACGATTTCACCGTTCCCCCGCGCATTGTCGACATCGGTTCATTGGCCGATCAGGCGGATGTTATTGTCGAGTGTACTCCGGCTGCCACGTTCCGCGCCGTCGCCGAACCGGCGATTAAATCCGGCCGCATCTTCATGCCCTTGAGCGTGGGCGCCCTGCTGGATCATTGGGATCTTGTCGATCTGGCAAAGGAAACGGGGGCCCGTATCATGGTCCCGACCGGTGCCCTCCTCGGCCTTGATGCCGTCCGCGCGGCAGCGGAAGGCAACATCAACGAGGCCTCTATCGTCACACGAAAACCGCCGGCCGGCCTGAAAACGGCACCATTGGTCGTGGAAAACGGTTGGGACATGGACACCCTGGTCGAGCCGATGCGGTTGTTCGAAGGCAGCGCGCGGGACGCCATCAAGGGGTTTCCCGCCAATGTCAATGTCGCCGTTGCCTTGAGCCTGGCGGGCATCGGCCCGGACCGCACCCGCATCGAAATCTGGGCCGATCCGGCGGTGACCCGTAATACGCACCGGATCCGCGTTGATAGCGATTCCACCCGCTTCGATATGACCATCGAAGGCATTCCAACGGAAGAGAATCCCGCGACCGGCAAACTGACGCCGTTGAGCACGATCGCTTGTCTGCGCGGCCTGACCACCCATTTGAAGGTTGGTACGTAACGATTGCGAGATCTCGATCATGAGTGAAACGCCGCAAAATCAACGGAATCTCGAACGGCTGATCCAACTCGGCATCGCCCTCTCGGCGGAACGGGATCATGACCGGCTCCTCGAAATCATTCTCGAGGAAGCGCAACGTCTGACCAACGCGGATGGCGGGACGATCTACCTGATGTCGGAGGACGGCGACCGCCTCGATTTCGCGATCCTGAACAATGATTCATTGGGCGTACGGTTGGGCGGAACAAGCGAGCAGGCGGTCGATTTTCCCGCCCTCCCCCTATATGACGGCGACGGTACCGCTCTCGACAAGAATGTGGCCAGCTACGCCGCGATCCACGGTCAGACCGTCAGTGTTGACGACGCCTATTCCGACGAGGACGAATTCGACTTTTCCGGCACACAAGCTTTCGACAGCAGAAGCGGTTATCGGTCCAAATCCTTCCTGACGATTCCGATGAAAGAGCGGAATAAGGGCGAGGTAATCGGCGTTTTGCAGTTGATTAACGCGATCGACGCGGCGACGGGGGAGACGGTCAGTTTCATCGAAGAAACCATTCCCCATGTGGAGGCGCTGGCCAGCCAAGCCGCGGTCGCCATCGACAACCAGAATCTGCTGATGGCGCAGCGACGCCTGCTCGAGGCGATCATCAGCTTGATGGCGCGCGCCATCGATGCCAAATCGCCCTATACTGGTGGTCACTGCACCCGCGTACCCGACTTGGCGCAACGGCTGGTCGACGCGGCCACAGCAGCGACGGAGGGTCCGTTAGCGGACTTCGAGCTGACCGAAGAGCAGCGCTATGCCTTTCACATCGCCGCTTGGTTGCACGATTGCGGTAAAGTGACGACGCCGGAATATGTCGTCGACAAAGCGACCAAGCTCGAAACCATCTACAACCGCATTCACGAAATCCGCACCCGCTTCGAAGTGCTGCGTCGGGACGCGGAAATCGATTACTGGAAGGGCGTGGCCGAAGGTGGCGACGAAGCGGCGTTGAAACACCAACTCAAGGAACGGTTGGCCGCTTTGGATAACGACTTCACCTTCGTTGCCGACTGTAATATCGGCGGCGAAACCATGGATCCGGCGCGGCAGAAACGTGTGCGGGAGATCGCCCAGAGAGAGTGGACCCGCCATTTCGACGACCGGCTCGGGCTGGGTCATGAGGAGATGCGTCATGCGGCGAAATCGCTTGCCCGCCCCCTCCCCGCGACAGAGAAACTGTTGGATGACAAGCCGGAACATATCCATCTCCGGGGAAGCGCCCAGGACCGCCCGTTCGGCGACAATCCCTGGGGCTTCAAGATGGCGGTGCCGGATCTGACCAATAATTTCGGCGAGATCTACAATCTATGTATCGAGCGGGGCACGTTGACGGAAGAAGAACGATTTTCGATCAATGACCACATCGTTCAAACCATCATTATGTTGGAATCCCTGCCTTGGCCGAAAGAGCTGCGCGAGGTGCCGGAAATCGCCGGCGGTCACCACGAAAAGATGGATGGAACCGGCTATCCTCGCGGGCTTGAAAAAGCGGAGATGTCAGTGCCCGCAAAGATCATGGCGATCGCGGATATTTTCGAAGCACTCACCGCATCCGACCGTCCTTACAAGAAGGCCAAACCTTTGAGCGAAGCCGTTCGTATCATGAATTTCATGAAACAGGACCAACATATCGATCCAGACTTGTTCGATTTGTTTCTGCGTAGCGGCGTTTACTTGGACTATGCCCGGGAACATTTGGATAGCGGCCAAATCGACCCCGTTCCGCTAGACGAATATGTCGGATAGTCGCTCACTTTTGCCTTGACCTAGGGGGGCACGAGCGCCTTTACTCTGCCTTGCACGAAGATCGGTCGGTTTTCTGCACGACGTCCGCGAAGGTTCTCTGAAGACTATTGTGGGCAATATCAACTGAGGCGGTGGAAAGACGCCGCCCGCCAGCAAAGTCAGGGAGAAGACGATGGCGAACGGCACGGTTAAATGGTTCAACACGACCAAGGGGTATGGTTTCATCGAGCCGGAAGACGGTTCGAAGGATGCTTTCGTCCATATTTCGGCAGTGCAGCGTTCGGGCCTAGACGGTCTTTACGAAGGGCAAAAAGTGTCCTACGAGCTCGTGCCGGGCCGCAACGGTAAGGAAGCGGCGGAAAACATCCAACTGCTTGACTAACCGTTACCGCCGGGCGGCGGGCTCCGCCCACCAATCAAACACACCCATAATCGGGTACCTGGTCGAGGCGGCGTTTATAGGCGCGCCTCGGAACCTTTCGGCACGCGCGTTACCCGGGCGGGTTCGTCTGCGCATCGGCGGGCTAAATCTCTCCGTCCGGCACAAGAAAAGTTTATCGCCACGGTTTTGACAGGGGAATAAAGCGGCGACTACCGTTGTTAACTAAGAAACCGATTAGCGAGGAGAATCTCATGTTCAGGAAGGTTTCATTACTCATTTCCGCCGCGTTGTTCGCACCAATTCTTTTCCTGTCCGCTGGCTCAGCCCAGGAAGTCAAACGCTCGATCACGCAAATCGCCGGCGATCTGTATCGATTTCAAAACCGGTTCCATAACTCCGTTTTTCTGGTTACGCCCGACGGTGTCATCGCCACCGACCCGATTAACGCCGACGCCGCGAAATGGCTGGAAGACGAAATCGCCAAACGCTTCGATAAGAAGATCCGCTACGTAATCTATAGTCATGACCACCGCGATCACATCGCCGGTGGCGAGGTCTGGGCCGACGATGCGGTGGTCATTTCCCATGAGCTGGCAAAACGCGCAATCATCGCCGAGAAACGGCCGACCGCGGTGCCGGACGTCACTTTCAACGACAAGATGACCGTGGAGCTGGGCGGCAAGAAAGTCCATTTGACTTATGTCGGCCCCTCCCATTCCGACAATTTGATTGTCATGCATTTCCCGGACGAGCGGGCCCTATTCGCGGTCGACTTCATTTCGGTCAAACGTGTGGCGTTCCGCAATCTGTCGGATTCCTATTGGCCGGGCTGGGTCGAGGCCATCAAAAAGGTCGAGGGGATGGACTTCGATATTTTGGTGCCCGGCCATGGCCCGAACGGCACCAAGGAGGACGCCGCCGATCACAGGAAATATCTGGAGGCGCTTTATAACGGCGTTCTTGCCGGCGTTCGGGAAGGGAAATCCTTGGAGCAGATTAAAGCCAGTGTCGATTTGAGCGCCTATAAAGCCTGGGGACAGTTCGCGGACTGGTCGCCCTTGAATGTGGAGGGTGTCTATAACCGCATCGTGCTACAGCGCCGCGGCAACTGATGCGGTTGGAAGGGTCCTGTCATTGCGGCGCGGTACGCTTCTCGTTGGATAGCGTTCATCCCTACCCGTTCAATCTCTGCTACTGCTCGATCTGCCGCAAGACGGCGGGCGGCGGCGGGCACGCGATCAATCTTTCCGGCGACCACGACAGTTTGGAGGTCGACGGCAAGGAGAAGATCACGATCTATCAGGCGAAGACGGAAAACGGCGAGGACAGCGAAGCCCGGCGCCATTTCTGTCGCCGCTGCGGCAGCGCGCTATGGGTCTGGGACCCGCGCTGGCCGGACTTGGTGCATCCCTTCGCATCCGCCATCGACAGCGACCTGCCGATCCCACCTGAACGCACCCATCTCATGCTCGGCTCCAAAGCCAAATGGGCACCCGTGCACGCGGCGGATGCGGACAAGCGGTTCGAGGAATATCCCGACGAGGCGATCGCCGACTGGCACAAGCGACTGGGATTGGAAAGCTAGCAAGCTGCTGAGAAAGTCGACACTAACCCGAATTCTTTAGCCGTCATGCCGGAAACGGCGTAGCCGTTATCCGGTATCTCCAACAGAATGGAGCAACATGCCTAATGGCTTGATCCGTTCTGCCTGAAATCCCGGGTCGCGCTACGCTTGCCCGGGATGACAAATTTTTTTTAAGAGTTTGGGTTATTCAGCGGTGTGCTAGGCGATTTCCGCCAGAATCTCGTCGGTATGTTCGCCAAGCTGCGGCGAACGCGACCGCGCATGTACGCTATTGTCGGCGAACTGGAACGGCGGATTTGGTACCAGAAAACGGCCGCTGACGTCCTCGACCGTCTGAAACACACCGCGTTCGACCGTCTGCGGGTCGACCATGGCCTGCTGCAGGCTACGGTATTGCGTGCAGGGAATGCCGGCGGCGACGAGAATTTCCTCGCATTGCTCGGCCGTGCGTTGCTGCGTCCATTTTTCGATTTCGTCGTGAAACAGGCGCCAGTGGGTACGCCGCCCCTCAACGCTATTGAAGCGCGGATCGTCCAACCAATCGTCCCGATCGATCGCTTCAGCCAGCTCGACGAAGTTCTTCTGCGTGACCGTGGTCACCACCACATAACCATCCTTCGAGCGCACCGGGCCAAAGAGGTTACGTGGGGTGTCTTGCGGGAACTGCGCCAGCTGGCATTCGAACACCAATAGGCTGATCATGGAATCCAGCATCGCCACATCGATATATTGGCCCGTGCCGTGTCGTAGTTTGCCGATCAACGCGGTTTGGACGGCGCTGAAGGCATAGACGCCGACCAATACGTCGGCGGTAAAAATACCGCAGCGCTCCGGCGCGTCCAATTCTTCCTGATAGCTATGCTGTGCCTGATCGTAGCCGCTGCTCGCATGAATAATGGGGGCATAGGCGGCATGTTGGGCGCGCGGGCCGTTTTGACCATAGCCGGAAATCGAACAATAGATCAGATCGGTTTGGTTCAATGACAGGGCGGGATAATCGAGCTCCAGACTGGCCATCACGCCCGGTCGGTAGTTTTCCACCACCACATCCGCCGTTGCGATCAGCCGACGTATCCGATCCTTTCCAGCCGGCGACTTTAAGTCCAGCACAACGCTTTTCTTGCCGCAATTCATCTGACCGAAATAACTGCTGTGACCGTTACGCTGGGGCGGCGTGCGCCGCATATGGTCGCCTGACGGCGGCTCGATCTTAATCACCTCCGCGCCGCAATCCGCTAATAGGCGGGTGCAGGTCGGGCCGGCGATCATGCTGGTAAAATCGATGACGCGAATCCCATCCAGGGGCGCGCTGGTCTGATGGCTCATTTCTGCGATTCCAAATTAGGTATTACTATGGGTACTGGATAACCAATGTGGTGGTGCAAGAAAACGAAAAACCGGCATAAACACTCGCGTTAACCACGATTAATTCATTCGTTAGAATATTTTTGGATCACCGATTCGTCGCAGTTGAGGAGGGAATCATGACTGTAGACCTTTGGTTACTCGTTGCCGCCGTGGTTTTGACATTGGCACAGGCTGTAATCTCTGTACAAGGCGCCCTCTCCCAGGTCAGCCTGCCAATCCTGGCGGACAATCGGGAAGATATGCCGGCGCTGACGGGTTGGGCCGGCCGGGCCCAGCGCGCGCACCGGAACATGCTGGAAAATCTGGTCCTCTTCGCCGCCTTGGTCCTGGTTGCCCATGTCTCGGGTAAAGCAAGTGAAATGACGGCGTTGGGCGCGCATATCTTCTTCTGGGCGAGGCTTGTCTATACGGGCGTTTATATCGCCGGAATTGCCTGGCTTCGGACCGGCGTTTGGCTTGTCTCGGTGATCGGTCTGGCGTTGATCTTCTTCGCCTTGTTCTGAATGACCTAACCGTCCGAATCTTATCAACCGCCGAACTGTTTCAGCCGCTCGGCCAAGTCGGGACTGCGGCCCGGGCTTTCGTCCAATTCGAATTGGATGCCGGCGCGAAGGCCGTGGTCCTGCCCCTTATTGACCAGCATCTTGACCCCGCGCAGGGAGTGCCAGGAGTTGGCGACGATGTCCTGCGCCAGCTTCAACGCCGCCTCGCTGACCTGCGCATCCGGTACGCAAAAATTAGCCAGTCCGAGTTCGGAAGCTTCCGATCCTGTCACCACGCGGCCCGTGAACATCATTTCCTTGGCCATCAGCGGGCCGATCCGCCGGGGTAACCGCTGGCTCATGCCCCAACGCGGCGTCATGCCCCATTTCCCGTGCGTGTCGGCGAACTTCGCGCCCATCCCACAGACCAGCAGGTCGCAGGCCAGCGCCAGCTCCAAGGCGCCGGTATAGCAATGTCCCACCACCTCCGCGATCACCGGCTGAGGCAGGGCCTCGATCAAATCGATGGTCTCTGCTTGATAGGTTGGCGACGGCGCTTCCTCGCCGGCCTGGATCGCCTTCAGATCGTTGCCGGCGGAGAAGGAACGACCCTCGCCCCGCAGGATCACGCAACCGACGCTCTCCGTCTCGCCGGCGATCGCCTCGATGTGACCGCGCAGTTCGATAAACAATTTGGGGCTCAAGGCATTTAGCGCATCAGGCCGGTTTAGGGTTAGAATAGCGACGCCATCCTCGTCACGGCGTAAGACCAAGTCTGTCATTTATGTCTCCTTCTTGTCGCGGGCATTTTACCCAAGGCGCTGTTCGGAGCAATCGCGGCTTGCGCTTCCTCAGGTTCGCATGAATAGTCGAAGGATAAGAGAAAGGGCATTTTGATGGCGACGAAACGGGCAAGATTTTGCGGTTGGGGTTATGAGGGCGAAGGCCCGAGCCAAGAGGAAGAGAACACGATATTGGCGCGCTATGCCGAGCGCTTCGAGGTGGCGGGGTTCGAACGCCTGCAACATCCGACACCCGAGCAAGTGACCCTGGCAGCGCCCCGGGTCGACATTCCCGCAGCCCTGTCCGGCATCTGCACGACGGATCATTGGGAGCGGTTGCAGCATACCTACGGCAAGTCCTATCCGGATTATGTCCGCATGTACGATCTCGATTTCCGCCACGCACCGGACGCGGTCGCCTATCCGGAAAACGAAGAGGATATCGCGGCGCTGTTCGACTGGGCGGCGGGCGCCAAAGTCGCCGTGGTCCCCTTCGGCGGCGGTTCCAGCGTTGTCGGCGGTGTCGAGCCGGTAATCGGCGGGGGCTTCAATGGCGCCATCAGCGTCGATCTGGCGCGGTTGGACCGCGTGCTGGAGGTCGACAAAACCTCCCGCGCCGCGTTGATCCAGGGCGGCATGCGGACGCCGGAGATCGAGGCGGCACTGAAACCGGAGGGCCTGACCCTGCGCCATTTCCCGCAAAGCTTCGACATGGCCACATTGGGCGGCATGATCGCCACCCGCTCCGGCGGTCACTACGCCACCCTCTATACCCATATCGACGATTTCGTCGAAAACGTCCGCATGGTAACGCCGCAAGGCGTCATGGAATCGCGCCGATTGCCGGGTTCCGGCGCGGGCCCCAGCCCGGACCGCCTGATGATCGGCTCCGAAGGTGCGCTTGGGATCATTACCCAGGCGTGGATGCGATTGCAGGACCGGCCGACCCATCGGGCCTCCACAGCGGTAATGTTCGAAAGCTTCCTGCAAGGCGCCGAGGCGGTGCGCGCCCTCACCCAGTCCGGCCTGTTTCCGACCAATGTTCGTCTGCTCGATCAGAACGAAGCCTATCTGAACGGCTTTGGCGACGGCCAACAGAGCGTCGTCGTGCTGGCTTTCGAGTCCGCGGATCATGACGTTGGCACCAAAATGGCGCGCGGCCTGGAAATCTGCCGTGAGCTCGGCGGCAAATACGACGCCGACGCGGCCAAAGACCCTGATGGCCATAAAGCCGGCGCCGCCGGTGCCTGGCGCAATGCCTTCATCCGCATGCCCTATTACCGCGAAGCGCTGATCTCCGCAGCGGTGATATCGGACACTTTCGAGACGTCGATCACCTGGGATCGGTTCGAAAGCTTCCACGAAAACGTCATGGCGGCGACCCAAGCCGCGATCGAGGACGCGACGGGGCGGCCCGGTATCGTCACCTGCCGCTTCACCCACGCCTATCCCGACGGCGCGGCGCCCTACTACACATATCAGGCCTTGGGCAGGCACGGCGCCTTGATGGAGCAATGGCAACAAATAAAGAACGGCGCTTCCGACGCGGTGCATGACCATGGCGGCACGATTACCCACCACCACGCTGTCGGGCGCGATCATATGCCTTGGTACGAAAAACAGGTGCCGAGCCTGTTCAGCGAGGCCTTAGCCGGCGTTAAGGATAAGCTGGACCCGGCCGGTATCCTCAATCCCGGCATTCTTCTGAAAGCCGACTAAAGATGACGACGGAACGTTACCGCCTGATCGGTAGCCATGGTTCGCCCTATTCCCGCAAGCTGCGCGCGCTCATGCGCTATCGCCGTTTGTCGTTTGACTGGGTACTGAAAACGACCCGGAACCGCGATGACTATGCCGACGTGAAGCCCGCTTTAGTGCCGATCCTGGAGTTTCCCGACGGATCTCGCATGATCGATACGACGCCGATCATCGCGGTGTTGGAGGAACGTCATCAAACCCGGTCCGTATATCCGGCCGACCCGGCGCTTCGCTTCATCTGCCTGTTGTTGGAGGATTTCGCCGACGAATGGTTGACCAAAGCCATGTTCCATTACCGTTGGGCTTATGCCGACGATATCGAATATGCCAGCTTATGGATCGCCGACGATAGCTTTCCCGACGCGGATGAAGACGAACGTCTCGACATCGCGCAGCAATTCGCGGAACGGCAAATCGGCCGCATGGAACTTGTCGGCTGCACGTCCCAGAACGCGCCGGTCATCGAGCAGAGTTACCTACGCGTGCTGGAACTGCTGGAAGAACATGTCAATCTGCACTGCTACCTGTTCGGCGGCCGGCCGTCCGCGGCCGACTTCGCTCTTGGCGGCCAGCTTATGGTATTGGCGACGGACCCGACGCCGTTACGGTTGATGCGCGACCGCGCGCAGCGAACGGAATCCTGGCTCCGTCAGATGGACGACCTCTCCGGTATCGAGGGCGATTGGGATGACGATCTGCCAGAGACAACGCAGGCGATGCTGGATTTTGCCGGTCGCGTCTATCTACCGTTCCTAGACGCCAATGCGCGGCATAGAGCTGCCGGGCGACGGATCGTCGAACTGGATTTGCTGGGCAAAACCTATCGGCAGCCAACCTTCCCCTATCAAGTCAAATGCCTCAGCGCGTTGCGCCGGCAGTTTGCCGAACTGGACGACGCCGACACGGAGCGGGTCCGTGACTGGCTGGCCCCGAGCGGCGCCAATAAGTATCTCTATCGCGAGCAAGGGAGCGACGCATGAAATTCTACAATCTGGCGCCGGGTATGAACCCTCGGCGCGTTCGCATCTTCATGGCCGAAAAAGACATCGACATTCCCTGGGTCGAGATCGACATGATGAAGGGCGAAAACGCGACGCCGGAGTTCCTCGCCAAAAACCCGTTGGGCAAACTACCGGTCTTGGAACTCGACGACGGCGGCTACCTGTCCGAATCCATCGCGATCTGCCGGTATTTGGAAGACATGTATCCCGAACCGCCTCTGTTCGGCCGCAACAGCCGGGAGCGGGCGGAGGTCGAGATGTGGAACAGGCGTATGGAACTGGACCTGATGTCCAGCGTCGGCGACGCTTTCACCCAGGTGCATGAATTCTGGAAAGGCCGCCGGACCCAGTTCCCCGACTATGGCGAGGACCGTCGGCAATATGCCTTCAAGATCATGGACTGGCTGGACAAGGAATTGGCCGACCGCGAGTTCGTCGCCGGCGATATTTACACGGTCGCGGACATCACCGCGCAATGCGCCTTGGTCATGGGGAAGAATACCGGCACGCGGATTCCCGAAGGCGCCGCAAATCTGCAACGCTGGTTCGACGCGGTCAGCGCCCGCCCCAGCGCCAGAGCCTAGCAGGCTGCTGAAAATGTCGATACCGGCCCGATTTCTTTCAATGTCATGCCGGAAACGGCGAAGCCGTTATCCGGTATCTCGGGCAGAATAGAGCGTCGTTTCGACAGCTTGCCCCATTCTACTCAAGATCCCGGATCGCGCTACGCTTGTCCGGGATGACCAGATTATTGTTCGATTGGGTTTTTTGAGCAGCCTCCTAACGCCGCAGACCGAGATAGCTGAGCATAACGTTGGTCAGTTCATCGACCACGTCCGGATCTTCGATACGCAGCGGGCCGCGGCTGATGGTGATCATCTGCAGGAACGTCGATTGCATCACCTGAACGGCGATGCGGATCGTCCGGTCCGGGTCCGGACCTCCGATGGGCAGATTGCGTTCCTGCAAATGCGACAACAGCCGTTCGGCGAATTGCATGCCGACCGCGCGGACGGGCATCCAGGCGTCGCGGTCGGCCAGGGCCTTGGCTAAGGTCACGACCAGAAGCTCCCGGTTATCGCGCAGCAACTGCATCTGCAGCGCGACGGCGTCATTGAGAAACGCTTCGATCGGTTTTTGCCGATGTTCCGGCTGGTCGAAGAATTCGTCGACCCGCACCGCGGCCGCATCCGTCCCCCGGCCGACCAGCGCGCGGTAAAACTCCTCCTTGCCCGAAAAGTGATGATAGAAGGCACCGGTGGAGCAACCGGCCTCCTTGGCCACGTCGCCGATCCCCATCGTGTCGTAACCCATCCGCTCGACACAAACCCGCCCGGCGGCCAGCAGCCGTTCGCGCATACGGCGGCTGCGGTCCTGTTTCGGTTTGCCGGGACGCTTTGCCGGATCGTCGATGGTCCTGTTCGCTGTCAAGAATAAATCCTTGCAAAAAACCGAATTGAAATTATGATTTTGCCCCTGCGCAAGCTACTCAGTCAAGACAACGATATAACGAGAAATACAGGCGTAAAGGGAGAAAACCGTGTCCACAATGTTCCGCTATACCTTGCCGGTCGAAACCACGCAATGGACCATCGACGGCGCCACCGACGCCACGTTCATGTGGGAGTATGACGATGAGCGCGCCGAGCTTCTGAAGCTCTACGACAAGGGTAAGAAAGGGCAATGGGACGCGGCCGAACGGATCGATTGGTCGCAGGATCTGGACTTCGAGAACCCCATGGGTCTCGACGACAAGATCATCCCGATCTACGGCTCCGATTTGTGGAACAAGATGACGGACAAGGAGAAAGCGGATGTCCGCCGCCATCAGCAATGCTCCACCCTCTCCCAATTCATGCATGGCGAACAGGGCGCGCTGATCGCGACCTCGAAGATCTGCATGTCGGTCCCTCATATCGACGCCAAGTTCTACGCCGCCACTCAGGTGATGGACGAAGCGCGCCATACGGAAGCCTATTGCCGGCTTTTGCACGAGAAATTCGATATGGCCTATCCGATCACTCACGGCTTGAAATCGCTGCTCGAAAACGGGCTGAGCGACCGTCGTTGGGACATGACCTACCTGACCATGCAGGTGTTGATCGAGGGCTTGGCCTTGGCGGCCTTCCAGCGCATCCGCGATCATTCCACCAACGATCTCGCCGCTTCGGTCAACGCCTATGTGATGCAGGACGAAGCCCGCCACGTCGCCTTCGGCCGCCTCTCCCTGCGCGACTATTATCCGGAGCTGAGCGATGCCGAGCGCGACGAGCGCGAGGAATTCGCCGTCGAAGCCATGTATCACATGCGCGATCGATTCAATCAGATCGAGGTCTGGCAGGCCCTGGATCTGCCGGTCGATCAATGCATCGACTACACCATGAAGTCCGAGGGCATGCAGGCTTTCCGTCACCGCCTGTTCAGCCGCATCGTGCCGACGATCAAGGATATCGGCCTTTGGGGACCGCGCATCCAAAAAGCCTTCGCGGATATGGGCGTGATGGAATATGCCGAGGTTGACGCCGCCGCGGTCCTGGAACAGGACGAGCGGGTGGCCGAGGAATTCGACGCCAAGCGCTTCGTCGCCGACAGCGTCGGCGAACAGGCCATGGCAAGCTAGTTCCACAGACATATTCGTTTGGGCCGCCATTGCGCGGCCCTTTTTTTGTCTGGACAGGCCGTTGGCTTTCCCGAACACTTCAGCGAACGGGAGGAATGCAGATGAACCTATTCGACTTGAGCGGCAAGGCCGCGATCGTCACGGGCGGCAATGGCGGCATCGGTCTTGGTATGGCCGAGGCGTTGGCGGGGGCCGGCGCCGACATCGCCGTGGCCGGCCGCAATGAAAGTAAGAACGCCGACGCGGTTGCCGCTCTGACGGCCTTGAACGTCCGGGCCATTTCCTTGACCACGGACGTGACGTCGGAAGAGGCGTGCCGTGACATGGTGGCACAGACCGCGGCTGAACTCGGCCGCGTCGATATCCTAGTGAACAATGCCGGCACCAATATCCGCAAACAGCCGGAGGATCTGAGCCTGGCGGACTGGGACACGGTGCTGAGTACCAACCTGACCAGCGCCTTCGTCTGCTCGCAAGCCGTCTATCCCCATATGCGCGACGGGGGCGGCGGCAAGATCATCAATATCGGTTCCATGATGTCGATTTTCGGCGCCAATTTCGCCACGCCCTATGCGGCCAGCAAGGGCGGCATCGTGCAGATGACGAAGGCGCTGGCGACCGCTTGGGCGAAAGACAATATTCAAGTCAACGCGATCCTGCCGGGTTGGATCAACACGGATCTGACCCGCCGCGGCCGGCAGGAAGTCGAGGGTCTGCACGAACGGGTATTGGCGCGCACCCCCGCCGGCCGTTGGGGGGAGCCGGAGGATCATGCCGGTATCACCGTTTTCCTCGCCGGGCCCGGCTCCGACTTCGTTACCGGCACGGCGATCCCCGTCGACGGCGGCTATTCGATCCAAGGGTGAGGTGACGAGATGAAAATCGGCATGACGATGATGTCCCGCGGTTCCGGCGCACGGCCGGACGGCGTGAATGCGATCGCCCGGCATGCGGAGGCCTGCGACTTCGATATTCTGGCGGTGAACGATCATGTCGTCGTGCCAGCGGATATCGGCAGCCGTTATCCCTATAGCGAGGGCGGCGACTGGGCCGGCGCCAAGGCGGGCGAATGCCTCGATATCCTGGTCATGCTCGGCTATCTCGCCGCCGCGACGGAGAAGATCGAACTCTTGAGCTCCGTCCTTGTCGTACCGCACCGGCCGGCCGTGGTGACCGCGAAGATGCTGTCTTCCATCGATCTTTTGTCTGGCGGCCGTCTCTCCGTCGGCTGCGGCGCCGGCTGGATGGCGGAGGAATTCGCCGCCATCGGCGCCCCACCTTTCCCGTTGCGGGGGAAAGTGACAAACGAATATATCGAGGTCTTCCGTCAATGCTGGCGCGAAGACCGCCCCGCCTATGACGGCGATCACGCGACGTTTTCCGATATCCTGTTCGAGCCGAAAGCGGCGCAGGCCGGCGGCCCGCCAATCTGGATCGGCGGCGAAAGCCCGCCGGCGATCCGCCGCGCCGCCCGCTTGGGCGACGCTTGGTACCCGGCCAGCATCAATCCCCGCTTCCCCATGGATACGCCCGAGAGACTGAAAGCCGGGATCGACAAACTGCGTCGAGAGGCCGAGACCGCCGGCCGCGACCCGAACGAGATCGCCGTCAATTACTTCTCCATCGCCCCCGCCGACGGACCAGCCGACGCGGTCGCCGAGCACTTGAACGGCTTTGGCGCAATCGGCGTCGGCAACGTCGTCATCGTTCTACAAACCGCTGACGTGCAGGAAACGAAGGATCGGATGTCTTGGTTTGCTGAAGAAGTGAAGCCAAATATTGAATAAAAAATCTTTGGCGAAACAAATCTGCTCAAACAATATATTGCCTTAGACAAATACCCACATGATCAAACGGCGCATCTATTCTTACTACGAGAATGAGCGGAACTTTCAGTATATTGATGTATTGCGCTAAATTGATTAATTAAGGGATCGCTTCAATGATAATAGACTTAGACAATAACGATAATATTTACGTCGATGGTGACGATTCAAGCGAGATATATGCTTATGACGGTGACGATTCCATTCTTAGTAACGGCGGCAACGATCTCGTATGGGCCGGATCGGGTGACGATACGTTACTCGGCGGCAGTGGCGACGACAGTCTTTCCGGCGAAACCGGTCACGATCTGATATTCGGCGGCGTCGGAAATGATCTTCTAAACGGTTCTATTGGCAACGATACGATCTGGGGCAACGATGGTATCGATTGGATTATCGGCGACGCTCAGAATGACCTGATTTACGGCAATATTGGCGCGGACCTGATCTATGGCAACCACGGGGACGATACGATCTTCGGCGGTCAAAACAACGGGCCACCAACATCTGATGCTTCCGGTCTCCTCGTCGCGCAGCAAGGGATCGAAACCTTGCGGGCGGGAAGCGGAAGCGACCTCGTCTACGGTAACTTCGGGGATGAATTAGTTACGGGATGGGCCGGTAATGACACGCTCTATGGCGGCCAGGGAGACGACACCCTGATCGGCGACGAGGCCGGCGGTGGTCCGGGCAACGATTTCATTAACGGCAATCGCGGCGACGACTCGATTTACGACACCGCCGGTGGGTTCAATACGGTTTTGGGCGGCGATGGGATCGATACGATCCGGATGTCGGGGACGAACCTGATCTACGGCAATGTCGGCGCGGATTCGATTCTCGCTGGGAATGGCGACGACACCATCTATGGCGGCCAGAATAACGGACCGCCCTCGCCCGACGCCTCCGGTGTGATGGCTTCCCAGTTGGGGGTGGAATATATCAACGGCTTCGGCGGCAACGATCTGATCTACGGCAATTTCGGGGACGACCATATCACCGGATGGGCCGGTAACGACACGATACTGGGCGGTCAGGGCGACGACACCATCCTCGGCTGGCTCGAGGCCGACCAGATATACGGCAACCGCGGCAACGACAGCCTGTCGGGCGGCACCGGTGGCGATACCTTCTTTTTCGCCGGCAACTTCGGCAATGACACAGTGTCGGATTTCGAGACCGGCGCAGACGCCGCATTGATTGACACAGCCCCGATCGCGACCACGATGAACGGCGCCCATACCGTCTTCAGCTTCGCCGACGGCAGCTCCATTCAATTCAACAACGTGACCTTATCCGCCGCCGACTTGGTGTTGGTCTGAGTTAGAGCAGCAACAGAATTCCCGAGACCAACAGCAGACCCAAGATCACTTTGGTAAACAAGGATTCGTCGAGGAAACGATAGACGGCGAGACCGGCAACGCTGCCCGCGGCGATGGCCGGCAAGATGATTAGGAAGTTCCAACCTGTCGTGGCATTGACGCTGCCATTGGCGGCGAACATGACGAAGGCGATCGCATGCATCGCGAGACAGAATGGCTGGAAGACGCCACGCTGCTCCGCCTTCGACCAACCGCGGACGCTGCACCATATCGTCACCACAACGCCGCTTAGTCCCGCCAGTCCGCCGAGCACGCCGCCGATGGCGCCGATGCCGACATCCAATGGCTTGCCACCCCGCGTCACATCCGGCAGATTGCGGAACACCAGCCGAAACAATGCGTACCCGATCAGCAGTACGGCCATAGTCCAGCGAAACGGGTCCGCCGGCAGGACTTTCAGCAAGGTCGCACCGATCGGGACGCAAAGCGCGCCGGCCAGCAGAAACGGCCAAAGCCGGTTATAGTTCAGCTCCTTCCGCAGACGCAGAAACGGCACGCCGTGGATGACCAGACCGGCCAGCACGATCAGGGGCACAGCCTCCACCGGGGCCAGAATATGCAACCAAAACGCGGCCGCGATCAGCGCATCGCCGAACCCGGCAGCACCAACGGTAAAGGCAGCGAAGAACGCGCCGGCCAGAAGGAGAACAAGCGTTGGATCCAAGTCGTCAGGCACCCATGGGCGGGGCGAGCGCTGGCATAGCATCGTCGTAACCCCGCGCCGCGCCGGAAACCGGATCGAACATCCGCCGCCCGGTCGGCCGATCGATGGCATGGCCATAGAGGTGCAGTAACATAGCCACGCCGCTATCGGGATCAGCCACGGTTTCGATAGCGTGCACGTCATTGGGCATCAGGATCAGACCCTTGCCCGGCGTCACGCTCTCGCGGCCGATCACCCGGACCGGATCCTGTCCCGGCTCCTTCGGGTGATGCGCGATCTGGTAAAGCAGATTAATTTCCTCCCCGCTCAAGACCGTGATCGCGGCCCAGGTCAGGTGATTATGCGGCGGCGTCGTCACGCCATCCGGACTGCTGGACAGATACAGCGCATAGCGGAAATCGTCGTCCTGCCAAAGTTTGTAAGTACGGTCCTCGCCAAACTCGTCCGCCGGAAAATGCTCGAGGGGAAACAGGTCCGGATCGGCATAGTCGAGCAATGCCGTCAACGCCTCCGTCAATAATTCGCGGGACAGCGGCTTGTCTTCCAAAATCCCTTTCACGCGATCGATCATCGCCGCGGTCGCCTGCCGGCGTTTGTCCACCAGTGCATCCACCGGTCCGCTCCTTCTCTTGATTCGGCCCGCACCATAGCAGTCCATGGAGGCCGGGTTAATACCATCGCACGAGCTTTACCGTTTACGCCATTGCCATGACGACATCCTCTGATCAATAATCTGTGCCGAAATTTCACCGGATTGAGGGAGTACACGATGCCGGCATTGGAGCGGATCGCCGCCTTTCACGACGACTTGACGGCCTGGCGCCGGGACATCCACGCCCATCCGGAGTTGGGCTTCGAGGAAACCCGCACCGCCGATCTGGTGGCGGACAAACTCAACGATTTCGGCATCGACGTGCATCGCGGCCTGGGTAAAACCGGTGTGGTTGGCACGTTGAGGGTCGGCAACAATCCAACGGCGATCGGGCTGCGCGCCGACCTAGACGCGCTGCCGATCCTGGAAGCCAATGATTTCGCTCACAAATCGCGCCATGAGGGCAAGATGCATGCCTGCGGTCATGACGGCCATACGACCATGCTGTTGGGTGCCGCCCGCTATCTGGCCGAAACCCAGAACTTCGACGGCTGCGTCCATTTCGTCTTCCAACCGGCGGAGGAAGGTTTGGGCGGCGCCGATGCCATGGTCAAGGAAGGCCTGTTCGAACAGTTCCCGATGGAGGCGATCTTCGGCATGCATAACCGGCCCGGTCTGGCGGTCGGTAAATTCGCCATCCGCCCCGGACCGATGATGGCCGGCGGCGCCTTTTTCGATATCAAGATCGAGGGCAAGGGTGCCCATGGCGCGCGGCCGGAATCGAGCGTCGATCCGGTTCTCGTCGCTTCCCACATCACCGCGGCATTGCAAAGCATCGTCTCCCGCAACGCCGCGCCGACCGATACCCTGGTGATCAGCGTCACCAAGATCCATTCCGGTGACGCCTATAACGTGATTCCGCAATCGGCGACCATGGGCGGCACGGTTCGGGCCTTTACCAAGGAGGTGATGGCGCAAGCGGAACAGCGCATGGCCGAGATCGCCGGCAATGTGGCGGCGGCATTCGGGGCCACCGCGTCATTGGATTTCCGCGTCAACTTCCTGCCCCTGGTCAATACCGCGGACGAAACCGACTTCGCCGCGGATACGGCGGCCGAACTCGTCGGCGAAGACAATATCGACCGCAACCGCTCCCTCGTCATGGCGTCGGAAGATTTCTCCTACATGCTCGATGTCTGCCCCGGCGCCTACATCAATATCGGTAATGGCGATGGGGAGTTGGGCTGCGAAGTTCACAATCCGAGTTATGATTTCAACGACGAAGCCTTGGCCCTTGGCGCGAGCTACTATGCCCGCCTGGTCGAGCGCCGTCTCGCCAAGCAAGAGGATCTGGCCGGCTGATGCAACATGCCACGGAGTACGACTTTATCGTGGTCGGTGCCGGTTCCGCCGGTTGCGTCGTCGCCAATCGCCTGTCCGCCGACCCCGACAATCGTGTGTTGTTGCTGGAAGCCGGCGGCAAAGACCTGAATCCCTGGCTCCATATTCCCATCGGCTACGCCCGGACGATCTACAATCCGAAAACCAGCTGGGTCTACGAGACCGAAGCCTGCGAAGGCACGGCAGGCCGACGCACCAAATGGCCGCGCGGTAAAGTCTTAGGCGGTTGCAGCTCGATTAACGGATTGGTGTATATCCGCGGCCAGCGCCAGGATTACGACCACTGGCGGCAGCTCGGCAACCGCGGTTGGGGTTATGACGATGTTTTGCCCTATTTTATGAAGGCCGAGGATCAGGGACGCGGCGGCGACGATTACCATGGCAGCGGCGGTCCCCTGAAGGTCAGCGACCACGAAGCCCGCGACGAGCTGGCGGAGGCTGTGGTCGCGGCGGCGCAGGAATACGGCATTCCCGCCAATCCCGACTTCAACGGCGCGGCGCAAGAAGGCGTCGGTTACTATCAATTGACCACCCATAACGGCCGGCGCTGCAGCGCCGCGGTGGCCTATCTGAACCCGATCAAGCAGCGGACGAACCTGACCATCGCCACCGATGCCCTGGCCGGCAAAATCCGCTTCAAAGACCGCAAAGCCAATAGCGTCGTCTATCACCAATCGGGCGCCATTCATGAGGCCGTGGCGACGCGGGAGATCGTTCTCTGCGGCGGCGCCATCAATTCGCCGCAACTCTTGCAGCTTTCCGGCGTCGGTCCGGCCGAATTGTCCAAACGATATGACATCGACGTGGTGCATGACCTGCCCGGCGTCGGGCAAAACCTGCAGGATCACCTGCAGATCCGCACCATCTACAAAACCACGAAACCCATTACCGCCAACGACGAACTGACCCGCTTCGACCGGAAAATGATCAACGGGCTGAAATGGGCGCTCGGACGGACCGGCATGCTGACGATCGGCGCCGGGCAGATCGGCATCTTCACCAAGACCCGGGCCGAACTGGACAGCCCGGACGTGCAGTACCACTACATCCCCTTCGCCGCCGAAAATCCGGGCGAAGGTCTGCTTCCCTTCTCCGCCTTCGCCCTGTCGGTCTGCCAATTGAGGCCGGAAAGCCGGGGGACGATCGAAATCCAGTCCAACGATCCGACGCAATACCCCCTGATCCAGCCGAATTATTTGTCTCAGGAACTGGACCGGCAAACCGCCGTCGCCGGGCTCAAGATCGCGCGGGAAATCATGGCCGCCTCGGCGATCGCGCCACTGATTGAATCGGAATATATGCCCGGAAACGAGGTTCGTTCGGACGAGGAATTGCTAACCTATTGCAAGGAAACCGGTATTACCATCTTCCACCCTGTCGGCACCTGCAAGATGGGGCCCGCCGACGATGCCGGCGCTGTCGTCGACGAAAGGCTGAAAGTCCACGGCCTGGACGGCCTGCGGATCGCCGACTGCTCGATCATGCCCACCTTGGTCTCCGGCAACACCAACGCCGCCGCCATCATGATCGGCGAGAAAGCGGCCGATCTGGCATTAGCCGGCTGAGGTTGCGGGCGGCGCTGCCGACAACATCGAGCGCATGATGGCTTGGATGAAAACGGGCATCATCTGGGCCAGGAATTTATCCTGCTTGCCGGTGATCGATTTGCCCGTCTCGGTGCCGTAGAAGGCGGCCAGGGCGTTCAATTCATCCGCCGTGTAGACCCGGACGAAAGTGTCGATCATCGCCTGGTCGAGCCGATCGGTATCCGTCCCCTCGAGCAGGATATCCAGGATGCGTTTCGCCCTTTCCGGCATGTCGGCGACGACGGTACTGCCGATCCGGCGGTAGAGTTGCTTCAGATCGAAGGTCGCCAAATAACGCTCCGCCGCGGCGCGCCGGTTCGTTTCGGTGTCGATTACCGACGCCGGCAGGACGATGCGGTCGCCGCTGCCGCCGGTCGTTTGGCAAGCCGACAAGGCGATCAGGCAGACAATCGCCAAACCAATAACTTTTCCCATAATGAACTTTGACCTTTCGATTATTTGTTCATAGCCCAGACGGCGGGTTGGATTTCCTCGATCATGCGCTCCGTTTGACGCATCATGTCAGCGTCGCCGTCGCCGATGGGGCGAAGGATGAATTTCTCCAAGCCCGCCTCGACATAGGCTTCGATAATGCGCATCACCTCGTCGACGCCGCCGACGGCGATGGCATCCTTCGGATCGCGCTTCGACAATCGGGAGAAACCCTTGACTGCGCGTTCGACGCAGGGCTCGTCCCAGCTGCCGAAGCGGAAACCGAAGCCGATACCGAAATGATCGTCGTCGATGCTGCGGCCGTATTTCTCCGCCGCCACATTGATGGCCTCAACCGCCCTACCCGCTTGTGCCGGATCTTCCGAGGCGGCCAGCCAACCGGTGCCGTATCGGCCGGTGCGGTCAATCGCGGCGTCGGAGGAACCACCGATCCACAGCGGTAAGCGCTTCTGTACCGGCAGTGGTGAGATCGACACGCGGTCGTATTGGAAGTACTCGCCGTCGTAACTGACCTCCTCGCCGGCCCAGAGACGGTGAACGATCTCCAGCGCCTCATTCATGCGCTTGCCCCGGCCTTTGGTGGAGCGGCCAGGGCCGACCCAATCGCGGGACCGATTGCTGCCCAAACCGAAGGCCGGCAACAACCTGCCGTTACTGAGATAGTCGATGGTGGCGCATTGCTTGGCGACGAACAGCGGGTCGCGCATGCCGAGGGAGACTACATTCATGCCGAAACGGATTTTTTTTGTCGCCCCGGCAAGCGCGGCCATGGTCGCCATGCAGTCGAGAAACGGCTCCCGGGAGACCGTGCGATCGATCTGCCATAGAGAATCCACCCCCGCTTTCGTCGGCCAAACGGACCCAGTCCCAGAACCCATCGGCGCTCGAAAAGGTATAGGTGGCCAAACCGAGGCCGGCGGCGACGCTCATGCTTTACGCTCCCTTGCAGGCTGGTTAGTCTCCGTGCGTTCCATCCTAAACCGAAAGCGACGCCAACGTCATGCGCATCCTCAATACCCTGCCCCAAAACGATCTCAACCAAGTCGCCGACGCGGCCCGTGCCATCGAGGCCGCCGGCTTCGACGGTGTGGTCACCATGGAAAACCGCCACGACCCCTTCCTTTCCTTGGCCGTGGCGGCGACGGCGACCGAGCGGATGAGCCTGGAAACCGGGATCGCTATTTCATTCGCCCGTAGCCCCATGGTGGTCGCCAATATGGGTTGGGACTTGCAGGCCGCCTCCAAGGGCCGCTTCATCGTCGGCCTGGGCAGCCAGGTGAAAGGTCATAATGTGCGCCGCTTCTCCGTCCCTTGGAGCCCGCCTGCCCCCCGCATGCGGGAATATGTCCAAGCGCTGAAGGCAATCTGGCAATGTTGGACGACGGGCGAACGTTTGAATTTCGAGGGCGAGCATTATCAATTCACGCTCATGACCCCGAACTTCACGCCGGAACCGTTGGAGACGCCGCCGCCGGCCGTGACCATCGCCGCCGTCGGTCCGGTGATGCTGTCCGTCGCCGCCGAAGTCTGCGACGGCGCCCGTCTGCACGCGTTCTGCACCCGGAAATATTTGGAAGAAACGGTAATGCCGCGCCTGCAAGCGGGTTTGGACAAAGCCGGCCGCTCCAGAGAGAGCTTCCAGATATCCGGCGGCGGCTTCATTGCCACAGGACCGGATCAGGAAAGCGTCGACAAGATGTTCGAGTGGGTGCGTATGCGAGTCGGTTTTTACGGCTCGACGCCTTCTTATTGGCCGGTCCTCGAAGCGCATGGCTTGCAAGATCTCGGTCACAAGTTGAATGCCATGTCCAAAGCCGGTCAATGGGAGGAGATGACCCGCGAAATCCCGGACGACGTGGTCCGGCTGTTTGCCGCCGTCGGCACCTATGACGTCATCGCCAACGAAAATCCGCGACCGCTTCGGCGGCATCAGCGACGTCCTGACCGCGCGCGCGGCTTATGGGCCGGTCGAGCTCTGGCCGCAGGATTTGATTCAAGATATTCAACGTATAGATACGCCATTCGTAGCGTTTTGAAATACACAATCGAACCCGGAATAACCTGCCGCAAATTGAGGCGCGATTTTTCTGGACCTTAGCACTTTTTTCTTTTCGAACCTGCAGGAAACATACTATGGGTTCCGTACTTTTATTGATTTCAAACGGTCGAATCAGGACGGAACTTCGGTGTTCGAAATAGATTTCACAAATTCCGACAATAAAGATTTTGCATTATATTGGAGCGAGCTGCCGAAAAATCGGGCGACCGGTATGCCCGAAAAATCTTCCTTCGACCCCGTCCACATCCCACTCAAACTTTTGCCCAACTTAATCCTGTTTGAAATAATTGCCCGCGATCGCATCCACGTCCGCTTGGCGGGCACTGGTGTCACCAAAATTGTTCGGGCAAGAAATAACGGGGGCGAAACTATCTCGATCTCCTACCGCCAGACATGCGCGACATCACGTCCCGAAATGTTCGCCACATTACGGAGCAGCCGTGCGGTATGATGACGCAATATGTGCGGGAGATGACCACAGGATTTCATTACAGCATGGAAGCCGTCGGTCTCCCGCTATCGAATGAGGCGGACGGACGTCGCTTTGTAGTGTACCAAAGCAGCCTCCTCGAAACAGACGAAGTCGTCCGAGCCAAAGCTTCCGCGTTGAAACATATCCGTGTGCAAAAGCAGGTCTTCTTCGACATCGGCAATGGTGTCCCGGCAGTCGACTAGAGCCGGTTCCTCAGACATCTGGGCAAAATGACAAGATCGGCCGGTCGACTGGTTCCGTATGAGCGGAAAATACCATAAACTTGTCGGACCATGAGGGAGGTCTGAATGGACGATTTCACCACTTTGCTGGACCCAACGTCGGAATTGCGTCCGACGATGCGGTCGCGGCAGGCACGGCCGGGGGTTTTTGGAAGACCGCACCGTCGGAATCCTCGATATTTCAAAAGCGCGCGGCAACGTGTTTCTCGACCGATTGGACGAACGCTTGACGGCGCGGGGCATCAAGGTCAAACGCTACCGCAAGCCGACCTTTGCGCGGGTGGCGCCGACCGATTTGGCGCAGACCATCGCCACCGAAGTCGACGTGATGATTGAAGGATTGGCCGACTGAGGCTCCTGCACCTCGTGCTGTACGCATGATGTCACGGAACTCGAAGGTCGGGGCATTCCCAGTGTCGGTGTCGCCACCACGGCTTTCGTCGATGCCGCCGCGTCCCAATCGAAAAGCTTGGGTTTCGACCCGGCCATGGTCTTCGTCCCCCATCCGATCCAAGATCGGACCGACGAGGAGATCGTTGCCCTCGCGGATGGTGCCTTGGAAGAAATCTTAACTCTATTGACCACCGCCAACGACTAATCCGCCTTGCCGGGCCAGCTCGAGATTGCGGTCGTAGTCTCTGTCATCCAAGACCGATGCGCCGGTAAGTAAAACCCGGGCGCGGGCGTCGGCGATGTCCGGCGCCGCCAACATCTCCCGGACCGCGCTACGTAGGGCTTCGACTTCGCCGTCGGACCGCGTGGCGGCCGTTATCAGGGGCAGTCCCGGCGCGCTGGGCGTTGCGGCTACGGCTTGAAGATCCGCAGTCAGATCTGGCCGATGTTTTTGCGCGAGGCTCCAGCAGACACTATCCGTCGAACAAAATTCGGCTTTTCCGGTTTTGACCGCCTCGAGGGATTGCAGATGGCTACCGCTCCAAATCACCTCGCCGGCGAATTCCGGTAATGCGGCGCGGAGCGCGACCCAGCCGGAATGCGACCCGTCGTGATTGACTGCCGCCCGCCTGGTCGTCAAATTCGACAGTGTGGTCAACCCGGAATCCCGTCGCACGATCAGCCAGGAACAATAGTTGGGGCCGTCGCAACCCTCCGCCGCATATTCCGGTGTTGCGACCAGACGGACCTGACCGCGGAGTTTCGACGCATAGGGATAGCCGCAGGTTTGCGCCAGAAGCAGATCTGGATCTGTCCAGGGTTCGGATTCCTCGCCGTCGCGCCAAAGCCCCTCCGGCGCGTCGATACCCCGCCGGCGCAAGCCGTCGGCGATCGTTTTCCAGATTTCATCATTGGCGGCGCGTAGTTCCGGCCAGTCATACATGGCCAGGGACGCGATCGGCATCGGATCAGTTACTTTCCTTAACGACCCGGTCGAGGGCACGGAGACGCGTGAGCAAGGCCGGCATTTCGTCCAACCGCATCATATTAGGCCCGTCGGACGGCGCCCGGTCCGGCTCCTCATGGGTTTCCGTGAACACGGCGGCAACGCCGACGGCGACGGCGGCGCTGGCCAGGACCGGGACATATTCGCGTTGACCACCGGACGCGGTGCCTCGCCCGCCTGGTTGAGCGACCGAATGGGTCGCATCGAATACGACGGGGTAACCGGTTTCGGCCAATACGGGCAGCGCCCGCATGTCGGAGACCAAAGTATTGTAGCCAAAGCTGACCCCGCGCTCCGTCAGCATGATCTGCTCGTTGTCGTTTTCCGCGACCTTCCGGGCCACGTTCTTCATGTCCCAGGGCGCCAGAAACTGGCCTTTTTTGATGTTCACGACCTTGCCGGTTTTTGCCGCGGCAACCAGCAGGTCGGTCTGGCGACAAAGGAATGCTGGTATTTGCAGCACGTCGACAACTTCCGCCACCGTGGCGCATTGGTCTTCCGCATGCACATCGGTTAGTACAGGGCAGCCGATTTCCCGCTTTACTTCCTCGAAGACAGAAAGGCTTTCTTGCAAACCAATACCGCGGCCACTGTCGATGGACGTGCGGTTGGCCTTGTCGAACGAGGATTTGTAGATCAAACCAATGCCCAGATCGTCGGTCATAGCGCGCAAGCGGTCCGCGGTCATCATAGCGTGATCGCGGTTTTCCATGGCGCAGGGGCCGGCGATCAGGGCGAAGGGCCGATCGTTGGCGATCTCGATATGGTTCAAGGTCACGGATTTTTGGGACATGGTGGGAGATCCTGGCTATCGGGTTTCGAGGAACCGGATAAATATCCCGGCGATCAAATCACGGTCATTGGGCAGGTTCAATGTTTTTAACGCCCGATCCGCCCGATCCGACCCGATCAAATCGCGCCGGATCCCGATAATATCCCGGTTCATGTCTTCCGGCATTTCCGGGTGGGTCTGCAACGACAGGACATGATGTCCGATCTGAAGCATGCCGTTCCTGCAGAATTCGCTGCCGGCCAGCACTTGCGCGTCGGGCGGCAGAGCGACGACTTGATCTTGATGGCTGGCCACGGTTTGGAAGCCTTCCAGGTCATCGTTCAGCCAATCGGGCATATGCCGAATATCGTAGCGGTGAATACCGACACCCCAGCCTTTGTCGGATTTCACCACCTTCCCACCGAAAGCCTGGGCCACCAATTGATGACCGAAGCAGACGCCGATGACCGGACGCGCCGCCGTCACCGCCGCGACGACAAATTCGCTCAGCGGTTGGATCCATGGCACCTCGTCATAGACCCCATACCGGCTGCCGGTAATCAGGTAGGCATCGTCCGCCTCGATCGCCGCGGGGATCGACCCGCCTTCTTCCAACATATAAACGTTGAATTCGAGCTTCGGATCTAGGCGAGTCAGCAACGCGATGAAGTTATCCGCGTCCAGGCCGTGTTTCGGAGTCAGGTCCTCGTGGCGCGGCGGCGCCTGAAAAATGCCGATCCTCATACCAAGCGGGAATGGGCGACCGCAGCCTCGATGAAGCTCGCAAAAAGCGGATGGGGTTCGAACGGCTTGGATTTCAGCTCCGGGTGGAACTGCACGCCGATATACCAGGAATGGCCGGGCAGTTCGGCGATTTCCGGCAAACGTCCGTCGGGCGACAGGCCGGAAAACAGGAAGCCCGCCTCCTCCAAACGATCCCTGTAATTGATATTCACTTCGAAGCGATGGCGATGGCGTTCCTGGATCATCGCGGCCCCGCCATAGATATCCTTTACCTTGGAACCGTCCAGCAAGGCGCAATCATATTGCCCCAAACGCATGGTCCCGCCGAGATCGCCGTCCGCACTTCGGGTTTCCACCTGATTGCCCCGGGTCCATTCGGTCATCAAGCCGACGATGGGATGGTCGCTGGGTCCGAATTCGGTGGACCGCGCGCCTTTCAGGCCCGCCAGATTGCGCGCCGCCTCGACCACCGCCATCTGCATGCCGAGGCAGATGCCGAAATAGGGCACATTTCGCTCGCGGGCGAATTTGGCGGCGGCAATCTTGCCTTCCGATCCACGCTCCCCGAAGCCGCCCGGGACCAGAATACCGTGCACGCTTTCCAACCGGAGCAGCGCCGCCTCTTCCTCCTCGAAGATTTCGCTGTCGATCCATTCCAGATTGACTTTCACCTGATTGGCGATGCCGCCATGGGTCAGCGCCTCGGCCAGCGATTTGTATGCATCCAACAGGTTGATGTACTTCCCGACCACGGCAATGGTCACCTCGCCTTCCGGGGAGGCGATGCGCCGCATGATCTTATCCCAGCGGCTGAGGTCCAAGGGCGGCGGGTCGTCGATCCCGAAGGATTCCAACACCTGCTGGTCCAGCCCCTCTTGGTGATAGTTCAGCGGCACCTCGTAGATAGAACGGGCGTCGAGCGCCTGGATCACGGCATTTTCCCGCACGTTGCAGAACAAGGCGATCTTGCGCCGTTCGCCTTCCGGCACTTCCCGGTCGCTCCGGCAGAGCAGAATATCCGGTTGAATACCGATGGAGCGTAGTTCCTTGACCGAATGCTGGGTCGGTTTGGTCTTCAACTCGCCGGCGGCGCCAATATAGGGGATCAACGTAACATGGACATAAACGGCGTGATGGCGCGGCAGGTCGTTGCCCAACTGCCGGATCGCCTCGAGAAACGGCAAACTCTCGATATCGCCGACGGTGCCGCCGATTTCGCATAACACAAAGTCTGTGCCATCGGTTTCGGCAAGCACGAAATCCTTGATCGCATTGGTGACATGGGGAATGACCTGCACCGTGCCGCCGAGAAATTCGCCGCGCCGTTCCTTCGCCAAAATCTGCTGATAGATCCGGCCGGTCGTGACATTGTCGCTTTGCCGTGCCGCCACGCCGGTAAAGCGTTCGTAGTGACCGAGATCCAGGTCCGTTTCCGCCCCGTCGTCGGTGACATAGACCTCGCCATGCTGATACGGGCTCATGGTGCCCGGATCGACATTGAGATAGGGGTCGAGTTTACGCAATCGGACGGAATAGCCCCGTCCTTGGAGGAGCGCGCCAAGGGCCGCAGACGCCAACCCTTTTCCGAGTGAGGAAACCACGCCGCCGGTGATGAAGATAAACCGCGTCATGGACCTCTAATTTACCGCCTCCCGCTCGGCTGCCAAGGCAAAAAATTCAGGCGGCTGATCGCCGCCCTGAATCTGCTGGATTTTCCGACTTTCCGGACCCGCATTACTCGCTCGTCGGCACCGACGGCTTGGCCGGTTGGGCCGGCTGATTCGGTGCAGGCTGCGATTGTTCGATGCGATCGATCACCGATCCGGACCGTTGCGGCTGTGCCAGAATGGTCAGGGCCAGGCTCGTCAACATGAACAGACCGGCAAAACCCGCTGTCAACTTTGTCAGCAAATTCGCGGCTTCTCGCCCGGTCATAAAACCGCCGCCACCGCCGCCGCCGATACCGAGAGCACCGCCCTCGCTACGCTGCAACAGCACGAGTACGACGATGGCGATCGCCAACAGCAAATGCACGACTAGAAGGATTTCCTGCATGTCTTATCCGCTCAATTGTCCGCTTTCGCGTAAAGGACGGCGTTATGTACACCAAAGCACGCGCCCAAGCCAGTCACATCTTCGCTTGAACGATGGGCCAAAAATCCTTGGCGGTCAGGCTGGCGCCACCGACCAACGCGCCGTCCACATTGGCCACCGCCATCAATTCGGCCGCGTTCGACGCCTTGACCGAGCCGCCATAGAGTAGTCGCATGCCGCGCCCCTCATCCCCAAAACGCCGGCTCAGCCGCCCTCGGATCATGGCATGTACCTCCGCCACATCGTCGACAGTCGGGGTCAAGCCGGTGCCGATTGCCCAGACCGGTTCATAGGCCACGACCGTGTTCTTCGCGGTCGCGCCTTTCGGCAGGGAATGGCGAAGCTGATCGCCAACCACTTTCAGCGTCTGTTTTGCCCGCCTTTCGCGCGCCGTCTCCCCGACGCAAACGATGGCGGTCAGGCCGGCGGCGTACCCCGCCTCCGCTTTCTCGCGCACCAATATACTGCTCTCGTCATGATCCGCGCGACGTTCGGAATGGCCGACAATAACATATTTGCAACCCAGATCCTTCAGCATCGCCGCCGAAATATCGCCGGTATGGGCGCCGTTGACGGCGACGTGACAGTCTTGTCCGCCAAAAGCGATACCGGCGCGCTTCTGTTCGGTGGTGAGCGTTCCCAACAGCGTCGCCGGCGGGCAGATCAACACTTCTGGCCGAAGCGGTTTGACCTTGGCCAAGCGGCGGATCAGCGCGTTGATCTCCTTATGGCCGGCTCGGCGCAGACCGTTCATCTTCCAGTTTCCGGCAATCAGCGGCCGGGGTTGTTTCGCCATCGTTTCGCACCATCTTCAACCGAGGGAGTTTCGGCGCCTGATGTAGCAAATCGATGCCGCTCTGGCCAGCGCCAACGGTACGATCAAACCTTGCTGATCGCCGCCGCAATTGTCTTGCCGGCGCTGCATGCCGCTCCTATTATGCCGGCCCGGTGGTAGACGCCAAAACAATCAAGTCAGGCAAGATGTTAGACGCAATCCGAAAAAACGTAACCGGCTGGTTCATGAAGATCCTGTTTGGCGTTCTAGTCGCCAGCTTCGCGCTTTGGGGCGTGGGCGACATCCTTCGCGTACGGCCGGACACCACGGTCTTGGAAGTCGGCGATCGGGAATATTCCGGTCAGGAATTCATGCGCCAGTTCGAGCTGCAGTTCCGGCGCCTGCAACAACGCTTCGGCCCCAGTTTGACCCGAGATCAGGCCCGGCAGCTCGGCGTCGTCGACCAGACAGCACAGCAGATGACAACGCGAGGCCTGCTCGACGCTGCCGCCCGGGACTTAGGCCTGACGGTCAGCGACGAGGAAATCCTACGCAATATCCGCGCCGATCCGAATTTCCGGAACACCGTCGGCGAGTTCGACCGTTTCGTCTTTCAGCAGGTCCTGCAATCCAACAATATGACTGAGGCTATGTACCTCGAAGCATCGCGCCGAGAAATGGTGCGGCGGCAATTGATCGACAGTCTGGTGGCCGGTCTGGCGAAGCCGAACGCGCTCAGCCAAGCCTACTATGCCTACCAAGCCGAAAAACGAAGCATCGAAACGCTAACCATTCCGAACTCCTCGATCACCGAAGTTGAAGCGCCGAAGGAAGCTGATGTCACAAAGTATTATGAAGACAACAAAACTTCCTATATGACAGCGGAGCTACGCAAGCTGACCTTCGCCACGCTATCGCCCGAAGATCTGCTCGACGAAATCTCCGTCAGCGAGGACGATATTCGGGACGAATATGAAAGCCGCCGGTCTGAATTCGTCGTTCGGGAAAGCCGGGATGTCGAACAACTGCTGGCGGGCGATAAGGCCAAAGCCGAGGACGCGGCCAAACGTCTTGCGGCTGGGGAAGATTTTTACAAGGTCTCCGAAGCCATCGCCAACCTCAAGGAAGACGCGGTAAAACTGGGCCGCTTGACCAAGGACGAGCTGCCCGATGAAGTGCGGGACGCGGTCTTCGCCCTCTCCAAGGATCAAATCAGCGCGCCGATTGAGGGTCCTTTCGGTTGGGTTGTCTACCGGGTCACCAACATCAATCCGGGCAAGGACCCGAGTTTCGAGGACATGCGGTCCCGGCTCGAACGCGACCTGAAGCTCAGCCGGGCCGGCGATGTGATGTTCGAGATTGCGAACAAGATCGAAGACAGCTTGGCAGGCGGCGCCACGCTTGAGGAAACCGCCGACAATGCCAATCTCAAAACCGTTACGATCGACGCGGTCGACGGCGCCGGTCGGGACGCGTCCGGCAAATCTCTGACAAACCTGCCGAAAACGCGGGAGTTTCTCAGCACCGCCTTCGCTACGGAAGACGGCCAGGAGCCAGTGCTAACGGAAACCGAAACCGGCAGCTATTTTCTGTTGCGGGTCGATAGCGTGACGCCGCCCGCCCTGAAACCGCTGCCGGAGGTACGCAGCCAGATCGTCAATGCGATCCTCGCCGAACGCCGGGCGAAAGCGGCCGAGGAATTGGCGGTTTCGCTGGCCGCCCGGGCCGGTGCCGGCGCCACATTCGTCGGTCTCGCGGCAGGACACAAGGATTGGAAGATCGCCACCAGTCAACCCGACGTGCGCGGCCAAATCGCCAACAGCGTCGATATCGATGCCAACTTGGTCGCGAAACTGTTCAACGCAAAATCGAGCGACGTCGTTACGGGAAGCAACAAGACCAAATCCGCGGCTGTGGTCGCCCGCGTGGTCAAGGTGGAAGCGGCCGATGTCGCAAGCGGTAAGGATGCGGTCGAACGCCTCGGCGATGCTTTGGTGGCCCGCATGATGGACGACGCCCTAAACCAATACCGCGAGGCCTTGCGCCAGGAACATCCGGTCACATTCGATCGTAGTGCGGTCGACGCCTTATTCGGTCTGCAACAAGAAGGCCAATACCAATAACCGGCCTTCAGCTACCCCCATCGCGTCGGTGTCGCACGATCTCGCTGACCGGGACCAATCGATATCCCCGAGATGTGAGTTCGGGCAATAACTTCGCGAGGACCGCGAGCGTTTGAGGGTAAGGATGGCCGATCGCAACGACGCTCCCCCTTTCGCGCGCGCGGCGGGCCGCGGCGAAAAACTGTGCCCGGATCGACGCGCGATCGCGCCGATGGTCCAGAAAGATGTCCCGTCCGGTATGCGCCACGCCGTGGTTGCTGGCCAAGACCATACCGACGGAGTTTGGCGTGGTTTTGGAATCCAGGAACAAAAGCCCCCGCCGCTTCAGTTCCCCCATTAGCAACGTCATATGCGGCCTGGATGCGGTGAAATAGCTGCCCATGTGATTATTGATCCCCACATAACCGTCGAAGCGGCTCAGATTCCAATCGAGGCGCCGCCGCAACTCCGCATCGGACACGGTCGTCAGCAACGCGTTCGGGCCGGGATACGACGTATCCGCTTCCGGTTCCATGGGTAGATGGACGAACAATTCATGCCCATTTTTCTTTGCCGACTTAGAAAGTTGTATCGAATACCGCGTGTAGGGCATGAAGGACAGCGTCAGCGGTCCCGGCAATGCAACGGCCCGCCGGCCCGCCGCCAGATTATTGCCAAGATCGTCGATGACGATGGCAACAAGGGCGGGATGGGGACCGGGCGCCAGTAACTTAGGCGCGGGCCGGATCGGCGCTTTCCGTGGGGCCTGTATAGCTAGCGTCGTTACTTGCTTGGATATTGCCGCAGGCCGAGGCAAAACATCTTCTTTTGACGGTTTTTGCGCCGGTACCGTGGACTCAGCGCGCGGAAGAATTGCCGGAATTGGCACGGCGGCGGCCGGCATCGGGCGCGGTGTTCTGGTCAATGGGGTTAGCGCGGACGGTTTAGGCGTATTTCGAGGCGCTTCAATCTTGGCGACGGGCGCCGCCGCTAAGGCCATATCCGATGGCGGTTGACCGAACAGCCAATACCCGCAGGCCAGGCCAAAACCGAAACAAGCAACGCCGGCCGTCGCGGCCGCCGTAATCGTCAACACGCGCAAACTCATAACTATCAATACCCTGGACTTTATCGCCATGCCACGAATATTTCTGGCGACTTGAGCGCTAAACTGTTATCTGCATGGTCTCGATTTACAACAACCAAGGCGGCGGGAAGGAAGCCGAATATGTTGGATTTCAAAGGCTTGATCGCGCAAGTGGCCGACGGCACGCCGTTGACCGCCGAGGAAGCGCGCAACGCCTTCGATATTATGATGGCCGGCGACGCGACACCGTCGCAGATGGGGGCGTTCTTGATGGCGCTTCGGGTGCGCGGCGAAACGGTGGAGGAGATTACCGGCGCTGTCCTCGCTATGCGCGGCCGTATGACCAAGATTTCCGCGCCCGACAATGCCATCGATATCGTTGGAACCGGCGGCGACGGCACGGGGACGCTGAATATTTCGACCGCCTCGGCGATCGTTACGGCGGCCTGCGGCATCCCGGTCGCCAAGCATGGCAACCGTGCCGCCAGTTCGAAATCGGGCGCGGCGGATATCCTCGCGACCCTGGGTGTGAACCTTGACGCCGATATGCGGCATGTCGAGGCGGCGCTTTGGGACTGCGGTCTCGCCTTCCTGATGGCGCAACGCCACCACGGCGCCATGCGCAATGTCGGTCCGACCCGGGTCGAATTGGGCACGCGGACGATCTTCAACCTTCTCGGTCCGATGTCGAACCCGGCCGGGGTGAAGCGTCAGCTTATCGGTTGCTTTTCCCGCGATTGGTTGCGTCCGATGGCGGAAACCATGCAAGCCTTGGGTGCCGACTTGGTTTGGGTGGTGCATGGCAGCGACGGCTCCGACGAACTCACCACCACGGGTGCCTCTTACGTCGTCGCGCTGGAGAACGGCGACATCCGGGAATTCGAGATCCATCCGGAAGAAGCCGGCGTCCCGGTGGCGCGAATGGAGGACTTGAAGGGCGGCGTACCGGAAGAAAATGCCGAAGCCCTGACCGCGTTGCTCGACGGTGCCGAGGGCGCCTATCGCGACATTGCCTGCTTCAACGCCGCCGTCGCCCAGAAGATCGCCGGCACCGAAACGGACCTGAAAGCCGGGGTCGCCGTCGCGCAGGCCGCGATCGACAGCGGTAAAGCTCGGCAAACCTTGGCGCAGCTGGTCGAGATTTCGAACCGCCCCGTTCCGGACGACGACGATGAGTGACGTCCTGGACCGCATATGCGCCGACAAGCGTCGTCATATCGCCGCCCAGCAGGCCAAGGTTCCGTTGTCGGCGCTGCAGGAGAAGATCGCCAAGGCGTCACCGCCGCGCGGTTTTCTCGAGCGATTGCGGGCCTCCGTGCGCGGTGGACATGACGGCCTGATCGCCGAGCTGAAGAAAGCATCTCCGTCCAAGGGACTGATCCGGGACGATTTCGATCCGGCAAACCTGGCCCGGGCCTATGAAGCGGGCGGCGCCACCTGTCTGTCCGTCCTTACGGACGCACCCTATTTTCAGGGTGCCGACGAGTATCTGATGCAGGCGCGAAATGCCGTCCAATTACCGGTATTGCGCAAGGACTTCATGCTCGACCCTTATCAAGTTCACGAAGCGCGGGCGATCGGCGCGGATTGCATCCTGCTGATCATGGCGGCGCTCTCGGACGCCCAGGCCTCGGAGCTGGAAGCCGCGGCGCGGGAACTCGACATGGACGTATTGGTGGAAGTCCATGATCGGCCCGAGCTGGACCGAGCTCTGGCGCTTAAATCGCGGTTGATCGGTATAAATAACCGCAATCTCAAGACCTTGGAAGTCGACCTTCGAACGGCGGAAGCGCTGGCAACGCATCTGCCAGCGGCCGCGACAGGCGTCTGCGAAAGCGGTCTAAGAGGTCCGGAAGAGCTTGCCCGCATGCGCCGGGCCGGATTGCACTGCTTCCTGATCGGCGAATCGCTGATGCGCCAGAACGACGTCACGGCGGCAACCCAGGCGATCCTGCGACGAACGGGAGCCGCGGCGCAATGAGCGAGGCCAAATTCACCCATTTCGACGACGCCGGTAACGCCAGAATGGTCGATGTCGGCGACAAGCCGGTCAGCGAACGCACGGCTACCGCGGCTGGCCGCGTGCATATGTCCGCCGATACGCTGCAGAAAATCCAGGCCGGCGATATGAAGAAAGGCGACGTTCTGCAGGTCGCCCGCCTGGCCGGTATCATGGCGGCGAAAAAAACGCCGGATCTGATCCCCCTTTGCCATCCCCTCGCCCTAACCTCGATTACCGTCGATTTGAGCCCGAATATTGATGATAGCTGCGTCGACGTCCGCGCAACCGTGAAATTGGCTGGCCGTACCGGGGTCGAAATGGAAGCCTTGACCGCGGTCGCCACGGCCTGTCTGACCGTCTACGACATGTGCAAGTCGGTGGACCGTGCCATGCGCATCGACGATATCCATCTGCTCCACAAAGCGGGCGGTAAATCGGGCGAATATAGAGCCGACGAGAACACATGACCGCCCGCCCGCCATTGATGCCGGTGTCGGAAGCGCTGGACCGTATCCTCCGTGAAATGGCGTTGATGCCGGCGGAATCGGTAGCCCTCGACCGTGCCCATGGCCGCGTGTTGGCGGAGGATGTGGCCGCGCGGGTGACGCAACCGCCGGCCTCGGTCTCCGCCATGGATGGCTATGCGGTACGGGCCGAGGATGTCGCTCAGGTGCCCGCCAGCCTGACCCAGATCGGCGAAGCGCCGGCGGGCCATGCCTTCGACGGCGAGGTTTCGGCCGGAGAAACGGTGCGCATCTTCACCGGCGGCCCGGTCCCGGCCGGTGCCGATGCCATCGTGATCCAGGAAGATACGGAAATCTCGGCCGACGGCAGAATACAAGTGAAGGAATCCACGAAGGCGGGCACCTATATCCGCAAGGCGGGATTGGATTTCGAGGCCGGCCAGGTCGGCCTCGCCGGCGGGACGGTCATGAATGCCCGAGCGGTCGGTCTGGCGGCGGCGATGAACGTGCCGTGGTTGATGGTGCGTCGGCGACCCCGTGTGGCTCTACTGGCGACCGGCGACGAAATAGTCCGGCCGGGCGATCCTTTGGATGCCAATCAGATCGTTTCCTCCAATGCGTTGGCCTTGGCGGCCTTGATTCGGGCCTGCGGCGGCGAGGCTGTCGACTTGGGCATTGCCCGGGACGACCGCGAATCGCTGCGCGCGATGGCGGCCGGCGCGCGCGGCGCCGATATGTTGGTAACCTTGGGCGGTGCCTCTGTGGGGGACCACGACCTGGTGCAAAGCGTGCTCGGTGAAATGGGCATGACGGTCGATTTCTGGCGCATCGCCATGCGGCCGGGCAAGCCGTTGATGTTCGGTCGGATCGCCGGCATTCCCATGATGGGCATGCCCGGTAATCCGGTTTCCTCCCTGGTGTGCGGCCTGATCTTCCTGCGCCCGGCGATCGGCGCCATGCTCGGATTGCCGCATAAAGAAAACTTACAAAAAGCCAGGTTGACCAAACCATTAGCGGAAAATGATCAGCGGCAAGATTATTTGCGGGCACAGCTCGAGCGCGGTGACGAAGGGGAAGCTCTCGCAACGCCGTTCAGCAAACAAGACAGCTCCATGCTGTCCTTGCTGACTGACGCTCAATGCCTCATCATCCGCCCCCCTCATGCCGCTGCGGCGATCGAAGGCGATGAGGTTGATATCATGCCGCTGCAAGAGGGTATGTGGAGTATCTAACGCCAATACCTTCACTACTTGCACACGTTTCCCCCTTGACGGGCAACAAGAACCAAAGTAGAACAAGTTATCTGTTTCTGATTTGTTCCGACAATCCACGTAACCGACGTCGCGTTACTTCGGATTTGGCTGGGCAAGCGGCGAAATTAAGCAATGGTGATAACCATGTTGACGAAAAAGCAGCATCAACTGCTGATGTTTATTAATGAACGTTTGCGCATGTCGGGCATTTCCCCCTCGTTCGACGAAATGAAGGACGCGTTGGATTTGAAGTCCAAATCCGGCGTGCATCGGCTGATTACGGCGTTGGAGGAACGTGGTTTCATTCGCCGCCTGCCCCATCGGGCGAGAGCGCTTGAGATCATCAAGCTCCCCAACGGGGTTCCGCAACCTGGCAGAGGCTTCGAACCCCATGTCATCGAGGGCGAATTTTCTCGAAGCACGCCGGTGCGGGACGGTAGCGAATTGGTCTCGTTACCATTATACGGCGCCATCGCCGCCGGCACGCCGATCGAAGCCTTGCGGGATCCCGCGAATTTCGTCGACGTTCCGTTCACGCTGCTTGAGCGCGGGGAGCATTTCGCTTTGGAAGTGGCGGGTAATTCCATGGAAGACGCCGGCATTCTCGACGGCGACACCGCAATTATCCGGCGCTGCGAATCCGCGGAGAATGGCGTTATCGTCGTGGCCTTGATCGATGAACAGGAAGCGACGTTGAAACGCCTGCGCCGGAAGGGCAATTCCGTTGCCTTGGAGCCGGCCAATAAAAGTTACGAAACGCGAATCTTTCCCCCGGATCGCGTTCGCATACAGGGCCGTCTGGTCGGCTTGATGCGTCGCTACTAACGCGAGCGGCCGCGGATGACCGTCCAAGGACGCTGACCGCGCGCGTCTCGCGCGCTGAGCAGCCGAATAGCGGCGGCGTCGACGAAGAGTTCGCTGGCGCCACGGCGCCAAATGTCGAACCAATCGAGGACCAAGGCCGGGTCGCGGCAGCGGCCGCGCAAAGGAACCGCCGAAATCACGATATCGGCCCAGCGGCAATCTTCCGCCGCCGCGCGGCCGTCACGGATGATGGCGATTTTCCTGCCTCTCGCTGTTCCGGTACAGCCGATATTGTCGCAATGCAAACTCTCGCCCGAATCCGGCACCTGACCGAGATGGCGCTGCCAGCGTTCCCGAACGGTCTTTTGCGCTTTGAGCGTCGAGAAACGCAACACGTCGTCGTCTCCCCGTATGGCGATGAGCTTGGCTTGACGATCCACGAGGATATCCGGTTTCGGCGCCGTGGCGGCAATCCAGACCGCGGCGGCGAAACCGACCAAGCCAAACCAGCGCCAACGACCTTGCCAAAGACAAAGCCACAGACCGGCAAGGGTTACCGCCGCCAAAAAGCCGAATTCCGGCGATGCGAAACGCAGCACCGCATGCGGCCAACCGGCAACCTCCCGCGCCACAGCCAGGACCACCGTGATCCCCTGCCCCATCAGCCAAAGCGGCAGCCACTCAAGGCCGAGCGGCATCGCCAGCATGGCCAACAGACCGCTCGGCATGACCCAGAATGCCATCGTCGGCACCGCGATCACGTTGGCGGCGATCCCCAAGCTGGCGATCTGATTGAAATGGTAAAGCGCGTAGGGTGCCGTGGCGGCGCTGGCCACCAGGGTCGTTAGCGCGACGCTCGCCAGATAAAGGCCGCCGCGGCGCCATAGGCTCCAGCGGCTACGCCAAACCGAAAACCGAGGCGAGACCGCCTCATAGACCGCAATCAACGCGACGACGGCGGCGAAGGAGAGTTGGAAACTCGCCGACAACAGACTTTCGGGCCGCCACAACAGCACCAATGCGGCGGCGCAGGCAACCAACCGCATGGACATGGCGGACCGGTCCAAGATCACCGCCAAAAGGACGATACCGGCCATCACGAAAGCACGCTGCGTCGGTACGGTCGCGCCGGTTAGAACCAAGTAAAACGCTGCCCCGATCAAGGCGATGACGGCGGCCCATTTTTTGACGGCATACCTAACCGCGACCCGTTCGAACAAACAGAAGGCCAGCCGCGCGAACAAAAACAGCCAACCGGCGACCAAACCCATATGCAAGCCCGATATAGCCAATAGATGCGCCAAGCCGGAATGGCGTAGCGCCTCCAATTGCCTGTGATCGATGGCGCCGCGCTCTCCGGTCATCAAGGCGATCGCCACCGCCGCCGTTTCGTCCGGCAGTACGGCGTTGACCCGACTAGCGATGCGAGACCGCAATTGCCGAAGGTTGCGGCGGTCGATTTTCCGCTCCTGCCCCGAGACGGGCGACACGCGGCCAAGCGCGAAGCCCACGGCACCGAGCGATTGAAAGTAGGCTTGGCGTGCGAAATCGTAGCCGCGCGGGGTCATGGGTTCAGGCGGCGGCAGGAGGATGGCGGTCAATCGGACCCGCTGACCCACAAACACCTCGCCGAGAAACTTTTCCGGCAAGGTCAGCCGTACGGCGATCGGTGTTTTGCGAGGGCTCAAACGATCGACCCCAACATCGCCAAGGGTGATCCGAAAACGCGTCGGCCGCCGCTCGATCCGCTGAACGATTCCAGTTACGGTCGACGGACCCAATCGCTTCTCGACAATCGGCGCCGCCACCCAGATTGTGCGCAATTGCGCAACCGAAACGCCGATGGCAACCGCTGCGATCATGCCGGCGAGCATCAACCCTTCCGGTTTGCGCAGCACGACCGTGCAGAGCAACAAAGCGGCCACGAGACCAGCGATGACGAGGCCGGCCGGCGGCTCCGTCGGCAATGAGAAGTATATGGCGATACCGAGGCCGAGAAAGACGGGAAACCAAAGCACCCAGCGCGATCGTTCGGCCGCCAGCATTGACATCAGGGACGTCACCCAAGGCGGTTCCGCCGATTGCTTTCGCACCAAAGCGTCGTCTTCGTTCAGGGTCGTCATGGCTCGTGTCGGCTGTTTCTTTTGCCTCTACGCGGACTTGTGCTAGATACGCAGGCCTGACTTGACCCACTCGGATAAGAGTACTCCCGACCATGACCGTCGTCACCCGCTTCGCGCCCTCACCCACTGGATTCCTTCATATCGGCGGGGCTCGCACGGCGCTGTTCAACTGGCTATTCGCCCGCCATCACGGCGGTAAGATGCTGTTACGCATCGAGGATACGGACCGCGCACGCTCGACGGACGAAGCGGTTTCGGCAATCCATGACGGCATGCGCTGGCTCGGTCTCGATTGGGACGGCGAGTCGATTTCTCAATTCGACCGCCGGGAGCGCCACGCCGAGGTGGCCCGCGCCATGGTCGAGGCGGGAAACGCCTATTATTGTTACTGCACGCCGGAAGAGCTGTCGGAAATGCGGGAGAAAGCCAAGGCGGAAGGTCGGTCCTGGCATTATGACGGGCGTTGGCGGGACCGCGACCCGTCCGAAGCGCCCGCCGGCGTCGATCCGGTGATCCGCCTGAAGAGCCCTTTGAACGGCGAGACGGTGCTGGAAGATCATGTTCAGGGTCGGGTTAGCGTCCCGAATAGCGAAATCGACGATCTGATTCTCTTACGCAGCGACGGCACGCCGACCTATATGCTGGCGGTTGTGGTCGACGATCACGATATGGGCATTACCCATGTGATCCGGGGCGATGATCATTTCACCAACGCCTTTCGCCAGACGGCGATCTTCAAGGCAATGAATTGGCCGATCCCCGAATTCGCCCATCTACCTCTGATCCATGGGCCGGACGGCGCCAAATTGTCGAAGCGGCATGGCGCCCTTGGGGTCGACGCCTATCGCGACATGGGCTACCTGCCCGCAGCCCTACGCAACTATCTGGTCCGGCTCGGCTGGTCCCATGGCGACGACGAAATCTTCACCACGGAACAGGCAATCGAATGGTTCGACCTTGCCGCCGTCGGCAAATCGCCGGCCCGATTCGATTTCGACAAACTACTCGCCGTGAACGCACACTATATTCAGGAGGGTGACGAGGCGGAACTCGCGGCCATCCTACGCTCCGCGCTCGAGGAGAAAACCGGCCGCGACTTCTCGCCGAAAGACCTGGACTTGCTGGTCGCCGCTCTGCCCGGCTTGCGGCCACGAGCCAAGACCGTCAACGACCTGGTCGCCGCCGCATCGTTCTATTTTGCAAACAGACCTTTGTCGTTGGACGAAAAAGCGAGTAAACTGCTCACCGAAGAGGCACGGGGGGTACTTAGCCAAGTCCACAGCCGCCTTGCCGCCGCCGAATCCTGGCGAATGGAGGAATTGGAAGCGGCTGTTCGCGAGTTTGCGGTCGAACAAGGTCTGAAGCTTGGACAAGTGGCTCAACCGTTACGCGCCTCACTCACTGGCACAACCGCGTCGCCGGGGATTTTTGAGGTTTTATCTGTGCTCGGCCGGGAGGAATCCTTGGGCCGAATTCAAGATGCTGCAACACCATCGTGATTTGGGGCCAATTTCCTTCGGTCCCAGCGATCAATGTCGATGCGATTTTTAAAACGCTCGTATATAATTGGGCGGAAAACTAATCAAGCCGCGGCAACAGCCAGCGGAAATAGGAAGAGAGGGTAAATGGCGTCTTCGCAAGATCAAATTGTTGTCAATTTTCCGGAAGGTGAGAAAGTCGAACTGCCGTTGATGCAAGGCTCCCAGGGCCCGACGGTGGTCGATATTCGCAAGCTGTACGCCGGCACCGGTCACTTTACCTATGATCCGGGATTTACCGCCACGGCGAGCTGCGAATCCAAGATCACCTATATTGACGGTGACGAAGGCATTCTGCTTCATCGCGGCTATTCGATCGACGAATTGGCCGAGCATAGCGATTTCATGGAAGTCTGCTACCTACTGCTGAAAGGCGAATTGCCGACCCGGCCGGAGAAAGAAAAGTTCGTCAACGACATCACCATGCACACGATGTTGCACGAGCAATTGACCCAGTTGTTCCGCGGCTTCCGGCGGGATGCCCATCCCATGGCGATCATGGTCGGCGTCGTCGGCGCGCTGTCGGCTTTCTATCACGACAGCACGGATATCAACGATCCGCGTCAGCGGATGGTGGCGAGCTATCGTATGGTGGCGAAAATGCCCACGATTGCGGCCATGGCCTACAAGTATTCGATCGGCCAGCCGTTCATGTATCCCCAGAATGACCTTACCTATGCCGAGAACTTCCTGCGTATGACGTTTGGCGTGCCGGCGGAGGACTACAAGGTCAATCCGATCCTGTCGAAGGCGATGGATCGTATTTTCATCCTGCACGCCGATCACGAACAAAACGCCTCGACCTCCACGGTGCGGTTGGCCGGGTCATCCGGCGCCAACCCCTTCGCCTGCATCGCCGCCGGAATCGCTTGTCTGTGGGGACCGTCCCATGGCGGCGCTAATGAGGCGGTTCTGGAAATGCTGGCGGAAATCGGTTCGGTCGATAATGTCTCGACGGCCGTCAAGCGAGCCAAGGACAAGGACGATCCGTTCCGCCTGATGGGCTTCGGGCACAGGGTCTACAAAAACTACGATCCACGCGCCACGGTGATGCGGGAAAGTTGTCATGAAGTGCTGGACAATCTCGGCATTCGGAACGAGCCGCTGCTGCAGATCGCGATGGAGTTGGAGAAAATCGCACTTGAGGACGAGTATTTCATCGAGAAGAAACTCTATCCCAATGTCGACTTCTATTCCGGCATAATTCTGAAAGCCATGGGTTTCCCGACCAGCATGTTCACCGTGATCTTCGCGGTTGCGCGCACGGTCGGTTGGATCGCGCAATGGAACGAAATGATCGAAGATCCGCACCAGAAAATCGGTCGGCCGCGGCAACTTTATACCGGCCCGGCCCGGCGCCCCTACGTCTCCCTGCATAAGCGGGAAGACTAAGCGGCGGTCGGCGTGGACGGGAATCGCAGATCCGACATCAAATCGCCGCCCAGGCGGGTGGCGAACCGTGCGGTCATGTCGACTGTAAAAAGCAGTCCGTCGGTACCGGCCTTGGTCCGCATCCCGCGGCCAGCGAACGACAACCGTCCACCGGAGTCCTACAGAAGACGGCGCATAATCGCCGCGCTTGGGATAGCCGCCGTGATCTCCCTCACGGTGGCGGCGGCGTGGTATTGGGGATTACTCTGACGCCTTTTCCTCGGTAAGGAATCGCTTGACCGCGCGCGCCGCCAGGACGCTCGGCGGATCGGTCAACTTTCCGCCAAGACGGTCATGGAGTTTCACGCTGGCTTCCTTCTGTGCGGAAATGGCAGCCCGGTCCTCCAACAACTTGACGGCTTCCTCGGCCAGGCGATCGGGCGTGCAGTTTTCCTGCAACAATTCCGGCACCGCCCGCCGCTTTAGAATGATGTTGGGCAGGCTGACGAAATCGGTCAGGATCATACGCCGGGCGACAAATGCGGTCACCGGGTTTGTGCGGTAAGCGACAACCGTAGGTACTTCCGATAGAACCAATTCCAACGACGCGGTACCCGAAGCGGTGAGCGCAACGTCAGCCGCGGCAAACGCATCGCCATGTCGCGCCGGCTCAGCGGCGACGACGACCCGGCCGGGCCAATCGCGAACGCTGGAACGGATGGTATCGGCCAGTCCGCCGAAGCTGGACACGATCGCGGTCATGTCCGGATAACGCTCGAGCAGTTTTTTGTAGGCGCCACGAAACGCAGGCAACAACCGAGCGACTTCGCCGCCGCGACTGCCTGGCAGCAGCAGCAGTTTTCGATGCGACGGCTCCACCCCATAATCGCGGCAAAACCCTTCAGCATCCGCCTCCCGTCGCCGCGACGAAATCCTGGTGATGACCGGATGCCCGACAAAAGTGCAGGGCAGATCATGGGCCGTGAAGAATGCCGGTTCGAAATCGAACAGCGTAAGCAGATGATCCATGTAGCGGTGCAGATGACCGGCCCGCCCCTGCCGCCAGGCCCAGACCTGCGGCGCGGTGTAATGCATGACCCGGATGCCGGCAGGTCGCACAATCTTGGCGATGCGGAAACAAAACCCGGGAGAATCGATCGTAATCAACACATCGGGACGCGTTTCCAGGACCGCCTGCCGGGTTTGCCGTATGCGACGCAGCAGCGGAAACAGTTTCGGCAGGATTTCCACGAAGCCCATAACCGACAGGTCCGACATGGGAAACAGGCTTTCCAATCCGGCCGCGGCCATCCGCGGCCCGCCGATACCGCTAAACGAGATGTCGCGATCCAATTGGTCCGGCAACACCGTCATCAAGCCGGCGCCGAGGAGATCACCCGACGGTTCACCGGCAATCAACATTATCTTGTAGGGTGCCGTCGCGGTCACGGGGTGTCTCGGGCGAACGCGTGCAGAAACAACCCGTGTTCGTCGGCGCATTCGATGACCGCGTGCCGGTCGACCAACAGAATCCCGCCCGCTTCGACGGCGATCCCCGCCAATCGGGCTTCCACGGCGTGTTGCATCGTGGTCAGGCCGACAGTCGGCAGGTCGACCCGGCGGTCCTGTGCTGGTTTCGGCATCTTCACCAAAACACCGCCGCGTTTGTCTTCGGCAAAGGCCGCGCAGCGTTGCAACATGGCGTCGGTGCCTTCAGCGGCTTCGACGGCCAACACCTGGCCGCCACGCACGACCACACCTTGGCCGACTTCAAAAGGCCCCAGGGTCGCAATGAGCTGGCGTGCCCGCTCAATGTCTTCAAGATCGTCGGGCGCCGGGCTTTGCCGGGCGAGATCGCCGGCATCGACATTCAATTCGGTCAGTATGTCTTCGGCGGCCAAAACACGGAAACCGTCGCGTTCGAACTCGTCAACCATCACGCGAAGCAAGGCGTCATCCCCCTGCCCTGCCGCCTTGATGAATTTCGGGATCAGCATGGCCCCACGCAGGTCCGGTTTCAATTCCTTGAAGTTGGGGCGTTCGATACGGCCGATCATCACCACGTCCCGACAGCCCTTGCTTTTCAGGAGCTTGAACGTCGCGCCGACCGCGCCGATCGGTTGCCAAACATGCTCGATGTCTTCAAGGATCGCCGGGTCCGTTTCGCCCTCGACGGCGACAACGAAAACCTCTCGTCCGCTTTGCCGGCAAGCCGCAACGATCAGGCCGGGCAACGGCCCCTGACCCGCGATAATGCCAAGCTTGCCCGTCACGGTTAGGCCGGTTGGCACAAGGCCCGCGAGGTGTCGGCTTTGATGAAGTCAACGACCTGGCCGACCAATTCGCGGCCGGCATGGTTTTCGCCGACATTTTCGAGACGGTCGAGAAACAAGCCTTCGTCGGCGAAGAGTTCGCGGTAGGCCGCCCTGAGACTGTGTATTTCCTCGCGCTCGAAGCCATGGCGTTTCAGACCGACCAGATTGAGGCCCTGAAGATAAGCACGGCCGCCGAAGACCATGCCGTAGGGAATGACGTCGGCCTCAACGCCGGAGGCACCGCCGATCATAGCGTGATGGCCGATGCGGACGAATTGATGTACGGCCGATTGGCCGCCGACGATGGCGTGATCGCCGATCTCCACATGACCACCCAAAGTCACGTTATTGACGAGAATGACATTGTTGCCGATCAGGCAGTCGTGGGCGACGTGGGCAGCGACCATGATCAGGCAGTCGGCGCCGATCCGCGTGATCATGCCGCCACCTTCGGTCCCTGTGTGAATGGTGACATGCTCGCGGATACGGGTGCGCGGACCGATTTCCAGGGTCGATTTCTCACCACCGTATTTAAGGTCCTGCGGCTGATTGCCGACCGAAGCGAAAGGGAAGATATGGACCCCGTCACCAATCGTCGTAAGACCGGTGACGACCGCATGGCTTTCGATAATGACGCCGTCACCCAGCGTGACGTCACCGTCGACGACCGAATAGGGCCCAATCTTGATGCCGGCACCCAGCTTGGCACCGGGATCGACGATCGCGGTCGGATGAATTTCGGACATGCTGTCTCCTTACGCGTCGACGATCATGGCGGTGAACAGGGCTTCGCTGCATTTCCCGCCGTCGACGATGGCGGTGCCGTTGAAACGCCAGACCGCGCCACGGCGCCGATCCAGCGTGACATGCAGTTCCAGTACATCGCCGGGGACCACGGGCTTGCGAAATTTACAATTATCGATGGACATGAAGTAGACCAGCTTGCCCTCGGCATCGCCGCCCAGGGTGTGAACGGCGAGGACGGCCGCGGTCTGCGCCATGGCTTCGACAATCATCACACCCGGCATGATCGGTTGGCTCGGGAAGTGACCCAGGAAATGCGGTTCGTTGATGGTTACGTTCTTGATCCCGACGGCGCTTTCGTTGGCCACCATGTCGCGCACCCGATCGACCAGCAGCAGCGGATAGCGGTGCGGGATCATATTCATGACGTTATGAATGTCCGCGTAACCGGCTTCGTTCTGTCCGCTCGATGCCTCCGCCATATTACCTTCCCCTCTGACTTGCCAGCTTCTTCAACGTTGCCACTTGACGGAAAAATTCTTTAATCGGCACGGCCGGCGAACCGCAGAGAGTCAGGCCCGGCGGAACGTCGGCCATCACACCGCTTTTCGCGGCGAGTTGGACGCCATCACCCAAATTGAGATGTCCCGCAATGGCAACCTGGCCGCCAATGGCGACAAAATTACCGATTTTCGTGCTGCCCGCAATGCCTGTTTGCGCAGCGATGATGGTGCCGCGGCCCAATTCGACGTTATGGGCGATCTGCACCAAATTATCGAGCCAACAGCCGTCGCCGATCACCGTGTCCTGCAGCGATCCGCGATCGATCGTCGTATTCGCACCGATATCGCAGTCGTCGCCGACGATCACGCGGCCGATTTGCGGCACCTTGCGATGACCGGCCGGGTCCGGCGCGAAGCCGAAGCCATCCTGGCCGACCCGTACTCCGGTGTGAAGCGTTACCCGGTCACCGATCAGCGCATGACTGACCGTGACATTGGCGTGTACGATCGCCGACGCACCGATCTCGACATTACGCTCGATTACCGTTCCCGGGCCGATATAACTGTTCTCGCCGATTTTCGCGCCCGCCATGACGACGGCGTTCGGTCCGATTTCGACGCCATCGGCGATGCGGGCCTCGCGATCGACTACGGCACCGCTGCCTATCCCCGGACTTGGGCGTGGGCGCGGATAAAAAGCCTGCGCGACTTTGGCGAAGGATTGATAAGGCGCTTCGCTCACGATCAGCGCGACACCAGCGGGTGCCCTTTCGGCGTGTTTAGGATGAACGATACAAGCACCGGCGCCGGTAACCTCGAACTGCGGTAAATAACCGGTATTGTCGAGAAAACTGAGTTCCCCAGGTCCGGCGAGATCGAGCGGCGCAATATCGCCGATTTCCCGTGCGCCCTGTCCACCGGTCAAAGTCCCGCCAGCCAAATCCGCCAGTTGCGCGAGCGTGAACGGCCCCGCGCGCTGGTGAAATCGTGGGTCGGTCATTTTTTCAGGCTCGCCGGATTCGCCAATGCGATATGGGTGATTTTTTTGTCCAACCGTTCGATCGCCCGATCCGTGATGTCCATGCTGACGGCATAATAGGCGACTTCCCGGACATCGATGACGATATTGGCACCGACATCCACGGCTAAAACGCCGAGAATGATCACCAACTCGGAATCGAGTTTCTTCAAGGCCCGTCTGCGGACTTCGGCCAGACGCGCGGTGCGTTCCTGCACATCACCGGCAAGTTTGGTCTGCTTTTCCCGAAAATTCGCCGCCGCTTTTTCGAAGGCCGCCTTCGACAGGGAGGCCTTTTGCTTCCGCAAACGCTCGCCTTCGTTTTTCAGGGCCTTTTCCTCCGCCAAGGTTTTCTGACGGTAGGTTTCCCGGTATTTCTGCAATTGCGTACTGATCGATTTGGCTGCCTTCGATTGGCGCAGCACGCGGCTCGAATCCAGAACGGCGATCTTTGACGGCGCGAGTGTCTGCGCCCAGCCGGTGGTGGCGATACCGGCCAGAAGCAGGGAGACGATAATGATACGAAACATCGGCAAATTCGTACCTTCTAGAAACGCGTTCCAAAGTTGAAGCGGAAAAACTCCTTCTCGTCATAGTCTTCGAACAAGACCGCTTCCGCCATGTCGATATTAATCGGACCCAACGGTGAGGTCCATGTAAAGCCGATCCCGACGCTGGCGCGCAAACTACCGCTATCGACCAATGTCGGACCGCCCACGTCGATCGTGGTCAAGCTGCCCGCCTCCGTGAAGATGCGGCCGACAAACCCCAGTTCCTCGGCGAAGCCCATGGGAAAACGCAGTTCGGCGGTGCCGACATAGAACAGATTGCCGCCCAGAGAATCGTTGGTAACGATGTCGCGGGGGCCGACACCACCGGTTTTGAAGCCGCGGAACCCGTCGCCACCGAGGAAGAATCGATCGGTGATGTGGACATCGTCGCTAATCCCCAAAATATAACCGCCGCGGAAAGCCAGATTTCCAACCCATCCCGGCGCGAACGGATAGTAGTAGGAGACCGAGCCCGTGGTACGGATATAGCGCCGATCGCCACCGAGACCGGCAAAGCCTTGTTCGCCGCGCACCAACAATCCTTCGTTCGGCAAAAATCTCTTATCGCGTTTGTCGTAAGTCAGGGCATAGCTGACTTCCGAGGTTACGAACTCCCCCTCGTCCTGCTTAATCAGATCCGACGCATTTTCATCGACATCCGCGACGTCGCTTTGGCTTAGCGTATAAGCCACTGTTTGACGGATATCCCGTGTCAGTGGGAACCCGGCTCGCAAGGAAAACCCGGTTAGATCCTCGTTGTAGGAACTTCGCTCCTGCAAGTCGCGTTCGATGCGGAAAATATCGAACCCGGCGGCGATATCCCGGTTGAGGAAATGGGGTTCCGTGAACGAGATATCGAATTGCTGGCGGAGTTCGGAGACGGCGAAGGATATCAGCAGATCCTGACCGCGACCAAGCAAGTTGCGCTCGCGGATACTGATATCCGCGGTCACAGATTCCGTGGTCGATACGCCGACGCCAAAGCTGATTTCACCGGTCGAGCGTTCAGAGACCTCGACGTCGACGACAACCTGGTCGGCGCGGCTGCCGCGCCGGCGTTTCATGTCGACCTTCTCGAAGAACCCGAGGCGGCGAATCCGATTGCGGGAATCACGCAGCTTCGCGGTATTGAAGGCATCGCCTTCGGCTAACTGGAACTCACGCCGGATCACCTCGTCCAGGGTTCGCACATTTCCGGATATGTTGATCCGCTCCACATAGGCTTTGTTGCCTTCGTTGATCTCGTAGGTGATACCGACGGTCAGTTCTTCCCGATTGCGGTCCGCACGGGGCCGGATATCGACAAATGCGTAGCCGAGCTGGCCGATCGCGTCGGTCAGATTGCTGATCGTGTCGTCGACCAATTTGGCGTTGTAGGTATCGCCCTCGACCGTGAGGATCTCCGCCTGGATGTCCTCAGGCTCCAGTTTCGGCAAACGACTGACAGTAGAGATTTCGCCGAACTTGTATTGCTGCCCCTCGTCGACCGTGAAGGTTATGAAAAAGGCGCTTTGATCTTCCGACAGTTCCGCAACGGCGGAAACGATTCGGAAATCGGCGTATCCTTTGATCAGATAAAACCGCCGCAGCAATTCCTTATCCCGGTTCAAGCGGTCCGGATCGTAGGTCGTGTCGGAACTGAGAAAACGGTACCAAGCGCTTTCCTTGGTTAGGATTTCGTCGCGCAAGTCGCCGTCATCGTAAATCTTGTTGCCGACAAAATCGATACGTCGGACTTCGGTCAATGGCCCTTCGTTGATTTCGAAAACCAAGTCAACTCGATTTTGACTGAGCTCGATGACCTTGGGTTCGACGGAAGCGGCATAACGGCCGCTGCGCCGGTAGATTTGAAGGATGCGTTGCATGTCGGACTGCACGCGCGACCGGGTATAGACCAGGCGGGGCCGCAAAGTCACTTCCTGCTGCAGGACGTTGTCCTCGATCCGCCGGTTGCCCTCGAAGGCGATGCGGTTGATGATCGGGTTCTCGACCACGCTGACAACCAGTCCAGCGCCCTCTCGCCTGATCGCGACGTCGGCGAACAGACCGGTTCGGAACAACGCTTTCAAACTGCGGTCGACCGCGGCATCCGTGTAGGGATCGCCGGGGCGCAGTAACATATAGGATCGAACCGTCTCCGCCTCGATGCGCTGATTGCCCTCGACGCGGATATCGTCGATTGCGCCACCCTGCTGTGCCGAAGCGAATTGCGTCGAAACAGCAACCGAAAGAATAAGCAATAAAGCGAAAATCGATAGCGTGCGGGACAATATGGAATACTTCAACGTTACGCCTCCCCTGCGCGCGTGCATGTCGGAAACATACAACGCATGCTGGTTACGAAAACAATCCGGCAATATACTCAAACACCCTCAAGTTAGCCAAATCGTTCCAAGTAACAAAGACCATTAATGATAAAACCATCAAAAAACCGAAGCGCAAGGCATACTCTTGCATTCGTTCGGTCAAGGGACGGCCGCGAATTGCTTCGAAAACATAGAACAACAAATGCCCGCCGTCCAAAACCGGGATCGGTAGCAGGTTGATAAAACCGAGATTGAGAGACAGCAGCACCGACAGCATAATGAAACTCTCGATGCCCCCCTTCGCCGCTTGGCCGGATACTTGAGCGATTCGGATTGGCCCGCCCAAATCCTCGGTGCCGCGCCGACCGCCGATCATCTGACCCAGGAAATCGAAGGTGCGGACCAGCATCAAACGGCAGGTTCGGATCGCCTCGCCGAACGCGTCCAGCGGCGACAGCTTGACCAAAGGTAGCGGCGCCCGCTGGATCCCGACCAGCCAAACCTCCCGCGTTCCGCCGTCGCCGAGTTCCTGGACCTGACGCCGTGCCGCGGCTGCGAGTTCCAAGCGTTGGCCGTCGCGTTCCACCGCGAACCGCATGGTCTTGCCGAGGCTGCTCGACACCGCATCCTGCAGTTGCTCGAAATTGTCGACCGGTCGGCCGTCGATCCCGACGATATGGTCGCCGGCAATAAATCCGGCGTCTTCCGCGGCGGAATCGGGAAAGACCCGCCCGACAATGGCGGGCGAGAACGGATAAATGCCCAAGTCACCGAACTTGTGGATATTTTCGTCGCGATCCGTGATCGTGCGCAATGCCGGTGTGACGGACAATTCACGGGTCTGACCGTCGCGTTCGACCGTCAGCGTCATTGGGATATTCGGATGCATGACCGCTTCTTCCATCGCATCCTCGAATCGCAATACGCCGCGGCCGTTGACCGACCGGATAACGTCGCCGGGCTGTAGACCGGCCTGGGCCGCGACGCTGTCGGGCAGGACGCGGCCGATTTCCGGCGGGGTCAAGCGAAGACCGAAGCTCACATAGACGATGGTCAGGACAAGAATGGCGTAGATAAAGTTTGCCGCCGGTCCGGCGAAAACGATGGCGGCGCGCTGCCAGACATTTTTGTTATGAAACGCGTCGGCGCTCTGATCTGGCGGTAACTTGCCCAACGCTTCATGATCGGGCGCGCTGGTCGCGTTCATATCGCCGAGGAATTTGACATAGCCGCCGAGCGGTACCCACGCCACTTTCCAGCGGGTTTGCTTCTTATCGGTCCAGCCAAAAATTTCAGGCCCGAAACCGATGGAAAACACTTCCACTCGCACACCGTTCCAGCGGGCTACCAGATAATGGCCCATCTCATGCACGAAGACCAAAACGGTCAGTAAGACCAGGAACGGCAGTAGATAGATCAGGAGGAAATCGACGGCGCCAGCAATCATTTCGCCCTCACCCGATCATCTCGTCCGCGACGCGGCGGGCTTCGTCGTCGATCGAAAGGACCGCGGCGAGGTCGCTGGCGGTCGCCCCGCTTAAGCGATGCATGACCCGCTCCGTAAGCTCCGCGATCTGCAAAAAACCGATTTTCGAGTTCAAGAAACCCTCCACGGCGACTTCGTTGGCGGCATTCATCACCGTTGGCAACGCGTTTCCTTGTCGCAGTGCTTCCCGCGCCAAGCGTAAGGCGGGAAATCTGGAGGAATCCGGCTCGTGGAAGGACAGCGTCGCGGTTTTCGCCAAATCCAGCCGCGGCGCCTGGGTCTCGATCCGGCCGGGCCAAGCCAGCGTATAGGCAATCGGAGTCCGCATGTCCGGCGCGCCCAACTGCGCCAGAGTTGAACCATCCCGGTACGCGACCAGGCTGTGGACGACGGATTCCGGATGGATCAGAATGTCGATCTGATCGGCGGTCACCGGGAACAGATACCAAGCCTCGATCAGTTCCAGACCCTTGTTCATCATCGTCGCGGAATCGACGGAGATCTTCACGCCCATGTCCCAATTCGGGTGGGCGATGGCCTGCGCCGGGGTGACGTCGGCCATATCCTTCCGTTCGAAATTGAGGAAGGGTCCGCCGGACGCGGTCAGGATGATCTTCTCGACCGCTTCGGGCCGATCGAAGTCGAAAACCTGATATATGGCGTTATGTTCGGAATCCGCCGGCAGTAAAGTGGCGCCGCTCTTACGAACGGCTTGCAGCACCAAATCGCCGGCACAGACAAGGCTTTCCTTGTTCGCGAGCGCAACGACGGCGCCCTGCTCGACCGCCGCCATCGTCGTTGCCAAGCCGGCCGCGCCGACTATGCCCGCCATGACCCAATCGGCCTGCTCGCCCGCCGCCTCGATCAAGGCCTGATCGCCCGCCGCGGCTTCGATCCCGCTGCCGGACAGCGCCTGCTTTAGATCGGCGTACAAATCCGCCTCACCGATCACGGCGCGCCGCGCACCCACGGACTTGGCTTGCCGCGCCAGCAGGTCGACATTTCGGTAGGCGGTCAAGGCGACGACATCGTAGGCATCCGGTTCGCCGCCCAGGATATCCAACGTATTGCAGCCGACGGAGCCCGTCGAACCCAAGATGGTCACCCGTTTCGGGTCCGCATCGCCCCTATTCTCAAGAAAACTCTCGCTTACAGCCACGGCAAAATACTCCCGCCCCGCCAGACCGCGATGGCAAACGCCAAAACTATGGCAAAAAGAAGACCGTCTACCCGGTCCAAAATACCGCCATGTCCGGGGATGATGTCGCCGCTGTCTTTCACGCCGAAATGGCGCTTGAACGCGGATTGTGCGAAGTCGCCGACTTGGGAAAAAGCCGCAAGCAGCGCCCCGACACCGGCAAGAACGACCGGTTCGGCAAGGCCTGTCCAAGCGGCGAACATGGCGCCAACAACCGCCGAAGCAAGCATGCCGCCGAACAATCCGGCCCAGGTTTTCTTCGGGCTGACCGCAGGCCAGATCTTAGGTCCGCCGATCGTCCGGCCGGCGAAATAAGCCCCGATGTCGCAGGCCCAGACCGTCACCATGAGCCACAAGATGGTTATCAACGGGACGGGTCCCTGTTTGGCGATCAGGGTTAGCGCCACACAGGGCAAGCCGATCCACAAAATGCCTAAAACGGGCCACCAGATCCGTTCGGGATGAACCTGCCGCGCGACAATCGCCACGGCGATACAGCCAATCAGCATCGACCCGCCCGCGACGGCCGGATATCCGATCTGTGCCGCCAGGAGCGCCAGGAACACGGCCAGAAACGAGCAGACAAAGATTGGGCCGCCGCCGACGCCGCCCGTTATTTCGTCCCATTCCCGAAGCATCAGAAATGCCGCGACGACGATCAAGGCGGCGAACCACCACCCGCCGGCAATTATCAACAGTAGGACGATCGGCGCCAGGACGGCGGCCGACAGGATGCGTTTCGGAAGATCGCTACCCACGGCGTGATATCCCTCAGGCCTAACCGCCAGAGACCGCGCCATAGCGCCGCTCCCGCCGATGGAACTCATGGATCGCTTCCGCCAAACAGGCTTTGTCGAAATCGGGCCAGAGCTGGTTCATAAATATGAATTCCGCATAGGCCGCCTGCCAAAGCAGAAAATTACTCAATCTTTGTTCGCCGCTGGTCCGGACGATCAAATCTGGATCGGGGATATCATCCGTTTCCAGATAACCGGCGAATGTCGCTTCGCAAACATCGTCCGACCGCACCTCGCCGGCGGCAACATCCTTCGCCAAGCGTTGCGCCGCCTGTAGAATCTCGCCCCGGCCGCCATAATTGAGCGCGATCACAAGGGTTAGGCGGCGATTGGTTTTGGTCCGCGCTTCGGCCTCCTGGATCTGCCGAACGATATCTTCCGGCAGATTGTCCCGGCTACCGATGAAGCGGATACGGACGCCGTTGTCGTCCAGGCGTTTCAGTTCGACGCGGAAGTAATGGCGGAACAAGCCCATCAAATCATTGATCTCCGCTTGCGGCCGCTTCCAGTTCTCCGAGGAAAACGCAAACAGAGTCAGATAGGAAACACCTAACTCATAACATCCCTCGACCACGCGACGCACCGCATCGGCGCCGCGCTTGTGACCGGCGGCGCGGGGCAGACCGCGTGCCTTCGCCCAGCGGCCATTGCCATCCATAATGATGGCGATATGCGCCGGCGCCGGCAGCTCTTCATTGTCGGGGGACAAGTCCGTCACGGGTTTAGACCTGCATGATGTCCGCTTCTTTACTTTCGAGCGATTCATCGATCCGGCTGATCATTTTGTCGGTCAGTTCCTGGATCTCGTCACTCCACAAATGGTGCTCGTCCTCACCCATATCGCCGTCTTTTTCCATTTTCTTCAAGCCGTCCATGCCGTCCTTGCGGACATGGCGGACCGCAATACGTGCTTGCTCGGCATATTTATGGGCGATTTTGACCATTTCTTGGCGACGCTCTTCCGTCAGCTCCGGCAAGGGCACCCGAACCAATTGACCGTCCGACGCGGGATTGAGGCCTAAGCCGGAAGTTTGTATCGCTTTTTCAACGGCTTGTACCAGACTCTTATCCCAAACTTGGACCGTGAGCAGACGCGGTTCCGGCGTGCTGACGGTGCCCACCTGGTTCATCGGCATTTGCGAGCCATAGGCGTCCACCATGATCGGTTCCAGCAGCGACGTCGATGCACGACCCGACCGCAGGCCCGCGAATTCGGTCTGCAACACTTTCAGGGCGCCCTCCATGCGCCGCTCCAAATCCGCCATATCGGGGTCAGCCATTGTCACGTCCTTTCGTCGATCACCGTGCGCAAACCGCGGCCCAAAAGAGCGTCGCGGAACGCTCCGGAATTGTGAATCGAGAATACCAGAATCGGAATACGGTTTTCGCGCGCCAAAGAAATCGCCGCCGCGTCCATGACTTTCAAATCCTTACTCAACACCTCGTGAAATGTCAGATGATCGTAGCGTTTCGCGGATGGGTTTGATTTTGGATCGGCGCTGTAGACGCCGTCGACCTGCGTTCCCTTCAGCAGCGCATCACAATTCATTTCCGCGGCGCGCAGCGCGGCCGTGGTGTCTGTGGTGAAGAAGGGATTGCCGGTACCGGCGGCGAACAACACCACCCGCCCCCGTTCCATATGCCGGACGGCACGGCGCCGAATATAGGGCTCGCAAACCGTGCTCATGGGAATGGCCGAGAGGACCCGCGTATCGAGGCCCACGCTTTCCAACGCGTTTTGCAGGCCGAGCGCGTTAATTACCGTGGCCAGCATGCCCATATAGTCCGCGTTGGCCCGATCCATGCCCAGGGTGGCGCCCGAAATGCCACGGAAAATGTTACCGCCGCCGATCACCAGACAGACTTGTACGCCAAGTTCCGTGACTTCCTGGACTTCGCCGGCGATTCGTTTGGCGGTATCGAAATCGATGCCGTAGTCCCCGTCTCCCATCAGCGCCTCGCCCGAGATTTTCAGCAAGACCCGGTTGTATCGGGAGAGCTCGAAGGTCTCCGGTTCGCTAAGCGTTTCCAAACATTCGACTCCCGGTAAGAGGATATGATCCAAAAAAAAATTAAATAATGCGTATCACAAAAGTCCGCGCGCGGCACAGACCGGCACGCCAATCCACGTGCCAGTCTACACCATCGCAGGCCAATTCAAAATTAATAGGCCCGCTATCCGCGAGTTAAACCGAGAATGCTTAGTCAGCTGCTTCTTGGTCCTCGGTGTCGAGCCCCTCGCCCAATGCAAACCGAGAAAACGTCCCGATCTCGACGTCCGCGCCACAATCCTTGGCGGCGTCCGCCAGGACTTTGGAAACTCGACTATCCGGGTCCATCACCCAAGCCTGTTCCGTCAAAACAACATCTTGATAGAACTTGCGGATACGGCCTTCGACCATTTTTTCGATGATGTTATCCGGCTTTCCGGACTCTCGTGCCTGCTCGACCAAAACTTGGCGCTCGCGCGCGACGATTTGGGGATCGAGATCATCGGTACTGACCGATTGCGGATTGGTCGCCGCGACATGCATGGCGACTTGTTTGGCAAGCGCGCAAAGTTTTTCCTTATCCCCGCCGGATTTCAGCGAAGCCAGCACGCCAATGCGCCCAAGACCCGGGGAAACTTGGCTGTGAACATAGGCGCCAACAACACCTTCGTCCACTTGATGCAGTTCGATGCGGCGAATGGACATGTTCTCGCCAATTGTCGCGATCAATTGTGTGAGTTCTTCCCCTACATTCCGCCCGGTTTCCGGATAGGGTTGCGAAAGCAAGGCGTCGACATCCGCAACGCCGTTCGCCAACGCCAACTCGGCGACGGTGCGAACGAAGGCCTGAAATTGTTCGTTTCTTGCGACGAAATCGGTCTCGCTGTTGACTTCCACAACGACACCCTTGCCGTTTTCGCACTCCGCCAAAGTTGCAACCAATCCTTCGGCGGCAACGCGGCCGGCTTTTTTGGCGGCGGCGGCGAGGCCTTTGGTGCGTAGCCAATCGACCGCCGCCTCCAGGTCGCCTTCGCATTCGACCAGCGCCTTCTTGCAATCCATCATGCCAGCACCGGTTTTGTCGCGCAGCTCTTTAACCTGCGCCGCGGAAATCTGCGTCATGTCCTTAATCCTTCTTCTCGTCTTCCGCGTCGGCGGTCGGGGCTTCCGGCGTGGATTCCGCCGCATCGGCCGCGGCTTCCGCTTCAGGGACGGCCGCTTCGGCGGGCGTCTCTTCGGTCGCGGGCGCTTCGCCCTCCGCGGCTTCCGGCAAGTCTTCGACCGGTGCCTCCTCCGCCGCGCCGATATCCACACCGGATTCCTGTTGTTCCTTGCGTAGGCCGGCGATCACCGCCCGGGAAGCCAGATCGAGATAGAGATTGATCGCCCGACCCGCGTCGTCATTGCCCGGGATCGGATAGTCGATCTCCTCCGGATCGGAATTGGTGTCGCACACGCCGATCACCGGGATGCGCAGCTTACGGGCTTCCTTAATGGCGATATCCTCGCGGACGGTATCGACCACAAACAGAATATCCGGCAATCCGCCCATTTCCTTGATGCCGCCCAAAGCACGCTCGAGCTTGTCCTTCTCGCGCGTCAGGTTCAGCAATTCCTTCTTGGTCAGGCCGACATTTTCCTCGGCCAACTGGTCCTCCAAATCGCGCAAGCGTTTGATCGAGTTGGAGATCGTCTTCCAATTGGTCAGCATGCCGCCGAGCCAGCGATGGTTGACATAGTATTGGCCGCAAAACGCCGCCTTCTCCTTGATCGGGTCGGAGGCTTGGCGTTTGGTGCCGACAAATAGCACCCGACCGCCATTGGAGACCACGTCGCGGATCGCCGCGAGCGCGCGTCCCAACATGGGCGAGGTTTCGCGTAGGTCCAGGATGTGAATTTGGTTCCGCTCCCCATAGATGAATTGGTCCATCTTGGGATTCCAGCGGTGTGTTTGGTGGCCGAAATGAACGCCGGCTTCCAAAAGCTGGCGCATGGTAAACGTCGGCAGATCGCTCATCGTCATTTTTTCTTCTCCGGTTGAACCGCCGCGGACAGCCATCCCGAATTCGGGACACCGGAGCGAGGGTTGGGGCTTTTCATCCAACCGCCGCAAAGTCCGCGTGTGGATTTACGAATGGCCGCTACATAGTCCGGGCGCGGCACGAATGCAAGACGAAATTACGCCAAAAGGCCATGGTTTTTGAGGGCGTCGCGGAGCCCCTCCGGACCTTGGAAATGATGACCATGCATACCGATGCCGCGGGCCGCGACAATATTGTCGTGGCTATCGTCGATGAACAGGCAATCTTCGGCCTTCAACCGGTAACGATCGAGCAATAGCCGGTAGATTTCGGGCTCTGGCTTGATCATGCCCTCCTCACCCGACACGACGACGCCGTCGAACAGGGTCAGGAAGGGCCACATGCTACTGGCCTGACGATATTTCTCGCGCGGAAAGTTGGTGATGGCGTAGATCGGCAATCCAGCTCTCTTCAGCGACCTCAGCAACGCGACGGTGCCATCGATCGTGCCGCCGATCATACGTGGCCAGCCATAATCCGCCGCCTCGATATGGTTACGATGTTCGGGATACCGGCCGGCCAGGTCCGCAATCGCGTCCGCATAGGGCCGCCCGCCCCGGTCCAAATTCTCGATCCACCAATCGCGGGTCATCACCTGATCGAAAAACCGCGTCATCTCCGTCTCGTTGTCGAACATTGGGCGGTAGAGATAGGCGGCATCGAAATCGAGCAGAACGCCACCGACGTCGAAAACCGGGATACACCGCTGGCTCATAACTCATGCACGTCGACGACGCCGGGCACGGCCTTGATGGCGCCGCGCGCCGCACTGTCGATGGCATAGCTGCCGGGGACTTTGACTTCGTATTCGCGATGTTGCGTCAAATCCATCAACATCAACTTGACCTCGCCGCGGCCTTTCGGCATTTGCTCCAACCGACTGCGTAGCACCGGTAAAGCCTCGTCGTCGCGGAGGAAAATACGGACGCCGCCGGCATTGCGCAAGCTTGTGACCTCGATATCCTCCAGCCCCTGAACCGTCAGGCGGATTTGATCGTCCCTGTTTTCCGCCTCGACAGTCAGCAGCACCGACTTCCCCGGCTCCAACAGATTGCGCCGCGCGTTCAGCACCTCCTCGAACACGGTAACCTCGAACATGCCGGTTTGGTCGGACAGCTGGACGAAGGCGAAGGCTTTGCCACGGGCCGATTTGCGCTCCTTTTTGTTCAAAATCGTGCCGGCCATGCGGAAACTGCTGCCGCCGCGGCCGGCCGATTCCATTACCTCGGTCAGCGTTTTCACCTTCTCCTTGGCGCAGGTCTTAGCATAGGCGTCCAGCGGATGGGCCGAGAGATAGAAGCCGACGGCCTCGAATTCGTGGTTCAAGCGCTCCGTCACCGACCAAGGATCGACGACCTGCATGGGCGGCGGCGGTTCGTCCTGGCCGCCACCCGGCACGGAAAACAGACTAACCTGATTGCTTTCCTTTTCCGCCGCGGCGGCCTGGGCGTACCGCATGATCAAATCCGCCGCCTGCATCAATTGGGCGCGATTTTCAATCAAGGCGTCGAAGGCGCCGGCGCGGGCCAGATTTTCCATCTGCCGCTTATTCATCTGCTTCGGATCGATACGCCGGGCAAAATCCCAAATGTCTTTGAAGGATCCGTGCCGCGTCCGTTCTGCGACCAAGGCGCGCATGGCGTCGGCCCCGACATTCTTGATCGCCGCCAGGGCGTAGCGGATCGCCCCTTTCCCGGCATCGTCAGTTTCGACCGAGAAACCGACGTCGGAGGCATTGACGCTCGGCCCCAGCAGGTCGATGTCCATCCGTTGCAGCTCTTGCCGGAAGACGTTCAGCTTGTCCGTATTGCCTTGATCCAGCGTCATCGACGCGGCCATGAACTCGACCGGGTAGTTGGCCTTGAGATAGGCGGTTTGATAGGCCACCAGGCCATAGGGCGCGGCGTGGCATTTGTTGAACCCGTATCCCGCAAACTTGGCGATCAAATCGAAGATATAGCTGGCACGCTCTCCATCGACCCCGTTTTCGACGGCGCCGTCGATGAAGATCTGCCGCTGCGCATCCATTTCCGCCTGGATCTTCTTGCCCATGGCCCGACGTAGCAGATCGGCGGAGCCGAGGGAGTAGCCGGACAGCACCTGGGCGATCTGCATCGCCTGCTCCTGATAGACGATGACGCCATAGGTTTCTTCCAGGATCGGCTGCAGCATTGGATGCAGATAATCGGGCGCCTCCCGTCCCTGCTTCACGCTGATGAAGCGTGGAATATCGTCCATCGGGCCGGGTCGGTAGAGGGCCACGATGGCGATCACGTCCTCGAACTGGGTCGGTTGCAGCTTACGCAACATGTCGCGCATGCCCGAGCTTTCCAACTGGAACAGGCCCACCGTGTCGCCACGGGAAATCATTTCGAACGTGGCCTTGTCGTCCAAGGGAATGCGGTCGAGATCGATCTCCACGCCACGCGCCTTCAACAGCTCTACGGCACGGTCCAATACCGTCAGCGTCTTCAGCCCGAGAAAGTCGAACTTGATCAGACCCGCCGGTTCGACCCATTTCATGTTGAACTGGGTGACGGGCATGTCGGAACGTGGATCGCGGTAGAGCGGCACCAACCGATCCAGCGGCCGGTCGCCGATCACCACGCCAGCGGCGTGGGTCGAGGCATGGCGGTAGAGCCCCTCAAGACGCAAGGCAATGTCCAGCAGCTTGTCGACGCCCGGTTCCCGCTCTTTCGCCTCCTGCAGCCGTGGCTCGGTCTTCACGGCGACGGACAGCGGCGTCGGATTGGCCGGATTATTGGGCACCATCTTGCAAAGCCGGTCGACCAGGCCGTAGGGCAGCTGCAACACCCGGCCGACGTCGCGCAGCACCGCCCGGGCCTGCAGCTTACCGAAGGTGATGATCTGCGCCACTTGGTCGTGGCCGTATTTCTCCTGCACGTAGCGGATCACCTGATCCCGTTTGTCTTGGCAGAAATCGACGTCGAAATCCGGCATCGAAATCCGTTCCGGATTGAGGAAGCGTTCGAATAGCAGGCCAAAGCGCAAGGGATCCACATTGGTGATTTCCAACGACCAGGCGACCGCGGAGCCGGCGCCGGAACCGCGGCCGGGTCCGACCGGAATACCGTTGCGCTTCGCCCATTGAATGAAGTCGGCGACGATGAGGAAATAGCCGGGAAAGCCCATCTCCTCGATCACGCCCATTTCGTAATCGAGCCGTTCCCAATACGGCTTGGCCGCTTCCCCCGAAATCTCAGTTGCGTCCAGGCGGGCCTGCATGCCTTCCTTGGCCATGCGCCGCATTTCCGCCGGCTCGTCGGCCGGATCGGAGGTGAAGTTCGGCAGGATCGGCGGCTGCATCGGCACCTTGAAGGCGCAGCGTTGGGCGATCACGAGCGTATTGTCGACCGCTTCCGGCAGATCGGCGAAAAGTTGCCGCATCTCGTCCGCCGACTTGAAATAATGCTCGGGGGTAACGCGATGGCGATCCTCTTCCGCGACCGCGCGGCCTGCGGCGATGCACAGCAGCGCGTCATGGGCCTCATGCATGTCCCGGCTGGCGAAATTGACATTGTTAGTGGCGACGAGCGGGATGTCCAAGTCATAGGCCAAATCCAGCAATCCGTCCTCGACCGCTTGCTCGTTGTCGTACCCCATGCGCTGCACTTCGATATAGAAGCGGTCGGGAAACAATTCCGCCAAGCGTTCGGCCAGCGATTTGGCGGCCGCAACCTGGTCGTGACGGAGATGGTGTGTAAGGGCGCCGTCCCAGCCGCCGGATAAGCAAATCAAACCGTCGACATGACCGGCGAAATCGTCCAGCGCGATATGCGGATCGGCCCCCGGTTCCGTCTCCAGAAACGATTTCGAGACCAGCTTGATCAGATTGCCGTAGCCGGTTTCGTTCTGCACCAGCAGGGTCAAAGGCAGCGGCGTCACCGCCGCCGTTTGCTGGAGACTGTCGTCGGCCACCGCCTCGACTACGCCCAACGCGCAGCCGACGATCGGTTGCACGCCGTCACCCGCCGCAGCCTCCGAAAATTCCAGCGCGCCGAACAGGTTGCCGTTGTCGGTCACCGCCACCGCCGGCATTTCCGCACCGACGCAGAGCTTCACTAAATCCTTCACATGAATGGCCCCTTCCGACAGGGAATAGGCGGATTTGACATTCAAATGAACGAAGTCGGCGTGGGTCATATCGGGTGTCCTTCGGCGGGAATCGAGATAATGATCACACCGACCCGAGCCCGAATTCAAGCTATCCCGTCAACCTTCGACGATAATTCCGTTTTCGAGCCGTAGGGTTCGGTCCATGCGGCCGGCCAGGTCGAGATTATGGGTGGCGATAAGGGCGGCGAGGTCGGATTGGCGGCTGAGCTGCAGCAATTCTTCAAAAACCGCAGCCGCGGTCGCTTCGTCCAGATTGCCCGTGGGTTCGTCCGCCAACAAGAGGTTCGGTCCATTGGCCACGGCGCGGGCGATTGCCACCCGTTGTTGCTCGCCGCCGGACAGCTTTGCGGGGATATGGTCCAATCGGTCGCTGAGGCCGAAGTCGATCAGCAATTGCCGGCATCGCTCGACCGCGTCGCGGCCATTGATGCCGGCGATCCGTTGCGGCATCCGCACATTCTCGAGCGCCGTGAACTCCGGTAACAGATGGTGGAATTGGTAGACGAAGCCGATCTTGTCCCGGCGGATGCGCGTGCGCTCCCGATCGCCCAGATCGGCGCAGTTCTTGCCGGCGATCCGGATCTCGCCGCCATCCGGCCGTTCCAACAAGCCAGCGGCATGCAGCAAGGTCGATTTACCGGCCCCGGACGGGCCGACCAGCGCCACCACTTCCCCCGGCGCAATGGCGAAATCTGCGCCGCGCAGGACGTCGAGGCGGTTGTCGCCCTGGACGAAATGCCGGGTGACCCGGTTGAACCGCAGCACGGGCTCACTCATAACGCAGCGCCTCGACCGGGTCGAGCCGCGCCGCCCGCCAACTCGGATAGATGGTAGCGAGAAACGACAGGGCGAGCGCCATGGCCACCACAGCGGTCACTTCGTCAAGGTCGACATCCGCCGGCACGCGGGACAGGAAGCGGACTTCCGCGGACCAGACATTGAAGCCCATGCTTTCAAGCCAGCCCTGGATCGTCTCGATGTTCAAACTGAACAGCAGGCCAAGGATAAAGCCCGCGATGGTGCCGATCACACCGATCGCCGTGCCGGAAATCATGAAAATGCGCATGATCGAACCGCGCGAGGCGCCCATGGTGCGTAGGATGGCAATCGCCTTGCCCTTGTCCTTCACCAACATAATCAGACTGGAAATGATGTTGAAGGCGGCGACCAGGATGATCAGGGTGAGGATCAGGAACATCACGTTGCGCTCGACCTGCAGCGCAGAGAAGAATTCGGCATTACGCTGCTGCCAGGTATGCACGCGTACGCCTTTCAGCTCCTGCCGAAGCGCCCGACGGTAGTCGTAGGCCTGATCCGGGTCTTTGATGAAGGCTTCGATGGCGCTGACCTTCTCCTTCATGCGGAAATAGAGCTGCGCGTCGGCCAGGGGCATAAAAATGAAACCGGAATCGTAGGAATACATGCCCGCTTCGAAGATACCGGCAACCCGATAGGCCTTGGTTCGCGGCACGCTACCGAACGGCGTCACCGTGCCCTGAGGCGAGACCAGAACCAGCTTGTCGCCGACCGATACGCCCAATTTCAAGGCCAGGGCGTTGCCGAGGAAAACGCCAGCCTTGGACTGGAAATCCTTACCGTCGCCGAACTTGATATTGCCGCTGATGATGGTCTTGTCCTTGAAGGAGGCCGGACTGATCCCGCGTACCAGCGCGCCGAACGCGCGACCCTTCGCCGTCACCATCACCTGGCCCTCGATGAAGGGCGTTACCGTGACGACGCCGTCCTTCTTACGGATTTGCGCTGCCAGATTGTCGTAGTTGGCGATCGGGCCGCCGTAGTTCTGCACCACCACGTGGCCGTTGAAGCCGAGGATACGGCCCAGCAATTCGCTGCGGAAGCCGTTCATCACGGCCATGACAATGATCAAGGTGGCCACGCCCAGCGCGATCCCGATCAAGGAAAACCAAGCGATAACCGATATGAAACCGTCACGCCGCCGCGCCCTTAGGTAGCGTGCCGCCATGGCCCATTCGAAACTGGAGAACATTCAGAGCAGCCGCTGCACCACGGCATCGCGGGAAAGATTTTCCCGCGCGCCGGTCTTGCGGTTTTTCACTTCCACTTCGCCGGCCGCCAGACTTTTCGGTCCCACGGCGACCTGCCAAGGCAGGCCGATCAAATCCATGGTCGCGAACTTGGCCCCCGGCCGTTCGTCCCGATCGTCATAGAGCACCTCAATGCCGGCGTATTGAAACTCCGTGTACAGCGCCTCGCAGGCCTCCCGACAGCCATCGTCGGCCGGCCGGATATTGATCAGGCCAACCTTGAAGGGTGCCACCGGTTCCGGCCAGATGATGCCGTTCTCGTCATGCGACGCCTCGATGATCGCGCCCGGCAAGCGGGAAACGCCGATGCCGTAGGAACCCATCTCGACCGTTACGTCCTTGCCGTCGGGGCCCATGACCGTGGCGCCCAAAGGATCGGTATACTTGGTGCCGAAATAGAAAATGTGGCCGATCTCGATGCCCCGGGTGGCGATGCGTTTGTCTTCCGGCACCTGCGCTTCGAAGGCGGCTTGGTCGTGCTTCTCGTCGGTCGCGGCGTACAACTTGATCCAATCCTTCACGAAGGGTTCCAAATCGCTGTCATAGTCGATGTCCATTGTGGCGATATTGCGATCCAGATAATCGGCGTGACAGAACACCTCGCTCTCGCCGGTATCGGCCAGGATGATGAATTCGTGGCTCAGATCGCCGCCGATCGGGCCGGTATCCGCTTCCATGGGAATGGCCTGCAACCCCATGCGTTCATAGGTCCGGAGATAGGCCACGAACATCTTGTTGTAGGAATGCCGGGCGCCGGCATAGTCGAGATCGAAGGAATAGTTGTCCTTCATCAGGAACTCCCGCCCGCGCATAACGCCGAAGCGGGGCCGTACCTCGTCCCGGAACTTCCATTGGATATGGTAGAGATTCTTCGGCAGGTCCTTATAGCTACGCACGGTTTGACGGAAGATATCGGCGATCACCTCCTCATTGGTCGGACCGTAGAGCATATCCCGCTCATGCCGATCCTTGATCCGCAGCATCTCCTGGCCGTAATCGTCGTAGCGGCCGCTTTCCCGCCAGAGATCGGCCGGCTGGATCGTCGGCATCAGCATTTCCTGGGCACCGGAACGGTCCTGCTCCTCACGCACGATCTGCTCGATTTTCTTCAAAACCCGGTAACCGAGCGGCAGCCATGAATAGATACCGGCGGAGGATTGCCGGATCATGCCGCTTCTGAGCATCAGACGGTGGGAGACAATCTGCGCCTCGCTGGGCGTCTCCTTCAATACCGGCATAAAATACTGACTCAATCGCATGGCGCGTCGCCTTATCAACTATCGAAACGATCCCGTTTGTAGGCAATGGCGCGGTAATTGGCAACGCCGGGTACGGTTGCTAGAGCGTCTCTCACACATATGGAATCGTTTGATGCCGTTCAGGCTCGATTTGGCTATGGGGCGGTGCGCCGCGCGATGCGGGGTATCGGGCAAGCACCGGACCGACGCCAAATCGAGCCTGAACGGCACCTACGGCCGGGCGCTTTTACCCTCTGGACGTCGTTGCGATCCTTGGCCGATGCCCCACATCGCCCGGCGGATCGCGCCTAGCCAGAGGGTAAAATCGACCGGTCAAACCTTTCCATATGTGTGAGAAACGCTCTAGCATGCCCCCGCACACCGACGACCGATTACCCGACAAAGGATTTCCGCAATGAACACCATTACTGGCCGCAGCGCCTTTCTGTCCCTGCTCAAAAGCGAGGGCGTCAGCCACATGTTCGGTAATCCGGGCACCACGGAACTGCCGATCATGCATGCGCTGACGGCGGAACCGGATATGACCTATATCCTCGGCCTGCAGGAAGCGATCGTGGTGGCGATGGCGGACGGTTATGCCCGGGCGTCCGGCAATTTGGTGGCCTGCAATGTCCATGTCGCGCCGGGTCTCGGCAACGCCCTCGGCTCTCTCTACACCGCCAAACGCTCGGGTACGCCGATGATCCTGACCGCCGGGCAGCAGGAACAAGGGCACGGTCTGATGGAACCCCTGCTCTACGATCCACTGGTGCCGATGGCGGAGCCGCTGGTGAAATGGGCGGTGGAGGTGACCCGCCTGGAAGATTTGCCGCGCATCGTCCATCGCGCGGCGAAGATCGCCACGACGCCGCCGACCGGTCCGGTTTTCATCTCTCTCCCCGGCGATATTCTGAACGCCGAAGCCGACCTCGCCCTCGGCGATGTTACCCGGGTGGCGACGGATAGCCGACCGGGCGACGAAACCCTGACGCAACTCGTCGCAGCGGTCCTGTCGGCGGAAAAGCCGGCGATCGTCGCCGGTCACGAGATCGCCACCAGCCACGCCTTCGCGGAAGCGGCCCAGTTCGCCGAACTGATCGGTGCGCCGGTCTATCAGCAAACCGTGACTCACGGCGCCCATTTCCCTTCCGAACATCCGACCTATATGGGCAGCCTGTCGCGGGATCAGGGCTTTGTCCACGACACCCTTTCGCCTTACGACATGCTGATCTGCCTGGGCGCCGACGTCTTGCAGATGTCCGTCCATAGCGAGACGGATCCCCTGCCCGCCCGCATGCGGGTGATCCAGATCACCGAGCGGGATTGGGAGTTGGGCAAGAACTACGCCACCGAAATCGCCGTTCGGGGTCAGGTGAAGGCGACGCTGAGCGCCTTGAACGCCAAGTTGCGGCGCGAGCGAAACCGAGCGCAGACGGACCGCGCTGTCGAACGGGTTGCGGCGTTGGCCGATCGGAATTGGCGCGCCAAACGGGCGACCACGGCCGAGGCCCTGGCGGCGCATGCGGGGGACCAACCGATCAACAGTGACTGGCTGATCCAGCAGTTGGTCGATAACCTGCCGGAGCGGGTCGCCGTTGTCGACGAAGGCATCACCAGCACCCGCAGCCTGCTGAAACTCTATCCGTTCCGCCACGCCGACAGCTTTTACGGCAATGTCAGCGGCGGTATCGGTTGGGCCATCGCCGCCGCCGTCGGTGTTTCGCTAGCCGATCGGAGCCGTCCCGTCGTGGCGACCATCGGCGACGGCAGCAGCATGTACAGCATCCAGGCATTATGGAGCGCCGCGCATATGAAGCTGCCGATCACCTATGTGATCCCGAACAATGGCGGCTACCGAATTCTGAAGCAGCGCCTGAAAGCCTTCCACGGCAATGAGCAGTATATCGCCATGGATTTCGAAGACCCGCCGATCGATTTCACGGCCATCTCGAAGGGGCTCGGCGTGCCGGCGGAGAAAATCGAGAAGCCGGTTGATTTCGTGCCGGCGTTCCAGGCCGCCCTCGCCCATGACGGCCCCAATCTGCTCGAAGTGGTGGTGGACGGCCGGGTTTAGAGGGTTTCTCTCTTGTTACTTGGCTGACAGGTCGCGGCAGAAGGTGATAAGTTCCGCCGTCTCCGGATCGCGCAGGGTTTTGCCGTTATAGGTGGCATCGCCGGTTTTGGTATCGACGGTGACATAACCGACCCGCGCCTCCGCCTTCAGCCGTCCATACAACCGAACCAATTTGTCTGACAGCAAATGCGGCAAGGTGAGATCGATATCGACGTTGCGGGGAATGGCCATGGTCGCGCTGCTATTCAAATCGGCCGGTTTGACCGGTTTACCGCGGACGTCGACGCCCGGTTTGTAAGCGACGTCGTCGGCGGGGATGTGTTCCACCAGCCAACGGCAATGGTCCCGGCTCATGCGCACTTCGATGGTCGTCGCCGCGACCAACGGCAACGGTATCAACATGAGTATGAACACCAACTTGCGCATTACTTTCCCGATAGATAGCCGCGGATGTCGATGACCCCATACGCGGTCAGCAAATAGACGCCACCGATCAACACGGCGGTGATCACCGTCGTCGCGAGCAGCTTTCGGACCATCATCGGCTTCACCGGCGCGCCAGCCTCGGCGCCATCGACCAGTTGCTCGCCGGCCTCCGACGCGTTGCGAACACCGAACGGTAAGGTGGTAAACAGAACCAGCCACCAGGCAACGAAATAGATGGCGAGCCATGTGGTCCAAGTCATGGATCAAGCGCCTTTCAGACCTGCTCCAACTCGACCAGAGTACCGCAAAAGTCTTTAGGATGTAGAAACAAAACCGGCTTGCCATGGGCACCGATACTGGGCTCGCCACTGCCCAGAACCCGGGCGCCCTCGCCCTTCAGCTTGTCGCGGGCGGCGATGATATCGTCGACCTCGTAACACACATGATGCATGCCGCCGGAGGGATTCTTTTCGAGATATTTGGCAATGGTCGAGTCCGCGCCGAGCGGGTGCAGCAGCTCGATTTTGGTATTGTCGAGCTCGACGAAGACCACGGTCACGCCATGGTCCGGCAGTTGTTCGGGTTCGCTGACCTTGGCGCCCAGAGTATCCCGATAGGTCGCCGAGGCAGCCGCCAAATCGGGCACCGCGATCGCCACGTGGTTCAACCGGTCGATCATGTCTTTTCTCCCTATTTCGCGCGGATGACGCGGGCGTCGACCAGCGGCCGCTTGCCCGTATGCCGTTTCAAACGCCGACTGACGACGAGGCGCGCGGCCTCCGCCAACTGATCGTCGTCGAGGCGGGCGAGTTCGGATAGTTTGCCTACCGCCTTCGCAATCGCCGTCACGATCTCGTCCTCCAGCTCGCCTTCCGCGCCGACTTCCTCGGCCACGCCGCGCACCACC
>CBDCGJ010000044.1:97500-204810 GCA_965216645.1 Alphaproteobacteria bacterium | reverse complement strand
GGAAATAAAACAGGTATTAGTAAAATAAATTATCTTCCGGGATAGGTAAGGAACTATTGCCATTTCTACCCCGGAAGCTTAACGCGTTGAAAAATCAATACATTAGATATTACTTATATAATTAACAGTTTAGTAAACTCGCATCGATACGAGCAACTAAACAATTGAAAGTTAACGAAAAATTTAGATTTGCATACAATATTACCCGGAAAGATAAGAGGGCATCCTGACATAGTTTACTTTCGACCTAAAAATCAGTTCTTACAGGGATGTTATGGTTGTACGGTACAGAATACTTCTGCTCAACTTGCTGGGCAGCGTTGGAGTTTTCGCGCTCGCATTTTCAATAATGCAGTATTCTGCGACTTCGACACTTCAACGCCAAGCACAAGACGCAAGTCTGGAAGTCTCGAACACCATTAACCGAGTGGCCGGCAATATCGAGACCCAGGACCAGCTCGAATATGTTGCCCAAACATTGGTGGACCGCGAGCCTGCCGTCCACTCCATCGTGATCGCCGCCACGAACCCGCCCCGCGTCATTCTCGAAGTGCATCAAGGAGATTACTACCCCATCGACCGGGGTACAGAAATCAGAGTATTGGCCAAGCATGCCCTCCAAACAGGTATGCTGGACCAAAGCCTATCGATCGATGGTGATTTCCTGTCCATCGCCCCTATTGGGCGGCAGGGCGAGCAGTTCATCGACACTTTTTCCGACACGGATACGAAGTCGGTGGGTGTAAGGCATGCATCTGTGCTTCGTTATTCTCAGCCATTCCTTGAACGGTTCCAGGGCGCCATCATCGTCAGGTCCGATGCGCGCTGGGTCGGCAAGTCGGATTTGGACCTTCTCACCCGCGCCCTGCCGGGCATTTTGATCGGTCTCACCGTGCTGATGATCGTTTCGCATGGCTTGCTCGGTCGCTGGCTCGTCAAACCGATCCGGGACATTCGCTCCACATTTAGCGGTCATGCCGATGCTCAACCAAACCTACCCTCGACGACAATGAAGTTTGGCGAGCTCACCGACGTCGCCAGCGAACTCGGTATGATGCTTGACCGGCATGAAAGGTCAGGCAAGCTAAGTAATAACTTGCGGGCGGTCGTCGAAAGCGCGGCGATCGGCGTTCTTGTAACAACTCATGACGAGCTGTTGTTTTTCAATCGCACCATCTGCGACATCGTAGGTGTGAATTATAAGGATGCGGAGAAGCCCGGATTTTCGTTCGCGGATTTCGTTCTGCCGCAAGACCGACTCTACTTGGACTACCGGCAACGCCGCGCAACCAAAGGAACGTCCAATCCGCCGATTTTCGAGCTGCGCGCACGCCGTGTGGACGGCAGGCGGATTTGGCTCAGGGTTCGAGTACAGGATATCGAATGGGAAGGCAGTGAGGCTTTCCTTTGTTGGGTTACCGAAATCACCGCGCGGCGGCAATCCGAAATGGAGCTTGAGGAAAACAGGGCAATTCTGAAGCAAATTTTCGAATCGGTACCCATTCCATTGTCCATCAACAGCGCCGAAACCGGACGGTTTCTTAAGGTCAATCCGGCGGCTGTCGAGTATTTCGGGGCCTCCGAGGAAACCATCCTATCCAACCTGACGCCGCAAAATTTTTACGCCAACGTCGAGGATCTGGCGCGTTTCAGTCACGAACTGAAGCACAACAAAAGCTTGGAAAACTTCGAATATCAGCTGCGGCGGCAAGATACCGGCGAATTGCGTTGGTGCATAACGTCCAGTGCCGACATCAATTATCGGGGCGAGCCGGCCATCGTCAGCAGCGTGGTCGATATTACCAAACGGAAACAAGCGGAGGAGAATTTCGAACGCAGCCAGGCCCAATTGGAAGAAGCGCGCGCCGCAGCGGAAGGCGCCAATCATGCCAAATCTCTTTTCCTGGCAGCCATGAGTCACGAGATCCGTACACCGATGAATGGCGTCATAGGCATGATCGACCTACTCGGTCAGTCCACGCTCAAAGACGATCAGCAGAGCATGCTGCGTACGATCAAACAGTCCGCCTTCTCCCTGCTGACGATCATTGACGACATCCTCGATTTCTCAAAAATCGAGGCGGGAAAACTCGATCTCGAGGAACATCTCCTGACCCCCGACAGCCTGATCGAAGAAGTGGGGGAAATTCTAGCGCCGCTCGCCGAGAAAAAGGGCGTATCCATATTTTCCAATATCGATCCGGCCATACCCAGCCTGATTTTGGGCGACCCCGTACGTCTGAAGCAGATTCTGCTCAACATCGCCGGCAATGCCGTGAAGTTCACCGAACATGGCAGCGTGTTATTGCGAACGGACCTGCTCGGACTCGATGATCGCAACGCAACGATCTTGTTCAGTGTCAAGGATACGGGCATCGGTATCTCCGAGAGCGCGTTGGCCAAGCTATTCGAGGCTTTCTCTCAAGCCGAGGACTCGACCACCCGAAGGTTCGGCGGCACCGGATTGGGGCTGACGATTTCGCAGCGGCTTGCGGAGATGATGGGCGGTCGCATCGAAGTCGAAAGTACGGTCGGCGAAGGGTCGGAGTTTTCCTTCACCTTGACGTTCCCAATCCCGCAGGGCACTGCCCGTCCGAAGCCGAATGAGGACTTGAAGGGCATCAACGTCCTCGCGGCCGCATCGGATCTAAAGCTGGCCGAGATCTTCGAACGTTATCTGTCCTATCATAACGCCACTCTTGCGGTCGCCGATAACATCGATGACGTGACCGCGGCAGCCGAGCGCATGATCGCAAATGGTCGCGCGCCCGATATCATGATCATTGGATGGGGTTTCCCGGCTGACTATCAACGCAGCATCCACGAGCGACTTCGCGCCTTGCCGGGCCTGGAAAATGTGCCATTGTTGGTGAATGCCAAGCATCACGACAATGGATGTTTTCCGGTCTCCGACAAGAACCTTGTCGTCGTGAACCGGAACGTAACGCGGCTTCGGTCCGAATTCCTGAATATCATTTCCACAGCAGTCGCAAAAAAATGCGACGAAGGAACCATCAGCCCGGCGGTCAAGCCGCGCAAGACATCGACTGATTCGGCCGCTGCCGAGATATGCAAAACCAGACCGGAAAAAATACTTGTTGCCGAGGACAATGCCGTGAACCAGACGGTTATTGTCATGCAACTCGAAAAGCTTGGTTTCACGGCGGATATTACCGGCGACGGCGAGGAAGCTTTGGCCGCGACCCGCCGAACCGACTACGATCTGCTGCTCACGGACTGCCATATGCCGATCTTGGACGGTTTGGAGCTCACGGCGGCTATTCGAGAAGACGAAAAGACAAGCGGTCGGCACCTGCCCATCATTGCGATTACCGCAAATGCCTTACAGGGCGAGGCCGAGCATTGTCTGAAGGCCGGTATGGACGACTATGTCAGCAAGCCGGTGGAACTGAAAAAACTGGTCGAGAAGCTGGAAAAATGGCTGCCGAACCAGGATTCGGCCGTCGGTAAACCGAGCGCTCGCCTGCTGCCATCCACACAGACCCCTGCGGCGATAAAAAACACAGAACTTGCCGATCTGGTGGATTACGAATTGCTGGCGGCGATCATAGGGAACGACGATCGGCAAAATCTGAACAAATCGATCATGGAGTATTGGGCGGTATCGAAAGAGGACCTTCAGGCCATCGAGGTATTGGCCTTGGTTCGAGACAGCCAGGATCTGATTGACGCAACCCACAACACCAGGGGCGCCGCCCAGCATATGGGCGCGACGGTTCTAGCTCGGCAGTTGCAGCGTATCGAAGATGCCGCGGCGGAGGAAAACTGGGCCGAGGTCGACCAATTGATGCCTGAGCTCAACACCATGATCCATCGCTTCGACACGTTTGTCGCCATGCTGTCGCAGGAATTACAAACGGGTCACGCGTAATCGATCGATCGACGCAGGCGTTCGAACTTTATTGGTCGAACTCGTCATGCATCACCAGCATCTGGCGGACCGCGTCGCCGGAGGCCAGCTTGTCGAAGCCGGCATTGAGATCGGGGGAGACCGATATTGCCGCTACGCAACTTGTCGATCGGCAGTTTGCCCTGCTTGTAGAGATTGATGAGCTTGGGCACGTCCTGCCGCACGATGGAGCTCCCCATATAACTGCCGCGAATGGCGCGTTCGTCGACCACCAATTGGGCATGGGGTACCTCGAACTTATGCAGATGGTGCGACAGGCCCGAGGTGACGGTGGTACCGCCGCGTCGGGTGACGTTGTAGGCGGTTTCCATTGCCTGAACCACGCCAGCCACCTCGAAGGCATAATCGACGCCGCCCTCGGTGGTCTCGATAATCTGATCGATGCAATCGGCGTCGCTGGCATTGAAGGTGTCGGTGGCGCCGAGTTGACGAGCGAAACCGAGCTTGTCGTCAGCGATATCGACCGCGACAATGCGGCCGGCCCCGGCCAGCACGCCACCGAGCAACGCACATAATCCGACGCCGCCGAGACCGACCACGGCAATGCTCGCGCCAGGCTCGATCTTGGCGGTATTGATGACGGCGCCGACGCCCGTGACCACGGCGCAACCGAACAGAGCGGCATCGACCATGGGAACATCGTCGTCGATAACGATCACCGATTCCTCGCAGGCCACCATATATTCGCCATAGCAGGAGACGCCGTTGGTGTGGTGGACCGGCTCCCCATTCAGGGACAGCCGCCGATTGCCGTTGACCAGCGCACCGGTGGCGCGGGCGTTGAAGGCCGTGCTGCACAAATTTGGCCGGCCGGTCGTACAGAATTCGCACTTGCCGCAGATCGGCACGAAGCTCATCACCACATGGTCGCCGGGTTTGCAGAGCGTGACATCCTTACCGACCTCGACAACGACGCCAGCCCCCTCATGCCCTGGGATCATCGGTAGTTTGCGCTGCATCAAGCCCCGGATCATGGACAGATCGGAATGGCAAAGACCGGCGGCGCCCGTTTTGATCAAAACCTCATCGTCGCCCGGCGGGTCCAGGTCCACCTCCTCCACATGCAAAGGCGTGGACTCGGTAAACGGGTGGTCCAAGCCCTGCTCGAATAGGACCGCGGCTTTCATCTTCATCTGGGCGTCTCCCCGATTTTGTCAGTCTCCAACAAAGCGGATGCCGGCGCCATTGGCAAGGGCGCTCAGGCAGTGCCGGCAGCGAACGGCTGCATCGCCATTGCCGCGGTCTCGTGAATCGGCGCGTCGATACTGAGACGACGGCCCATTTCGGCGACATAACCGGATAGCCACGGCATCTCCAAGCGGCGGCCTTGACGCAAATCCACTAAAGTCGACGGCGCCATGCCGGCGGGATAGCCATCCGTAAAGGCGAGTTTTTGCTCTATGAAATCAGGTGCGAAGGTCACGCCTGTGGCCTCAGCCACGGCGACCATTTCGCGCATCGCACGGAGGAACAAACCCCGTGCCACCGCATCCCGTTGAATGATGTCGACCGGCTGCCGGGTCAGGCAGGAGATGGCGGCAAAGCTCGCCATGCCGACGAACTTCTCCCACAACCCGCGCACGACGTCGTCGCGCGGCACCGCATCGACAGCGGCCGCCGACAACAATGACTGAATTTCGAGACGCCGTTTCGGCGCGGCACCGGCGACAATGGGTCCGTATTCCAGCGTATCGAAGCTGGTGTTCTGGCGAATAGTGCCCGGTTCGACGATGGCGGCGGAAACATAGGTCAAGCCGCCCAAAACCCGTTCGCCGCCCAATACCTCCACGCAGCGTTCATGGGCGTAGACCCCGTTCTGCAACGTCAACACCAAACCCCCGTCGCCGAGGAGCGGCGCCAGCCTATCGACGACCGTGTCGACGTCATAAAGCTTGATACCCAGAATGACGAGGTCCACCGGGTCCAGAAGACCTGGATCGGCGACGGCATTATCCGGCTTCACCAGGACGTCATGGCCGTCCGAACCCTGCAGACGCAGGCCTTCTTGCTGGATCGCCGCCAAATGCCCGCCCCGCGCGACGATATGGACCGATGCGCCGGCCGCCGCCAGTCGCGCGGCATAGTAGCCACCGACCCCACCGGCGCCGATTACCGCGATACGCATTAATATGCAGCGACGAGATCAGTTGAAGATGCCGCGGTCTTTTTTCTTGATGATCGGGACATCGCCCTCCGTCGCCGGCCGGCCTTGCGCGGAATTATCCTGTAGCCGCTTGCTCTCGGCGCGCGCATCGAGGGCCACGCCCGACGGCCCGTCTTTGCGCCAGAACATGATTTTGCGGATCAGGGTATCTTCCTTTTCGGCGAGGATGGTGTTTTCCCGGTCGATGACTTGGCGAATGTCGTTCGATGCGGTTTCCGCCCCGGCCTGACGCAGCAGCGAACCTTCGCCTGTCGAGACCGATCCGCTACCGCTGCTGGCACCGCTGCTAACGAGGGCATTGCGCGCCATCTGGGTCGGCTGCCGTTCCGTCGGCCGCGGCGCGCCCGGCTCCGGCGGACGCAAGGTAAAGTCGGGCGGAACGATCAACGGCGCCTTGGTGACCACGGAAAACTCGTCCGGCGGATTTTTGACCAACCCGAATTGCTCCCGCACACCGCTGCAAGCGCTTAGAATCAAACTCAGACCAACGGCCAAAAGAACCGTCCGCCCCGCGCGAAATTGCTTATGCACTGTTCTTACCTTCCTCCGGTTCTCCGGATTTGCTGAAGAATGCATCGTATAGAATCAATACCACGCCGACGCTGATCGCGCTATCGGCGATATTAAAAGCCGGCCAATGATACCCTAAAACATGGACGTCGAAAAAGTCCGCGACGGCACCGTAGACGATGCGATCGTAGACATTACCGAGAGCGCCACCGATCAAACCGCCGATGGCGACCGCGAGCAGAGGTTTGTCGATTTTCCGCAGCCAGATCACCAAACCGGCGACGATCGCCAAAGAAATCACCACCAGGAACCAACGGCTGGCGCCGGGCGAGGGGAAGAGGCCGAAGCTGACACCTTCGTTCCAGACCATGACCAAGTTGAAGAAGGGGGTCAGGCTGAGCGGTCGCCCCAATTCCCGCATCAAGCCGATTAGCCAGTATTTGCTGAGCCAATCGACGGTCAGCACGATCACCGCAATGGCGCCGGCTAGGCGGTATATCTGCCCTCGGCTCAAGCGGCGGCCGCCCGATCGACGGCATCGACGCAGCGTTGGCAGAGCTCGCTATGACCGTCTTCCCCGCCGACTTCCGGCAGGACCTTCCAGCAACGCTGGCATTTGCCGCCATCCGCCGCCAAGACTTCCACCGCGACGCCCTCGACACCTTCCAATTTGAACGCATCGTCGGGGCCCGCGCGCTCGCTTAGATCGGCGGCCGACGTGATGGCGATTTCCGCCAAATCGACGCCGTCCAGATTGGCGATATGGTCTGCGGTGGTGTGTACCAGGACCCGCGCTTGCAGGCTGGCGCCGATGCGTTTCTCCCGCCGTTCGACTTCCAAGGCGCCGGTAACGACCCGGCGAAGCTCGCGGATCTTCCGCCATTTGGCGGCCAGCGCCTCATCCCGCCAGTCCGCCGGCACGTCCGGGAACACCTGCCGATGCACGCTGCGGCCCGCGTCGTCGCCGTAGCGGTTCAACCAAGCCTCCTCCGCCGTGAAACTGAGGATCGGCGCCAACCAGGTCACCAGACAGTTGAATACATGGTCGAGCACCGTACGTGCCGCCCGGCGACGCGGATCCGCGCGGCTGTCGCAGTAGAGCGCGTCCTTGCGAATATCGAAATAGAAGGCCGAGAGCTCGACGATGCAGAAATTCTGTAACGCCACAAACAGCCGGTGAAAATCGAAATCGTCGACGCAAGACCGGACCAAACCGTCCAGCTCATGCAACCGATGCAGAACCCAGCGGTCGAGTTCCGGCATCTCGGAAAGGTCGAGCCGCTCGCTTTCCTCGAATCCGGCGAGATTGCCGAGCAGGAAGCGTAAGGTGTTGCGGAGCTTACGATAGGCATCGACCTGGGACTTGATGATATCCGGTCCGATCAACTGGTCGATGGCGTAATCGGTGCTGACCACCCATTGACGCAGAATGTCGGCGCCGAACTGCTCGCAAATCTGCTGCGGCGCGACCGTGTTACCGAGCGACTTGGACATTTTGCGGCCGTCCTGATCCAGGGTGAACCCGTGGGTCAGCACCGCGTCGTAAGGTGCCCGCCCCCGGGTGCCGCAGCCGACCAGAAGCGACGAATGGAACCAACCGCGATGCTGATCGGAGCCTTCCAGATACAACGACGCCGGCCATTGCAGGTCGTCCCGCTGTTCCAAAACGAAGGCGTGGGTGGAGCCGGAGTCGAACCACACGTCGAGAATGTCCTCGACCCGCTCGTAATCGTCGGGATGATAATCCTGTCCCAATAGCGCCGCCGGGTCCGTATCGAACCAAGCATCCGCGCCACCGGCCCGCACCGCCTCGATAATACGGTCGTTGACCGCCGCGTCTCGTATTGGCTCGCCCGTCTCCTTGTGGACGAATAGGGTAATCGGCACGCCCCACGCCCGTTGCCGCGACAGCACCCAGTCCGGGCGTTCCGCGATCATCGAATAAATCCGGTTCTGGCCCGCCGCCGGCACCCAGCGCACCTCGTCAATCGCCTTCAGCGCCTTATCGCGCAGGCCCTGGCGTTCCATGGAAACGAACCATTGCGGCGTGTTGCGGAAGATCAGCGGCGCTTTCGAACGCCAGCTATGGGGATAACTGTGCCGCAGCTTACCGTGGGCCAACAGTTTACCGACCTTGGTCAGCTCGTCGATTACCGGCTGGCCGGCCTTGAAGACATGGATCCCGGCCAATAGCGGCACATGGTCGTAGAAAAGGCCGTCGTCCCCGACCGTATGCGGAATCTCGAGACCATGGGCGACGCCGACCTCATAGTCCTCGGCGCCATGACCCGGCGCCGTATGGACGAAGCCAGTGCCCTGATCGGCAGTGACATGCTCTCCCGCGATCAGCGGTACGTCGAAATCGTATCCGGCGCCGCGCCAGGGATGGGCGCAGATCGTGGCGGCCAATGCGGATGCCGGCACATCGGCAAGGGTCCGATGCGTCTCAATGCCGGCCTGACTGCACATATCTTCCCGCAGGTCTTCCACCACCAGCAGCTTTTCCCCGACTTCGGCCAGGCTATCGTCGGACACCGCGGTCACTTCGATCAGCTTATAGGCAAGATCGGCGCCGTAGCAGATCGCCCGGTTACCCGCCATGGTCCAAGGCGTCGTCGTCCAAATGACGACGTTGGCGCCTTCAAGTTCCGGCGCGCCGGCCTGGACCACCGGGAAGCGGACATGCACGGTGGTCGAGGTATGATCGTGATACTCGATCTCCGCCTCCGCCAGCGCGGTTTTCTCGACGACGGACCACATCACCGGCTTGGCGCCACGATAGATCGAGCCGTCCATGAGAAATTTCAGACACTCGGCGACAATCTGCGCTTCGGCGTCATAGGCCATGGTGGTGTAGGGGTCGTCCCAATCACCGATCACGCCAAGGCGTTGGAACTCTTCCGATTGCACGGCAATCCAATGTTCGGCGAAGTCGCGGCATTCTTTGCGGAACTCCGCGATCGGTACTTCATCCTTGTTTTTTCCGGCATCGCGATAACGCTGTTCGATCTGCCACTCGATCGGCAGGCCATGGCAATCCCAGCCCGGGACATAATTGGCATCCTTACCCAGCATTTGCTGGGATCGGTTGACAATGTCCTTCAGGATCTTGTTCAGCGCGTGGCCGATATGGATGTTGCCGTTGGCATAGGGCGGTCCGTCATGCAGGATGAACATCTCCCGCCCCTTGGAATCTTCCCGCAGCCGGCGATAGAGATCCATCTCCGCCCAACGCTTAAGGAATTCCGGCTCCCGCTTCGGCAAGCCCGCGCGCATGGGAAACTCGGTCTTCGGCAGAATAATGGTGTCTTTGTAATCGGTCGTCATGACCACATACCTTGGTCGTTAATTCGCGAAATTCGTCTGGAGATTCGCCCGATGGCCGATCCGATCTGGACATTGTGGCGGCACGGCATGGGCGCGCGTCCCGATCCCCTAGGCGAGGACCGGGCCGGTAATTCGATAGTCGATGCGTATATACCGTCCACCCGTCATGCCGCCTTGTAACAATCTAGGATGGCGCTTGTCCACCATTGCCGGCGAGAAAGTGGTCGATACCATTCTCCGGCTTCGCCAGCAGAGCGCGGGCCTGCTCGCCGTCGCGCGCAATCTGCGCCTTTAAAGATTCGATCCCGTCGAATTTCACTTCGCCCCGCAAATGTTCGACCAAGGCCACACGGGCCATGCGGCCATAGACATCCGCGTCAAAGTCGAAAATATGCGCTTCCAGCAAGACGCCCTTCCCGTCGAAGGTCGGCCGGTTGCCGATATTGGCGACACCCCGGTGCCAGACCGTGCGGCCGTTGTCGAGCAGACCGACATGGACAGCATACACGCCCAAAGCGGGACGCAGAACCTGGCCAGACATGGCGACATTGATGGTCGGGAAGCCGATGGTTCGACCGCGTTGGTCGCCGCGGCGAACCCGGCCTTCGATACTCCACCAATGGCCGAGCAGGTCGGCGGCACGACGCACGCGGCCCGTCTCCAAATTCACCCGGATAATGGTCGAGGAGCAGACATCGTCCCCATGGGTCACAGGCTCGACGACGGTGACGGCAAATCCGAGCTCGTCGCCCATGCGTGAGAGCAATGCCGCGTCTCCCGAACGTTTGGCGCCAAACACAAAGTCGTAGCCGACGATGACATGTCGGACGGCCAAGCCATCGACCAGCACTTCGCGTACGAAATCTTCCGCCGTTTTGGTGTAGAGCGCCTTGTTGAAGCGGAGCGCGACCATGACATCCAGACCCAGGTCTTTCAGCAATCGGTGTTTGGCCCGGAAAGAAGTCAGACGAAACGGCGGGCCGTCCGGATTGAAGACCATGCGCGGATGCGGCTCAAAGGTCAGCACGCCTGCCGATGCCCCTGCTTCCGCCGCTATCCGTTGTCCGTTGGCGATCACCGCACGATGGCCGCGATGCACGCCATCGAAATTTCCAAGCGCCAGGACGGCGCCTCGATGCCCCGCCGGCGTACTCCCGTAATCGCGCAACAGATCCATAAGGGAAAACGCTCTTAGACCTTGCCTTTCGTTCGGGACGGCACCATCAACAATGCCTCACCAACGACAACGTCTTGTCCCCGCACCACACAGCGGGTGCTCAATTTGCAACGACGGCGTTTTTCCTCCAACTCGACGATTTCGGCTACGGCGGTGACTGTGTCCTGGACTTTGACCGGCGCTGTGAACCGCAGATCCTGCTTGATATAGACGGCGCCCGGACCGGGCAATTTCGTGCCAACCACCGTAGAGATGAAGCTGGCGGTTAACATGCCGTGGGCGATACGGGATCCGAATCGGGTTTTCTCGGCATATTCCTGGTTCAAATGCAGTGGATTGAAATCGCCCGATACGCCGGCGAACAGAACGATGTCTGCTTCCGTCACCGTACGGGAATAGAACGCCGACATCCCCACCGCCAAATCCTCGAAGAAATAGCCATGTATCTGGTCGCTATAGTCGATGGGCGCGGCGGCACTCGTATCGTCGGACATATCGAACTCTCATTCGGTTGGAGGAACATCGCGCAAAACGAATGGGCGATGAAATAAAGATTAGCTGCGCCGCAATATAATGGCGTCGAAATAGGAGCGAAACAGAATTTTTCGCGTGCCTTTTCGCAAACCGCATCAACGTTAACAGAATATTCAAAAAAGGTGGGTAAACATATTACCCGATCGTCGAAGGGCCGCGACGCTGTCCTTGGCGAAACCGGAAGCGACGTGTGTCCGCAACCGAAAAGTGCCAATTTAAGTAAGGGTGAAGACCATGTCGGTCGATATGAACATGCCGATCCTGATCGTCGACGACTACAAGACGATGTTGCGGATCATCAAAAATCTCTTGAAGCAACTTGGTTTCGACAATGTCGACGAAGCCAGCGACGGCTCCGAGGCGCTCGGAATGGCCAAGCAAAAGACCTATGGCCTCATCATTTCCGATTGGAATATGGAACCGATGACCGGTTACCAACTGCTGAAGGAAGTGCGCGGCGACACCGCCATCAACGGCACCCCCTTTATCATGGTGACCGCGGAATCGAAGACCGAGAATGTCATCGCGGCGAAAAAAGCCGGGGTTAACAATTATATCGTCAAACCCTTCAACGCCGCGACTTTGAAGACGAAACTGTCCGCCGTCCTCGGCGACTTCTGATCGGAAATTTCATGCAAGACCAAAGCGTCACCGCGAGCATTGAACTGCTGGTCGATCACCTTCGTGTCAACCGGAATCGCGACGTCACGCTCGGCGACGTGGCCGGCGTGACCGAAGTGTTGTTGACCACCATGCAACGATACTTCACCAAGATCGACACCACGATCTACACCGAGTTCCGCAATCTTGCGGAACGGATCGGTCAAGTCCGCACGGAGATTGCCGAATTGAATTCCGACGATGTAAAGGACGACAAGATTCCGCGCGCCGGCCGAGAGCTGGAAGCGATCGTTCAAGCCACCGAGGAAGCGTCCGGCACCATCATGGATGCGGCCGAAGAGATCATCAATGCCGACGCGAGCGATATCGAAGCCTACCAGGCGACGGTCGTCGACGCTTGCATGCGCATATTCGAAGCCTGCTCCTTTCAGGATATCACCGGCCAACGCATCACCAAGGTGGTCGATACGCTGACCTATATCGAGGAACGCCTACAGGGACTACAAACCGCGTGGGGCCCTGGAGAGGACGAGGAAGCGGCAGCAACGAAAAAAGACGGCGACGTTGCCGACTTGAACAATGTCGACGTTGAGACCGAGCGGGCGAACCTGTTGAGCGGTCCGGCTTTGGCGGGCGAAGGCATCGGTCAGGATGACATTGACTCGCTTTTGAACGGCGACGATGACGTCAATGTAGCCTCGCCCGCAACCGAACCGGCGCCAGCTTGCGAGAAGTCGGCGCCGAAAACCGCGCCAAAACCCGAAAAACCGGCGGAAAAACCCGTTATCGCGGATTCAACCGAAGATGGCGACGATGGCGACGCGGAAGATTTCTCCCAGGAAGATATCGACGCCTTGTTTGATTGATGGTGATATCTAATCCGATCCTTGGTAACGGATTGAATCTAAATGTGTTCCAAGTTGGGTTCGAAAACACGCCGTCTGGCGAAATCCAGCGTAGCAATTCGGTAACGCATGACATCTCATTTCCGAACGCAAAATTGCCGACTGGCGTATTTTTCACCTTCGGTTTACAATTGTATACCAAGTTTTAACGTGGTCGCGTGTGGATAATGGAACGCGTGTAGTCGTATCGATAGTGACAGGCACGAGTATTTTGGCGTGGCAAAGTATCAGCTCTTGATCATCGGTCCCGAGGGACAACCGAAAACCAAAATCGAACTTCTTCTCCAAGAAAGCGACTGGGAGCTGTCTTTCGTCGCTGGCGCCGACGAAGGCGACGCCTTTATGGCCGACAATTCTGTTGACGCCGTGCTGTTGAATCTCTGCGAAGGTTTCCAGGAAAGTCAGCTCTCAACGATGCTCGGCATTTCCCTGGCGACGCCAACTGTCGCGCTCACCGCGAGTTTCGACGCCAAGAAGGTGCAGCAATTGATCGCCATGGGGGTTCAGGAGCATCTCGCCTTGGACGAAGCCAACGGCGAGCGGCTGTTGCATGCGCTGGAATGCGCCATCACCCGCCTGAAGGCCGGGCGCCACGATAATTTGACGGGATTATTGAACCGCGCGTTGCTGCAGGACCGGTTGGAATTGGCCATCAATCACGCCCGCCGCTACGATCATCTATTGGCGGTTATGTTTTTCGATCTCGATCGTTTTAAGTTCTTCAACGACCGCTTCGGTCATGCCGCCGGCGACCGGATATTGCGGGAGATTGCGACCCGTCTAAGGGACACGCTGCGCGACAGCGACACCGTGGCCAGGCTCGGCGCCGACACGTTCATCGCAGTGCTGCCGAACTTACCGCATGCTCATTTCATCACCAAGGTGGCGGAGAAGATCAACGACGCCCTCTCCCAAACCACATCCATCGATGGCGAGGAAATCGAACTGACCGCCAGCATCGGGATCTCCCTGTTCCCGACGGACGCCGACAATGCGGATGGCTTGATCAAATGTGCCGACGCGGCGATGAGCCAGGTGAAGAAGCAAGGCGGCGACGCCTTCCGGTTCTTCCGCTCCGATCTGCATTCGGAGACCATTCGACGGGTTTCCATGTCTTTCGCCCTGCGCCGGGCCATCGATAATGGCGACTTCGAACTTTACTACCAGCCGCAGATGCATCTGTTCGAAAACAAGGTGGTTGGCGTTGAGGCGTTGATCCGCTGGACCCACCCAGACTTCGGCATCGTCCCGCCAGACGTTTTCGTGCCGTTGGCGGAGGAACTGGGGGTCATGGTACCGCTCGGCGACTGGGTGTTGGAAACCGCCTGTCGGCAACGCCGGGAATGGTTCGACCAAGGTCTGCCGGAGTTTCGCGTCGCCGTGAATTTATCCGCGCATCAGTTCGATCAGGACGGCCTATTGGCCCATGTCGAGGATTCGCTCAGCCAACATTACCTGAAACCGGATATCTTGGAAGTCGAGTTGACGGAGGGCAGCGTCATGCGAGACCCGGAAGCGACGCGACGAGCCTTGCTGGAACTCAGCGGCGCCGGCGTCCGCATTGCCATCGACGATTTCGGCACTGGATATTCGTCGCTTTCCTACCTGAAGCGCTTTCCCCTCGACGTGCTGAAAATCGACCGCTCCTTCGTCAGTGAAATCACCATCGATTCCTACGGCGCCGCCATTGCCCGAACGATTATCTCGCTCGCCGAGAATTTGAACCTGGTGTGTATCGCCGAAGGCATTGAGACGGTCGAACAGCTCGATTTCCTCCGCTCCCACGGCTGTGTGATCGGTCAAGGCTATCTGATTGCCCGGCCCATGCCGTCTAAGGACATCCCGGACAAGATCCGCGAATTGAACGCCGAGGGCGTTACCGGTACCGACAATCGTTTCGTCGCGCTAAGCTGATGGCGCTTCGTCCAGGCGGACGATGACGCCATCCGTCGCCGCGCTATACGACGGATATCTTTCCACCACCAAAGGATCATGTCCCGGCACAATATGTTGCTGGCTATCGGCCAGCCGCCGCATGGTATCGAAACCATCGACCATGTCGGCAACGCTGTAGACGATGGGAAACGGCGAGACCACCTCCATATTTTCGTAAAAATGACTGGCGTCGGAGGCCAGCACGACCCAGCCTCGCTTGGTCAGCACCCGGACGCATTGCACCCCCATGGTATGGCCGCCGATCAATTGCACCTCGATCCCTGGTGCGATCTGCGAGTGACCGTTATGGAAGTGGACGCGTCCGTCGAACAGCCGCTTCACCATGGTCGCCACGTGATCGCCGGTATAGGCGTGGGCGAAGACGTCATGGCACATATGCCGGCCCGTGACATATTGCATTTCCAATTCCTGAATGTGGAACTTGGCGGCCGGGAAGTCGTCGAGGGTACCGGCATGGTCGTAATGCATATGGGTGACGATGACGTTTTGGACCTTATCCGCCTCGACCTCCAGCATCGCCAAGGCTTCCCGCGGCAGGCGGTCGATCACTCGGCCGCGCTTTGTTCCCTCCGCCTGATCGAACCCGGTATCGACGACAATGGTCCGGTTGTCGTTCCGGATCAGCCAGATGAAATAGTCGATCGGCATCGGCGTATCATGCGGATCGTGGACGATGAAGTTGTCGTTGCGGGTGCGATTGGCCATGCCGCCATAGCGGAGGGCGAAGACTTCGTAGGTTTCCGGACCGGTCATCGTCATGTTCTCCCGTTATCTGGCCGTATAGCCGCCATCGACCACCATTTCGCTGCCGGTCATGAAGGCGGATTCGTCTGAGGCAAGAAAAACCACGGCGTCGGCGATATTGCGCGGCCGACCCATCTGCCCGGTCGGCTGCAAGGCTTCGATCGCCCGTTTGGTCACTTGCCCGCCGCGTTGGATGGCACTGGCGACCAAGGGTGTATCGATAAAGCCGGGATGAACGGAATTGACCCGAATCGGATCGCCCCGGTCGGCGCATTCGAGCGCCACCGCCTTGGTCAACAGCCGGACACCGCCTTTCGACGCCGCGTAGGCGGCCGTATTCGGCAAGCCGACGAGACCGAGAACGGAGGAGATATTGATGATCGAGCCGGCATTACCTTCTTGCCGCATCGCCCGTATTGCATGCTTGACGCCTAAGAAGACGCCATCGAGGTTGATCGCCAAAACCTGCCGCCACGACTCCAACGAGACTTCGTCGATCCGTCCGCCGGCCCCGCCGATGCCCGCATTATTGACGACGATGTCGAGGTGACCATAGGTCTCCACGATCTCGTCGACGATTTTTTCCCAGGTCTCTTCTTCCGTGACGTCGTGATTGCGGTACTGCGCCTCGCCGCCGGCGGCGCGGATTTCGGTCAGGGCCTGGTCGGCCAGTAGATCCTGAACGTCGCTGACCACCACAGTAGCGCCCGCTTCCGCCAGGGCGACCGCGCTGGCCAGGCCGATACCCGATACGCCGCCGCTGACAAGCGCGACTTTGTCTTTTAATCGTGCCAAACTGTGCTCTTTCATCTATGGGTGAACCGGGAACCGCGAACGCGGCGGCGATCATCATGCGACGGATCGCCGGCCAGATCAATGTCACGAGGGAAGGAGAACGGGGCGATGAGCCAGGAATTGTTCGAGGAAGGATTGCGCATCCGCAAGGAAGTGCTGGGCGAGGAATATGTGGAGAAATCCCTGGCTGCGGCCCCGCCCTTCTCCCGCGAATTCCAGAACCTGCTGACCGAATATTGCTGGGGCGCGGTATGGAGCGGCGAAGCCCTGGATCGGCAACAGCGCAGCCTGTTGAATCTGGGTATGCTGGCCGCCCTCGGCAGGATGACGGAGTGGGAGCTGCATTTCCGCGGCGCCATCAAGAATGGCCTGAGCCTGAACGAGTTAAAGGAAACGCTGATCCAGATCTCCGTCTATTGCGGCGTGCCGGCGGGCGTCGAATGCTTCCGCATCGCCAACCGGGTCCTGGCCGAACTGGAGCTGGACAAGGAAGAATGAGCGACGACCGATACGGCTTCATCGGCCTTGGCGCCATGGGCGCGCCGATGGCCGCCAATCTGGCGAAGCTGCGCCCCGACCTGATCGTCTACGACATTGCCGGCACGGCCGAACGGGCGCCAGCCGGCGCGAAGATCGCGGACAGCGTTGGCGAGGTCGCTGCGGCGGCCGACATCGTATTCACGAGCCTGCCGGACGGCGCCGCCGTGAACGCGGTAATCGACGACATCCTCGACCGCAACGACCGGCGTCTTCGGACCCTGGTCGACCTCTCCACGATCGGTATCGACGCCGCGAAGACTCACGACGGCAAGTTGACCGCGGCCGGCCTGACCTACTGCGATGCACCGGTCTCCGGCGGTGTCGCCGGGGCGCGAGCGGCGACGATCGCCGGCATGTTCTCCGGCCCGCAATCGGTCTTCGAACGGCTGGAACCATCCTTGAACGCCTTCTGCGGCAATGTTTTCTATGTTGGCGCGGAACCCGGATTGGGGCAGACCATGAAGCTGCTCAACAACTTCCTCTCGGGCACCGCCATGGTGGCGACGGCTGAAGCGATGGCTTTCGGCGCGGCCCACGGTCTCGACATGGGCTTGATGCTGGACGTGGTGAACGTGTCCAGCGGCCGCAATATGGCCACGGCGGACAAATATCTCCACCGAGTGCTAACCGAAACCTACGACGCCGGCTTCACCAACACATTGATGAGCAAGGACCTGCGGCTTTATCACGAAGCGGCCGCCGACGCCGGCTTGGCGGACGCGGTCTCCCAGGTGGTCGACCGGGTCATGAGCGATTTCGCGGCGGAGGCACCGGATACGGATTTCACCCGCATCTATCCCTACGTGCGGGACGGGAAGGCCTGAGACATTGTCAATGCTTTCGGGCTTCGGCCTGGTCCTGGCGGTACTGGGATCGGCCGGCCATTTTCTCTTCGATTGGACACCGGCGGCACTGCTCGCTTTCGCCGGCGCGGCCGGCTATGTGGCGTTGCAGGCCCCGCATTTGCCGCGCACCGGAAAAGTTATTCTGGGCATCGCTATCATCGCCAGTGTGGCGGCCTGGCCCTGGTTGGACGATCCTTCAAGCGCATTCCTGAAAGCGGCCCGGCTCAGCGGCTTCTATGCCGCTCTTTTCGCGGCCGGCGCATTCCTGCGGGAGGCGGCCGAGCGCTCCGCCATGATCCGCCGCTCGGGTCAGCACATCATTGAACAACCGGGCAGCCGGCGCTATCTCGCCGTCAATCTCGGAGCCAATATCCTAGGCCTGATCATGAGCTTCGGCAGCGCTCAACTGTTAGGCGCGATGATCCGGGGCGGCCGTAAGGCAGCGGTCACCGCGCCAGAGCGCGAGGCCCTGATCGCCGTGCATCGCGGCTTCGGCACATCGCCGTCCTGGTCGCCGATCTCCGTCGGGTTGGCGATCGGCCTGACCTACGCGCCCGGCGCGTCGGTGACAACCGTCCTGACCGTCGCCACCATCACGGTATTGGCGATCACTGGTCTCGGCTGGTTGTTACAAAGGGGTGGCGCGGCGGGAGGTGAAACGACGACGGACGAGAGCTGGTCCGTGCATATGCCGTTGCTGGCGCTTCTGTCCGCGATCCTGGCGATCCTCGTCGTCGGCGTGCAGCTGTTCGACATCCGCCTGATCCAAGCGGTGATCCTGCTGCTGCCGCCGATCGCCATGGTCTGGCTGGCGGTACAGAATCGCAGTCGCGACCCGATCCTGGGCCTGCGCCGTACCGGACGGGCGTGCCGCCATATGATTGCCGACAGCTTCCCAAGCTACCGCATGGAAGTCACCATCCTGGCCAGCGCCGGCCTCGCCGGCAATCTGGTGGCGAGCGCGCTACCGACGGAGACGATTGCGGCCTGGGTTGCCGCCTCTCCGCTGCCGGGCGCATTGATGCCGGCATTGATCGTCGCCTTCATGGCATTGGGCGGACAATTGGCCTTGAACCCGATCATCACCGCGACCCTGATCGGGGCGATTATGCCGGGGCCGGCGGCGGTCGGCGCGGAGCCGTCGATGGTGGCGCTGGCTTACATGGTCGGCTGGACCGCTTGCGTCTCCAGTTCGCCATACAGCCTGACCACCCTGATCGTTGCCGGCATCGCCGATGTCGACGGACGTACCGTGGCCTTCCGTTGGAGCGGCCTGTTCAATCTCTGCCTGATGGTCTTTGTCGCACTTTGGTTGAGCGGGCTTTCGGCCTGGCTGATTTCCCTGTAAGAGCTGGAAGCGGGAGGAACGACCATGAACAAAATCGACCTGAACGGCCGCATCGCGGCGATCACCGGCGGGGCCCAAGGCATCGGTTTCGCGGCGGCCAAACGCATGATCGCCTCCGGCGCCAAGGTTATGCTCTGGGACATCGATCAGGCGACTATGGAGCAAGCGGTGGCTGAACTCGGCGACGGCGCCGCCGGTCATCAGGTCGACATCACCGACCCGGCACAGGTCGAACAGGCGGTGCAAGCGACGGAACAAGCTTTCGGCGGCCTCGATATTCTGGTCAACAATGCCGGCATCACCGGACCCAATCTGACCACCTGGGAATATCCGGTCGAGGCCTGGATGGACGTGATCAATCTGGATCTGAACGCGGTGTTCCTGTGCTGCCGCGCCGTCGTGCCGGGTATGCTGGACCGTGGCTACGGCCGAATCGTCAACATCGCCTCGATCGCCGGCAAGGAAGGCAACCCCAACGCCCCCGCCTACAGCACCGCCAAGGCCGGCGTCATCGGGCTGACCAAGAGTTTGGGCAAGGAGCTGGCGGAATCGGGGGTGTTGGTCAACTGCGTCACCCCGGCCGCCATCAAGACGGCGATCTTCGATCAGATGACCGAGGAGCATATCGGCTACATGCTGTCGAAGATCCCCATGGGCCGTTTCGGCCAGACCGAGGAAGCCGCCGCGATGATCGCCTGGCTGTCCTCGGAAGATTGCGCTTTTTCCACCGGCGCCGTCTTCGATCTCTCCGGCGGTCGGGCGACTTACTGACTATCCTTTTTGCCCGACCCGTTGAGCAAGTCCGTCAGCGTGGCGTGAAAATGTACGATCGCCGTCTCGAAATGGCCGTAGGTGAAGTGACTATTGGCCCCGCTTTCCAGGCCCGACTGGATGGCGCGGACCACCGCGCGGTCTTCCTGACTACCGGTGTCGTTGACGAAAGCGGCGTCCTTCTTTGCCCGCGCGATCGCCTCCGCCGAGCCGTCGGCGCCCCGATTGGTCAGGCGGTAGGTGGTGAAACGCGTCCGCGACGGCGATAAAGGCTCGCTGATCAGCAACACGGTATGGTCCGACAGCACCGCGGCAATGGCGTTCGGGAACAGGTGGTAGACATAAGTCACGTAACCGCCGATCCGCCGCTTGGCAGGCGCGATATCGCGCAGCTTTTCGATGCGTCGAAACGGGAAGGTGATGCGCGAATTCGGGCCGAAGGTCTCGACCACATTGAGGTTGTCGAAACCGTAGGGATAGAAAGTTTTCCCGTGGGTCATCTTGATGTGATAACCCTCCATCGCCGCTTCCTGGTTCAATTTCCAGTTCACGTCGTCCTCATAGTCGTTGCCATCGATCACCGCCTGCTCAGGCGCGAACAGATCGGGGCAAGCGGCCAACGCGCCGTCATCGATTGGATCTTCCTGGGTGACGAAAATCAGGCCGTGGCGCTCTTCCGCGCGGAGCGGCGACAGGCCGTGCCGGGCCTTATCCAGTCCTGGGAAGCCATGCTCCCCCGGCACATGACGGAGCGTGCCGTCGAGGCCGTAAGTCCAGCCATGGTAGCCGCAAACGAAGGCCTTGGCGCAGCCCTTTCCCTCCGCCAGGGTCACGCCGCGATGGCGGCAGACATTTCGGAAGGCTCGCACCTGGCCGTCCTCGCCGCGCACCGCGACCACGGGAACGCCGGCACTCTGCCGGGCCACATAGCTGCCGGGTTCCGCCAAAGCGGCGGCGGGGCAGAAAACCAACGGCAATCTTCTAAACAGGGACCGCTCGGCCTCGAAGCGAGCGTCCGAGCGGTAATTCTCCGTCGGCTCGCGCCAAACCCGCGTTCCCAGATCGGTGGTATTGTTATCGATATGATCGAACACCCGCTCGATCACCTGATCGTCACTCAGCAATGACATGACTTAATCCTATCCGACGGCAAATTGAATTTTTAAATCGAACCAGTGGTAGGTCGATTTCCCTTTAGCCGCAAGGTCAGATGGTGATGCCGCCGTCTATGACATAAGCTTGGCCGGTGATGTATTCGGCATCGTCGCTGGCGAGATAAAGCGCGAGGTTGGCGATCTCTTCCGCGGTGCCGAGACGGCCCATGGGCTGACGGGCGACGAAATCGCGGCGGGCCTGATCCGGATTCTCGAAAGCGTTGATACGATCCTGCAAGGATGGCGTGTCGACCGTGCCGGGACAGATCGCGTTGCAGCGTACGCCCTGGCCGACGAAATCCGCGGCCACGGACTTGGTCAGGCCAATCACCGCCGCCTTGCTGGTACCATAAACGCAGCGGTCGACGATCCCTTTCACGGACGAAGCAACGGAAGACATGTTGATAATCGTGCCGCCGCCGCGAGCCAGCATGCCGGGCAGAAAGACACGGATCATCCGGTACATCGCCTTGACGTTCAACTCCATGGCGAAGTCCCACTCCTCCTCCGTCGCGTCCAGCACCGTGCCGTGATGGACGAAGCCGGCGCAGTTGAAGAGGATATCGACCGGGCCATGGCGCGCCGCCGCGGCTTCGATGGCACCTGGATCGAGGGCGTTGAGTTCGTCGATGGTGAAGCCCGGCTGACCGTCCAATGAGTTCAACACTTCCAGATTGATATCCGTCGCCACCACCTCGGCGCCTTCGCGGGCGAAGGCCTCGGTCGTCGCCCGGCCGATGCCCTGCGCCGCGGCGGTGATGATCGCTTTCTTCCCGGCCAACCGTCCGCTCATTTCACGCGTCCTCCAACTCGTCCTCAATATAGGCGGCGACGATCTCGACCATGTCGCGGTCGCCGACGAAACCCAGGGCCTCAGCGCGGGCGGAGCGGCTGCCCTTGGGCCAGCCGTCGACGATGGCCTGAATTTCCGGATCGACCTCGAAGCTGATCGCGCCGCGATGACGATTGCCGGCCGCTCGCTCCAATGCTTCTACGGCCTGCGCCATGGAGACGCTGAGCCCCGGCAACAGCAGGGTCCGATCGGCGCCAAGCGCGTCGCCGTCCAGGTCGTATAGGCGGACGAATGCGTCAATGACCCGGCGCGGCGACATCACCGCCATGCATGACTCGGGCGTCACCGGGCAGACGAAGTCGATGCCATTCAAGGGCTCCCGAATGATGCCGGAGGCGAAACCGCTGGCCGCTTTGTTCGGCTTGCCTGGCCGCACCACGATGGTCGGCAGACGCATGGCGCGGCCATCGATATAGCCCTTGCGGGTATAGTCGTTGATCATCAGTTCGCCGGAGACTTTCTGCACGCCATAAGAGGTTTGCGGCCGCACCGGCGTATGGTCCTCGACGATCTCCGGCAAATCGCCGCCATAGGCGGCAACGGAACTGGCGAACATCACCTTCGGGCAGGTGCCGAGACCACGCGCGGCCTCCAGCACATGACGGGTGCCGTCCAGATTGACCTGGAAACCGAGATCGAAATCCGCCTCGGCGCCGGCGCTGACCACCGCCGCGAGATGAAACACCGCATCGACGCCGGGCGCGAACAGCGCCTCGATATGCGCCTTGTCCGAGATATCACCGGCTACCGAATTGGCGCCCGGCACCTCCGCATCCACCTGATCGAACAGCACGATCTCGGTTATGCCGCGTTTTCCGGCCTCCGCCGCCAATCGCGCCGCCAGCTTGCGGCCGAGAAAGCCGGCACCGCCGGTAATGACGATCCGCATCGCTTACACCCCTTCCGCCAGAATCGGGATCACGCGGGACATCGCCTCTTCCAGCCGTTCTTGGGAATTGGCGAAACAAAGCCGGAAAAAACGGTCGTAGCCCGGTCCGAATGCCGCTCCCGGCGCCATACCCACATTGGCGCGGTGAATGATCTCCTTACAGGCCGCGACGCTGTCGTCGACGCCGTCGACCCCGAAGAAGGCATAGAAGGCACCGGCCGGCCGCGCCACCTGAACGTTCGGCAATTTCTGCAGCCGGTCGATCACCAGATCGCGGCCGGCCATGTAGCGGCGATTGATCACGGCGATAAAATCCTCACCCTGCTCGATGGCGGCGACGGCGGCCACTTGCGTGAAATGCGCGGCGCAGGAAAAGTGGAATTCGATCAACTTCTGCAGCGTCGGCTGCAGATAGGCCGGCACGGTCAGCCAGCCCAACCGCCAGCCGGTCATCGCCCAAGTCTTGGAGAAACTGTTGATGACGATCACCCGGTCGTCCGGCTCCGCCAGGTCCAGGAAACTCGGCGCCACGGGGCGGTCGAAGATGATGCGGTTGTAGACCTCGTCCGCCAGCAGCCAGATGCCCCGTTCCCGGGCGAAGTCGAGAACGGCCTGCTGATCCTCCCGCTCCATCACCCAGCCGGTGGGATTGTTCGGCGAGTTCACCAGGATTGCCCGGGTGCGCCCATCAACCCGCTCGAAGATATCCTGCGGCGACAGACGCCAACCGTCATTGCCGAGCTTGATCGGCGCCAAACGAGGTTCACCGCTCATCACCCGGATCGATTCGAACATGTTTGGCCAGACCGGGGCCGAAACCACCACATTGTCGCCCGGATCGGTCAACAATTGCTGCAATAGGCTAACCCCGATCATGCCGGAGCCCGTGACCGTCACCCGGTCGAAGTCGATAGGTTTGGCATGCAACCGGGTCATGTAGTCGGCCAAGGCCTGCCGCAACTCGTCCATGCCGAGATTTTCGGTATAGAAGGTGCAGCCGTCCTTCATGGCTTTATAAGCGGCTTCGACCACGAAGTCGGGCGTGTCGGTATCAGGCTCGCCATACCAGAGCGGGATCAATCCCTCGCGGCCCATGCCCGCATTGGCGACCTCGCGAATTTTCGATTCGGTCAATCTCTCGATACGGACCGGAACGCCGAGCGGTCCGGAAGATAGCGCGGCGTTCATGGCCTAGTGATTGCCCCGCGGCACGCCGGCGCCGCTTTGCCCGACCAGGAAGTCGAAATCGCAGCCCTGATTGGCCTGCAGCACGTGACCGACATAGAGCTGAGCATAGCCCCTGTCGTGATCGGCGACTTTGCCGTCGAAAGCCGCCCGCCGCGCCGCCAATTCCTCGTCGGATACTTCAAGATGCAGACGCCGGTTGGCCACATCCAGTTCGATCATGTCGCCATTCTGGACCAGGGCCAGAGGACCGCCGATCGCACTTTCCGGCGCCACATGCAGGACCACGGCACCATAGGCGGTGCCGCTCATCCTCGAATCGGAGATGCGGACCATGTCGGTAACGCCTTGTTTCAATATCTTTTGCGGCAGCGGGAAATTGCCGACCTCCGGCATGCCGGGATAACCGCGCGGCCCGGCGCCCTTCAACACCAGGACGCAGCTCGGGTCCACGTCCAGGCTGTCGTCCTCGATCAGGTCGTGCATTTCCTCGACACTTTCGAAAACCACAGCGCGGCCGCGATGCTGCAAAAGCTCGGGCGTCGCCGCCGACGGTTTGATCACCGCACCATCGGGGCAGAGATTGCCTTTCAGTACGGCGAGCGCGTTTTCCGTCTTGTATGGGGCGGCCACCGTCTTGATCACGTCCGGATTGAAGTTCTCCGCAGAGCCCACATTCTCCGCCACCGTGCGACCGCTGACCGTCAGAGCGCCGGTGTTCAGCCTATCGCCCAGCTCCTTCATCACCACCGGCAAGCCGCCGGCATAGACGAAATCCTCCATCAAATACTCGCCGTTCGGCTGCAGGTTCACCAGGCAGGGGATACCGTCGGAGAACTTGTCCCAATCGTCGATGTCCAAGGGCACGCCGAGGCGGCCGGCGACGGCGATCAAGTGAATGATCGCATTGGTCGAACCGCCGATCGCCGCATTGACCATGATGGCGTTTTCGAAGGCCTGGCGCGTGGCGATGGTGGACATTTTCGTATCCTCCCGCACCATCTCGACGACGCGGCGGCCGGTCAGATGGGCGGCCACCATCTTGCGGCTGTCGACCGCCGGCAATGCCGCCGCGCCGGGCAGGGTCAGTCCCAAGGCTTCCACCATGCTGCCCATGGTCGAAGCCGTGCCCATGGTCATACAGTGGCCGTTGGAGCGCGACATGGCGCTCTCCGCCGCCATGAAATCCTCAAGGGTGATTTCGCCGGCGCGGACCTGCTCGCTCATCCGCCAGACGTCGGTGCCGGAGCCGATGTCGCGGCCGCGGAACTTACCGTTCAGCATCGGCCCCCCATGCACCACCATGGTCGGCAGATCGACGCTGGCGGCGCCCATTAGATAGGCCGGCGTGGTCTTGTCGCAGCCTGTCAGCAGCACCACCCCGTCGATCGGATTGGCGCGCAAGGTTTCCTCCAGATCCATGCTCATCAGATTGCGGAACATCATGGTCGACGGCCGCATCAGGGTTTCGCCCAGAGACATGGTGGGGAAAACCAGAGGGAAACCGCCGGCTTCCCAAACCCCGCGTTTCACCGCCTCGGCCACGCGACGGAGGTGATTGTTGCAAGGCACCAGATCCGACGAGGAATTAGCAATGCCGATCACCGGCCGGCCATCGAATAGATCGTCCGGCCAACCCTGGTTCTTGATCCAGCTCCGATAGCCGAAACCAAGCAAGTCCTTACGCCCGAACCATTCCGCGCTACGCCGTTTGCTGTTGTCGCCCGCCATGACCGGTTTGCCCCCTATTGGTGTGGTGAAAAATGACCGGGCGATCCTAATCGGAGACGGACACGGCAACAAGGAAAGCTTGCTGACGGATGGAAAAAAACAGGCTAAACAACGGGCATGGCAGGTTCATCGAAAGTAGCGGTCATCAGCGCCTTGATCGGCAATGGCGCGATCGCGATTACAAAATTTGGCGCGGCGATTTTCACCGGCAGTTCGGCAATGTTTTCGGAGGCGATCCACAGCGTGGTCGACACCGGCAATCAGGGGCTGCTGCTGTTCGGTATGCGCCAAGCCAAATTGCCGCCGAGCGAGCAACATCCGTTCGGGCGCGGCAAGGAATTGTTCTTTTGGGCCTTTATCGTCGCCATGCTGATCTTCGCGGTTGGCGCTGGGCTATCGTTGTATGAGGGGTTACATGCAATCCAAGACCCTCAGCCCGTGCAAAACGCCTATGTGAACTATATCGTCCTGGGTCTTTCCATGATTTTCGAAGGGGCGGCGAGTGCGTTGGCAATCCGGGAGTTCATTCGCAGCAAGGGCGAATTGAGTGCGATCGATGCGATCCGCCACGGCAAGGATCCGGCACTGTTCACCGTTGTGTTGGAAGATCTTGCCGCATTGATCGGCCTGTTCATCGCCATGATCGGCGTCTATCTGAACGACAAGCACGGAATCCTTTGGGCGGACGGCGCCGCCGCCATCGTGATTGCGCTATTGCTGGCCGCGGTCGCCATTGTCCTGGCTATCGAGAGCAAGGCTCTGTTGATCGGCGAAGCGGCGCAACCCGAAGTGGTCGCAAGAATCCGCGAAATACTGCGCGAGGAGCGCCGGGTCGTCGCCTCCAAGCGAATCATGACCATGCATCTGGCGCCGGACGAGGTTCTATTGGCCATGGACGTGGATTTCGCGCGACATATGATGTCGGCGGAGGTGGAAGAAGCGACACACGATATCGAAGAGGCGATCCAGGCCGAACTGCCGGAAGTCAGCCGCATCTATATCGAGGCCAGAACCCTACGCTAGACGCGATCACGAACCGAGGGGCGGAAGATCAGCAATTTACTGTATATCGCGGTTTTTGCCGCCGTCGGATTGGTTGTCGCGCTCGTCCTGCCGCAGTCGGTCGAAGAGGTCGATCGTCTGACGGGCGCAGGCGCCGGGATCGCCGTTTTCATACTTCTGACCCTGGGCTATGAATTGATCGACCGCCGCCGTCGGCAAACGGCAATCGTCGGGGAACTGAACGATCTGGCGGAGCGGCAGGGCGCGCAGATCGAAGCGCTTAGAGCTTTAAACCGTGGTCTGGTCGACGATATCGCGTTGGCGCGGCAAGAGATGGCGGAACTTTGCGATGTCGTCGAGAGCGCCGCCGAAGGCGCCAATCAATCGCTTCTGCAGGAAATGCGCAGCCTGCGTTTGCAACTCGGCCAAGTTTCCAACGATTGGGGGGAACAGGACGACCCACACCGCCAACTCGGCCAGCTGGAAGACGGCTTGAAAGACCCCAGCAAGCTGCAGCGCCCCTTGCCGCCGCAGGTGACGCAAACCATCGACGACAATGAAATCCTCGACATCATTCAAGAGGCGTTGGAAGAGAACCGGGTCGACCTCTACTTGCAGCCGGTGGTCACGTTGCCGCAGCGCCGGACCCGGTTCTACGAAGCCTATTCGCGCATCCGCACGCCGGATGGCGAAGTCTTGCTGCCGCAGAGTTATCTCGAAATCGCGCAGCGCAAGGGCCTGATGGAAGTGGTCGACAATCTGTTGTTGTTCCGCTGCGTGCAGTTGGTGCGCCGGCTCCAGAGCAAGAACACCACCTATCGGTTCTTCGTCAATGTCTCTCCTTTCACCATGCGCGATGCCGTTTTCCTGGGTCAGTTCATCGACTTCATGACCAGCAATCGGAAGCTGGCGGGCCATATCGTCTTCGAGTTCGAATTGGCGAGTTTTCTCGAGCTCGATGAAGAGGTGCGCGGTCAATTGAGCCGGCTGGCCAGTCTCGGTTTCGAGTTTTCCACCGACCGTGTGCATGACCTGAATGTCGACTTTTCAGGCCTGGCGGAACGTCATGTCCGATTCGTGAAAATACCGGCGGAGCGATTGATCGCCATCGGCACGGACAGTCAGGAGGTTGTCGAACGGGCGAAACATGCCGATGTCGACGTGATTTGCGATCATATCGAGCAGGAACGCGAAGTGGCGGAGATCCTCGACTACAATGTCGATTATGGCCAAGGCTATCTGTTCGGCACACCCCGTCCGCTCCGTGAGAATGTGTGAGGCCCCAAGAAACATGTCCGTAGCGTATATCGATAGCCTCGGCGACATCGCCGACGACTATGACCTCTACCTGCTCGACTTATGGGGCGTGGTGCATAACGGCGTCCGCATCTACGAAGGCGCCGCCGACTGCATGTCGCGCTTGATGAGCGCCGGCAAGCGGGTGGTTCTTTTGTCTAACGCGCCTCGTCCGGGCCGAGCGGTTGCGGTGGAAATCCTCAAATACGGCATACAAGCGGACCTCTATGACGAGATCATCACGTCCGGCGATCTGACCCAGAACGCCATGCGCAAGAGAGACGATCCCTGGCATGCCCGGCTCGGCCGGCGCTATTACCATCTTGGCCCGGAACGGTCTCAGTCCCTGCTCGATGGCATCGACGGAGAGGCGGTTGCGGTCGAGGATGCGGAATATCTGCTGGTCTCCGGTGTCGTCGACGACAGTACGGAGCAGGCGGAGGATTACCGCGCGTTCCTCACCGATTGCCGGGACCGCGGATTACCCATGGTTTGCGCCAATCCCGACAAGGTGGTGATGCGCGGCACCGACATCATCCCCTGCGCCGGGGCCGTTGCGGATCTTTACGAGGAACTGGGCGGCGACGTGGTGCGCCATGGCAAGCCTTATGCCGGCGCGTATGACACGGCGCTGCGCCATGCCGACGGCATCCCGCGGCGGCGCAGTCTGATGGTTGGCGACACGTTCTACACGGATATCGCCGGCGGTCGTCAGGTCGGCATGGGCACCCTCTGGATCGCCGGCGGTATTCACGTGGACGACGTCAGCCATGACGGCCGCCCGTTCGACCGGGCCAAGGCCGATGCGGTGATCGCCAAATCCGGGGAAACGCCGGACTATGCCTTGTTTCAGATGATCTGGTAGCGGTCAGACCGCGTCGGCGCCGTAATAAAGCATGACCTTATGCTTCGCTTCGGCGAAGAACAACCAACGCTCCATCAACACGCCCAGCGCCATGGCCAGCAAGGCCATGATCGCCAAGCCGACCGCCAGCGGACCGTCCACATAGATCTGTCCAATCAAATCCAGCAGCGGGATCAGGAACGCAACGACAACGGTCAATTGGCGTAGCTTCCCGACATGTTTGCGGGCAATGCGATAGCCCATTTCCTTCTGCAGGTAATTTTCCTGGGTATGGGGCGGGTCGAGCGTCCGTACAGTGCCGAGACGGTTTAGCCCGGTCGCGGTGCCGACATCGCTATCGGCGGATCGGCCGTCGATCTCGCGCCAATAGAGCCATTTCAGCAACGCCGCCACGACCACAGTGAAAATGGCGAGCTGCGCGATCAGTTTTTGGTCCGGGGTCTGGATCGCCACCAGCACGTTCAGCAAACCGGCCCCGGTCATCAGCGCCAGCACCAGATAAACGGGCGGCACCAGCGCGCTGCTCCAAGCCGGGATCGCCTGCAGGGAGCCGTAGATCATGGACGTCGTGTAGACCGTGATCAACGCGCCAATAGCCGCCAGCAACGCCATGACCGCGAACATCCCGCCGGTATCTTCAAGAAATACCCAGCCAATGGCGAACAAACCGGCCGGGACATAGGTGACGATCGCCGCCACCCCCTCCCGCGACAACCAAGACGTACGCCATTGGCTGAGCGCCCGCCAGGCCCGTTCCGGATGACCGAGATGGAAGGTGGAGGAGAGCAAGCCGGCGGTAACCAGACCGAGCGAGAGAATAAAGCCCGCAAGGCCGAACCAGCGGTCCACCGGCAGCAATCCGGTGGCGCTGAACATGCCGAGCAGAAACAACAGTCCGTAGCCGGCACCGGCGGCGGTGGTGAAGAATATGATGGAATAGGCGGGATGCATGGCCGGCGGCTCCTATGACAAAATCTTGTCGACCCAGGCCAGGAAGCCGCCGGGCGCGTCCTCCAATGCCGCCGGGGTTTCGCCCCGCTCGGCCGCCGAGCGCTGGCGGCGCGGCGGAAGATACTTGTTGGTCGGTCGTAGGCCCATTTCCGGCATCAGGTCGTAGCCATGCCGGTCCGACACCAGCTTCGACACGTCGCTGCCGGGATCGGCTAGGTCGCCGAAATGTCGGGCCGAGGCCGGACAAGTCGCGACACAGGCCGGGACTCTCTCCGCCTCGGGGATGTTGTCGTTGTAGATCCGGTCGATGCAGAGCGTGCATTTCTTCATCACGCCGACATTGGCGTCATACTCCCGCGCGCCGTAAGGGCAAGCCCAGGAGCAGAGCTTGCAGCCGATGCACATGTCTTCGTCGACAAGGACAATACCGTCGTCCGCCCGCTTGTAGGACGCCCCGGTGGGACAGACGGTGACGCAGGGCGCATCTTCGCAATGCAGGCAGGATTTTGGAAAATAGACCGTGCGGCTGTCTTCGCCCGTATCCACCTCGAACGAATGGATGCGGTTCAGCCAGGTGCCGCTGACCTGATCGCCATATGGATTATCGTCGGTCAGCGGCGCCGGATAGCCGCCGGTATTCCATTCCTTGCAATTGACGGCGCAGGCGTGACAACCGACGCAAACGTCGAGATCGATGACCAAGCCGAGCTTCTTCGGCGTCTCCGCGGGCAGGCCGGTCATAGATCGTCTCCATAAGACAGCACACCCCGACGCCTCTCACCGACCCCGGGGGGCGAAGCCTGGGCGTCGAACTGCGGCGCGCTCTCGCCCGCTTCGGCCGCAGCAGCTTTCTCAATCTTGACCCGCAGGTCGTACCAGGCCGCCTGTCCGGTTACCGGATCGGCATTGGCGTAGCGGTAGCCGCCCTCGCGCGCCGGCAGCAGATCGTCGATCAGATGGTTGAGCAGGAAGCCATCCCGGCTTTCCGGCGCATCCTCGGCCAGGGTCCAGGCGCCCTTGCGCTTACCGATGGCGTTCCAGGTCCAGACGGTTTTGGCGTTGACCCCGTCCATTACCTTAGCTTGCGCCTTGATCCGACCGTGTCGGCTTTCGAGCCAGACCCAACCGTCGTCTTCGATACCCTCGGCCGCCGCCAGCGCCCGGGAGATATATAGCCGATTGGCGGTATGGATCTGTCGCAGCCAGGCATTCTGCGAACCCCAGGAGTGATACATGGCCGCCGGCCGCTGGGTTACCGCATGCAGCGGGTAGTCCGCTTCCACATTCTCCTGATCTTCGAAAGGCGGATACCAGATCGGCAATGGGTCGAAATAGGTTTCGACGCGGTTGCGGTGCCGCTCCGGCGGCTGCACATCGCCGTGGCCTTGGGCGGCGAGACGGAAGCGTTGCAGCTCCTCGCTATAGAGCTGGATGACGATCGGCTGGTTGCTGTCGATGAAGCCGAGCCCGTGGGAAAGATCCAGATAGCTCTGATTGGCGTGCTTGAAGTACTGCTGCTCCGGCGCCAAGTGTAGTTCCCAGAAACAGCCATTGTCGATATAGCGCTGCAATTGCTCCGGGTTCGGCGCGCCGGTGCCCTGCGACGTCCCGTCCTCGCCCCGCCAGCCGGCCAGGGATCCGACCCCCGGTTTACGCTCGTGATTGACGATATAATCCGCATAGCCGCCGGGAAAGCGGGCCGAGCCGTCCTCCGCCGTCATGCCGGGCAGGCCAAGGCGATGCCCAAGGTCGAGGACGACGTCCTGGAACGGCCGGACGTCGCGATCCGGCTGAACCACCGGCTGACGGATCGAATCCGCCGCCGCCTCCGCCGAGCAGATCGGCCGGTCCAGCAGGGAGATGCAGTCCCAACGCTCCAAATAGGTTGTGTCGGGTAGCACCAGATCGGCGAAGGCCACCATTTCCGAGGCATAGGCATCCGAATAAATGATTTTGGGGATCTTGTACGCGCCGCTGTCCGGATCCTTGTCGGTCAGCATCTTCATGGTCTCCGCCGTGTTCATGGCGGAATTCCAGGCCATGTTGGCCATATACATGAACAACACGTCGACCGAATAGGGATCGCCGGCCCAGGCATTGGTGATGACGGTATGCATCATGCCGTGGGCGGCAACGGGCGCGTCCCAAGAATAGGCCTTGTCGATCCTTCGCGGCGAGCCGTCCGGGTCGAGGATGAGATCTTCCGGCCCCGCCGGGAAACCGAGCGGCGGGCCGGCCATGGCTTCTCCCGGCGCGACCTGATCCGGCTTGCCGGCCGGCCGCGGCATCGGCGGCACATGCTTCGGAAACGGCGGTTTGTAGCGCATGCCCCCCGGCACATCGATACTGCCGAGCAGGACCTGCAGCACGTGCAGCGCGCGGCAGGTATGGAAGCCGTTGGAATGGGCCGAAATGCCGCGCATGGCGTGCAGAGAGACCGGTCGGCCGCGCATCTCCTGATGCGTGACACCGCGCCAGTCAGTCCAGGCCTGTGGCACTACCACTTCTTCCTGAAACGCCGCATGGGCCAGTTCCGCGGAGATACGCCGGATCACGTCCGCGTCCAATCCGGTCCGTTCGGCCACCGCGTCCGGGCTGTACTTCTCGTCAGAATAACGCCTCGCCAGTAACTCGAACGCCGGCACTGCCTTGCGGCCATCGGCCAGCGTCACTTCACCCTTCAACGCGAAGGCCGCGGTTTCGCGGTAACCGACCTGGCGGTTATTTTCGCGATCCCAGCATAACGGCTGACCGTCACCGTCGCGGGCGAACAAACCGTCATCGGCACCGCCCGGATTTTGCACGACCAGCCAGGGCGCGTTGGTGTAGCGCAGCAGGTAGTCGAGATCGATCTGGCCGGCGCGCAGTAGCTCATGTACCAAGGCCAGCACGAACAACCCGTCACTGCCCGGCGTAATCGACAGCCATTCGTCGGCGATAGCGGAATAGCCGGTGCGTACCGGATTGACGGAAACGAATTTGGCGCCGTTTTGCTTGACCGTATTCAGGCCCATCTTGATCGGGTTGCTGTCATGGTCTTCCGCGACCCCGAACATCATGAAATACCGGGTCTTATCCCAATCCGGCTCGCCGAACTCCCAAAATGATCCTCCGATGGTATAGATGCCGCCCGCCGCCATATTGACGGAACAGAAGCCGCCATGGGCTGCGTAGTTGGGTGTGCCGAACTGAGAGGCCCACCAGCCGGTCAAGGCCTGACTTTGATCGCGACCTGTAAAGAAAGCAAGTTTGCGCGGGTCGCTGGCGCGAACCGGCGCCAACCAGTCAACGGCCAATTGCAGTGCCTCTTCCCACTCGATCTCTTCGAACTCGCCGGTGCCACGCTCGCCGACCCGCTTCAGCGGTTTGCGCAGGCGGGCGGGCGAATAGTGCTGCATGATCCCGGCCGATCCCTTGGCACAAAGCACGCCGCGGTTCACCGGATGATCCGGGTTGCCCTGGATGTAACGAACCTTGCCGTTTTTCAGATGCACTTTGATGCCGCAGCGGCAGGCGCACATGTAGCAGGTCGTGGTCTTCACCTCGTCGCCGACGGCGGCGGACAGGTCGATGGCATGTTCGGTCATGAAGCGCTCAGAACTCGGTTACGGGGACCATTTGGTGTTGGGTTTCTCCTCGGGGCGGCCGTCGATCTCGATGCGATCGACCCGTTCGTTGAAGAAGCAGACATAGTCTTTGATCCTGGCGGCCTCATGCACGGGATCTCGGTAGACCCAGACTAAATCTTCGAGAACTTCGTCGCCCAATTGGAGAGAATGGTAATCTGCGTCGCCCTTATAGGGGCAGGCGGTTCGCGTGTCACTGTCCAGCAATACCGCGTTGACGTCTTCCTTCGGCAGATAATAGCGAACCGGCAATCCGGTTTCGAACAGGAAACGGGCCCGATTCGATTTCGCCACCGACTGGCCGGCTACGAAGACCTCGACCTGCCGGCTGCTATCCAAAATATCGACCCGGACATGGGGATCCCGGGGATGCACGAAAACTTCCTCGTCTTCCTCGAACCAGCGATCGACTTTGTTCCAATAGAAGGCGACCAGGTTCGAAAAGTCCGGCACTTCGGCAAAGGGGGTCGGATAGCCCCAGATCGCATTTTCCCGAATTTCGCCGCCGGCCTCGAGCGTCCAATAACTGGCATGGCCTTTGAACGGGCAGAATGTCGAATGATCGGTCGGCCTGATCAGATCCTGGCGTACATCGTCCATGGGAAAGTAATAGACCGGCAGATGCTTGCTTTCGTAAAGGATTTGGACGGCGGTGCTGTCGACCACGGTCTCTCCACCGACCATGCCGCGCACCCGCTTCGCACACGGCTCGAACACCACTCGGTAAGCCGGGTGTTTGGCGAAACCCGGCGACCTCTCCGCTGCCTGTGCGTTCATGCGTGCCTCCATTCCCAGGTCGTCATTCCGGCCATGAGCCGGAATCTTGTCGACGACGAAACCCCTTTCTGCCCGAGATTCCGGCGCGAGGCCGGAATGACGGTCTGGTCCTAATTATAAAATCCCTTCCCTTCCGATGTCGCGCCGCTTTCGCGGACATCGGCGACCGCCTCCGCCAGATCGGCCAGATAGTCGTCGATGACATTCAGGTGATAGGGCGACAGCATCAGATGCAGGCCTCTCGGCTGTTGCGTGCGGGCGGAAATCCAGCCTTTCGCCCGCATGGCGTCGGCCACGGCGAGGATATCGAATCGCTCCGACCCGAAGCAAATTAGGCCGAGCGGCGGTTGTCCCCAAACGTCCAGATCGCCGATTTCATTGAGGCCAGCCAGGAGCTTGTCTCGCGTCTTCAACACATCGGCGGCTTTTTCGCGGTAGCCGTCCTGGCCGAGATAATTGATCACCGCCCAGGCCGCGGCGATGGCGCCGCCGGGCCGGGTACCGGCCATGCTGGGCGTGACCATGACCCCATTCGGCCATTCGTCGAAATGAAAATCCCGGAACTCGCGCAGGCTTTCGTCGCGGAAGAAAACGGTGGAAGCGCCTTTCGCCGCGTACCCATATTTGTGCAGATCGGCCGACATGGATCGGACGCCAGGCAGGGCAAAGTCGAAGGCCGGCAGATTGACGCCGTTCATCCGCGCGAACGGCGCGAAATACCCGCCGACACAGGCGTCCACATGCAGCCAAACGTCCCGATCCTCCGCCACTTCGCTCAACTCCGCCAGCGGATCGATAAGGCCGAAGGGGAAACAGGGCGCGGAGCCGACGATCAAAATCGTGTCGTCATCCATCGCCGCCGCCATCCGCGACGGGTCGGCGGTGAAATCGTCGGCCAATGGTACCCGCTTCGCCGTCAGGTCGAACAGCTCGCACGCTTTGTTGAAGGCCGGGTGAGCGGAAAACGGCAGCACCACGTTGGCCGACGACATGTCCCGTCCCTGGGCCCGCCAATAGTCGCGGCAAGTCTTCACGGCAATAAGAATGCTCTCCGTCCCGCCCGAGGTCATGCCGCCGAATGCGTCCTCCGGCGCTTGCAGGAGATCGAGGCCGAAGCCGACCACATCCGTTTCCATTTGCTGCAGGCTCGGGAACACGGCCGGAGCCAAGCCGTTTTCCGACATGAACATCCCATAGGCTTCATGAGCGACATCACGGACGTCGTCGCCGGCATTGAAGACATAAAGCGCGGTTTTGCCGCTACGCCAATCGGCGTCGTCGACCGCCATGTCCTGCATGCGGGCTTTCAGGGTCGGCCAATCGGTGCCGGTTTTCGGAAACCCGCTCATGGCCGCAACCCGAAGCTGGGCCGGCCCGGCGTGCGCAGGGGCGCCGCCAGATTGGCGAACTCGCATAAAAGGGACCGCGTGTCGCGCGGATCGATAATTTGCTCAACCATAAAACTCTCCGCTGTCCGGAACGGGGAACGCAATTTGTTCAGCCGCTCCTCAATTTCATTAAGTTTTGCTTTTGGGTCGTCTGCCGCCTCCAGCTCGGCCTTATAAGCCGCTTCCAAGCCGCCGGCGATGGGCAAGGAGCCCCAATCCCCCGAGGGCCAAGCATAGCGCAGATTGAAGCGGGAGGAATTCATATGGGCCGCCCCGGCGACGCCATAGACCTTGCGCACGAGAATGGCGCACCAAGGCACGGTTGCTTGCATCACCGCCGTCATGGCGCGGACGCCGTGGCGGATCGTCGCCTCCTCCTCCGCCCGCCGGCCGATCAGGAAGCCGGGGATGTCGACCAAATGCATGACCGGCAGCTGGAAGGTATGCGCCAAGTCCACGAAGCGCATGACTTTCTGGGAAGCGGCCGCGGTCCAGGCACCGCCATGGTGGTAGGGATCGCTGGCCAGCACCGCCACCGGCCAGCCGTCGAGGCGCGCCAATCCGGTGATCACCGACCGGCCCCAACGCCGGCCGATCTCGAAGAAGCTGCCTTCGTCAACCAAGGCCTCGACGATCGGGCGCATTTTGTAGACCTTGCGCTGATCCCGCGGGATCGCGTCGAGCAGCCAGTCGACACGCCGCCCCGGATCGTCCGCCGGCTCGGTGCGTGGCGCGGTCTCGTAGACCGAACTCGGCAGATAGGACAGGAAGCGCCGCGCCGCCGCGAAGGCGTCGGCCTCGGTTTTGACCTCGTCGTCGACGGCGCCGTTGCGGGTATGAATATCGCTGCCACCGAGGTCGTTCTTACTGAGATCCTCGCCGACACGCGCCACCACCGGCGGGCCGGCGACGAACATCTGCGAGGTCTCCTTCACCATCACCGAATAATGGCTGGCGGCGACCCGCGCGGCGCCGAGACCGGCGACGGAGCCGAGGGCCAGCGCGACCACAGGCACCGTCGAGAGATTGTCCGTCACCACGTCCCAACCCCGCACCGCCGGGACATAGGTTCGACCCTCGGTCTCGATGGTCTTCACGGAACCGCCGCCGCCGGTACCGTCGACCAAGCGAATCAACGGCAGCCGCAACTGGTTGGCCATGGCCTCGATATGGTTTAGCTTCTCGCGGATGCCACCGTCATTGGCGCCGCCGCGTACCGTGAAATCGTCGCCGGCGACGGCCACGGTACGGCCGTCTATCTTGCCCCGGCCGGTGACCAGGTTGGCAGGCGACATGGCGGATATCTCGCCGTTCTCGTCATATTCGACCTTGCCGGCGACCGTGCCGACCTCATGGAAACTACCCGGATCGAGCAGGCCATCGACGCGATCCCGCACGGTGAGTTTGCCGAGACCGACATGGCGGGCCACCTTCTCCGGCCCGCCCATTTGCTTGGCCAGCTCCTCCCGCTGCTTCAGCTCGTCGACTTCCGGTTGCCAGCTCATCTCAGGCGCCCTCTTGCGGATCGTTGATCAGGTCGAGGGGATAGATCGGCCGGCGCACGTTTTTGAAATCCAGGATCGAGTAATCGGAGGTGCAGACGCCGGTGCCGGCGCATTCAATGATCTCCTTGGCGATCGGCTTGAAGCCCGCGCGGTAATGAATGCGGCTCTTCAGCATCAGGTATTTTTTCCGGGTCGGGTCGATGCCGACGCTTTGGAAACAGGCGATGTCGTTCGGCTCCTGCTGCTTGGAAATGACGACGATCTCGACTTTCCCGGTATCCAGCACCACGGTCGGCCCCATGTCCATCAGCACACCGCGGTTCATCGGCCCGATATTGTGGAAGATACCGTCGGTTATGACGCGCACCCGGCCCGTGACCTGCAACGGTTCGCCTTGCTTGTCGATGGACGGCATTTCCGTCTTGCCCCCGAGATTGACAGTCACGGTTTCCCCGACACCGGCGGAAATCATCTCCTGAACGGCGTCCGGATCGCAAACCGCAAAGGCGGCGACATCTTCGAGACCGCTTTCCAATATGCCGGCGAGAACGGTCATGGTGTCCATCGTCCCGCCGGATGCAGCATTGTCGTAATGGTCCAACAGGACCACCGGGCCGTCATCGATGTCCTTCGCGCGGGCAAGCGATTCAGCCAGCGGTTCGATCTGATAGACGAATTTCTCCCGCTCCCGCCAGGCGAGATCGAGCAGTTCGTCGCGATACTTCTCCGCCTGCGCCATGTCGTTATCGGTGACGATCACGGCCGAAAGGCCCGCATTGTGGATATCCGCATGCGGGAAGCCGGTGAAGACAGTGGCGCAAAGGGCGCCATCCTGCTCCATTTCCCGGCAGCGGTCTTGCAGGGCCTGGTTGGGGAAGTCGTCGGTGCCCTGACGCATGACATGAGGCAGCATCGGCCGATTGCCCCAGGCCAAGGTCGGCGCGACCTTGCCGGCCATCATATCCAGGAGCGGCCGGCCGGCGCGCATGGCGGTCTCATAGGAGTCGATATGCGGATAGGTCTGATAGCCGGCCAGGATATTCACATTGTCGGCAATCGCCGGATACATATTGGTATGCATGTCCAGAGCCACAGCCATGGGCGTGTCCGGCGCCACCTCGCGGATGCGGCGCAGCAACTCGCCTTCTCCATCCTCCCGGCTTTCCGTGACCATGGCCCCATGCAAATCGAGCATGATGGCATCGCAACCTTCCTTCACCGCATCGACGATGGCGCCGCAAATGGCTTTGTAGGCCGCGTCCTCTACCGGCCCCGAAGGCCAAGCGCTGGCGGCGATGGGGATCGACATTTCCGCCCCGATCTCGTCCGCCAGATCGAAGAAGGCGCCGAGGCCGGAGCCGGTACCCTTAAACGACTGGTAAACGGCATCGCCGCTGCCGGGCGTCTTCAGGCCGCGGGCGAACCGCTCCAACGGCGTCGGCACGGGCGAGAATGTATTGGTTTCGTGCTTCATCATGGCGATGACAATGCGCATAACGAATTTCCTTTCAACGTAAGGCAGCGGCGATATTGCCGCCGTCGACGGTGGTCACGTCGCCGGTGGTCTTCAGGGAGAGCGCGTGATGCAAAAAGGCCTGCGCCACGTCCTCGGCGGTGACCTCGCGGCCCAACAGATTGCCGCTCATATAGTCCGCTTCATCCAGGCCCCGCGCCTTGGCCCGGCTGGCGATCATTTCATCGGTCAACAGGCCGCTGCGGATGCGGTCGGCGTTGACCGCGTTGGCCCGGATGCCGTCGGCGCCATGATCCAAGGCATATTGCCGGACCAGGAATAAAGTCGCCGCCTTCGGCAGACCATAAGGCCCGAAATCGGCGCCAGGATTGATCGCCTGCTTCGACGTGTTGAACAGCAGGCAGCCGCCGGTGCCCTGACGCCGCATGATCCGCACGGCGGCTTGCGCCACATTCTGATGGGCGAAGAAGTTCAGCTCGAAGCTCTGCCGTAGGACCGCGTCGTCGACCTCGCCGATCTTGCCTTGCCAGGCGGCGCCCGCATTGGAGACAACGATGTCGACGCCGCCATGGCGCCGACAAACCTCGTCGAAAGCGGCATCGACAGCCACGCGGTCGGTCACGTCGCAGTCGATGGCATCGCCGCTCCGCGATACATCCAGCAGCGCCACCTCGGCCCCCGCGCGGGCCAGCGCCTTGGCGGTGGCTTGTCCGATGGCGCCCAAGCCGCCGGTGACGACGGCGATTTGGCGCAACAATGGCGGCTCAGATCCCTTGCCGAGCTTGGCCTGCTCCAACGCCCAATATTCCACGTCGAACAAATCCGCTTCGCTCAACGCTTCGAAGCGCCCGATCGCCTCCGCATCCAGGATGGTGGCGATATTGTTCTCCGCCAAATCGGCGGCCACCGCCGCTTCTTTGGTGTTGCGGCCGAGACCGAACAAACCGATTCCCGGCACCAGCGCCACCCGCGGCATCGGGTCCAGTTCCGTCTTGGCGCCGTCATGGAGCGCGTTGTTGCGTTCGAAATAGGCGTGATAGCCGCTGACATAGTCAGTTACCGCCTGCCGACACTTTTCAGCGAAATCTTCGTCCGGCACTGGCAGGAGCAGAGGCAGGTTCTTAATCCGGATATTGTGATCCGGCGTCACCACGCCCTGCTGGCTATAGCGATCCAGTTCGGCACCGTTGACATAGTCCAAGATTCGACGATCGCATCGATGATCCAGCACGAAGCGCTTATGGGCCCCTGTCGCATCGTCGCGAATGGCGCAAGCGCCCCGGATGACCGGCGCGATCTCGGCGAGACTGGCTAGGTTGTCCGGGATGTCGATGGTTACGTTTCGGTTTTTTCGATTGGCGGCGATCGCCGCTTCCGCGTCGGACACGGCGGCGATCATCCGTTCATAGGCTTCCGAGGCGCTGCCGCCGAAAGTGAAGATGCCGTGTTTCAGGAGGATCAACCCTTCAACCGACGGTGCCTGCTCGTAAACTTCCACCGCCTTCTTGGCCAGCGCGAAGCCGGGCATGATATAGGGGACGATGCCGAAACGGTCGCCATAAACCCGACGGCAAATCTCCTCGCCGTCCGGCTGATCGGTCAGGCTCAGCACCGCCGTGGAATGGGTGTGATCGACGAATTTATGCGGCAGGAAGGCGTGCAGCAGCGTTTCGACGGATGGGTTGGGCGCCGTGCTGTCCAGCAAATTGCCGCGCTGCGCGTTGACCATGTCGAAATCGTTCAAATTGTCCAGGGCCCGCAGGTTTTGCAATGGCGCCAAGCGGACAGCCGGCAGGCCGGCGGGTTCGATATCGCCCATATCCCAACCCGACCCCTTAACGCAAAGCACATCGACATCCTCGCCCGTCAAGTCACGCATCCGGGTCTTGACCGAGCTGTTGCCGCCGCCATGCAACACCAGGGCCGGATCCTGGCCGAGCAATCGTGTCGTATAGACCCGCAACGCCAGGTCAGTACCGACGCCGATCTTGGCGTAATCGGCGACCATCGCCTGGGCATGGCTGTCGGACCAAGCGCTCTCCATGATCTATCCGTTCAGTTTTTCGGTGGTACGGACGAGCGTGGCGCCGATACCCGCGACAGCGCTGCGCGTCGCCTCATCGACCAGATTGTCGTCATCGTCGAAGGCGGAACCGGCGCCGGCCAGACCGTATTGTTCCGGGATCACATGGGTCCCCAGCACGCTGAGGATCTGCCGCACCGTGAACAAGCCGCGTAGACCCGCCAGAGCACCGCCCGATGCGGAGAGCAACGCCGCGGTCTTACCGGTGAAATGCACCAACCCCGATTGACCGTCTTCCGGCCGCGAACACCAATCGATCACGTTCTTCAGAAGCGGCGTGATCGAGCTGTTGTATTCCGGGCAGGCCAACAACAGCCCGTGATGCTCCTTAAACAGCGCTCTGATTTTTCTGACATCCTCCGGGATGCCGTGCTCTTCCTCGAGATCGCCGTTATAGAGCGGCAGATCGAAATCGGAGAGATCGATCAACGTGACTTCGCCGCCAGCGTTTCGGGCGCCGGCCACGGCGGTTTTCAGAAGCTTCTTATGGATCGACGCCCGACGCGAACTGCCGGAGAACGCCAAGATCTTTACGCTCATACACGATGCCCCATGACTGAAAGTATGAAGATTCGAATGGTTGGTGAGGCACAATATCCCGTCTGGCGGAAAAAGAAAATTCGCTGGACTTGCTTTTGGCACATCACTTGTCTAAATTGGAATCATTCTAAACAATATCATTCACAAGATTATGAGATCGAGTATGTCCGTTCGTCAGGCGCAAGACATGGTACAGATCGCCACCCTGGCCGATCTGGCCGAACGCAACCCGAAAATCGTCCGTGTCGGCAATAAGCAGATTGCGCTGTTCCAACGCGACAGCGGCATCTATGCCTGTAACAACCGATGTCCGCACGAGGGCTATCCGCTGAGCGAAGGCACGGTCACCGGCGACTGCACCCTGACCTGCAATTGGCATAACTGGAAGTTCGACCTGGCCAGCGGCGACAATTTGACCGACGGCGACCGGCTGCGGACCTATCCGGTCGAGCTTCGCGGCGACCAAATCTGGATCGACGTGACGGAAGCGCCGGCGGAAGAACGCCAGGCAACGGCTCTCGAAAATCTGAAGGACGCCTTGCCCCGCCACGAATACGACCGCATGGCGCGGGAACTGGCGCGGCTGATCAAAGCCGGCGGCGATCCGTTGGAGGCGGTCCGGGAAGCGATCCGCTGGAGCCACGATCATTTCGAGTATGGTATGAGCCACGCCTACGCCGCCGCGCCCGACTGGTTGGACTTGCGCGAACGGGGCGACGACGATGACGCGGCGCGCCTGGTACCGCTGGTCGAAATTCTCGGTCATATCGCCTGGGACACCCTGCGCGAACCGGCCTTCCCCTATCCTGACGGCGAAACGCCCTACGACGCCGACGCCCTCGTCTCGGCGATCGAGGCCGAGGACGAAGCGGCCGCCTTAGCGCTGGTCCGCGGTGCCCTCAACAACGGCAAGACTTACGGCGATATCCGCCCCGCCCTCGCCCGCGCGGCACTGGCGCATTATCAGGACTTCGGCCATTCGGCGATTTATGTGGTGAAGATCGGCCAGTTGGTCGATCATTTGGGCGACGACGTCGCGCTACCCCTAACTTTGGCCCTGGTGCGCGGTCTGATCTTCGCCCGGCGGGAAGACCTGATCCCCGAATTCCGCCACTACGCAACCGCCTTGCAGAACCTAAACGGCAATGGCGCAATCCCCCAAGTGGATGATTTTTTCGCCAAGTCCGTGAACAATTGTCTCGACACAGCCGCCGCCCATAGTGGCGATCCGATCGCGCTATATAATGCCTTGCTGGGCGCTAACGCCCGGCAGATGTTGCATTTCGATCTCGCCATCCAAGGCCGCACCGACAATCAGGTCGACGACAATATAAATTGGCTGGACTTCACCCACACCCTGACCTTCGCCAATGCCTGCCGGCATCTCTGCGAAGAGCAGCCGGCGCTTTGGCCGCAAGCGCTACTGCAGATGGCGTGCTTCGTCGGCCGCAATGCCGGTTATCTAGACGAGGATCTGGATGTCGCCCCGTGGCGGGTCGACGATCCGAAGCGGTTTCTGGCGGAGGCCAAGGCGTCGCTGTTTGATCACAGCCAGTTCGAGTACATCGTCTCCTGTCATCTGGTGAAACTCACCTGCGCCGTCGCCGACGAGGTCGAGCAGGCACCGGACGCTCCTTGGACCGGCGACATCACCGCGGCTTTGAACCGGTTCCTTAACTCCCCGCTGAAACGCAAACACACCATCCGCACGGCGCGGCAAGCGCTCGACTTCGTCGCGCGGGAGGATTAGAGCTCGCGGTCATCCCGGCCGCAGCGCAGCGGAGAGCCGAGATCGCCCAAGGCACGGTGTCTGAAACGATCCCGGATACCGCAGCGCGATTCCGGGATGACGAAATGAGTTATGACGGACCAGAATTGACGGCGGCTGCGCTGTTATCGGTTCTTACGCAAAAATCCGAACAGGTGCCCGGCGATCTTGCGGATCTGTATCTCCTCCGCCCCCTCGGTGATGCGGTAGCGGCGGTGGTGGCGGTAGATATGCTCGAAGGGCTTGTAGCGGGTATAGCCGATACCGCCATGGACCTGGATCGCCTGATCGGCGGCCTGACAAACCAAACGGTTGGCCCGGTAGTTGGCCATGGAAACCTGATCGGTCACCGCTAAATGGTTGTGCTGGTCCAGGTTCCAGGCGGTTTTGTAAACCAGGTTGCGGACCATTTCGGCTTCCGTATGGAGTTCGGTCAGCGGAAACTGGATCGCCTGCTGGGTCGATAGCGGTTTGCCCCAAGTCTTACGTTCCTTGGCATAGGCCACCGCCTCATTGATACAGAACTGCGCCGCACCGAGACTCGAGGCGGCCTGGCGGATGCGATTTTCGTGCAGGAAGTGCTGCGCCACCAGCAGGCCCTCACCTTCCTCATTTAGAATCGTGTCGTTGGAGACCCGCACGTCCTTCAACGTCACCTCGGCATGGTCCGTCGGCATGTTGAAGGTCCAGTGCATGTAATCGACGGAAAATCCCGGCGTCTCGACCGGCACGATGAAGGCGGTGACGCCGTGCGGCCGCCCCGGATCGCCGGACGTGCGGGCGAAGACCAGATCGTGCGTGGCATGATGCAGGCCGCTGTTGAACCGCTTGACCCCATTGATCACCCAATCGTCGCCGTCGCGCACGGCCGTGGTTTCCAGATAGGTCGCGTCGCTGCCGTGATTGGGCTCTGTCAGACCGAAGCCGATCCGCTTGGCGCCAGTGATGCTCGCCTCCAGAAACTCCTCCTTCTGCGCCTCGGTACCGAAAGCCAGCAGCATGTGGGCGAGCGGGAAGTTGCCGACGATGGAGGATTCGTTCTGCAAATCGTTATGCAGCCCCAACCCCTTCATCGCCAGATGTTCGCGGATCATCGCCATGGCCAGATTGGATCCGTCGGAGCCGCCGACCGATTTGGGCAGCGCGAAGCGCAAATGGCCGGCCTTGTCGGCGCGCCGTTTCATCTCGCGGAGAAGGTCTTCCCACTCCTTTCGCGGCTGCCCGTCGTTCTCCCAATCGGTGCGGGCATATTCCCGACGATGATCGAAGAATTGCATATTCTCGCGTTCGAGCGGCTTGATTTCCGCCTCGATAAAAGCATCCAATTCAGCAAGCTTGTCCGCGATGTCACGCGGAATGGTGAAGTCCATCGCTGTTGTTCTCTCTCGAAAGAATATTAGTGCCGCGGAATGCGGTTTAGGAAGGGTGCCCGATCAGTCGCCTTTCAGTCCGGGCGGATTGTCGGGATCGTAGCTATCGGTAAATGAACCGCCGTCTTTCAGGTCATTATTGTTCAGGTCGCTGTGGGGATCTTCTTCTCGCTCTCGCTTACGCCGCGCCTGTCGCGACTTTTTACTATTGTTGGTGCCGTAATACTCGTCATCGGAAATGGCTTGTCTTTCCGACCGCGTCGCGCTTCGCGTTTGGACCCGATCATTGCGATCAGCCACCGCCGCTTCCTGACTGGTGAAATCGACGCCAGCGGCGGTTAGAACGGCCATCGACCCGACAAAGGCGATGGCCACGAACCATATGATTCGGACCGACAAGGGCAGTTTCTGAAAAGCGTCCCAAAAAACCATTCGTCAAGGATCCATCAAAGACCGTTTCGACATATAAATACTGTTCAAGCAAAGACTTGTTCCACACGCCAACCGGCAGCGGTAGATTATCGGAACGTCGCCGTTTCGCACCGTCCAGCGGTAATATCAGGCCGCCTTCTCGCCCTTGCCGCCAAATAATAGCATTTTCATCGCATTACGCACAAGAAGATGCCCGACGTCGGCTTCGAAGGAGAGAATCGATTCCGGATGGAACTGAACGGCCGCTATGGGTAAAGACCGATGCCGAACGGCCATGATCAACCCTGCCTCCGTGTGCGCCACCGCCTCCAACTCCGCCGGCAGCCGGTCCGGCACGGCGACGAGGGAGTGATAGGCGCCGAATTGGCAGTTCTCCGGCAGATCCTCGAACAAGCCGGTGCCGTCATGCCGGATATGCCAGATTTTTCCATGTCGCGGTTCGTCTAAGACATCCAATTGGCCGCCGAAGGCCTCGACTATTCCCTGCAGGCCGAGACAAATGCCGAATTGAGGAATCCCTTGCGCTGCCACTTGCTTGACCAAGTCCGGAACGCCGAAATCCGAGGGCCGGCCAGGGCCCGGAGAGTGAATCACCAAATCCGGCCCTTGCGCCAATGCCGCCTCCAAACCGGGCCCGTTGCGATAGGTCGCGACCTCGGCGCCGGTTTGCCGGAAATAGTCTGCCAGCGTGTGGACGAAGCTGTCTTCATTGTCGACGAACACAATCGACGTGCCCTCGAATACGTGCGATGCCACATCGGTCGCGGCTTCCGGTTGTTTTTGAACCATGGCGTCGAGCGCGCGGAAGAAGGCGGTCGACTTGATCCGGGTCTCCATCTCCTCTTCCGCCGGCACCGAATCCCAAATCAAAGTGGCGCCAACTTGATAGTGCGCCATACCTTCCAGCAAATGCACGGTGCGGATGGTGATACCCGTATTGACCGTGCCATCGAAGGTGAAGGCACCGACGGCGCCGCCATACCAGCCGCGCGAGGCGACTTCCATGTCTTCGATGATACGGACCGCCATGCGCTTCGGCGCGCCGGTCAAAGTGACCGCCCACATATGCGAGAGGAAGGCATCGAGCCCGTCAAAGCCCGGGCGTAAACGCCCCTCCACATGATCGACCGTATGAAACAGGCCGGCATAGCGTTCGATCATGCGGCGCCCGAGCAGTTTGATGCTGCCGGGCACGCAGATCCGCGATTTATCGTTCCTGTCCACGTCCGTGCACATGGTCAACTCGACCTCGTCTTTGTCGGAGTTGTAGAGCGCCTTGATCCGCTCCGCGTCTTCCATGGCATTGGCGCCGCGCCGCGCGGTGCCGGAAATCGGGGAGCTTTCGACCCGATCGCCGTTGATGCGCACGAACATCTCCGGCGAGGCCCCGATCAGCTGATCGTCGCCGAATTGAAAGAAGAATTCGTAGGGACTTGGATTGATGCGCCGCATCAACTGATACATCTCCGACGGCGCGCCATCGAACACGGTCGTGAACTTTCGCGATAAAACGACTTCGAATATGTCGCCGACCCGCATGCGTTCCCGCGCCAGATCGACCTTGGCCATATATTCCGCATCGGTATGATCCGAGATGATCTCCCGCGAAACGTCGACGGCGATCGGTTGCCGTGGCGGCACAGGGGAAAAGGCGTCGGTGCCGAGCGATTTCGTGGTCGCGTCTCCCTTGGAAAATTCGTAGTCGTAAGCGCGCGCGGTTTCCAGGCGGCGGTCCCGAACGAAAAGCCGGTCCGGCAGAAAGACGTGAACCGGCCGCTCCCGCGCCGGTCGTTCATGCTTCAACGGCATGTCGTCGAATTGAAAAATCAGGTCGTAGCCGAACGCGCCATACAAACCGAGAAATGGGTCGTCCAGCCCGGCAAATTCCGCCAATACGCCGCGGATCGGCGTAAATAGCGACGGTTGCCGGCTACGCTCCTCCTCCGGAAACACGCCTTGCGAAGGCGCTACTTCCATGGTCAACGCGCGTTCGGTCCGCGCGATGACGGAGACTGCCGGATCCGACGTAAACGCCGGTAGAAGCAAGTCGATGAGCGGCAGACCGCGTGGGTTCAAGGCCTCGACCACGAGCTGGCGATCCCGGCCGATCAGTGCCAGCGGCGGATCGACAAAGCCGAACTCGAAGCGAGAATAACGATCCGGGTCCTCGACGCCGGAGGACATGAAGGCGCCGCGCTTTCGATCCAGATCCTCGATCAGGAATTCGATGCCCGCGTCGAAATCAAGGTCGCGGGCCTGACGCTCAACGGCAATTCCGCTGGCGCTGGTGAACGTGTTTGTTTGTTCGGTCATGGTTTTGTCTCTGGTTGAGAGCGATCGGCGTTCGCGACCGCGAGCTCTAAGCTAATTCGATGGGAGTGTATAAATTGCGCGTAACAGCGCCGATGGGCCGAGCCTCACCAGAGAAAGGAAACGAATTTCGGCAAATGCCGGTCGAATTGTTCGCCTGTCTGTTTCATCGCTAGGCAACCTATCATGCGGTGCCGGGGCGAACAAGCTGGATGACAGGGGTTGGGGCGCTGCCTATAGTGCCGGCAATGAATTCGATAAACACACAGAAGGCGACCGAGTGGCAGGACGACATTCACGCCATCCTAACAGCGCAGAATGTTCGCCAGGTCGCCTATGTACCCGACGCCGGTCACGCCCGCCTGATCGAACGATGCCGGGAAGACGACGGCATGACCGCGATCCCGTTAACGACGGAAGAGGAAGGCATCGCCGTCCTCGCCGGCGCCTGGCTGGGCGGTCAGCGCGGCGCCTTGCTGATGCAATCAAGCGGCGTCGGCAATTGCGTCAATATGCTGTCTTTGGCCCGAACCTGCCGATTCCCGCTGCTGATCCTGGTGACCATGCGCGGCGAATGGGGCGAATTCAATCCTTGGCAGGTGCCCATGGGACAGATGACCGCCGACGTGCTGCGGCTCGCCGATGTCATGACATTCCCGGTCGAGCGCGCCGGCGCGGTCGCGGACACAGTCAACGCCGCCGCCCGGATGGTCTTCGAAGGGCCGGGTCTGGCCGACCGTCCTGCTGTCGCAGCGTCTGATTGGCGCCAAGACGTTCGGGAAGTAGAACGATGGACCGGACGCGTGGCGACAATTATCCGTTGGATCGGCGAGATGTCGTCGCCGAGTTAGTGCAGGACCAGGAGGACTTGCTGGTCATCACCGGCCTTGGCGCACCGACTTGGGACGTCACGGCCGCCGGCGACAGGGATCTGACTTTCCCACTCTGGGGTGCCATGGGCGGCGCGGCGGCGATCGGTCTCGGTCTCGCCGTTACCCAACCGGAGAGACGGGTCCTGGTGATCACCGGCGATGGGGAGATGCTGATGGGCCTCGGCCTACTGGCGACGATTGGGGTCCAAGGACCGGACAATCTCGCCATCACCGTCATCGACAACGAACGCTACGGAGAAACCGGCATGCAGGCGACCCATACGGCGGGTCCGGTCGACTTTGCCGGCGATGGCGCGGGCCGCGGGCTTTCGGGAGACCGGGACCGTGTTCGACGCCGATGCTTTACCGGGCGCGGTTCAAGCCCTGCACCACCAACCCGGCCCGGTTTTCTACAGCATAAAGGTGAAGGCGGAAAATCCGCCCTTGGTCATGCCGCCCAAGGACGGTACCTATCTGAAAGACCGTTTTTCGCCGCGCTCTATTAGGCGATATCTAGTAGGCGATATCTAGGTAAACTTGACGTTGACGCCGCCGTCCGTGAGCTGATCGAGCATGCCGCGCACCACGTCGGGACCCATATCGCGGGTGATGAAGACGAGCCGGCTGCGCCGGTCATCGCTGGGCCAGTCCGGGATTTCGACCGGCGGGTGGAACATATGCTGGACCCCATGGATCACCACCGGCCCTTCGGTCTCCTCAACGTTCAAAATGCCCTTGACCCGTAGCAGATCGGCACCGCGATACATGCTGAGAAGGTCGAGCCAGGTCGCCAACCGCTCCCACGGCAGTGACTCCTCGAGATACAGGCAATAGGCGCGGATACTGTCGTCATGGCGGTTGACGTCGTGATCATGCGCGTGATCATGGCCATGGCTGTGATCATGACCGTCCACCGCGTCATACGCCTCTTCCTTCAACCAGCGCCGAACGTCCAGACTTTTGCTCTCCGGATCGTAGAGGCCGGCATTGAACAACAGCGCCGGATCGATTTCGCCCATTACCGCCCGGTGCTGACTGGCGGAGGGATTTAATGACGACAGCCGGTCGGCCAGGTCCGCTGCTTGCCGGACGTCGGTCTTCGTGATCACCAGGCGATCGGCCACGGCCGCCTGCTTCACGGATTCGATGTGATTGTCCAGCGTACCGTCACCATTGACCGCATCGACCGTGGCGATGACGCCGTCGAGGCGGAAATGAGCGGCCAGATACATGTCGCTCATCAAGGTATGGATGATCGGCGCCGGATCGGCCAAACCGGTGGTTTCGATCACCAGCCGTTCGAAGGCCGGGACCTCGCCCTTGGCCCGGCGCACCACCAGACTGCGCAGGGTGTCGACCAGATCGCCCCGGATCGAACAGCAGAGACAGCCGGAGTTCATCAGCACGACATCGTCGCTGGAACTCTCCACCAACGCATGGTCGATACCGATCTCGCCGAACTCGTTGACCACGACCGCCGTGTTCGCCATATCCGCATGTTGCAGCAGCCGGTTCAGCAGCGTCGTCTTGCCGCTGCCCAGAAAGCCGGTGATTACGGAGACCGGCAGTAAATCGCTGGCGTCGTTCATGAGCGTCCTCGGGCTTGGAGATGTCCTGCGCCGGACTTATGATATTCGAGAAACAATGACAAGCGGGAGAGGGAATGTGAAAAGCAGCGACATGCTGTATGACGGACCGGACGATGGACCGGCCATCATCCTCGCCCACGGCGCCGGCGCGCCCATGGGACCATCCGTTCATGAATTTCTATGCGGAAGCGCTGGGCGGCCGTGGCTTCCGCGTTATCCGCTTCGAGTTTCCCTATATGTGGCAGCGCCGTATCGACGGGAAGCGGCGGCCCGCCGGACCGGCCACAGGTCCTGCTCGAAACCTGGCGACAAGTGGATTCCCGTGTCGGCGCCAGCCCGGTCATCATCGGCGGTAAATCCATGGGCGGGCGGATTGCCAGCATGCTGGCCGACGAACTCGGCGCCCGCGCCTGCCTTTGCCTCGGCTATCCCTTCCATCCGCCGGGCAAACCGGAAAAACTGCGCACCGCCCATCTCGAAACCATCAAGACACCGACTTTGATCCTACAAGGTAGCCGCGACCCCATGGGAAGCCGAGAGGCGGTCGCGGCCATGGAACTTTCGCCGGCGATTCGCATCCATTGGGCGGAAGACGGCAACCACGACCTGACGCCGCGCAAAGCCAGCGGTCACACCCAGGACGGCAATTGGCAAGCCGCGGTTGCGGCAATCGCCGATTTTGCCGGGTCGCTCTGACCCCGCACTTCAGCCGGCGAGCGCCGTTTGCAAACGGGCGAATTCATCGTCGGTGCCCGGCAGGCCGAAGCGCAGCCAGTCCGGCCGATCGTCGAACCGGCGAACCAGGATTCCGGCCGCGGCCAATCTGTCGAACAGCGCTGGCGCCGCCGGGGTCCGTAGCAAACTGAACAGATCCGTTCCTCCAACAATGGTGCCGGCATCAGCCAGCATCGGCCGCAATCGCGCCATGCCGCCCGCCAAACGTTGCCGCTGCACCGCAATCCACTCAACGTCGAGATAGGCGCGACGTCCGATTTCGATGGCGGGGCCGCTCAGCGGCCAGGGACCTAAAGCATCAGCCATTCGGTAGATCAGATCCCTGGGTCCTGCCAGAAAACCGAGCCGCAAGCCGGCGAGACCGAAGAATTTACCGAAGGACCGTAAGACCGCCAGTCCGGGCCGACCGGAAAATGCCGCGACGCCGATACTCGGCATCAGGTCCGCGAAGGCTTCGTCGACAAGCAGCAGACCATCCCGCGCCGCCAACTCGTCGGCCAGAGCAAGCAACACCTCCGGATGGACGACTTCTCCCGTCGGATTGTTCGGATTAGTAACGACGAGATAGCGGCAATCCGGCGGCAGCGTCGACAAGTCTTCCAACGCCACCACGTAATGACCGGCCGCCGCCCAACGGTGAGCATGCTCCGCATAGGTCGGCATGCGGACGGCGACGCGTCCGCTGGGCAATAGAGTTGGCAAACGTTGCAAAAGTTCCTGCGAGCCCGCGGCCGCCAGCAAATTCTCCCGCGCGCAGCCGAAATAGCCGGCGGCGGCGGCCAGGAGCTCGTCCAACGCCGCGCGTTGCGGCAAGTTGTTGCCGCCATATGTCGGCCGGCAGCTCGGTCACCGGAAAGGAATAAGGCGCGATCCCGGTACTAAGATCGAGCCAGCCACCGCGCGGTGCCCGGCCTTTCAGGCCCAATGCCTGAGGATCACCGCCGTGTAGCATTCGCTGGATCATGACGTTCCGCCCAATACCTATATGTCAGCGTCGAACGCGCTTTATTCCCTCGCCATTTCGGCTTTGCCAAGTCCGTCGCCATCCAAGAGCTGATCGCCATCCAAATACACCGTCACCTTGCGCAGCAGACCGTCAAAGGGAAATGGCGCGGCATAGTTGCCGACCGGGTTACCGCGGTCGCGGCACGATGTCGAGGCCGGACCAGGAGATCAACATGAAGAAGCCGAGATCGCTCTCCACCGCACCCGCGGTTTTGCCGTCGATTGTTAATGTGTAACGACTACGCCCCATGCCTTGCCCCAGTTTCGGCGGTTGGATTCTGGTCAGGCGTTCGACCTGAATGCCCAGAATATGGTTGCCGGACGTGACCGGCGCTTCGGACCGCACCTCCACCAATTCGCCACCGACATTGATGACATGGCGAAGATGGCCGTCGCGGAGATAGAGACTGTAACCGGACGTGCTGTCGCCATGAGCGATCAGAACGCCGTTGGCGCCGGATTCGGGAATCGCCACGTCGGCTTCGATGCGGTAGTTGCGGCTGCGCAGATCGGGCGCGACATCGTTCGGCACATGACCGACGCCGCGATGGAAGACCGCGACTTTACGGTCCGCTTGCAAGCGCGCCGCGTTCTCGGCAAAGCGGGGGGCGAAGCGGTCGTCTAACGGCAGGACTTTATGCATCGCCGCCTGCTCCCACCAAAGCTCGATCATCGCCGCCAACCGATCCGGGTCATGCGCCGCCAAGTCCCGGCATTCGGAAAAATCTTCGTCGAGATGGTAGAGCTCCCAAACGTCATCGTCGAAGGACGACCCCATGGGATGAAACGCCACGGCCTTCCACCCATCATGCCAGATACCGCGATGTCCGAACATCTCGAAATATTGCGGACTGCGACGGCGCGGCGCCGCCGGATCTTTGAAGCTGTCGAAGAAGCTTTCGCCCTCCAACGGCTGCTGAGCCACGCCCTGCACCTCATCCGGCGGCGGAACGCCGATAGCGTCGAGCAGGGTCGGCACCATATCGCTGCAATGGGCGAATTGATGCCTGAGCGCGCCGCCGGTCGAGATACCCCGGGGCCAGGCGACGACCAGCGGATCGCGAATGCCGCCGCCATGGGTATTCTGCTTGTAACGCTTCAGCGGCGTGTTCGCCGCCATCGCCCAGCCATGGGGAAAGTTCGAATGAGTGTCAGGGCCGCCGATATCGTCGATCCGAGCGATTTTTTCGTCCATCGGCTCGCGCCGCAGGTTGAAGGGACCCATGGCGTTGATGAATCCATTGCGGCCGCCTTCCTGGCTAGCGCCATTATCCGAGAGCACCAGGATCAGCGTATTCTCGTGCTGCCCGCTTTCGTCTAGGAAGGTTAGCAAGCGGGCGATCTGACGGTCGGCATGATCCAACATAGCGGCGTAGGCCGATTGCAGGCGGGTGAACAGTCGTTGTTCGTCGACGCTATGTTCGTCCCAAGATTTCACGCCATCGTTGCGTGGCGGCAACTCGGTATTGCCCGGCACGATGCCGAGCTCCTTCTGCCGGGTCAGGCGTTGCGCCCGCTCCACGTCCCAGCCCTGTTCGAACACCGCGTCATAGGCGCGGATCAAGTCCGCCGGCGCTTGATGCGGGGCGTGGCAGGCGCCGAAAGCAAGCCAGAGCAGCCAAGGATGTTCGACCCCGTCGGCGACATGATCGGCCAGCATGCGGATCGATTGGTCGACCAGATCCGCGCTCAAATGATAGCCGGAGGCGAAATTGCCGGGCGGGTCGACATGATGATTGTCGGCAACCAATTCGGGCGCGTATTGGTCGGTTTCCGCGTCCAGGAATCCATAGAATCGGTCAAAACCACGGCCCAGCGGCCAACCATCGAATGGCCCCGTTGGCCCGCCTTCGCTCAACGGCGTGACATGCCATTTGCCCACCATGTAATTGCGATAAGCATGAGGCCGCAGCATTTCCGCCAGGGTACCGGCGCTGCGGGCGATCTTACCGCGGTAGCCGGGAAAACCGCTATCGAAGTTCGCTAGGCAGCCAACGCCGACGGAATGATGGTTGCGCCCGGTCAGTAGCGCCGCCCGCGTGGTCGAGCACATTGCCGTGGTGTGGAAACCCGTATACCGCAACCCCTGGGCCGCCAAACTGTCGATCGCCGGTGTTTTGATCGGCGAGCCGTAGCAGCCGAAATCCGAAAATCCGACATCGTCGAACAGAATGATCAGTACATTCGGCGCACCATCCGGCGCTCGTGCCGGTTCAGGCCAAAATGGTGTTGACGTCTCAAGTGTTTTATCGATCCTGGCCTCGGACATGGGCGCCGCCTTCTCCTAATACATCAAAGAATGGGCGGTTATATCAGGCTTATTCGCTGTCCGCGAAGATGATCCGATGCCGGCCTTCATGTTTGGCCTTATAGAGCGCTTGGTCGGCTCGGCGGATCAAGCTTTCGCTATCGTCCTCCGGCTGGACGATAGCGATACCGATCGAGACACCGATGGTCGCCTTGTTGCCGCTCGGCAATTGGAAGGGAGCGGCAACATGCTCGAGAATACGTTCGTTGGGCTTACGCAGATCGTCGAGCTCTTCATATCCGTTGAATATGACGGCGAATTCGTCGCCGCCCAAACGGGCCACCGTATCCACGGCCCGCACGCTGCCCGTCAGGATCCTCGCGACTTGGCGCAAGACGGCATCTCCTGCCGGATGGCCGTGGTTGTCATTGACCTGCTTGAAATGATCGAGATCCATCATCGCCAGCGCCACCCGATGGGTGCCGCGGGCGGCGTAGGAAAGGGATTCTTGTATTTTTTCGTCGAAGCTGTGGCGGTTGGCCAGGCCGGTGAGGCCGTCTATCAAGGCCATCTCGCGAATCGTCTGCTCCGCATTGCGCCGCTCAGTCACATCGCGGAAGGTCAGCATGCTGCCGCCGCCGGGCATGACATGCTCCGCGAGCTCGACAACGCGTCGTCTCGGTCCGACGAATTCCGCTTGAAGTTCCGTCGTTTTGTCGTCCAACCGCTGTTCGATGGCGGCACGCAGGGATAAATCGCCCTGCCCCTCCGATCTCGAAGGAAGCCGAGAAACTCCGCCAACGACAATCCCTTGCGCAGCAATCTCGCCGGCAGCCTTAGCATTCTTTCAAGATCGCGGTTCCAGGTCATCAAGCCCTGCACCGTCTCGAACACAGCCAATCCCTGAGCGCTGTTTTCCAACACGCCAAGGAGATGGCGGTTGTTGCGCTCGCTTCGCAGCAATGCCTGTTCCGTGCGGTGTTTCTCCGCCGATAGCTGGGTAATCAGGTCCTGGTTTTCGTAGCGCAATTCGTAGGTTTCCAGCAGCGTTTTATTTTGCCGCCGGGCCGTGCCGATCTGCATCCCGATCAGGGCAATGCCGCCGACACCCATGGCGATATGCAAGGTCGTTCCGATCATGAACAGCTTCAGGACCAACATGATCATCATGGGCAACACGAAGCAGAAGGCGGTGGGCAAGTTATGAGCCAGCATGATGGCCGCGGTCATGCCGATAACCGAGATGAAGAGGGTGATGAAAAACTGACCCAAGGGGTCATGCTCGGGGAACAGGAATACGGCAAGGAGCCCCCAGCACAAGCTGGCCGCCAATGCCCCGAGCGCCGCCTTGTGGGAGTAAAGTTCCGCCGAACCCCGGTCGTAGACCGTACGCGGCCCGCTTTGCTGATGGAAAACCCGATACAAAGTCACGGCAAGATAAGCGGCGCCCCAGAGGACGGCCTGAAGGGGCGATCCGAAATACCAAAGCGCCGCCACCATGGCGCCGCCGGTCAGGAGATGCGGCGGCAACATGCTCGGCCGGTATGCCAGCTCGGTTAAAGCCAGCAAGATCTGGTCATCGCGCGACATTTCAGTCGACCGATCAGCGACACCGCCATTCATTTGCTTTAACATTTTGCCCAGGTCTTGCGAGTGAGTTGGCGTGACAATAGCGACACATTGCGGGCGTCGATGCGCACAATCAATTGCAATTTTGGCTAATTTGCGGACAAGGGGTGAAAAATGACGATGATTGAGACCGATGATGGCGTGGCTTTGCATATTGAGGAAACCGGCGCGGGCACGGCGATCGTGTTCGTCCACGAATTCGCCGGCGATTGCCGGAGTTGGGAGCCGCAAATCCGTTATTTTTCAAGGACAAACCGGTGTATCGCCTTCAACGCCAGAGGCTACCCGCCCTCGGCGGTGCCGACGGATCCGGAGGCGTACAGCCAAGACCGCGCGCGCGACGATATCCGCGCGGTCATGGATGCGAAAGAAATCGACAAAGCTCATATTGTCGGCCTGTCCATGGGCGGCTTCGCGACATTGCATTTCGGCCTAAATTACCCGAATCGGGCATTGTCATTGGTTGTGGCCGGTTGCGGTTACGGTGCCGGTACCGATGTGCGCGCGCAGTTCGTGCGCGAGGCAAACGCGGCCGCGGACGCGATCGACGAACGCGGCATGGAAGGCTTCGGCGCCGACTACGCGCTTGGGCCGACCAGGGTGCAATACCAGAATAAGGACCCGCGCGGCTGGCGCGAGTTCGAAAACCAATTGCGGGATCATTCCAGTCTCGGGTCCGCCAACACCATGCGCGGCGTGCAGGCGCGCCGGCCCTCGCTTTACGATCTCGAGGAGGGGTTGCGGGCGCTGACCGTGCCGACGCTGATTTTGAATGGGGATGAGGACGAGCCTTGCCTGGATGTCAGCTTATATTTGAAGCGCCGAATCCGGTCGTCCGCCATGGTCTTCCTGCCCAATACAGGCCATGCCAGCAATCTCGAGGAACCGGCGCTGTTCAACCAATTCTGCGGCGATTTTCTCCGTCACGTCGAAAGCGGGCGCTGGCCGCTGCGCGATCCGCGCTCCGTTGGACCAGGCATTCTCAGCACCACCGACGATCCGTAGGGCGGCGGCGACGGCGGGGATAGGGCATCCCCGCCGGGCACTTTCTTACAATTTGGCGCGGATGCCGGGCCAGTTCTGGTTGGCTTTCGAGATATTGCCGGGTACGTCCTGCTCCCACGTCTCTTGCACACCGCGGGAGTAATTCAGATAAAGTTTGCCGTCGACGATCTTCCAGGCGGCCGGATTGATGTCGGCGGTATAACCCTGGCTGACCGCCCAGGCGCAATAGCCGCCATATTGCGGCGCGTATTTCTCCGGCGCGGCGGCAAACTTGTCCCGGTTTTCCGCGCTGGCGAAGCGCCAGGTTGCATCATTCCATTCATGGCTGAACTGTTTCTCGCCCGGCACCGGTTTGCCTAGGGTGAAATAGGCGACCGGATCGTAGCCGTCGATCGCCACCCCGGCCAGGAACGTCGTGTTCACCTTTCCGCCCGCCTGCGCCGGTCCGGCAATGGCCGCCAAAACCAGTACCAAGAACGCAAAAACCGTCTGCGGCACGACCCGTAAACCCATCGTCTCATCCTCGTCTCATTGATGTCTGCGAAGCATATCGCGCGGCCGGCGATGACGTTCAAATCACAGGTTGGTGTGAATTCCGGGCAGTGCGATTTCGTGCTGGCGGGAAATGTGTCGCTTTGCCGTTTGGCGACAGTTAAACTGGTTGTCGGCGAGCTACTCTGTCAACAAAAATAGTTTTCTTTCAGCAAAAATCCATAATACCCGCAATGAAAAGTTGAATACTACTTTTTTTGCTATCCGCATACTTTTATTATTGCAAATATCAACGCAAATTTCCGGCCACAGTGACGATATACGATATGTAAATCAATTGCTGATATTGTAAACTCAGCATTGTGGGAAATCCGATTATGGGGAATTCATCAAAATGGCCACTATCGATTATATCTTGCTATGCTGGACTCGATGAGCAGTCCGCGCGAATTTCATTTGACTAACGCGGACACCATTCGCGGCAAGACTGCTGAAGTGCGAAAAATGTTGTTTACCAAAACTTCGCGAATCAAGTCGACAGCTCGCCTGCTGAGTTTCGCAACCGTCTTCGTTGCCGCATTCGGATGCGAAACGGAATTTGCCGAAGCGCAGTCGGTCGAAAGGTTCGATGGCAATTTGGTGGACTTGCTGCCGAGTCTCTATGGCGGTGACGGCGTCAAATTGGCCAGCGGAACGCCGTTTAATCACGCCGCGCATTTTACGGGCTCGTCGTTGTCCACTTTAGCCAAGCTCGTCGAAGATATCGAAACCGCGCAAGGACCTGGAATTAGCGCAAATTCGGGGCTGTCGTTCGTCTTCGACCCGGTGTTGGACGACTTTGTCAGCAGTCCCGACACGATTAGCGGCTCGGCATACGTGGTCAACCCCAATACTATAGGCGCCGGCCGGCTGAATTTGGGGTGGGCATATTCGCATGCCAGGTACCGCGAACTGAATGGACGCAGCCTCGGCAATCTACAGGTCGATCTGAAACATTCCGACGTCGATAATTCCGGCGGTTCCGACACGCCCTGCATTGGCGGTCCTCCCGGACAATGTTACGCGTTTGAGAAAGATGTCGTCCGGTTGAACATTCAATTAGACCTGCTCATCGAAACCTCGCTCCTGTTCGGATCGTACGGGATCACGGACGATTGGGATATCGGCATCGTCATTCCCGTGCATAGAACCAGAATGCAGGCCGTCTCGATCGCCGAAGTGGTCGAGAACCCGACGAAGAGGTTCTTTGCCGGCACTCTTCATCGTTTCGGTGCTGACTCCGATTCACCGTTTTCCGGGCTCCGCGGCAGCAAAACGGGATTGGGCGATATTCAATTGAACTCGAAGTATTTTCTCGGAAAGTACGCTGATGCCGAATTCGCGATTGCGGGGAGTCTCCGCCTGCCGACCGGCGACGAAAAAAACTTTCAGGGCGTGCGGGGAATTGGCGGCAATGCAACATTCGTTGCCGGAAAAAATTTCGACTTTGGCGGCAGCGCGCTTAATTCGCATGCCAATGTTAGCTATGCCGTGAATGCAAACGCGCGCAAGCAACATTTTCTACGCTATGCGGTCGGCGGTACTTATCTACCGGAAACAGACAGCGGTAAACTGCTTAGCGGATTTGGCGTTTCGTTGGATTTCCTCGGCGAACACGCCGTGGTGCATCGTCGAGACTCCCGGAACGACAGCTTCAACCTCAGCCTCGGATTGGTTTGGAACGGACCCAACGACGTTATGTTGTTTTACAACGCGTTGGTCCCGCTGGACGACAATGGCATTCGACCGGATGTCATCCACTTTTTAGGGTTTCAAATAAAATTTTAAGATCGGCCATGGCGCCGAAATTGTGAGTAGAGACTGACGGGCGAATGAGAATTTCGATACGGTGGAAATTAGCGATCTTAGGTGACGAAATCGGATCATGATTGGCGGACGTATTATAAGGTACGTTTGTATCCGAGCGATAATATGTTGCTCGGCCGCGCTGTATTTTTGCGCCGGCGCAAGCATATCCAGTGCTGACGTCGCGATACTGGACACGAAGTCCACCCGTCACAGCCGGCTGATCGTCAAGGGAATCACCGAGCACTGTCCGAATTGCGGCAAAGTACGTTATTTCGACATGGCCGGGGAGATGGGGACCGGGAAAGAACACGTCCAAAAAATCAAGGATCAGCGCATCAACTTGGTAATAACGATCGGTTGGCCGGCGACTCAGATTGCGGCCGAACATCATGCCAACGCGACTGTTTTCCATGCTTTCGCCAATCGGAATTCGGTCGCGAAGTTGCAGCAGAACAATCAGCTTAATTTCCGACTGAATACTAACGTTCCATTGACACAGCAAATCGAAGTTATCCGCAGGCTCTTCCCCGGCACCAAATCGATCGGTTTCATATATAACCCAGACCTCAATGCCGACCGGGCCACCGCTTTCAAAACCGCAACCGAAAGACTGTCCGTGCAAGCGATTCTCGAACCGATCGCCTCGCCAAAGCAACTTCCCTCAGCGCTTCGCCGGATCATCAATAGCTCCGACGCAATCTTGTTTGTACGAGATGCAAAAGTATTGAACCGCGATTCGGCGGAATACGTGATCAATACAACGCTGGAGAACCGCGTCCCAGCCTTCGGATATTCGGAGGCGCTGGTGCGGCTTGGGATGTTGGGGGCGATCGTTCCCAACTACTTCCTACTCGGGAAGCGGTTTGGATATTCCGTCAGCCGTCATATTTCGGAAACGAGCAATGGGACGGTGGTGGCGCTCAATACCAAGGACGTTGAAGTTTTTGTCAACAGCCGATCGGCCAAACAGTTTCAAAACCTTATTAATAATCCATCTCTTTCAATAGGAATTAATTGGCGTTAATGAGCACTAATATTGCTGGCCCGCGATTTTTTCACGCGGCGCACAGACATCGGAACGGAATACAGCCATGCGCATGATGCACAGTATCAGGGCAGGCGCCATTTCGTTCGTATGCTGCGTTGTCGCAGTTGTTTGCGTCTCTTTGACGACTTACTACAATTGGACGCAAATCAAGCTGCAGCGAGAAAATGTTGTTCGCGACTTGAAAAGCGATTCCAAGTTTCTTTCGGATTTCAGCAAATACGCCGTGTTGACGGAAGACAAATCGCGGCTCTCGGAAACAATTGCGGCCGTTGTTCGTCTCGACGCGAACATCCGGAAAGTGGAGATCACAAATGCATCCGGACTTGTGCTCGCGTCCAACGAAGCCGATTTTGTGCGCCGTCGACTTGACGACGCCGACACAACTTTGGCGAGAGCCAAGGGCGAAATGGTTTACAGCGAAAAAAGCGGCGCTCCGTTTCAACCGGACTGGCTTGGTCAACGGGCCGGAATTGTCGTCACGATGCCGATTATCCGTGAATTGATTCGAGCAGGAAGTATTGAAGATATCTCGGATGGCAGCGTCAATGGTGGCAAGGCGGGGGAAATCATCGGCTTCGTTCGGCTTAGCCTGGATTTGGCCGTCTTGCAGAACTCCATTTACCGCAACAGCGTTATTGCCGTCGCTTTCAGCGCGGCCATCGCCGCGGTAACGCTTTTGTTCGCTTGGCTGGCCATTCACTGGCTTATCGCGCCACTTTCCTATGTGGCCAGCGTTTCCCATGAAATTGTCGAACATGGAATGGACGGCTTGAGTTTGGAGGTAGCCGAAACCCAAAACCGGGCCAAACGTGAGAAATGGGTGAACCGGCGGGATGAAATCGGCGTTCTCTACAATATTTTCGGACAGATGATCGAAACCATCGTGGAGTACCGCAATCGCGTCACGCGGCATACGACCGAACTGGAGCATGCCATTGAAGAGGCCGAATCGGCAAATCGCGCAAAGTCGGAGTTCCTTTCTTCAATGAGCCACGAATTGCGAACCCCGTTAAACGCTATCCTGGGCTTTACCCAGCTCCTGCTGATCGGCGCGAAATCGCGGAATAATCAAGAAGACGTCAATGCCTTGCAGCATATCATGAACGGTGGGCAAATCCTCCTGAGGCTTGTCGAACAGCTCTTGGATTTCTCCCAGATCGAAGCCGGTCACACCAAATTGGACGTTAGGAATCTCAGAATATATGACGTTCTGCAGGAATGCGCTTCGCTCATAAAACCCCTTGTCGAAAATGCAAATCTCAATCTGAACCTGGATTTTGAAAGCGTTTTCGATTACGAGATACTTGCGGACGCCACACGGATCAGACAGATTGTTCTGAATATTCTTTCGAACGCAATCAAATACAACTGCGAACACGGATCACTTACGCTCCGCGCTGCACTCTACCCCGAGAAAAACATGGTAAAGATAGAGGTCATCGATACCGGCATCGGTATCGATGAGGCCGATCGCGGGAAGATTTTTCAGCCCTTCAACCGCCTTGGCTTGGAGGGTTCCGAAATCGAGGGAAGCGGTGTCGGCTTGTCCGTCTGCAAACAGCTCATCGAATTAATGGACGGCGTTATCGACTTCCCGCAAAAACCAAGTCTCGGGTACGACATTTTGGATATTGTTGCCCCTGGCGACAGAAACGATGCCGACGCAGTTGTTGTCGGCACGGCAATGAAGTTGTTTTGTCTTCGACGACCCGTCGACCGCTCGCTTTCGACACTAGGCCGCTGAAAGGCCGACAAGCCGTGTCGATTCTACGTTATCGCATAGGCCATGTTACAAAGTCGGCATTCCTCGCCGATGCCCCTGCGGCGGAGCAGGTCCTAGAAGTCGTTGGAAACCTCGAAGATCAAATCAAGGGACAGTATATATTTTCTTGACATAACTCCGGCAACCCCGCTAGCATTGCGCCATGGCTCGTCTCGCGCGCATCGTATTGCCCGGCGTGCCGCACTATGTGACTCAGCGCGGCAATCGGCGGCAGGTCGTCTTCTTCAACGACGACGATTACCAGGCCTACAAGGACCTGTTGGCCGAGTTCTGCGGCCGCGCGGGCGTGGCGGTCTGGAGCTATTGTCTGATGCCGAACCAAGTGCATCTGATCCTGGTGCCGGGGGACGAAGACGGGCTCCGGCGCGGGCTTGGCGAGGCCCACCGGCGCTATACGCGGCGGGTCAACCAGCGGGAAGATTGGCGCGGCCATCTTTGGCAGGAGCGCTTTCAGTCCTTCGCCATGGACCGGCGTTGGCTAATCGCCTGCACCCGCTATGTGGCGCGGGCACCGGTCGACGCCGGGCTGGTGCGGCAGCCGGAAGATTGGCCATGGTCAAGTGCGGGGGCGCATCTGTCGGTCGAACCCGATGGTCTGGTCGACCGCGGCGGTCTGGCCGGCATCGCCGGTGACTGGACAAGCCTGCTCGCCACCCCTGTCGATACCGCCGACGTCGACGATCTGCTTCGCCACAGCCGCACCGGCCGACCCGCCGGCGACGAAGCCTTTCTCGCCGAATGGGAGCGACGGCTCGGCCGAACCCTCCGTCCGCGATCCGTCGGACGACCGAGGAAGTCGGCTGAAGATGACGCTCCGAATTAGTTGGCCGTTACCACTATGCCTCCCGAAACCATCGCCATGCCTGTCTGATATAACTCCGGCGATCGCCCCGCCGGCGGCATAGATAGTAAGCATGGGTTTGGAGCCGGGTATCGCTTAATGCATGAAGATCACCCGAGGCGAGGTCGTCGGCGAGCAAAGTGGGATTACCCAATGCGATGCCCGTGCCGGCGCGGGCGGCATCCCAAGCATTGGCGGTGACATCGAAGCGGGCGACTGGGTCCGGCGCGGCACCTAGACTGGCGGCGGCAAACCAGGCCGGCCATTCGTCCGGTCGCGCCGCCACGGCGATCAAGGGATAGCGCGACACCTCCAAGTCTGATACCGGACCGTCCCCGATCAGGGATGGCGCCGCGACAGGCTGTTTCACATCCGGCATCAGCAGCAGCGCCGTCAAGCCCGGCCAGCGGTCGTCGCCGCCTTCGATCGAGCCGTGGCGAACCCATAAATCCGCCTCGTCCGTGAGCGCGACCCCGGACGACATGGTGATCCGAACCGGTGCCACGGCCGCCCGCAGGCCCGGCATGCGGCTGGCGAGCCAGCGGGTAGCGAATGTCGGCGTGCAAGCCAATGTAATCGTCGGGACCGATGCCGGATCGGTGAGTTCGTCGAGCGCGCCGCGTAGTAAATAACTGGCCTGCGACGTCGCCGCCGCGATCCGGTGCGCCGCGGGGCGCGGCTCGACCCGCCCGGCATGGCGCTCGAACAGGGTCTGATCCAAGTCGCTTTCGAAACGCCGAACCGAATTGCTGATCGCGGAGTCCGTCAGGCCCAACTCCCGCGCGGCGGCGCTAAAACTGCCCAACCGAACGACGGCTTCAATGACCTGCATGGCGTTGAAGGGAAGGCGCGACATCCCTACCCTTACAAAATGTCATGTCTGCGGTCAATTTGGCGTTTGTTAGCCACCGCTTTTCTTCCGCATGCTGCATTCGATCAACGAACAATCCGAATGGAGATAAACCATGGCCGTATGTACCGATTTGGTTAGCGCCGCGACCGAATATTTCGACGCCCTGCACCGAGGAGACGCCGTGCGCCTCGGCGAACTCTTTCTACCTGACGCCCATCTTTACGCCGTTAGTGACGATAAAGCAGCAGTGATGCCGATCGCGGATTATTTGGATTTGGTGGCGAACCGACCGTCACCCAAGAGCGCTGGTCACTCGCGTTCGGGCAACATCCTCGCCGTCGACCTATCCAGTCCAAGCAGCGCCGTCGCCAAAGTCACGGTCAATGTGCCGCCGGCTCGATTTGTCGATATATTGAGCTTCCTTAAGCTCGACGATCGCTGGCGCATCGCCGCCAAGGTTTACCATTTGGAGACGTAATGGCGTTCAAGTCCCGATGGTGGTCGGCGAGCATGTCGATGAGACGACGTGGGCAGAAAGTGTGCCACTGTGCTAAGTTAACGGCGCACCGTCGTTGTCGGTCTGGTTTTAGTTGTGTGTCCGTTGCGTTATGAGTTTCTTCCGAGATTATCGCCTCGAGTCGATCTGCCTCTTTCTGGCAGCCTTGGCCGGCTTTTTTCTTTGCGATTTCGACGGGCCGCTGACTTACCAGCATGACCTGCGGCAGAGCCAGACCGCGCTGGCCATCCATTCCATGTTGTCCGCCGGCTTCAGCTTAGACGCCTTGGCACTGCCGATCTTTGGGGCGGAGCAGCCGATCATCCAGTTCGAATTGCCGCTCTTCCAAGCGATCGCGGCGATGATCGGCGACGGCTTTGCCGACGGCGAAAATCTACCGGTTGTCGCCGTCGCCGCCGGCCGGGTCGTCAACTTCGCGGCTTTTCTGCTTTGCGGTTTGCTGACGGCGGTGTTGGGCCGCAAGCTGTTCGACGATCGGGTCGGTTTGCTGGCGATGCTTCTATTCTATCTGCTGCCGATGAACGTCTATTGGGCGTTCAATGTCACGATCGAGTTTTTCGCCCTGGCACCAGCGCTACTGCTATTGATCTTGAGCCTCGACCTGGCAGACGACCGACCATCCACCAAGCGCCTTCTGCTCATTCTTGTTGTTGGGACCCTTGCCGCCCTCAGCAAAATCACCACCCTGCTGATTGTCGGGCCGGCTATCGCCTGGTTGGTTCTGCGCGCGCTCCACCGCGCCCTGACCAAATCCGGGTTCCATGCCTGGCAGTTGGCGGTGTTGGCGGTTTACGCGGCCCCGCTGTTGGCCGCAATGCTTTGGTCCCAGTGGACGGATGGGCTGAAGGCGGACAATGTTTTTGCCGCCGACTTCCTGGCCATGCCGGCCTTCGCAAATCACGTGTTCGGCCCCTTCGCCTTGAAGCTGTCGTCCGAGACATGGAGCCGCATCGCCATCTATTGGCTGTTCATGTTTTACGGCCCGCTCCTCCTGCTCGTCGTCTTGGCGGTGCGCGACACCGCGCGGCGGGCGAAGGTCCTGCTGCTTCTCACGCCGATCCTGGTCGCCTTCCTGGTGTTCACCAATCTCTACTTCCGCATCAACTATTATCACCTGCCGCTGACGGCGTTCGCGTCCATCGTCATTGCGGTCGGACTGTCCCGGCTATTCGCGCGGAGTTTCGCCGCGGCGCGGGGCAAAGCGGTTCTGGCCGGCGTCCTGGCGGCGGGGCTGGTCTGGTGGCAGATGGCGGCGTTCAACTATTTGACGGAACTGGATTTCCCCAACGATTTTATCAATGCCGGGACCGGCCGGCCGTTGGCGAAGCACTCGGCATTCCGGCAGGCCACGGACGAGGGCGTAACGCTTCTGACAAAACATACCTTGCCGGATCAAGTCACGTTGATCGCGGACGACAGCTTCACCAGCTATTTCGCGCTCTATGGGGAACGTACGGTGGCGATGGCGCGGCTCTGCGGCGCACCGATCTACAATGACGGCGAACGTCTTCGCGCCGCGGGGCGTTTGGATTTCTTCCTCTTCCGCAAAACCAGGATGTTCTGCCGCCAGCTTACCGTCCCCGCACGCTGTGCGACGGTGGATACCGAAAACTGGCGAGGCGGCACCTGCGTCGAAGTTACGGCGGCGCCACCGGAGGACAGTTAAGTCAGTCCCCCTGCGCCGCCGCTTCCTTCGCCGCCATTTGGGCCTTGAGTTGCTCTGGCGTCAGGCGGACGATGTCTTCGTTCTGATGGCTGTAGAGATCGAAGGGCGTGGTGTCCAATTCCTCCAGCTCGATTTCGCCGGCCAGAACCCGCTGCTTCCAGGACTGATGCTCCTCCTCCCGCCCGTGGAACTCGGGCATGACTTCCTGAGCGAACATCTTCAAGCTATCGCAGATATCCCGATGGCTGGTCTTGCCGGCTTGGTTCAGCAGGATCACCTGATCGATATGGGCGTCCTGATACTGACGCAGTTTCTTGCGGATGGTTTCGGGGGAGCCGATGAGACCACTGTTGAGCGCTTCCTGCGCCTTATCCGTATGCCGCCAATCCTGATAGGCATCCCATAGATTGCCCTTGCCCGGCGCGTCGACGCCTTTGCGGCCATAGTAGCTGAGCGCGAAGATGAAAAATGTCCAGCCGGCGGCTTTTTCGATCGCTTCCTCATCGGTTTCGGCGCACATGAAGCCGTTGGCGATGGCGATGTTCGGGTTGGTGGGATAGTCCGTCAGCTTGTTGCCGTGGTTCAGCATGACATTGTAGTAGCGATGCACCCAGGCCCGCGCCGCTTCCGGCGAAATGAAGGAGAAGCCCAGGGCGCCCATACCCCATTCGCCGGCCTTGGCGATGGTCTGGATATTGGAGCAGGCGACCCAGAGTGGCGGATGCGGTTTCTGCAACGGCTTCGGCACCACGTTGCGGGCCGGGAAATCGTAGAACTCGCCATGAAATTCCCAATCCGTCTTCGTGAACATGGGAATCGTGGCCTTCACCGCCTCCTCCCAACGGTCGCGCTTGCTCCGCACCTGAATGTTGAAGGGATGGAGCTCCGCCGGGCCTGCCCCTTCGCCCATGCCCAGTTCGACCCGGCCGTTGGACAAGAGGTCGAGCGTTGCCACCCGCTCCGCCACCCGATGGGGATCGTTGGTGGTCAGTTGGATAATGCCATGGCCGAGCCGGATGCTTTCCGTGCGTTGACTGGCCGCGCCCAGAAACACCTCGGGTGCCGAGCAGTGCGAATACTCCTCAAGAAAATGATGCTCGACACACCAGGCATAGTCGTAGCCGATCCGGTCGGCCAACTCGATCTGCGCCAATGTGTCATGCAACAGATTATGTTCGCTGTCCGCCGCCCACGGTCGGGGCAATTGATGTTCGTAGAAAATCCCAAATTTCATGCCTGCTTCCTCTCGGTTGCCCGGGCGCGTCGCTGTTAGGGAAATGCCGGATTAACGCTGTCGCGATTTCCAACATGACGGTATAGATCGGAGAAAGCTTACATGAAGAACGGCGGCGGGCGCAAAGCCTGGATCGCCGCGATGCGGGAGAACAGAGATAACGGCCATGACGGCGGACGAGATCTACGACTTGGCGATCGTCGGCGGCGGCATCAATGGCGCCGGGATCGCCTGCGATGCGGCGGGGCGGGGATTGAAGGTATTGCTGTGCGAGGCCAACGATCTTGGCGGCGCGACATCGTCGGCAAGTTCGAAAATGATCCACGGCGGTCTACGCTATCTCGAACATTACGAATTCCGCCTTGTCCGCGAGTCGCTGAAGGAACGGGAAGTGATGTTGGCCAAGGCGCCGCATATCGTCTGGCCCATGCGCTTCGTCCTGCCTCACGCACCGGGCATGCGGCCGGCCTGGATGCTGCGCCTTGGCTTGTTTCTCTACGATCACCTTTATCGTCGGCAGGTCATCCCCGGTTCCGGCGGACTGCGTCTGGACAGCGGCGCCCTTGATTCGGCATTTTCGCGCGGCTTCAGTTATTGGGATTGCTGGGTCGACGACGCCCGGCTGGTCGTGCTGAACGCCAGACAGGCGGCCGATCTGGGTGCCCGCGTCGAAACCCGCAGCCGCGTCATCGGCGGGGTCCGGGAACAAGGCGTTTGGCGCATCGACGGCATACGGGACAATCAAAACTGGCAGGCCCGCGCCAAAGTGGTGGTCAACGCCGCGGGACCCTGGGCCGGCCGCATGCTGCGCCGCTTCCACGACGACAGCGGCGAGGCAAGTCAGCCGACCGTCCGCCGGGTCAAGGGCAGTCACATCGTCGTGCCGCGGGTCGCCGGCGCCGAAGACGGCTACCTGTTTCAGAACGACGATGGCCGGGTCATTTTCATGCTGCCCTATGAGGGCCGCTTCACCTTGATCGGCACCACCGACGTGCCGGACGAAGGCGACCCGGCCGACGTCGACGTCAGCGCGGCGGAGGAAGACTATCTGATCGCCGCCGTCAACCGCTATCTGCGAAGCCCACTCGACCGCGACGACATCGTCTGGCGCTATGCCGGCGTGCGGCCGCTGCTCAACGAAGACGTCGACAATCCCTCCGAGGTGTCCCGCGACTACCATCTCGAGCTCGACGGCGCGCCGGGGGAACCGCCGTTGCTGTCCGTGTTCGGCGGCAAGATTACGACCTATCGCTGTCTGGCGGAGGAATGCCTGGCCATGCTTCGCCCCTTTCTACCAAACATGACGGCGCCTTGGACCGCGTCCACGGCTTTGCCCGGCGGCGATTTGGACGGTTTGGATTTCGACGCCTTTGTCGACGATCAAGCGCGCCGCCGGCCGAAGTTCGAGCTCCCCTGGCTACGCGCGCTGGCCCGCCGGCATGGCAGCCGGATCGAGGAAATCTTGGATGGCGCGGCCAGTCCCGACGACCTGGGGCCTAAACTAGGCGGCGGCCTCACGACCCGCGAAGTAACCTATCTGCGCGACAACGAATGGGCGCGCACGCCCAATGACGTGCTTTGGCGCCGGACCAAAGTCGGTCTGCACCTAACGCCGGTCCAGCGCGACGGGGCGAGCCGGGCGATCGAGGAGATTTTAGGGTGACGACGCCGCTTCGAGGGCGGCGCGGCGCTTGTCCCGCGCGCGGCGTTTCGTGTTAAGATCGCCGCAACCTGCCGACATAAAGGAAATCCGTAACATGGCCCGCATGCAATTCGGCGCGTTTCTGGCGCCGCACCACCCGATTGGGGAAAATCCGACCCTTCAATTCCGCTCCGATCTGGATTTCGTCGAGCGGCTCGACGCCCTCGGCTATGACGAGTTCTGGTGCGGCGAACATCACTCGACCGGGTGGGAGATGATTGCCTCCCCAGAAATGTTTTTGGCCGCCGCCGGCGAGCGGACCCAGCGCATCCGCCTCGGCACCGGCGTGGTCTCCCTGCCCTATCATCATCCGTTCCTGGTTGCGCAACGCATGGTGCAGCTCGATCACATGACCCGCGGGCGGGCGATTTTCGGCTCCGGCCCCGGCGCGCTGCCGTCCGATGCCCATACCATGGGGATCGATCCGATGACCCAACGCGACCGACAGGATGAAGCGATCGGGGTGATCCGCCGCCTGCTGCGGGGCGAGGACCGGTTCGATTACGACGCCGATTGGTTCACCCTTCGCGACGCCAGATTACAGCTATTACCGGTGCAGGAAGACATGCCCTTCGCCGTCGCCTCCATGGTCAGCCCGTCGGGCATGACCTTAGCGGGCAAGCACCGCACGGGCGTGCTATCCATCGGCTCGATGTCGACCGCCGGCATCCAAGCGCTGCCGACCCAATGGAAGTTCGCCGAGGATTCCGCTGCCGAGCATGGCAATATCGTCAACCGCATGGACTGGCGCATCGTGCTGTCCTGGCATATCGCGGAAACCCGCGAACAGGCCCGCCTGGAAGCCCAGGACGGCCTGCTACGCTGGCATAACGAATATACCGTCGGCACTTTGATGCGGCCGGGCGTGCAGGCGTTCAAGGATGTCCATGAAGCGGTCGAGGAGACGGCCTATGTGGACGGCGCCACCGCGGTGATTGGCACGCCTGACGATCTTGTGGCCCGGATCCGCGAGATGCAGGCTTTGACCGGCGGCTTCGGCACCGTGATCGGTTTCGTCCATGATTGGGCCAATCGGGAAAACACCATGCGCAGTTGGGATCTGGTGGCCCGCTATGTCATGCCGGAATTGAACGGCATGTTGGAACCCTATCGCGAAAGCCGCGAATTCGTGGTCAACAATCGCGAGGTGTTCGAGCGGGCCGGCGAAGCGATCATGAGCAAGATCATGTCGAACGAACGCGCCGCGGCGGCGTTGGCCGAAGGTTCCGACGCCAAGCCGGCGATCGCACCCCACCACGCGCCCGATCTGCGCAAGCGGGGGTAACCCCAATAAGCCCGCTGACAGTTCACTGTCATTCGCGGTAAATTGAGGATTGGTGTTTGATTCGCAGTAGGGGGATCGCCATGCGGGCGCTGACCTTTAGTTTCTTGACCCTCTTCTTCGTTGGCACGACGCAGGCCCAAACGATGACGGAAGCGCTGACCCTCCAGTTGGCGCAAGGACCGGGCGCGGCAACGGAAGAAGACACGACACTGCTGGCCAGCATCGAGCCATTCTATCAGGATCGCGCCATGCTGCCGATTTTCGTCGGCGACGGCGGGGTCAACGAGAAGGGCCGGCAACTGACGGAGTTATTGTCGCAAGCGGCCAAGGACGGCCTCGATCCCGGCGATTACGGCCTGTCGAAAATCCTGGAACTGGCGTCGACCGGCGAGATGAGCCAGTTGGCGGAACTGGAAATGCGGCTGAGCCTTGGCTTGGTGAAGTTCGCCTCCGATCTCGGCGAGGGCCGCACCTCGCCGCAGATCGCCGATCCCAAACTCTATCCCTTCCGGGATCGGGTCGATGCGACCAAGGTTTTGGCGATGGCGGCGGAGGACGGCGATATGGCCAAGCTGCTGGCCGAATATCGCCCGAAGACGGTGCGGTATGCCCGGGTGCAGCAAGCGCTCCACGATTACCGCGCGCTGGCCGAAAAAGGGGGCTGGCCGACGATCCCGTCCGGGCCGACCCTGACACCGGGCATGACCGACCCGCGCATCGCCATGCTGCGCGAATGGCTGCGCATCGCCGGCGACCTGTCCGACGACGCCGACCAATCGCTCGCCGGCGGCGATCCGGAACTATACGATCCCGATATGGAAGACGCGGTCCGCCGCATGCAGTATCGCCACGGCCTCGATCAAGATGGCGCCGTCGGCAAGGCCACGTTGCGGGAACTGAATGTCAGCGTCGAGGCGCGGATCCAGCAATTGACCATCAATCTGGAACGCCGGCGTTGGATGCGCGACGATTTCGGTCAGCGTTACATTTTCGTCAACTTGGCCAATTTCGACCTTAAACTGGTCGATGAGCCGAAAACGATCCTGGATATGCGCGTCGTCGTCGGCAAGACCTACCATAAGACGCCGGTGTTCAGTAAGGAGATGACCCATATCGTCATCAATCCCTATTGGAACGTGCCGCCAAGCATCGCCCGCAATGAAATTCTGCCTCAGATAAAGAAAGATCCGGGCTATTTGGCGCGCAAGAACTTTACCCTGTTCGACGGCTGGGGCGGCAATGCCGGGATCGTGGACCCCTATAGCGTGGACTGGAGCCAATATAGCGGCCGCTTTCCGTACCGGCTGCGCCAGGAACCTGGCCAGGGCAACGCGCTCGGGCGGATCAAGTTCATGCTGCCGAACCATTTCAACATCTATTTGCACGATACGCCGGCCAAATCCGGCTTTCGTCAGACGGTGCGCAGTTTCAGCCATGGCTGCGTCCGCGTCCATGAACCGCGGATACTGGCGGAGTATGTGTTGGCCAACAATCCGGGCTGGGACCGGGCGCGGATCGACCGGACCATCGCGTCGGGCAAGCGCAAGATCGTGGTGTTGAAGGAACCGTTGCCGGTGCATATCAGTTACCTGACCGCTTGGGTCAACAAAGACGGCTCCGTGCATTTCCGCGGCGATATCTACAAGCGTGACGGCGCCCTGGCCCGGACGTTGTTCGGGCAACGGGCGGGATAACTCAAATGCCGCGGAACCGTTGCTTGTCGAATTGGTTAACTTCCGATATAGTGCGCGCCGTTGTGCAAGTAGGGGTGACGGTATGAGTTTCATCGGGGATGAGTTTCCCAGCAAAAATCTAACGCGCCGCGGCCTGATTACAGGATTGGCGGCGACGGCCGCCATGGCGGCACTGCCGGTCGACGAGGCCTGGGCGAAACTGCGTTTGCCCGCGACACGGGCGCTCGGCTTCAAGAATCTGCATACGAATGAAGAGATTCAGGTGACCTATGTGCGCCGCGGTCGGGTGTCGCCCAAAGCACTGCGGCAAATCGCCCATGTGCTGCGCGACTGGCGCAATGACGAAGTCCATAAGATCGACGTCAACCTATTGAATCAATTAGCTTATCTACGACGGCGGCTGCATACCAAGGCACCGTTCGAAGTGATTTCCGGTTACCGCTCGCCGGCGACCAATGCCAAATTGGCGGCGGAAAATCGCGGCGTCGCCAAGAAAAGCCGCCACATGAAGGGGCAGGCCATCGACATTCGCGTGCCGGGCCGGACGCTGAAGGAAGTGCAGCGCGCGGCCTTGCAGATGGAAGCCGGCGGCGTCGGCATGTATAGCCGCTCCAACTTCGTCCATCTCGATACCGGACCGTTCCGCAGCTGGGGTAAGTAAAATCAGCCATACAATGCAGCTTGGCCTCTTTATGATGCCGCTGCATCCGCCGAATAGACCGCTTTCGGACACCATCGAAGAAGACCGATTTGCCGTCATCCTGGGCGATCGCCTGGGCTATGCCGAGGCTTGGTGCGGGGAGCATTTTTCCTCCACCGCGGAACCGATCGCCTCTCCTCTCGCCTTTTTCTCCAGCCTTGTGCATCAGACTGAGTGGATCAGGTTCGCCACTGGCGTGCTGAACCTGCCGCAAGTGCATCCGGCCATGGTTGCGGCGCAAGTGGCCCAGTTCGATCATCTCAGCCGCGGCCGTTATCTGATGGGCATCGGCCCCGGCGGTCTGGGCAGCGATTTTGAGCTGCTGGGCCTGACGGATCGGCCGCAACGCAGCCGCATGATGTACGAGTCTATCGAGCTAATATTGAAGCTTTGGTCGCAAGACGCGCCCTATGACCTAAGCGGCGAATTCTGGGACGTGAAGATCACAGACTTTCTCTATGACGGGCTCGGCATCGGCGAGATGCTGAAACCCTATCAGCAACCGCATCCGCCGATCTGCCTCTCCGTGGTCACACCCAAATCGTCGAGCGCGCGGGAGGCCGGGCGGCGTGGCTGGTATCCGGTTTCCGCCAACTTCATTCAGGCCCGCTACATCGCCAGTCACTGGCAGGCTTATGCGGAAGGCGCCGAGGAAGCGGGCCGCCCGGCGGATCCGGCGAACTGGCGCATCGCACGCTCGATCCTCGTCACAGAAGAAGACGCGATCGCCGACGACTATCTCGCCGATCCGGACTGCGGCCTACATTTCTATTTCCACTACTTTTCGCGCATGTATCGGGACCGCGGCGTGTTCGACATGCTGAAGCCGGATCCGACAGTGCCGGACGACCAAGTCAGCCCCGAAATCATCGCCCGTTCCATGGTCACCTGGGGTTCGCCGGCAACGGTGCTCGACAAGCTGGTGGCCCTGCGGGACGAATGGGGCGATTTCGGCACCCTGCTGATGGTCGCCCACGATTGGGACCGGCCATCGCTCTGGCAATCCTCCATGCGCCTGCTCGCCGAAGACGTCATGCCCCGCTTCCGCCGGCACGTCGAGGTGACCTGAGGGCAAAAATTCTCTTTACTTCAAGTGAACTTGAAGCTGTATGACATCCATTAATCGCGCTTATCGTTTGAGGATGGAAGGAGAGAATGATGACAGCGGCGTTTGTTGAGCATGTGAATGTAACGGTCAGCGATCCCGAGGCGACGGCGGCGCGGTTATGCCGGTTGTTCGATTGGCATATCCGCTGGCAAGGCGACGCGATCCATGGCGGTCACACAGTCCATGTCGGCTCCGACGATCACTATCTCGCGGTTTACGGTCAATCGCGCGATCAGCAATCCGGGCCGGACAGCTACGTGACCCGCGGCGGCCTCAACCATATCGGAGTTGTCGTCGATGACCTGGACAATGTCGAAGACCGGGTGCTGGCCGCCGGTTACAAGACCTTCAACCATGACGACTATGAACCCGGGCGCCGCTTCTATTTCCGCGACGACGACAATATCGAATTCGAAGTGGTGAGTTACCGCGCGGCGGAAAATCCAGCAACGTCGCTCAAGGTTTGACCGGCGGCGGTCTGCGCCGCCCGTGTCTCCCGGGCGATCTCGATCACAGCGGGCGGCGGTGCGACTTCCTCTGAAAAAGGCGGATTTTCATGTAGCCCCGCGTGCCAATCGGCGACACGGGGATGCAGTTGGGCGAAGGGGTACCCGGCCAGGCTCAACCGCGTGGCATAGACGAACCAGGCCACGTCCAGTACCGACAGGTCTTGCCCCAGGAAATAGGGTCCCTTGGCCAAGCGCGCCTCCAGATCGTCGAAGGCGGCGCGGAACTTCTCCGCCGACGCGCACAGGGCCGGCGCCGTGATACCGTCGCGCGCCAACGTGTCGTAGAAATCGATCTCCTTCTGCCGCGCCGTATCGCCGCCGGGCGCGTTGCGGTAGCGGTCCATGGTCTCCACCGACTTGGTGCTGCCGCTGCGGCCGTAGACGAAACGGAAGCTGAGCCGCCGCAGATCGAGATGCAGGTCGTCCTCGAATTGCAAGAGGTCATGCACCGTCTCGGCGTGGTCCGATGGTATCAGGCAGGGATCCGGAAACGCATGCTCGAGCAACTCGATAATGTCGTTACTTTCGATATGCACGGCGCCGTCCCAGACCAGCACCGGCACCAGGCCGCGGGGATTGAGGCCGAGGAACCAGTCCGAATAGCTCTCCTGCGCACCGAGATCTACTTCGTGCGGCTGCCACTCGATGCCTTTCAGCCGCAAGAAAATGCGCAGTTTCTGGGAGCAGGACGACATCCTCGCGTGGAACAGATGCAGGCCTTGCCAGTCGAGGACTTCGCGCGTGCGGATGTCGTCGTCATTCAGCTTTACCATTTGCGTCTCCGATCCGGTTCCGAGAAACAGAGAGAAGTGCCTAGATCACTTCGTCGTCGCGGTTGGCGGTTTCGCCGTAGCGGCGTAGGCTGGGCGCCTTCAGTCCGGTATAGAGCTCGTCGATGCGGCCGTTGATCTTGGCGTTCTCGCGCTCGAACAGACTGTTGCCGCGGGCATCGCCGTCGACGATCAAAGGACCGAAATCGGCCACATCCAAGACCCAGAGGGCTTGCGCAATGCCCAGTTCCTCGAGCCAGTGGACCGCCTTCACCTCCCGGATGCCCCGGCCCAGCAAGGCGCCGGTGCCGTAGCCCACGGTGGTCAAGTAAACCGCGCCCCGAGGGACGAAGAGATTGCGGTAGTCCTCGCCGGACATGCCGCCCTTGCCGATGATGATTTTGCAGCCCGAGGTTTCGAACCAGCTCGGCATCCATTTGGAGAAGCGGAAGCTGGCCGTCGCCGTGACCGCACCGACCTTGTAGCTGCCGTCCGAATTCTCCGCCGCTGCCGGGGAGCAGTGAAAGTTAGTGTCGCCCAAGCCGTCGGGCAGGGCATGACCCTCTTCGACCACCCGTTTGTAGAGCCCCTCTCGACCGGTGAAAATGGTGCCGGTGAGATAGACCACATCGCCGATTTCCAAGGCCGCCAGATCGTCGGGGTCGGCCGGCAGGGTCAGCCGGCGAACAGTCAACTCCTCCGCCATCACGCCACCTCCGCCCGCCGGTAGTGCGGCGTGAACCAGTCCGGATCGGCCAGCGGCTCAGTCCGGCCGTCCCCGTGGATGCGCAAGGTGGCGCGGCGGGACGACAGGCAGAAGCAATGCATGCTCATGGGCATACCGCCGGTATGGGTATAGGCGATTTCGATATGACAGTCGGCGACCATCGACCGACCACTGAGCCCCATCACGCCCATGCCCATGCTGTTGCCCATCGCCTTCAGCTCATCCTCCAGCGCCGCGATTTCCGGATCCGGGTTGCTGTCGCCGACCAGGCGCAGGCAGGCCGCCTCCTTGCCGATGCGCATGCAGGTGTCCTTATTGCCGCCGAGGCCGATGCCGACGATCGCCGGCTGGCAGGCCAGGCCGCGCTTGCCGAAAGTCATCAGGGTGTCGAGGAAGAACCGCTTGATGCCGTCGATGCCGTCGCCCGGAAACAGCATGCGGTAGTCGGTCCCGAACAGGCCACCCTTATGCACCGTGGTCAGCTCGATCCAATCGCCCTCGGGCTCGAAGGCATACTGAACCTCCGGCGCGTGCACGCCGACATTGTTGTTATGGTCGAGCCGGCTCAACGGATGCACCCGGTTCGGCCGCAGGGGGATGCTCTGGGTCGCGTCCGCGGTGGCCCGGCGCAGTGCCGCTTCCAACGCGACGAAACCGCCTTCGATGCGTGCCTCATTGCCGACCTTGACGTAATAGCGCGGCAGGCCGGTATCGGCGCACATGGGACGCTGATCCGCATCCGCCGCCTGCCAATTGTCGAGCATGCTGTTGAGTACGAAGCAGCCGAGCGGATTATCCTCGTCCGCCGCCATCTTGCGTACGTGATCGCGGAAGTCCTGGGGGATCTCAATACTGGCCGCCCGCATCAGCTCGCGGGCACCGTCTTCGATTCGATCGATGGGTATCGCATCCATAAGGCTCATAATATCGCAGGCGATAGAGCGAAAAAAGCGAAAAATATGGTTTTTCTAAAAATAGAATGAATTATACTGACGCCATGGCAGAGACCCCTGACGTCACCTTAGGAATGCTCGACGTGCGCATCCGGCGCGGCGGCCGTGACGGCATGGTCCAGCGCTATCAAGTGCCGCGACAGACGCATCAGACCGTCCTGGACGTGGTCACCTATATTCAGCGCAAGCTTGACCCGACCCTGACCTATCGCTTCGCCTGCCGGGTCGGCGTCTGCGGCTCCTGCGCCATGACCGTGAACGGGCGCGGGCGCTGGACCTGCCGCTCCAACATCGATGACGTGGCGCCGGACGGCAAGCTGGAGCTGGCGCCGCTCCGCAACCTGCCGGTGGTGAAGGATCTGATGGTCGACATGACCCGCTTCTTCGAGAAGATCCGCGACGCCGGCGGCGCCTTCGAGGCCGACGGCCCGGTGCCGGCGGACTTCGCCCCCGTGCGGCCGGACAGCCCGGCCCGACGCGCCGTCGAAACGGCCATCGAATGCATCGGCTGCGGCGTCTGCTACGGCGCCTGCGACGTGGTCGCGGCGAGGCCCGACTATCTTGGCCCGGCCGCCTTGAACCGGGCTTGGTCGCTCTATAACGACGAGCGGGACGGCCACCGCCTCGACATCCTGCGCTTGGTCGCCGATGATGCCGGCTGCCTCGCCTGCCACGCCCATCAAAGCTGTCAGGAATATTGCCCGAAACATTTGAGCCCGACCCGCGCCATCGCCGGTTTGAAACAGGCGGCGGCCAAAGCGGCGCTCACCGGGAAGCTGTGACGATGGGACAGCGCCTCGATCTTTGGCTTTGGCTACTGCAGCGCGGCACGGCTGTGCTGCTGGCCTTATTCGTCCTGATCCATCTCGGCACGATCATTTGGGCGACCGGCGCCGGGCTCAGCGCCGAGGCCATCGTCGGCCGGGTCGCCGGCAATCTGCCGTTCCTGATCTTCTACGCCCTATTCGTGCTGGCGGCGGCGCTGCACGGCGCGGTCGGGTTGCGCGCGGTCCTCGGCGACGTTCTTCGCACCAAAGGTGTCGTCGACGCGATTTGCCTCGCATTCTGTGCCCTACTTCTCTGGCTTGGCTGGCGGGCCGCATTCGGGCTCTATGGCTTGGGGGCCGGCGCATGACCATGTCGGTCCGACAGCGCACCCATGGTTATTGGGCGTTCTGGCTGCATCGCCTGTCGGGCCTGGCCCTGGCGCTGTTCCTGCCGGTGCATTTTTACGTGCTGGCCCTGGGGATCGAACAGGCCGACCGTCTGGATCGCTTCCTCACTTGGTCGGCGCAACCCCTGGTCAAGCTGGCGGAAACCGCGCTGGTGCTGCTGCTGGTGGCGCATATGGCCGGCGGCCTGCGCCTGCTTGCGATGGAGTTCCTGCCTTGGCAGGAGAACCAGAAGACACGGATCGCCGTTGCCCTTGCCGTCGCCGTGGCCGCCGCCCTGCTGTTTCTGCTGAACGCGTGGTAGGGGCATGGAAACCTACAGCACCGATATCCTGATCCTCGGCAGCGGCGGTGCCGGTCTGTTGGCGGCCTTGCATGCCCGTAAGGTAAATCCCGGCGCCCGCATCACCGTTGCGGTGAAGGGGTTGTTGGGAAAGACCGGCTGCACGCGCATGGTTCAGGGCGGCTATAACGTCGCCGTGGCCGACGGCGACTCGGCCGAACGGCATTTCCAAGACACCATCGAAGGCGGCAAGTGGCTGAACAATCAGGAGCTTGCCTGGCGCCTGGTCACCGGTGCCCAGGACCGGATCCGCGAGCTGGAGAACGAGCATGGCTGCTTCTTCGATCGCAACCCGGACGGCACGTTGCATCAGAAGGCCTTCGCCGGTCAGACCTTCGACCGCACGGTGCATAAGGGTGACCTGACCGGCATCGAGATCATCAACCGGCTGGCGGAGCAGGTCTGGGCGCGGGACATCGATCGGCTGGAGGATCACCGCGCCGTCGAGTTGATCCCAGCGGCGGACGGCAGCGGCATCGCCGGGGTCCTGACCATCGACATGCGCACCGGAGATTTCCGTTTCGTCTCCGCCAAGGCGGTGCTGGTCGCCACCGGTGGCGGGCCGACCATGTATCTCTATCACACGCCGTCCGGCGACAAGAGCTGCGACGGGCTGGCCATGCTGCTACGCGCCGGCCTGCCGCTCAGGGACATGGAGATGGTCCAGTTCCATCCGACCGGTCTGGTCGCCGGCCGCGACACCCGCATTACCGGCACCATCATCGAGGAAGGCCTGCGCGGCTATGGCGGCCATCTGCTGGCCGGCGACGGCACCCGCTTCATGCACCGCTACGACGAGCGCGAGGAACGGGCAACCCGCGACATCGTCTCCCGCGCCATGTTCGAGGAGATGCGGGCCGGCAATGTCGGCCCGCATGGCGGTTTGTTCATCACCATGAAGCATCTCGATGGCAGCGAAGTCCGAAAACGCTTCAAGGGTATGGTCGAACGCTGCGCCGATGTTGGCTTCGATCTGGTCTCGGGCGATGTCGAGGTGGTCCCGACGGCCCACTACATGATGGGCGGCGCCGTCTTCGAGCTCGATTGCTCGACCGCCCTACCGGGTCTCTACATCGCTGGCGAGGATTCCGGCGGCGTTCATGGCGCCAACCGGCTGGGCGGTAACGGCGTCGCCAATTCCACGGTCTTCGGCGGCATCGCCGGGGAGAGCATGGGGCGCTTTGTCGACGAAGTTGCGGCCGCTGCCGACCCGGACCGGAGTGCGATCCAAGCGGGCATCGATCACTGCCGTCAGCCACTCGATCAGGCAAGGGGCGAGCTAGAGCCGATCCGCGAACGGCTTTACCAGGATATGTGGGAGGATGTCGGCATCGTCCGCGACCGCGATAGCTTGAACCGCGCGGCCGGCACGCTAACGGACCTGACCCGCGCCCTAAATGACGTTAGACTGGATCAGAGCAACCTCGCCTACAATATGGTGTGGCACGATTGGATGAACATGTCGAACCTTCTGCTGATTTCGGATGTCATACGGGTTGCCGCCCTGGCCCGGGAGAATTCCCGCGGCGCCCATTACCGCGCCGATTTCCCGGAGGAAGGCGACCTCATAACCTCGACCTACACGAATGTCCACTTAGTCGCCGACGAACTGGTTGTCGAAAACCGGCCGGTCGAGTTCACACGTCTGAGCCCCGGCGATGGCTGACAAATCCAACCGGCATGCGCAGATGGGGGCAGAGAGCGGTAAGCTCTACGTCCAAATCGCCACGTTGATGCGGCAACGGATCGCCAACGGCGCCTGGCAGGCCGGCGACCGCATCGCAACGCTCGACGCTTTAGCGCAGGAGTTCGGCGTTGCCGTGGTCACCGTGCGGCAGGCCCTGACGATCTTGGAACGGGATGGCCTGATCTGGCGCCGTCAGGGCAAGGGCACCTTTGTCGCCGAGCAAGCCAACCAGCGGGAATGGATCAAGCTCGGCATCGATTGGGCCGATATGGCGGAAGTCTGGGCGCGGACCGCGCCGAAGATTCTGGCGGACGTGCGACGGGCGACCCTGCCATCGTCGGTCGAGATCGGATATCCCCTCGAAAGCTACCGGTTCTTGCGGCGGCTGCACTTCGCCGACGACATCCCCTACGCCGTTTTGAACATCCACCTCGCGCGGGAAATCTGGCGGCGCGATCGGGAACGCTTCGATACAGGCATGATCATCAATCTTATGCGCGAGCTGCCGGATGTGGAGATCGGCGACTCGCGGCAAAGCCTGACGATCTCCAGTGCCGATCTGGAAATCGCCGAGCTTTTGGACATTCCGCCGGCCTCACCCGTCGGCGAAGTCCGCCGCCTGATCCAGGCGCCGAATGGCGCCATCCTCTACTCCGCCCTCGCCGTCTATCGCGGCGATCTGGTACGGCTGGAGTCCGTGCAGCGATAGGGCGTTCGGTCATCACCCATATCGTCATCCCGGCCAAGCGCAGCGCGAGCCGGGATCTCGTCGAGGCCGGAGCTCAAATTTCGACGAGATTCCGGCGCAAGGCCGGAATGACGGCAAGATTTCAAATCAGATTCGATGATGGGATACTGCGGCTGGCATCACGCCGGCCAGGGCAAGGAGTAAGTCTTGACGTTGGTGAAATACTTCATCGCCTCGATGACGCCTTCCTTCACGCCGTTGCCGGAATCCTTGATCCCGCCGAAGGGAGACATTTCGATGCGGTAGCCGGGGACTTCCCAGATATTCACTGTACCCACGTTCAGCTCGCTGACATATTTGGTGATCCGGTCGAGCCGGTTGGTGCAGACACCGGAAGAGAGACCGAAGGGTGTCGAGTTCGAGATTGCGATCAATTCGTCGTCGTCGTTCGGCGCCCGGACGATCGGGATCACCGGGCCGAAGGTTTCCTCATAGACCAACTCGCTGTCATGGGGCACATGGTCGACGACGATGGGCGGCAGCACGGCGCCTTGCCGGCCCGGATCGTAGAGCACCTGCGCCCCCTTCTCGGCCGCGTCGTAGACCCGCCGTTCGAAGGTCTTCGCCGCCTCTTCATGGACGACGCAGCCGAGATCGGTATCGGGATCCATCGGATCGCCGAATTTGATCCGCTTGGCCTTCTCCAGCACCAAGGGGACGAAACGGTCGGCCACCTTTTCCTGCACCAGAATGCGCTTAACCGCGGTGCAGCGTTGGCCGGAGTTCTTGGTGGCGCCGGCGACGGCCAGTTCCGCCGCCTTGTCGAGATCCTCGTCGCTCAAATCGTCGAGCACGATAAGCGGATCGTTGCCGCCCAATTCCAGCGCCGCGCGCTTGTAACCGGCCTTGCCGGCGATCAGCTTGCCGACCTTGACGCCGCCGGTGAAGGTGACGATTTCCGCATGCGGGTTGGTCACCATTTCGTCGCCGATGGCGTCGGGCCAGCCGGTGACAATTTGGAACATCTCCGGCGGCAGGCCGGCCTCGTAGAGAATGTCGGCCAACGCGATGGCGCTGAGCGGCGTCAGCTCCGTCGGCTTGCAGACCACACAGTTATTGGTGGCGATCGCCGGCGCGATCTTATGCGCCACCATATTGAGCGGATGGTTGAAGGGCGTGATCGCCGAGATCGCGGTCACCGGCACGCGCATGGTGTAGATGCGCCGGGACTTGCCGCCGGGGGTCAGGTCGCAGGAGAAGATCTCCCCATCGTCGCGGATGCAAAGTTGCCCGGCGAGGGAGAAGACGTCATAGGCGCGACTGGCCTCGTAAGCCGCGTCCTTGCTGGAAATACCGAGTTCCAGGGTCAGCACCCGCGCGAGCTCGCCCTGCCGCTCCCGCAACAGTTCCGCCGCGCGCTGAAGAATTTGCTGGCGTTCGTAGCGACTTAGTGTCGGCGTGAAGTCGGCGGCGATCTGGAAGGCCCGCATCGCATGCTCGGCCTGACCCGCCGGCACGGTGCCAATGACTTCGTTGGTGTAGGGATAGCGGACCTCGACCACGTCGTCGGTAGTGACTTTCTCACCACCGATGCGCATGGCTTCGCGGATCACTTGAGGTTGGGGGCTCATGTCGTTCATGGGTGCGTTCCTATTCGGCGGCCTGGGCAGACCATTGGGCCAGGTGGCAGGCGGCATAGAAGGCGTCGAAATTGCGCAGACCGGTCAAGTCGAGATCGATCGCCGCACCGCTGAGTTTGCGATTGACGATGAAGGGAATGACCTGCTCCGTCACGCCGCCATGGGAGCGCAATGGCTCGGTCAGGCCCGACAAATCGTGATTGGCCTCCGTCGTACCGATTACCTTGTGCTTCTCCGACACGACGACAATATCGCCCAGCGTCTCCGGCGGCAGCTCAAAGGCTTCGGCCGCTTCGGCTTTGGTATAGGCTTGCGAAACGCCATCGACCGCGCTCAGTCGCCGCACAACGTCATCGACATCCTGGTCTTGCAAATAGACCGTGGCGTAGGAGCCGAGGGCGCCGTGATGCACCACGTAAGGATCGGTGATCGGCAGGATCGTGCGCGAGGTGCCGGCGCCGAGCCAGCCGTCCAACAGATCCTGCAGGTAAATGACATCCGGCGATCCGTCCGCCTTATGCTTGGCGTTCATGCCGTGATCGGCGGTCATCACCACGATCGCGCCGGCGGCGTCGAGTGCGCCGATATAGCCGTCCATCATGGCGTAGAAGGCGTTGGCGCCGTCGCTGCCGGGGGCATGCTTGTGTTGGATATAGTCGGTGGTGGAGAGATACATCAGTTCCGGCCGGTCGCGCTGCATTAGCTTCACGCCGGCGGCAAAGACGAACTCCGACAGCTCGGCGGAATAGACGTCCGGCACCGCCATGCCGACCATGGCGCAGACGTCCTCGATGCCGTTTTCCGTCAGACTGCAGTCATCCGCCTTTTCCGAGGAGAAGGCGATGGCGCCACCGTTGCCGAAGTGCAGATCCTTACCGAGGAGCCGGCGCAGCTTGTCCTTCGCGGTCAACACCACCACCTTGGCGCCGGCCGACTGAAATGCCTGAAAGATCGTCGGTACACGCAGGAACTTCGGATCGTTCATCATCACCTCCTCACCGGTATCCGGGTCCAGCAGGTAATTGCCGGAAATGCCGTGCACCTTTGGTGGATGCCCGGTGACGATGGAGAGATTGTTGGGATTGGTGAAGCTCGGCACCACCGATTTGCACAGCAGGTTCTCGCCCTTGGCGACGATCTTGCTGAGGTTAGACATCAGGCCGGCAGCCATGGCCGCTTCCGTATAGTCGGGCTCCGACCCGTCGCAGCAGATCACCACCACCGGCGCTTGCGGCCAGGGATAGCTGCGTCCATTCACCGTGACAGCCGATTGGGTCATGATTGAATTCCTCTCTTCACGCGGCAGCGCTGAGGGAGACATTCATCTCCGCCAGCGTGGTTTCGATCGCCGCCAACGCGCCTTCGATCTGTGCCGAACCGAGATCGCCGATGCAGCCGACGCGGAACGTGTCGGCCACGGTCAGCTTGCCCGGATAGATCACGAAGCCCTTGTCCTTGAGGCTGTCGTAAAACCGTTGGAAATCGAAATCCGGATTGTCGGGCATCAAGAATGTGACGATGATCGGCGCCTGTAGCGCCGCCGGCAGCAACGGTCGGAAGCCGAACCGGCGCATGCCGTCGATCAACAATCGGCAGTTTTCCCGGTATCGGGCCAGGCGGCCGGGTTGCCCACCTTCCGCCAGATACTCCTCGAGCGCCTGGCCGAAGGCCGCAATGACCTGGATCGGCGGGGTGAAGCGCCATTGCGCATTTTTCTCCATCGCTTGCCATTGATCGTACAGATCGAGGCTGAGCGAACGGCTGTTACCGGCGCAATCGCGTAACACATCTTCCCGAACGATGCAGAAACCCATGCCCGGCGTGCCTTGCAGGCATTTGTTGGAGGACGCGGCAACCGCGTCGAAGACGATCTCCGCCGCCGATAGCGCGATGACACCGAAGGCGCTCATGGCGTCGATCAGCAACCGGCGGCCCGCTTGCGCGACGACATCGGCGATGTCCTTCAGCGGGTTCAGGATGCCGGTCGTGGTCTCGCAATGAACGGCAGCGACATGGGTGATGTCGGCATCGGCGGCCAATGTACGGCGCAGCAGATCGACATCGACCGGCTGGTTTTCGGGACAGATCTGCATCACTTTGCTTCGGCCTTGATATTCGAGGATCTTGCCGATGCGCTCCCCATAGGCGCCGTTCACGAGCACCAGGACCTTGCCCGCCGGCGGCACCAGAGTACCCAGCATCGCCTCAACCACGAAGGTGCCCGATCCCTGCAACGGTACGCAGGTATAGGCGCCGCCGCCGTCGACCAATGCCGTAAGCCGGTCGCGCACATGACGGTTCAAATCGATGAAATCCTGATCGCGGGAGCCGTAGTCATGCAGCATCGCCTGCTTCACGGTGGGCGAGGTGGTCAGCGGACCCGGTGTCAGCAACCAGGGATCGCCGGTCGGGGATAGGGAAACGGTCATGGCACATCTCCGTCAGATCCGTTGGACCAATTCGGCTCTGTATACGACCCGCCGTTCCATCGGACAAATGAATAAAAATGACAGTTTGTATAAGTTTGGGTGATAGTTAAACGGGGTCGATTTCCAGTTTGGCGTCCGCCGCTTCGAAGAAGGCGGCGATGGCGCCGAGACGCAATCGTTCTTTCAAACAGACAAGATATTCCGTCATGGCCATGTCGCCGTCCCGAATCGTCAGCGCCTTCAGTCGGGAATCGAAGCCGAACTCCGGTTCCGAGACGATGCCGACACCGATCCCGGCCGCCACCGCCTCCCGGCTGGCTTCGCGCCCCTCGACCTCGATCGCGACTTGGGGTTGCCGATCGATGCGGGCGAAGGCGGTTTCCGCCAACCGGCGGGTGGTGGAGCCTTGTTCGCGCAGAACCAGAGGATGCCCGCAAAGCTCGGCCATCGAAACCGTCTTGCGCCGGGCCAGTTTGCTATCCCGGCCCACCACGGCGACCAGAGGATCGCTGCGCAGTTTCACCACATGCAGTTTCGGATCGACCGGATCGATGGCCAACACGCCGACATCGGCCTGGAAGGCGAAGAGTTGGCTCAACACCGCCACCGAATTCCCCCGGCTGAGGGAGATCGAGATGCCGGGATAGGCCTGTCGATAGTCGCGGACGATCCGCAGCACATGAAACGGCGCGTCGGCGGTGATCTTCAGGAACCCGGTCTCCAACCGCCCTGCTTCCGAGAGCAGCTCGACGGCTTGGGTCTCCACCTCGAATAGGCGATGGGTCACCTCCAGCAGACGCTCGCCAAGCGCCGTCGGCGTTACGCCGCGTTTCCGTCGATCGAACAATACGACATTGAAAGCCTTCTCCAACTTGCGGACCTGATCGGACATGGCCGGTTGGGTCAATCCCAGATGCTCGGCCGCCCGCGAAAACCCGCCATGGACTGCAACCGCATGGAATGCGCGGAGTTGGGCGTAATACATAACCTGAGCCTATGCGTTACCTCGGTTCTGTAACTTACACTTATTCACCTGTCCGCCGCCGACGCAAGATCAGAAATCTCAATGCATCGATCCCATTTTCCTTTGAACCATCCCGGCCAAGACTGCGACTAACAACAGGATCCGTGTCGGCGTCAGCAATCTAGAGAAGCGCGGCGCCAAGTTCGAACCCCTCCCGGGCGGTCACGGCACACTCTCCAACCAACCCGTGGTCCTGCCTGACCGCCCGAACCGCGGGGCTTCACCGGCCCCGCGGTTTTCTTTTCGCCGGACCAGTCAGGCGCCGCGGCGCTCCCGCCGCAGTTTCGCGAAGGTCAAATTGATGCCGAGCCAGGCGGCCGGGTTGGGCGGGAAGTCCTTCAGCGGCCGATCCAGGATCGGATTGTCCGGCAGCGAAAGCTCGGCGCCGGCGATCCGTTCCGCCATCGCCTGGCCGGCAACCTGGCTCATCAGCACGCCGCGGCCGCTATAGCCGAAGGCGTAGTGAACGTTTTCCGCCTCGGCTAGACGGCCGATGGTCGGCAGGCCGTCCATGGTCAAAGAGATCCGCCCGCCCCAGGCGCGGGAGAATTCGAGGTCGGCAAGCGCCGGGAACTTTTCCTGGAACCACGACTTCGTCGTACGGAACACGGTCTCGCGCCAGCTCGCATCCCGCTCCCGATCCCAGGGGCAATGGGCGTTGGTGCCATTGACGACGAACAACCGGCCATCGCGGCCGCTGCGCAAGCACCAGAACTGGGTATGGGTGCTGTAAATGTTTTCCCGCGCTGGCCAGGCCAAAGAGTCCCACTGCTTGTTGCTCAAGGGCTCGCTGGCCAGGACATAACTGTAGGTCGGGCGGTATTGCCGGGTCAGCGCCTTGACCGGCCCGGTATAACCGCCGCAGGCCAGCGCAACGGCATCGGCGCGTACCTGGCCCTTCGGCGTCGTCAGCGTAACGGCCGCACCCGCCTCGATGGCCAGACACGGCGTGCCGTCGTGAATGCGCACACCCGCCTCCAACGCCGCCCGCTTCATGCCCAACACCAATTTGCCCGGATGCAGGTCCCGGTTGAAGGGCAAGCGCAAACCGGCCGTGGTCTCGATCGCCCCGAAACAAGCGGCCGTCTCGGCTCCGTCGAGCAGCGCCGTCTCGATGCCGATCTGATCATAGGCGGCGGCTTGTCGAGCCAGCAGATCGGCCTGCGCCCGATCCGTCGCCACCAACAGCGAACCGGCCCGGTTGAAATCGCAGTCGATGTCATGGTCGGTACACAGGCCCTCAATCAAATCGATGCCATGCAATCCGGCACGGTGCAGGCCCGCCGTCGTCTCCGGCCCATGCGCCGCCAATGTCTCTAGGATACGATTGCCGATCGGCGTCGGTGTCAGGCCAAGGTTGCGGCCGGAACTGCCGCCGCCAGCAATCCCGGCGTCGAGCACGATAATGTCCGCCGCCGGCTGCAATCGTTTTAGATGCAACGCCGTCGACAGACCGGTGAAGCCGCCGCCGACGATCGCGACCTCGGCGCTCGTATCGCCCGCCAGCGGCGTGCTGGACGGCGGCGCGTCTTTCAGCCAAAAAATTTTCTCGTTCATAACACGCAGCATACGCGTCACCGCCGCCAAGGCAAATCGCGAGCTGACCCGATCCGCCGACAAACGCCTAGGATCAACTAAGCGCGGCCGATAGATGACAAGTCGGGCGGGACATGATACGGGCGGTCGCGATGACCTCCTACGACACCATCGGGATCGACTATGCCGATTTGCGGCGCCCGGACCCGCGGATCGCGCGGGCGATCTCGGACGCGTTGGGAACCGCCGACACGGTCTTGAATGTCGGCGCCGGCGCCGGTTCCTATGAACCCGCCGGCAAGTCGGTGACCGCCGTGGAGCCGTCGATCGAAATGATCCGGCAAAGACCAACGACGGCGGCATCGGTCGTGCAAAGCGTCGCCGAAAACCTGCCCTTCGGCGACCGCGCATTCGATGCCTCCATGGCTGTCCTGACCGTCCATCACTGGGCCGACCAGCGCAAGGGCCTGGCGGAAATGCGCCGCGTCACCCGAGGCCGGGTCGCGCTGCTTACCTTCGATCCGACACATCGGGATTTTTGGCTCGTGGACTATTTGCCGGCGCTCGTGACCATCGACGACGCGCAGATGCCGCGCATGACCGCCTACGAGGACTGGCTCGGCCCGGTCGAAATCACGCCCGTGCCGGTCCCGCATGATTGCAGTGACGGTTTCCTCGGCGCCTATTGGCGCCGGCCGTCGGCCTATCTGGACGCCAAAGTTCGGGGCGCCATCTCCTGCTTCTGGGCAATGGGCGATGTTAGCGAGGGGCTGGGCAAGCTCGAAGGCGACTTGGCATCCGGCGCCTGGGCGCGGCGCTACGGCCACCTGCTCGACCGCGACGCCTACGACCTCGGTTATCGACTGGTGGTCACGAGGCCGTAGCTCTTTACCCCTCGTTGGGAATCAGGTCAGATTGGCTTAGCGATTGGTCGATGACGCCGCCGCTTTCATATCCTCGATCGCCGCGAGCGCATCTTCGCGGGAGGGGCGGATATTGGGATCGGCCGGCAATTCGTCGGGGGCCGCGTCGGCATAACGGACAGTGCCAAGGGAGCAGGCCGCGTTCAGCTTCTTTCCGCGATGGGCAAAGGCGACCCAGGCGACCGGCCAGATACTGCAGTCGCGGAAGTTGACCAGCACGTACCATTGCCGGTCGGTCGCCGCGATCGCCGCTTCGATCGCATCATAGACCTGGTTGACGCGCTCCGTGCTGTCGAATTCGAAGCCTTGGAAATCGAGCTCGACCACATCCAGCTCCGGGAAGAAATGAATGCGGTCGGAGAATGCGCCGCTGTCTTGCGGTTGTTTTTCCAGACCGGCGGCGTAGACCGTATCGGCCAACTGCTCGACGCCTTTTTCCAACCGGCCGCAGCCTTGCAAGGCGATTTCGATGAAGCGTTGGCGTTCCGGCTGAGCGAGGTCCTGGAAGTCCCGCAGAATTTCCAGCGCGCCGCGAATCGCTGTTAACGGCGAGACGAAGTCTTCCTCGACTTTTGTGCTGAGCGCCAATGTCGGCGGCGGGATTCGTTGTTCCGTGGACACGCGCGGTTCTCCAAAGACCAACTCCAGATCAGATCGCCAGATATTGCTGCCGCAGGTCGGCGTTATCCAAAACTTCCTGCGAAACGCCGTCGAAAACGACCTGACCCATGTCCAAAATGATCGCCCTGTCGGCCAGATGCAAGGCGGCGATAGCGTTCTGCTCGACGATGATCGTCGTCATGCCCAAGGTTTTGATCTGGTCCAGGGTCTTCTCGATTTCCTGCACGATGACCGGCGCCAAGCCCTCATAGGGCTCATCCAGCAGCAATAGCTTGACGTCGCGAGACAGAGTGCGGCCGATCGCCAGCATCTGTTGCTCGCCGCCGGACAGGGTCGTGCCTTCCTGATTGCGCCGCTCCCCCAGGCGGGGAAACAGATCGTAGATGCGTTCGATCGACCAACCGATCGGCGGCGCGATTTGCGCGAGCTTCAGATTCTCCTCGACTGTCAGACCTTGGATAATCCGCCGGTCCTCCGGCACCAGGCCGATGCCGTTCTGGGCCGCCTGATGCGCCTTCATCTCATGCAGCGGTTTGCGGTCGAGCCAGATCTCGCCATGTTGCAGGGCGGGATCGTCGACCCGGGCGATGGTCCGCAAGGTCGAGGTCTTGCCGGCGCCGTTGCGGCCCAGCAAGGCGACGATTTCGCCTTCGCGGACGTCGAAATTGACTCCCTGGACGATGTAACTTTCGCCGTAATAGGCGTGAATGTCCCAGCAGGAAAAGAAGGCGGGCTGACCGCCCGTCGTCTTCTTCGGCGCCTTACCTGGTGCCGTGCCGGCAAATGGGTCGTCGCCCAATAGGGTCTGCCGCTCTGACGCGCCTTTGCTATCCATCAGGTTTCTCACTTTTCCTAGAACGGTCATAGATGGGCACCCCCCAAATAGGCGTCTTGAACCTTGGGGTTGCCCTTAATCTTCTCGGGTAGGTCTTCGACGATCACAGTGCCTTGGGCCAGAACAGATATCCGGTCGGCAAGAGAGAACACCACATGCATGTCATGTTCGATCACCACCATGGTTACGCCGCGGTCGGCGATCCGTTTCATCAGATCGATGGTATTGTTGGTGTCAGCGCGGGCCATGCCGGCGGTCGGCTCGTCAAGCAGCAGCAGTTTCGGTTTCTGCACCAGGCACATGGCCAGCTCCAGCCGCCGCTTATCGCCGCGCGACAATTGACCGGCGATTTCATCGGCCTTTTCAGCGAGCCCGACATCGGCGAGCATTTCCTTCGCCAAATCGACCAGATCGACCTCGCCATCGACGGCGACGAAGGCATTGATTTTGAAGGCGCCGTCGCGCTTGGCAAAGGCCGGGATCATGACGTTTTCCAGGAGCGTCAGGTCGCCGAAGATTTCCGGCGTCTGGAAGACCCGGCTGACGCCCGCCTGATTGATCTCATGCGGCCGAATGCCGAGCAACGACTGGCCGTCGAAGGTGACTGACCCGGTATCCGGCTCCAAACGGCCGACAAAGCAATTCAGCAGCGTCGACTTGCCGGCACCGTTCGGTCCGATGATGGCATGCACCGTGCCGGCCTCAACCTGCAAATTGACTTCGTTCAGGGCCCGCAAGCCGCCGAAGCTCTTATTGACGTTTTCGACTTTCAGAATGCTCATGGCCCGTACTCCCTCACACCGCCGCCGGCGCCGGCTTGGTGCCGCCGCCACCGCCACCGAAGCGTTTGCCGGACCAGTTCCGCAGCTTGTTGAAGCCTTCCATCAACCCGCCGGGCAGGAAGATCACGATCAGCATGAACAGGGCGCCTAGGGTCAAATGCCAACCTTCGCCGACAAACAGCGAGGAAATCGAGACCATGGCATGCTGCAGGCTTTCCGGCAGAAAATCGAAGGCCTTTAACAGGATGCCTTCATTGAAGGCCGAGAAGATGTTTTCGAAATACTTGATGGCGCAGGCACCGATGACCGGACCCAGCAAGGTGCCGGCACCGCCGAGGATCGTCATCAGCACGACTTCGCCCGACGCGGTCCACTGCATCCGCTCCGCCCCGGCGAGCGGGTCGGTCACCGCCATCAGGCCGCCGGCCAGACCCGCATACATGCCGGAGATCACAAAAGCGGCGAGCGTGTAGGGCCGGGTGTTGAAACCGGTATAGTTCATCCGGTTCTGATTGGACTTGATCGCCCGCAGCATCATGCCGAAGGGCGAGCGGAAGATCCGCATGGCGACGAAAAAACAAATGATCAGCATCACCGCGCAAAAGTAGAAGCCGCTATAGCCGGTCATGTCCAAACCGAAAAGATCAGACGACGGCAGCACCGCGCCATAGTCGCGGCCGAACATCACGTCGAGAACCCGCGGGTCGGATTGCGCCAATTGCAGTCCGGTCTCGCCATTGGTGATCGGCGTCAGCACGGAATAGGCCAAATTGTAGCTCATCTGCGCGAAGGCCAGGGTCAGGATCGAGAAGTAAATGCCGGTCCGGCGCAGCGAAATGAACCCGATCACGGCGGCGAACAGCCCGCCCATCAGGGTCGCCAGAACGATCGCCGGCAAGGGGTTCATGCTCAACAGCTTGAAGGTCCAGACCGCGGTATAGGAGCCGGCGCCGAGGAAGGCGGCATGGCCGAACGACAGGTAGCCGGTCAGGCCGAACAGAATATTGAAGCCCAGGGCGAAGATACCGAAGATCGCAAACTTCTGCAGCAGATCCGGATAGCCGGCGCCGATCGGGGTCAGCAGCACCGGGCCGGCCAGGACCACCGCCGAGAAGACGACGAGCAGAAGCAGGTCGTTTTTGTCGAGTGCGAAGATTTTCATGGCCTCAAGTCTCCATCACGCCCTTCCGGCCCATAAGGCCGCGGGGGCGCACCAGTAGAATGATGACGGCGATCAGATAGATGATGATCTGATCGATGCCGGGAAGGATATTTTTCACTTCGTTCATCGAGGCGAAACTTTGCAGGATGCCGAGCATGAATCCGGCCGCGACGGCACCGCCGAGCGAGCCCATGCCGCCGACCACCACCACCACGAAGCTCAAGACCAGGAAATCCATGCCCATGTGGTAGTCCGGGCTGAGGATCGGGGTGTACATGGCCCCGGCCAGGCCGGCGACGATCGCGGCGATGCCGAAAACGATGGTGAAGCGGCGGTCGATGTCGATCCCCAGCAAGCCGACGGTTTCCCGATCGACCATGCCGGCGCGCACGACCATGCCGAATGTGGTGAATTGCAGAAAGGCGAATACGCCGGCGATCAGCAGGGCGGAGAACATGAAATAGATCAACCGCCAGGCCGGGTAGACCACATTACCGGCCTCGAACCCGATCAAAATACCGAAGTCGATCATGCCCTTGGCCTCATCCGGCGCCGGTTGCGGGATCGGATTGGCGCCGAACACGCTCTTCACCACTTCCTGCAACACAATGGCCAGACCGAAGGTGACCAGGATCTGTTCCGCATGCGGCCGTTTATAGAAGAAACGAATGAGTCCGCGCTCCATCACGACGCCGATCAGCAACATCACCGGGATGGCGATAAGGATCGACACGGGCACCGAGTAATTCAGCAATGTGGTACCGAAGTCGCCGAACCAGGCCTCGACATAGGGTTGGCGAATTTCCGTCGGCGTACCCCAAGCGGTCAGCTTGGTCGGATCCAGGGTGACTTTCTCGATACTCAATAGTGATTTCACGGTCACCGCGCAGAACGCGCCGAGCATGAACAGGGCGCCATGGGCGAAATTGACCACCCCCAAGGTGCCGAAAATGATGGTCAAGCCAAGCGCGATCAGCGCATAGGCGCCGCCCTTGTCGAGACCGTTGAGAACTTGCAGCAGTATCGCGTCCATAGCGCGGAGCTCCTGGGTTGTGCCGGCCGCCCCGCGTGGCGGCGCGGCCGGCAATTGCCCAATGACGTCTTAGGCGCCGTTATTGTAGGGGCCAAGATTGCCGCCCAGCATGCTGGCCGGATACTCGACCTGCGCCCGTGGCGTAACCTCGACAACTTCCAATACGTCGAACTTCGACGTCGGTTTTTCCTTGCCCTTCACCACCAGCACGTCCTTGAAGCACTGATGATCCTCGGCCCGATATTCGGTCGGCCCGTTGCCGAGACCGTCGAACTTGAAGCCCTCCAGCGCCTTGCCGACGTCGGACGGCCGGAAGGTGCCGGCCCGCTGGCAGGCATCGGCGTAGAGGATCGCCTGGCAATAGGTGGTGTGTGCGGCCTGGCTCGGCGGGAAGCCGTATTTCTGACCGAAGGATTTGACGAACGCCTTGGAGCCGGCGTCCTGCAACGACCAATGCCAGTTGGTGGAACCGAAAATGCCCTTCACATTCTCGCCCGCGCCCTGCGCCATCAAACGGCTATAGAGCGGCACCACAATGGCGAAGTCCTTGCCGTTGACCTGCTTGTCGCGCAACCCGAACTGCACCGCCTGGGTCAGGGAGTTGACCATGTCGCGGCCATAGTGGTTGAGGACCAACACGTCGGCGCCGGAATTCAGCACCGGGGTGATGTATTGCGAGAAGTCGCCGGCACCCAGCGGGGTCCGTACCGCCGCCGCGGTCTTCCAGCCCAGCTGCTCGGTATATTTCTTGATCGAGCCTTCCTGGCTCCAGCCCCAAGTGTAGTCGGCGGTCAGGTGATAGGCCGAGCGCTCGGAGCCGAAGGCGTTCTTCAGCACCGGACCCAACGCCGCGCCGGACATCTCCGTGTTGAAGAAATGACGGAAGCCGTTGGCCCGCTTGTCCTTGCCGGTGGTGTCGTTGGAATGGGTCAGGCCGGCCATGAAAATGACGCCGGCGTCCTGACACAGACCCTGAACGGCAATAGCGACACCCGAGGAGGAACCGCCGGTGATCATAATGGCACCGTCCTTCTCGATCATCCGCTTGGCGCTGGCCCGGGCAGCGTCCGATTTGGTCTGCGTATCGCCGGTGACGAAAGCGACTTTCTTGCCGTTGATACCGTTCCCCTTCAACGCCTTGGAGGAAAAAGTATTCAACATGCCGCCGTCGCCCTCGCCATTGATATGCTCGACGGCCAGCTGATAGGCGCGCAGTTCGTCGGCGCCTTCATCCGCATAAGCGCCGGTTTGCGGCACGTTGAAACCCAGGGTGACCGTGCCGCCCTTCGGCTCGTTGGTATAGCTCGCGGCCCAGGCTTTGCTCGTGAAAATTGTCGGCGCGACGAGACCGATCCCCAAAGCCGTGGATCCCTGTAAGATGTTACGTCGGCTGATTTGTTTTTTACTCATTCGAATTCTCCCGTGAGCGGTTGACGTGGCACCCGGCCGGCGATGGCATGGCAATTTCTGCTGTGGCCGCCGGAGGATGACATTTTCATCCCACCCCTAAGCTGACAGAATTTGTCAATAATGCAATAAATAATTGTTTTTACGTGTATTTTTTGTTAATATTCGAAGCTGATAGTTTGTGATTTTGTAAATTATTGACTCATCATTAACCTAAATCCCTGAAAAACAAGGGCAGATCGGCGATGCAGGACTCAATTTTAGGAACCCGAATTCGGCAGCGGCGGCGGGAGCTTGGCGTGACCCAAGCCGCTTTGGCCGCGCAAGTTGGGGTTTCGGCCTCCTATATGAACCTGATCGAATGGAACAAGCGGCCGATCGCCGGCGCCTTGCTGATGCGCATAGCGGAGGCTCTGTCCCTCTCCTTAAGCGCCTTGGAAAGCGTGTCCGAAAAGCGATTGCAGGAAGCGCTGACCGAAATCGGCCATCTACCGGCGTTGAGCGGCTTGGGCCTGGAAACCGACCGCGCCAGCGAATTGATCGGCCGTTTTCCCGGATGGTCCCGCAGCATCGCCGCCCTAGCGCGGGCCGAGCGGGAGGCCAGCGACAAAGTTCGAGTATTGAGCGAGCGGATGTCCAACGATCCCTTTCTGGGCGAGACCGTGCATCGCATGCTGACCCGCATCGCCTCGATCCGATCCGCGGTCGAAATTCTCACGGACTATTCCGACTTGTCGGCGGCACAGCGTGACCGCTTCAACGCTATCGTGCGGGACGAAAGCCGCGCGCTGACCGAGGTCGGCGAGGCGTTGACGGTCTATCTGGATAAGGCGGAGGAGTTCGAAGGCGTCTTGACGCCGCTCGACGAAGTCGAATCCTTGTTCGAGACGCGGCAAAACCACTTCGCCGAAATCGAGATGGCGACCGCCGGTCTAACGGACAGGTTGACCGACCCGCGACCGGTGTCTCGGTATCGACGAGCGAAGGAACTGGTCGATGCGGAATTGTCGGGCGTGATCGACGGGATCATTGCCGAACATCAAGGGATCGAGACCGAGACAGCCCGCCGCCGCGCCCGCCAAGCCTTATCCGAATATGCCATCGGCGCCGTACAAATGCCGATGGCGAGCTTCGCCGGCCAGGCACGGGACCTCGGCTATGACATCGAGGCCTTGACCGACGAATTCGCCTGTCAAGTCGACGCGGTCTGCCGACGCTTGACCGCTTTGCCGCGGGACAGCGAGACGCCGCGGTTCGGATATTTCCTGGCCAATGCCGCCGGCACCATGATCGAGATGCTCGGGCTCGAAGGATTATCTATCCCCCGCTACGCGGCGGCCTGTCCGTTATGGGTGCTTTACCGGGCGCAACAGTCGCCCGAGACCGTGATCCGGCAACGCGCCCTATTCCCGTCCGGCGCCCGTTTCGTCTTTGTCGCGCAGGCCCGCCACCAGGGCGCGACCGGCTTCGGCAAACCGCGCCACTATGTCACCGACATGATCGCCCTCAGCGAAATTGACGCGCAACGCACGGTCTATGCACCGGCACCGACCACACCGGTGGAGGAGGTCGGCCCCAGTTGCCGGCTATGTCCACGGACCGCCTGTCCGCACCGGGTCGAAGATCCGCTCGCGGATTGAAGGCGAGGGACATATTGCGGGAAAATGACTTCTGCTGTCTAATTGCGTGGTTGCCCGCGTTACGCAGCGAACGTAACTGACAAAGGATTGGGGCATGACGAAACGCGTTTTACTAGCCGAGGACGAACCGAATATCGTCGAATCGGTGAGCTTCCTGTTACGGCGCGCCGGCTTCGAAGTCACGGTCGAAACGGACGGACGCCGCGCCCTGGATGCGGCATTGGCCGACATGCCCGACATTCTCGTCCTCGATGTCATGCTGCCGGAAGTGGATGGCTATGAGGTCTTGCGCCAACTCCGCGCCGACCAACGCGGCGCGGCCCTGCCGATCCTGATGCTGACGGCGAAAGGTCAAAGGGAAGATCGGGAAATCGCCATACGCAGCGGCGCCGACCGCTTCATCACCAAACCCTTTGCCAATGCCGAATTGGTGGCCGCGGTCAAACAGCTCGCCGACGGACGACCGAGCTAGAACATTTCTTTCGCAAACGGGAGGAACGGTCTTGGCCGAACGAAGGACGCAACGATTTGCCGGACGCAAAACCCGGGACCGCGCCATCGTTTTGCTGTTTGCCGGGGTCGTTTTGTTGATCCCGCCATTGGTCGGTCTGGCGCTGGTCGATGCCAGCGTCGCCGGAATACCGTTTCCGGTCTTCTATGTCTTTGCCGTCTGGGTCTTGTTGATCGCCGGCGCCGCCGCCTTGGCGCGACCGTTACAGGATAGCGACGAGACATTGCCGGAAAGCGGCAGCGACAAAGCCGACGCCTGATGCTGTCGGTCAATGTCCTTCTGGCGGTCTGTCTCGGCTATGTCGCGCTGTTGTTCCTGGTCGCCTTTATCGTCGATCGGCGAACCCGCCGTGGCCGTATCGATTGGCTGCAGTCGCCGGTCGTCTACACCCTGTCGATCTCCGTCTATTGCACCTCATGGACATTCTATGGCGCGGTCGGATCGGCCGCCCGCAACGGCCTTGAATTCATCACCATCTATCTCGGGCCCACCCTGGTCTTCGTCGGCTGGTGGTGGATACTGAGAAAACTGGTTCGGATCGGCCGGGCGCATCGCATCACCTCGATCGCCGATCTGATCTCCTCCCGCTATGGCAAAAGCGCTAGCTTGGCCGTGCTGGTCACGCTGATCGCCTTGATCGCCACAACCCCTTACATCGCCTTGCAACTGCAGTCGGTCACGTTGAGCTATCAGGTCATTGCCGGCGAGGCCCGGGGCGGCAGCACGGCGTTTTGGATCGCCGCCGGCATGGCGCTGTTCACCATCCTTTTCGGCACGCGGAATTTGGACGCCAACGAACGCCACCACGGCGTCGTCGCCGCGATCGCTTTGGAAGCGATCGTCAAGTTGGTCGCGCTGATCGCCGTCGGCGTGTTTGCGACCTATGGCGTTGCCGGCGGACTGCGCGACGTCTTCGCCGATGTGCCGCCGGAAAGCATTCAGGGCGCCGGGGACATATTCGGTCCGCGCTGGGTGACTTTGACCTTCCTGTCGGCCACCGCGATCATCTGCCTGCCGCGGCAGTTCCAGGTCACGGTGGTGGAGAATATCGAAGAGCGTCATCTCGCCACCGCGTCATGGTTGTTCCCGCTCTACCTCCTGGGCATGACCCTATTCATTATGCCCATCGCTTTGGTCGGGCTGGACGTCATGCCCGCCGGTTCGAACCCCGACCTCTATGTCCTGACGCTGCCACTGGCGGAGCAGCGGCAGGATTTGGCTTTGCTGGCCTTCCTGGGTGGATTCTCCTCCGCCACCTCCATGGTCATCGTCGCCGCCATCGCCGTCTCGACCATGGTCTCCAACCATATCGTCATGCCGGTGGCGGTACGGCTATTGGCCGGCAGCCACGCGGTCAGCGGCGATGTCCGCAACCTGCTGCTGGTCTCCCGCCGCGTCAGCATCGCCGTCATCCTCGGGCTCGGTTACCTCTACTTTCGCGCCAGCGGCGGATCCGACGCCCTGGCCGCGATCGGTTTGATTGCTTTCGTCGGCGTGGCTCAATTCCTGCCCAGCTTACTCGGCGGAATTTTCTGGCGCGGCGCCACGCGGCCGGGGGCGATTTGCGGTCTGATGGTCGGCTTTGCCTTCTGGGCCTATACCCTGTTTCTGCCCAGCTTCGGCGGCAGTTTCGGGTTGAGCGCGGAGATCCTGGCGCATGGTCCATGGGGTATCGATCTACTCCGCCCGCAAGCCCTGCTTGGCCTGCAAGGGCTCGACCCGCTGGTCCACGCGGTGGTGTGGAGCGTCGGTTTCAACGCGTTGACATTCGTCATCGTCTCGGTCTTGACCGCGCCGAACGCGCTGGAACGTTTGCAGGCAACCTTGTTCGTCGACGTGTTCCGCTCCGACGGCGGCGCGCCGTCCGGCTATTCCGGCGGCAGTGCCGATACGGAGGATTTGTTCATCCTGGCGCAGCGCATCCTCGGCACCGACCCGGCCCGCCGGCTGTTCGACGAATTGTCGCGGGAACAAGGCCTGACCGACGGATTGCCTCGGGCCACGGACACCCTGGTGGCACGGTTGGAGCGGGAGCTGGCCGGCTCTATCGGCGCCGCCTCGGCGCATGCCATGGTGACCCGCATTGCCGGCCGGGAAACCATGGGCATGACCGACCTGATCGACATCGCCGACGAAACCCAACAGCTGATCGAGACCTCGCGGCAATTGTCGGAGAAATCGGCGGAACTGGAACGCACGGCGGAACAGTTGCGTAGCGTCAACGATCGATTGCGGGCGCTAGACGCGCAGAAAGATGATTTCTTGAGCCAGATCAGTCACGAGCTGCGGACGCCAATGACATCGATCCGGTCCTTCTCCGAAATCCTCATGGAGAACGATGACGTTTCGTCCGAGGAGTTCAAACGGTTCATGACGATTATCCATGACGAAAGCCGGCGCTTGACCCGTTTGCTCGACGAGTTGTTGGACATCAGCCGTCTCGAATCCGGATCGACCAGCCTACCGACGGCGTCGATCAGCGCCGATGCGGCCATCGCCACGGCGCTGGAATCGGTGTCCGGTCTGACCCGCAATGCCGGCGTCCGCGTCACAGTCGAGAGCGACCTGAAAGGTCAATTGATCGAGGCCAACGCCGACCGCTTACGGCAGGTCCTGATCAACGTTCTATCGAACGCGGTGAAGTATAACGGATCGCCATCTCCGGCGATCGATATCCGGGCGCGGCGTCACGAATCGAAAGTTTACATCGATATCCATGACAATGGCGGCGGCGTGACCCGCGCCGATGCCGCCACCGTGTTCGAGAAATTCGCCCGCGGCAGCCGCGCCCGGCGCAGTCCCGGCGCCGGGCTGGGCCTGCCGATCAGCCGGGCGATCATGCGCACCATGCGGGGCGATTTGACGGTTCTGTTCAATGACGATGGCAGCAGCTTCTTTCGGCTCATGCTGCCCATTGCCGCCGCACCGGCGGCGACGGCATCGATGGCCGAATAGCCATCACATACATTGATGGATTCCGCCGATCGGAGCGTTCGGAGCTGCCGCCAATTCCAAATTCAGAGAAACGAGGATTGATCGCGTGGACAAGGAATATTTGGATTTGATGGCCGACCTGCACAAAGTCCAGGACCGACAAGGCCCGGGAGGAAGAGCCGAGACCGAACTTGCCCTACAGCTGGCGAATATCGACCGTTTGCGGCGGTTGAAGATCGCCGACATCGGTTGCGGAACCGGCGCGTCCGCATTGCACCTCGCCCGATCCCTGAATGCCGAAATCAATGCCGTCGATTTACTTCCAGCGTTCATCGCTGCTCTGGAACGCAACGCCGAAGCGGAAGGGCTAGACGATAAAATTAAACCGCATATCGGCACCATGGACGAACTGCCCTTTGCCGACGCAGCGTTGGATGTCATCTGGTCGGAGGGCGCGATCTACAATATCGGTTTCCGGAACGGGGTGACCGCATGGCGTCGCTTTCTGAAACCCGGCGGTATACTCGTCGTTTCCGAAATTACCTGGACGACCGGCGTTCGCCCCTCCGAACTCGAGACATATTGGACGGCGGCCTATGCCGAAATCGCCACCGCTTCCTCGAAATTGAAGGTCTTGGAAGACGCCGGCTATGCACCGATGGGATATTTCGCGCTGCCGGAGCGGTGTTGGGTCGAGAATTACTATCGTCCTTTACAGGACCAACTCCCAAGGTTCTTGGCCAGACACGAGGGAAACCCAACCGCACGCGCCATCGCCGAGGCGGAAGAACGGGAGATCGCGTTCTATCTGAAACACAAAGCCCACTACGGTTACGGAATGTATGTGGGCCGGAAAGCCGATGATTAGGCAACTCTCCCTTTGATCATCCGATAAACCCGCCGCGCGATGCCTTTGAGGCCGTGGTCGGAGAATACCGCCTTTGTCACCGACCAGCGGAATAGAAATACGGGATAGTTGAACAGGCGCTTCACCGACTGCATGAGTGGCGAATCGTAGAACAAACTATGGGGCGATAGTCCCGTATGGGGGAACCACCTCTTGGGATAGGGCGATCCGATATAGTTGGTCACGGTGGGATAATCGCCATCGAAGTTTTTCGGTACGCCGGCGATGGCGTAGCACTTTTCCGGCGGAAGCGGATTGCCGTGGCGATGCACGAACTCGAAATCCAGAATTTTGAGGCCCTCGCGCCGATCCACAATGACGTTCGCCCGCGGATTGATGTCGATCAAATCGACGCCTTGCGCGACAACGGACTTAAAAAAGTCCGCTATTTGACGGACCATCGCCAGGGGAAGAAGCCGCGGGATCCCAAACGGCCCGACCGGGGTCCAGTCATTTTCATAGTATGGCAGTAGGATGTAATTCGTCCCTCGTTTCAACAGTTTCGGTACTTCAGGGCGATCGGAGAACTCCGTCAAAAACGCGACTTCTCGCTCGAGATGGCGGAGAGCGACATTCTTAAATGTCTTCTTGACCACCTCCTGCCCTTCCCAACGCACGAGTTCGACTTTGGCCCTCGTGCCGAAACTGCTCAAAGTCCGAACAACGGGCTCCAGTGTTTCAAACTGCGCTTTTCGCGCCTCGACCGCCGCGCACAGGCTCTCCGTCAAGGCCGGAACATAGTTCTCGACAATCCGCCAAGACTGCCGGGCGTTGTCCGTGGAATGCATGGGATTAAACTGCTCGGCCGCCTCATACCGCTCCATGACGACATCCCGGGCCGCCGTCTTGGCGAACAGGATTCTCCGATTGTCCACCAACGGGAATTTGGCCAATTCGGCTTCCGTCGGTTCACTGGTCATGACATCGTAACCAATCACCAACGTTGCCGGTTTCCCGCCGCTAACAGGGTAAGGACCACGCCCCCAATTGCCCCCGCGAACCTCCTTCGCCATGTCATTTTGCAGATCCGCATTCAAGGTTTCGCGGGCAAGAATCTCAAACCCTTTCATTTCCAGCCGATCGATCAATAGGTCTTCCAGCCCCAGGTCGACCGCGCGTTGGCGAATCATGAATGCCGCCAAGCCGTCTGGCCGCGATCGTTCGTCATTTGCGTCCTTTTCGAGCAGTAGGGCGAGCCATTCGTTGTTTTCCGCGAGCCGCTCCAGCATCTCGATCGGCGGTCGCCATCCATGTTGATTGAGGAGCGCGTCCAGACTCTCCATGGTCACGGGGGCTGGAACAACTATGCCGACATCCGCGCCGAATGCTGTCAAATCGACCGCATAGTCATGACTGCCCTGCATTTTCGGGATCGGAAACTCGCTGGGGAGACCTGATTTCGCGCCCTTGATGTATGTCGCATGATAGGCCAGTGCGAAAAAATGATCGCGCTGGTTCGGCACGGAGATCAGCTCATTGTGCCGTCGGGCGTTGCTCAAAATCCGATCCGCCAAAGCCGGCGGAAAAAGCGCGACGCCCCGGTGACCGTAGCCATACTGACCGGTCGACGTATATAGATCGCACCTGATCCCGAGCGGCCAATTCGTCGTCAAATCCGTTATTTTCGGCAGATCCGAGTCTCGCAGCAAAATGTCGACATCCCTGCCGTTCGGTTCCGGCAGGTCTTCGAACCAGCGCAGGACGACATACTGCACGCCGCGTGCGTTAAGCTCCCGGAAAAACGTTTCGAGCGAGATGTCCGGTTTGATTCTATTGCGGGACTTTACGTCCGACGGCTCATCGCTATGGGCGATGACGCCCCATTCGGCCAATTTGAAGTAGCATTTATATATCAGATAAATTGCAGGTCTTAGGATTGTCCTTAAAAATCGTCGTGGCCGGAAAACCATACTTCCCCACATAAATCGACTTTCATTCCATGCCGTTGTTGCCGCAGCAATACATGTTTCGGCCAATCTGAGCAACATTGCCGATAGCAGGCGCTGCGACGGATATTGTGCGGAAATTGCTAATTTTTCGTAGCGATTTTTCTGCTCGACGAACAAATGGAATTGCGTCGCGTCACTGCTCGGGCATGCCCGCACAACGCAGTCCTTCCACATAACCCTCGACGTCGCGCCGGTGTATGAACGGCACGCATTCCGATACGGACATGATCGTCGCGCTTGAAGCGATCATTCTGAATTTGTTGTAGGCGGCCCGCGCTTCTCGATCGTTGCCCAGAAGACCGTGGGCCGAGGCCATAAGGCAATATCCCGTCGGGAATGTCGCCGTTTCATGCACCGATTTTGCCGCCCACTCGACGGCTTCTTCATAACGGCCCGCAAGGAAATAGTGAAAGCCGGTGTCGACAAGATAAAACGGCAATGCCGGATCCTTAGGGCTTTGCCGAATGACCTTCCGCAGCAGCTCCAACCCTCGGTCGTGCTGACGCATGTGGATTAACACGGTGCCGAGATTACCGACGGCCAGCGATTGGTTCGGATTAAGCCTGATAGCCGTCTCCAACCGCCGTGCCGCGTCGTCATGCCGCCGGGAATGGAACAGGCAAATCCCAAACCTTGCGTGGGCAACTTCGTCATACTTGTCCAGGTCGACGGCTTTCCGTGCCGTTTCCAAGGCAAGCGAGAGGGATTCTTTAGACGATCGGCGCCAACCGTATAGGCTCGCCATGCTGAAACAACGCGACAATGCCACATATATCCTTGCATCGTCCGGATCGTGTTCGAGCGCCTCATTCAGAATAGCTTCCGCCACGCCGACGTCTTCTTCGGTAAATCGCCAGACATGCCAGTTGGCGCGCGCCAGCATCTCCCGTACCCTCAGATCCGGAAGTTTTCTGCGCCGCGCCCGCTCCATTTCCCAGATATGCAGCTCCGGCGCCACGGCCATTGCCACCAGCTCGGTGATCTCGTCCTGAACGGAGAAAATGTGATTCAACTCACCATCAAATCGCTCCGCCCAAATGTGACTATCGCTGGAGGCGTCGATCAGCCGCACGGCGATCCGCAATCTGTTGCCCGCCCGGCGGACGCTGCCCTCAATGATATATTGGACATTCAGTTCCGTCGCGACCTGCCTCAAATCGACTTCAGATCCTCTATAGGCGAAGGATGAGCTTCGGGAGACAACGGATAACCGATGAAACCTCGACAGGGCGGCAATGATGTTCTCGGCCACGGCATCGGCAAAAGATTCTTGTTCCAGGTCGTCCGACTTGTTTTCGAACGGAAGGACCGCGATCAACGTCTTGTCGGGTTTTGGGATATCTCCGTCGTGGCTATCGATGACATCGACGTCGGCCACGAAACGATAGCCGCGCTTGCTCACCGTTTTGATCCGCCTCTGATTACGGCCGTCGTCGTCCACGGCGAGGCGCGCGGCATGTATGCGGGAATCTATTGCCGATTCGGAAATGGATCGTCCTCCCCAAACCTTAGCAACGAGTTCGTCCCGCGTGGTCAGGCGATTACGGTTTTCGAGAAATAGGCGAAGAAGGTCGAAGACCTGCGGTTCGAGCGGCCGGACTTCGCCCTGAAGGCGCAGCTCCAATCGATCGATATCCATTTCAAAGCCGTCGAATCTGTACTGCATCGGCCCGCTGCCTGCCTCCCGTGAAAGGAAATTCTCCACAAAAAACACAAACCGACTGACGGTTGGAAGATAGAAGGTGCTTGCGCACCACGACAAGTTGTTTCCGGATCAAATGCAGAAATCGCTTGGACTGCGCCCAAGCGTGCGGCGAAACATGTAGCTGAAGGCGCTCGACGACGCGTATCCCATGTCGAATGCGACCGAACTGACTTTCTCGCCGGCGGCAAGTTTTGAAATCGCATGGAGAATGCGGGCATGCCGCAGCCACCGCGACGGCGGCATGCCGGTTTCGGCGATGAATAGGCGCTCGACGGTCTTGCGGCTGGCCGGCGCGTCGGCCAGCCAGGACTCCACCGAATCGACTATGCCCGGATCGCTCAGCACCGCTTCCGCAAACCGGTGAATTCGAGGATCGCGCGGCATGGCGATCGAGAGCGGTACATCCGCGGCGGCGACAAGTTCGTGACGCAAAAGATCGAACAATGCCGAATTGTGGCCCCGCCCCCGCCCGGCGCTATTGTCGGGCATGGTGCTGGAAATCAACGCGTTCAGCAGCGGCGTCATGGCCATTATTCGGCAAGTCGCGCCTATGCCGCCGGCCTCGTCCTCGCGCACGTCGACATAACGCATTTCGTTATGCGACCCGTACCGCATCCAATGTTCGACGGTTGGCGGTATCCACATGACCATGGCCGGGCTGAGCAAAAGAACGCGACCCGGCGTGCCGACATACATGGATCCGGAAGTGGCTGCGATCAACTGGCCGAATTCATGGGCATGCCAACCGTAGCTCTCGCCGGCCGTCGGCCGCACGGTCTCCCCGAGATACCGCGGGACAGGCGCGTCGCCGGGATCGTTCAGCGGATGAACATCAGGATAAGTCATGGTCTTTGACGAATTTTAGACATAATACGCCGGTTCGTCGACTGAAAGACATATCGTTCTAACCTAGGCTGCGCAAATACTTCCATCGCGAGATTTTCATATTCCTTTAGAGCTGACCGCCGCCATGAACAACCGCACCCTGCTGACCTGGTTTACGCTGGGCCATTTCGCCAACGATTGGTCTGTCTGCGCCTTGTGGCTGATCGTCCCGGCGATCGGTATCGCCATGAATTTGTCGCCGGCGGAAGTCGGCCTGTTGTTCACGATCTGCAATGTCGGCGGCGCGCTGGCTTACCTACCTGCCGGGATCCTGACCGACCATGTCTCGAACCGGGGCCGATTGCTGACCGGCACGTTCTGGTGGGTCGCCATCGGCTATGCGTTGGCCGCGTTGGCGCCGGATTTTTGGAGCCTCGCCCTCTTGCTCGCGCTCGCCGGCATGGGTGATGCGGCATGGCATCCGATCGCCACCGGCGTCCTCACCCGTGACAGGGAAACCCGGCGCGCCCATGTGCTCGGCATTCACGCCATCGGCGGCTCGCTGGCGGAAGTACTGTCGCCGCTCGCCGTCGGCTTCCTCCTCGCCTATGTCGACTGGCGCGTGGCGTTGACCGTCTCCGCCCTGCCCGCCGCGATCATGGGCCTGTGCTTCTTTCGGGTCGCGCGCGGTGTGCCGCATGTGGCGAAGCGATCGCTCAGCGGTCGGGATATGCTCGACCTTCTGAATATGTGGCGGCGGGGTGACGGCCTGCGCATGATGGCGATGATCTGCCTCTACAACATGGCTTTGATCGCGCTTCTCAGCATGATTCCGCTCTATCTCGCGGATCAGCACGACTTCGGACCGGCGGAAGCCGGCATCGCGTTTTCCACCATGTTGATCGTCGGCGCGCTGGCGCAGCCTTGGGTCGGCAAGTTTTCCGACTTGGCGGGTCGTCGGCCGGTTGTCATGGTCGGTACGCTGGCGGCGGCACTGGCAAGCAGCCTGCTGGTCTTGCAACCCCCGCTCTGGGTTATGATCGCCGCGGCGACGGTGGCGGTCGCCACGCTGGCCGCGATCCGCGCCGCCATTCTCGCCGGCGCCCTCGATCATTCCGGTCGCAGCGAAGGCGCGACGCTCGGTTTCGCCTTCGTCCTGATGGACGGCATCGGCGCCCTCGGCGCGGTCCTCGCCGGTATCGCGGCGGGATATTCCTGGCCCCACATGTTCGCGCTCGCCGCCGTCTTCTCCGCCGGTGCGGCCGTGTTCGCTTTCGTTACGACCTATCGGAAATAGATGCGTGCGGGTTATTCCACTCTCCGGCCCGAAACGACGCGGATTGCCCGATTGCGGACTTGATTTCCGACTATAATGCCCAAGCGAAATTGCTTTCGGAGAGCCGCGCGATGATACTCGGGATTGCCTTTATTGTCTTCGCGGTCGCGCTTCAGCCGGCCTTGGCCGACACGGCGACCGGACCGCTCGACGGGCGATATAGCTTCATCGGATTCCGTCAGGCCAGCGACGTCGCGCATAAGACAAACACCGAACTTTCGGCGTTCGTAGGCAAGACGGTTGTATTTGGCGATCGCCTGACCTGGCTTGGAGGGAGGATCTGCGCATCTTGGGGATTGTCGCCTTCACCCACCGCGACCGTGAATTTCAGCGACCCCATCCTTTCCGACACGCAAATCGGGCCGGTTGAAGGGATGCGCTCGCAAGGCGACAAGGTGCTGAACATGAGTTTTGACCTACGCTGTAACGACCGGCCGATCGCTCGCTTGGCCGTGGTCGACCGTCGCGTTTTTGCCGTGGCGACAGACAAGGGCGAAGGTTACGCCTTGTTTGAAAAAGTTTTGCCGCCTCAAGACATCCGCCGGGTTCAAGAAAAACTCATCGGCAAGAAATACTTCTCGGGACCGGCGTCCGAAAGCTGGGACGACCGGCGGTTGGCGGGGTTGGCGGCCTATGCCGATGATCTTGGCGCGGCTTATCGGTTTCGCAGGCCGGCGATCACGGAAAATCTTCTCGACGGTCTGGTGCCGCCGACATCGAGCGACGCCCACGCGGTGCTGAAGATTGTCTCTGCCGGGCCCGTTGCCGCGTATTTTTATGGCGAAGACGTCGCGCCGATGCCACGCGAATTCGGCGTCAAAAAGCTGACCTTCCGCTTTGCCGACGAACCGCGGGAGCTGACTTTCGTCCCGGAAGGCGATCTGTTTTTCAGCGACTGGCGTTTCGACATTTTCTCACCGGATATGAGACATGTCCTCTTGTTGCAGTCGCGCTTTGGGCCCTATCACGTGGTCCGTTCGGACCGATTGAAGGCATACCTCAAAGGCACGCGGCCGCCTGACCATATCATCGAGGCGACGGAAATCGGCGCGATCCACAGCGAGGCGAAATTTATCGACAACCGTACCGTGGAATACCGACGAACATGCTGCGGGCGGAGCGAGCTTCGCCGCTGGCGCATGGATTAGCCACAGGTGGAAATTGCCGCCAGATGAATTCTAGATAGGATCCAGTCATGGCGTCTGTACTCACCCATCTCATGATTCAATATGGCAAAGCCCAAGCTGCGCGCGACCTCTATATTTCCGTCTTCGCGGGCTTCGCTGTCGCGTCGATCGAAAATATGGGTCGGACGATGCCGCACCCGGTCTCATCAAGATGGCCGAGATCGATTTCGACGGTCATCCGTTGATCGTCATCGACAGTTCGATTCCACACGATTTTGCGTTCACGCCCTCCATGTCGTTGTTCGTCGATTTTGACGACACCGCCGCCTTGGATCGAGCGTTCGAGAAGCTGGCAGATAACGGTGACGTCAAGATGCCCTTGAACGACCACGGCTTCAGCCGGCGATTCGGCTGGCTCACCGACGAATTCGGCGTCTCCTGGCAGCTCAATCTGCAGCAAGCGTGATGACCGCTGGGGGTCAACAGGAGAAGAATGATGTGCTGTGAACTTGCTGCGGCGTAGGTCCAGGAAGTGGGCGTCACACATGCTCTCCGGCACGTCGTGGCAGCTCGTAGCGGGGAGATATGAACCTGCGATTGCCAGCACCCGCGCTTACGTTGCCGTAAGCGCTTATTCGGATTCCGGTTTGCGTCGGGCGTTTTTCCGGCTCTCGACGTTTGCGAAGCAAACGTCTGCCGCCGGGGTGAGGGCTTTGGCAGCTTCTCGCTTACGTTGCCGTAAGCGCTTTGGTTGCGGGGGCAGGATTTGAACCTGCGACCTTCAGGTTATGAGCCTGACGAGCTACCGGACTGCTCCACCCCGCGACGAGCAAAGGCTAGGCCTTTGCGAGATAGTGCCCAGGGCATTGCGCAGCAATGCTAAGGCACGTCATGATTTCAAACGCAATCTCTGG
>CBDCGJ010000044.1:0-90000 GCA_965216645.1 Alphaproteobacteria bacterium | reverse complement strand
CTACCGCGCCCGAAACAATCGCGATCGACATCCCTCCGGCGCCAGCACCGAAAATTGTCGAACGCCAGGCGGTGATGGGCAAGGGCGATAATCTGATGTCCGTGTTGATGACGGCCGGCGCCGGCCGGCGCGACGCCTATGCCGCCATCGAGGCGATGCGGGAGGTCTACGATCCGCGCCGCTTGCGCGTCGGCCAAGCCATCGAGCTCAGTTTCGAGGAATTGATCGGCCCGATGACGACGGCGCGCGAACCGCTGCGTCTGACCACGCTCAGTTTCAAGCCGAGTGTGGAAACCATCATCTCCTCGCGCCGGGGGCCCGACGGTTTCGTCGGCCGCGCGACGGAGAAACCGTTGTTCCGGCAGCTGACCCGCACCGAAGTCCATATCGAGGACAGTCTTTATCTGGCGGGCGAGCGGGCGGGCATACCCGCGGCCGTGATCGTCGATTTGATCCACATCTACAGCTTCGACGTCGACTTCCAACGCGACATTCGACCGGGCGACCGGTTCGAGGTGTTCTACGAAACCTTTCATTTGGCGGACGGCGGCCTCGCCCGCAGCGGCGTCATTCAATATGCCCGCCTGAAGACAGGCGGTCTGGACCTGCCGCTCTACCGCTTCGTCGGCCGCGACGGCGAGCCGGATTTCTACAACGAGAAAGGCGATTCCGTCCGCAAGGCCTTGATGAAAACGCCGGTTGACGGCGCCCGCCTGTCGAGCCGTTTCGGCAATCGGCGGCACCCGATCCTGGGCTTCACCCGCATGCATAAAGGGGTCGATTTCGCCGCGCCCCGCGGCACCCCGGTGATGGCCGCCGGAACCGGCAAGGTCAAGTTTTTCGGCCGCAAAGGCGGCTATGGCAAATATATCCAACTTCGCCACAACAGCGAATACAGCACCGCTTACGCCCATCTCAGCCGTTATGCCCGTGGTCTCAAAGTCGGCAAGAGGGTGAAGCAGGGGCAGATCATCGGCTATGTCGGTTCCACCGGCCGCTCCACCGGACCGCATCTGCATTACGAAGTGATCCGCAACGGTCGGCAGATGAACCCGTTGGGCCTGAAGCTGCCGACCGGCCGCAAGCTGAAGGGCGGTGAGTTGGCGGATTTCATCAATCTACGCGATGACATCCGCCGGCAATTCGCGGCGGCGCCGGTAAAACAGAAAGTCGCCCGCAACGACTAATACATCCCATACAAAAGGAAAGTTGCTGCTCCCCGATTGAGGGCCGAAACTCTCATTTGGGAAATTATGAAAGGAGAGCAGCGATGCCATTTTATGCAGGTTTGGACATTGGCAACAAGACGACGTCTGTTTGTGTGATTGACGATGATGAGAGGATTGTCTGGCGCGGTGTGGTGGACACGCATCCGGAGATGATCTCCCAGGCGCTGTCGCGTGTTGTCGCGCGGGCGGGGCGGGGCCGGCTTGCTTTGGTGGGTCTTGAGAGCGGTTCGCTGACGCCCTGGCTCTATTGGTCTCTCGAAGGGCTTGGCATTCCGGTTGTCTGCATGGACGCCCGGGCCTGCGCCAACGCGGTCAAGGATCGCCTGGTGAAGTCGGACCGGGCCGATGCGCTGGCCTTGGCGCAGATGCTGCGGGCCGGCTGGTACCGACCGGTTCATGTCAAGTCGTGGGACAGTCATCGTCTGAAAGCTTTGCTGGGCGCGCGCGATCAGTTGGTCCGGGTGAAGCGGCAGATGAACGGTCAGATCCGCGGCCTGTTGAAGCCGTTCGGCATCCGGCTGGGGGCTGCACGCGGCTACAAGCGGTTTGCCGAAGCGGCGCGGGCGGCGGTGCGTCGGGACGGTTTGCTCTACGCTTGCGTCGATAGTTTGCTGGAGACCCTGGCCTCGGTGGAGGGCCAACTCGCCCGGCTTGACGGCGAGGTCCGCCGGATCACGTCTGCAAACGAGGTCTGTTGGCGCTTGATGAGCGTGCCGGGGGTGGGGCCGATCACGGCGCTGGCCTTTTACGCCACGATTGAGGATATCGACCGTTTTGGGCGGATGCGGGATATCGGCGCCTATTTGGGCCTGACGCCGAAGCGCTATCAATCGGGGGATCGTGATGTCACGCTTGGCATCTCCAAGCAAGGCGATCACATGGCCCGGCATTACCTCTACGAGGCGGCCAATGTGCTGCTGAGCACGGTGCGTTCGAGCTCGGACCTGAAGAGCTGGGGGCTGCGGGTGATGAAGCGGCGCGGGGCGAAGAAAGCCCGGGTCGCGGTGGCGCGCCGGCTGGCGGTGATCCTGGGCCGAATGTGGAAAGAGCAAAGCCACTTTCAAGCGCATGTGGGGGAAGCGACCGGTTAACCCAGCGGTGCAATATGTGCGGTATGTAACGAAGTGAGGCAAAGAGGACGTTGATGATCGGCTGGCGGGGCGAGCACGGGACGACTTGGTTGCAGGCAAAGAGCCGAAGCGCTCATGACACTGCGCTTAATACAGTGTGCCGCCCCACCGCTTCAAACAGGTCAGCCCAGGATAGTGACGCGGACCAACTCCGACGTCGGATAGAACCATGACCCTGTTGATCGACGATCAAAAACCCTTGGGATGAACTTGACGCAGCAGCTTTTTGTATAGAACCAACTTTCGATGATAGAGACCTGTTCAATGGGCCATCTCGCCCGATTGAACAGGTCTCTATCATCGAAAGTTGGTATAAAGCCGGTTCGACATGCGTCGATGGTTTTGGATATGCCCGCGCCCGGGTGCTCACGGCACTGGAGCAGATATCTACCTTACGGATTCATTTGATGGCGTTAGGACGGGATTTGGCTAAGGGGCGCTGCGGACTTAAACGACCAAGTCGCGCGCGCCGGCGAAGATGAAGGCGATGGCCAGCGCCTGAATCCCATGATAGGCGGCATTGTGGTCGAAGTAACGGGGATGCAGGCCGAGCCGCAAGGCCTGGACCGCCGCCGCCAACACGGTACCGGCAACGCCGATGAAGCAGTACAAGGCGCCGCGGTCGTCCGGTTCGACCATCAGAATGGCGAAGCTCACGAGCGCAAACAGGACCGCCGGCAAGTAATGCAGGATCGCCACCAGAAAGTCCTGCCGGACCCACAAGACGACGGTGGCGTAGAGCAAGAACACAAGGCCCGCGATACCGATAAGCCAAACGCGGTACGGGGTCGGCACGATCAATTCCGCCGACAGCCCCCAGACGCAAAAGGCGGCGGCCCCGATCGACAGGAGCGTCGCCCGCCACAGCCAGCGGTTGGCCATGCCGCTGCCGTCGGGGAAGAAGCCATGCACCAGCCCGCCGGCGCCCGCCGCCACGCCCAGCGCCGCGAACACGCCCGTGAAATAGAGGCAAAGCGGCGTCAACGCGCTGGCCCCAACGGGCAGCCAGACCGCGAAGACGGCGGACAAGGCCGCCAAGGCGAAATCGGTCAGAGTGGTTGCCGGTTCCCGCAAGCGTAAATAGCGTCCGCGCGCGCCGTACCGCGCCGGTCAGTCGCCAGCGGCGGTGCGGGCCTCGCGGGAATCTCGGGCCAGTGCATTGGCCTGCGCCCGCGCCACCTGTTTGCGGGCGGCGTCGCTGATTTGGAACATTTCCAGTTCCTCGAATTCGTCGTCTTCGACCGGCGTCATGGCAAAATCGCGATAGCTCTTGTTGGCGTCATCCCGCTCGATCGCCTTGCGGACCCGATGCAGGCGCCAAGCATACCAGGCCCAGGGCAGATAAGTCGACAAGGTCTGCCACACCCGTTTCGGATAGAAGATCAGCGCCGGCTCGATGCCGAGGCTGGGCCGCCGCTCCGTCCGGATTTTCCGGCGGAAGAATCCGGCCTGCAGGGGATGCACTTTCTCGAAGCGGTAGGCGCCGAAGACCTGGATCGCCAATTGCCAGCGGCGCACCGGCTTGAAGCCGTAGCCGCGCGTCCGCTTCATCAGGGTGGCGACATGATCGTCGGAATAGTACGTGAACCAAGCCTCCCGATAAAGGGCCTGCAACTCGGCGCGGCTCATGCTCGGATGTTCGGTGGTGGCATGCTCCAGATCGTAGATGTTCATGTCGGGATCCATCGCCACGCCGGCCTCCAGCATATGCTTGTGGTCGGCCGAGCCCGGCAGCGGCGTCAGCATGGTGAACTCGATGGCGTCGACCGGCAGTTCACGCTTCAGAATGCCGATGGCCCGCAGCACCGATTCTCGGGTATCGGCCGGGAAACCGAGAATATAGCCGGCATAGGTCATGACGCCCAGTTCCTGCCACATCTGGAACATCCGGCGGTAGTCGGTGATCTTGTTCTGACGCTTGTTGGCGGCCAGCAGATTTTCCGGATCCACGCTTTCGAGACCGACGAAAACCGAGTTGCAGCCCGCCCTGGCCGCCTTCTCGACGAAGCCGGGGATCTTGTGGCAGAGGGTATCGACCTGGATCAAAAAATGGATGCCGATGCCTTCATTCTCCCGCAGCTCGATCAGCCGGTCGAACAGCGCCTCCCAGTTCTTGTTGCGGGCGAAATTGTCGTCGGTGATGAAAAACCGGCTGACGCCCTGGGCATGGTTCTGCCGCACGATGCGTTCCAAGTCGTCGGCGCTGCGGAAACGGGACTTACGGCCCTGAACGTTGATGATGGTGCAGAAGGAGCATTGGAAGGGACAACCGCGGCCCAGGTCGAAACTGCTGAAGCCCTTGTCATAGCGTTCGGCGAGCGCGGCCGGCACGAAGGGGACCACTTGATCCTGCATACCGGGCAGATCGGCCAGGTAGTTGTATTCGGGTTTCAACTGGCCCGCGATGGCGTCGCCGATCACTTCCGCCATTCGGCCTTCCGCCTCGCCGGCATAGAAGCTGACGCCCAGGTCGCGGGCTTCCTGCAGTTCGGGCGGCAGCTGGTTCAGCATGGCCAGACAGCCGGCGATATGGAAACCGCCGGCGACAACTTGGATACCCGCGGCGCGTAACCGTCGGGCGACGTCGAGGGTGCGGGGAAACTGATTTGTTTGAACCCCGACGAAACAGACGAGGCCGAAATTATCGTTGCGGGCGAAACGGCGGATCAGTTTCTGATACGGCACCACATAATTGGTTTCGTCGAAGGCTTCCAACGCGATCTCGACCTCGGGAAAGGCGTCGCGCTCGACCAAATCCTGGCAGAGGCCATAGAGGCAGGCCAAGGAGTTGGAGGGTATCCAGGATTTCACCCATTGGATCACATAACCGTCGTCGTCATAGTGCGACGGCTTGATCAAAACCAGTTGAAACTTACGACGACCGCTACGATCCGACATGCGACACCCCCTCGCTGTGCTTCACCCCTATCGGCGATATGGGGACGGAATCTGATAGCACGGAAAAGGCGAAAAAGAAATCGCCGATATTCACTCATCCAAGTCTGTGTCGCCGTCCGCCGCCGCCGGGGCGGCGATGACAAACCGCTGATAGAAGAACCCGATGGCGATCAGCGACAGGCCCAAACCGACAAAGGAGGCGACGCGATAGAGCCCTTCGAGCTCGCTCATGTCGATCAGGAAGACCTTGAGCACGGTCAACATCACCACCGCCAGTGAGGCCCAGCGGATCTGCGCACTGTGTCGCCACAGGCCGAGCGCGAGCAGGATCAAGCCGTAGATCAGCCAGACCACGGAATAGCTGTACTGCTCCGCCAAGCCGACCTCCCCGGACCAGAGCCGGCCGCCGTGATAGAACTGCCGCACCTCGTAGAACAGGAAGACCAGGAAGGTATAGAGGCCGAGGCCGCTGGCCGCGATCGCCAGGCCGTTGCGACCCCAGCGCTTGAACAGCCGGGCGAACAGCAAGCAAAAAACGGCGGGGACGGCGAATGCGAGGATGAGCCAGTTGAAGATCGGCGTCTCGCCGACAGTGTTGCAGCAGAACCAATCGACAGCCGCCGTGAACAGAAAGGTCAGCAGATGGCTGAGCGACATCACGATCAAGGCCCGCCAGGCCCAGCGGAAGGCAAATCGCCGCCGCCAATCCTCCCGCGCCGCAAGGCCATAGGCGATGGACAGCCAGGCGGTCATTTGGATACAGGCCTCGGCGAAGTCATAGTCGCCGGTCAGAGAGCCGGACATCAGATGGCGGATCTGGAACGTGACGAGCAATACCGCGAAGGCGAGCATACCGCTTTCCAACACCGGGATCAGACGGCCCGGCCGCGTCTCTGCGAACCAACGGGCGGCGAAGAAAAACGACACGGCCGGCAGGCCATAGCCGAACAGGATCCAGTTCAGGATGGGCCAGCCGTTCAAGGGATAGTCCAGCACGAAGGGGTTCAGCACCAGGCGCAGGATCACCACCGGCGCCAGCACCCAAGCGACCCAATAGAGCGACGTCACCCGCAACCGTCCCGTCAACCAGGCCAGAGCGGGCAGCTCTACGGCCAAGCCCACGGTCAACCAGGCGTCACGCAGGGTCATCGTCAAAGCCAGAGACAAACCCGCCACCACCGCCGCCGCATAAATTCCCAACGCCTCGTTCAACGCGGGACGGTCGCGATATGTCTCAAATCGGGTGGCGGCGAACAAGGCCAGACCCGCCAGCAGCAAAGCGGCAAAGCCCCAACCGAAATCGACGGCAAAGTCGCGGGCCCGCCAATAGGCTGCGATCATCAGCAGGATCGGTACTGCCGCCGAGACACCGGCCCAGAGCCGGGCGCTGGCGGCACCCCACAGGGCGACATAGCCGATGCCGCCAAACAACGCGCCGAACAGGAGACAGGTGCCTAGGAACGGCAGGAGTTGCGGTGGCAGCACCGGCCCCGGCTGACGGCCGAAGTCGACGCCTTCAATGGAATAAAGCGGCCCAAGCACATCGATCACCGACGGCAGATGCCAGAGCGCCAGGGTCGGCACCACGAGAATTGCCGCAACGACGGCGATGCCGGCGAAGCGCTGGCGGATGCGAGCGTATCCGAGATAGGCCAAAGCGATCAGCGCCAGGAAGACAAGCGAGCTCAGGTGATAGCCGTCCATCCGGACCAGGCCGAAGGTCATCAGGGCGACACCACCCGTGGCGACCCAGAGCGGCAGTTCCGGGCTTTGTGTGAAAGCCGTCGCGTTCAGCGCCGGCGCCTCGTCCGGATCGCAGAGCAGGTCGAGCGGGAAAACCAGCAGCGGCGCCATCAGCAGCAGATAGATGCCGACCGGCAGGGTATCATGGGCCTGCCAGGCGCCGGCATACCAAATCGGCGGCCAAAGCAGGGCGCCGGCCAGCACCGCCCAAGCCAGCCAACGCCAGCCCATCATGCGGGTGATCGTCATGCCGGCGGCGGCGATCAGCAGAAGATAGGGGAACAGGCCCCAGGCCATGGGATGGCCGGTCTGCACCAGGATCGGCGTCAAATAGCCGGCGACCAAACCGAGCAGCGCCACCACCGGCCCCTGTAGGATCGACAGCGCGATCGCGGCCAACGAAAAGGCCGCCATCAGGATGAAGGCGATCAGTGGGCTGAACAGGTCGTAGAGCACATAGCCCGCATAAATGCTGGCCATGGCCGCGAATAGACCGGCGGCGGTCAGGGATTGCGGCACGAAATCCGGACGCAGCGCCGCAATGGCTCGTTGCAAGGGCCGCTGTCGCAGCCATTCGCCGCCAGCGATCAAGATCAGACCCAGCAGAATGCCGGCACTGATCCGCACCGTCGGGTTCAACCAGCCTTGATCAATGGAATATTTGACCAGGAAAATGCTGCCGATGGCGATAGTGCCGGCGCCGAGCCAGACCAGCCATTTCGAAGCGAAAGATTCCTCGAGCTGCCGGCCCCGCTTGTCCGTCCGTGCCGGTGCAGGTTCGGGGGTCGCTGCCTCTTCGGCGGGTGGCGCGGCCAACTCGGGCGGTCGCGGCGCCGGCGTTACGGTTTCCGGGGGCGCCTGTTCAAGAGGCGCCGACGCAGGCGGCGGCGCGCCCGATCGATCCGATCGATCCGATCGATCTGCTTTGAGCGCGGCCAACTCGGCGTGCAGCCGATCCAGCTCCGCCCGCAGCCGCACGTTCTCGCTATTCTCCCGCTTGCGCGTCCGGTGCCAGGCGACGATGCCGAATGCCGGCGCCACCAAAAGGTAGAGGATAAGGGCCGTCGCGAAGAGAAAATTGAAAAGATAGAACAACGCCCTGACACCCCACGTTGCGATAGCAGCGGCAGACCGATGCTATCGCAACATAGAGGGGCTGGCTAGGCGGCCTTGACCAGGCGGTCGTTGATCATCAGGCCGAGATCGGTGGCGGTGACGTGAACGGTGTCGCCGTCGCCGATGCTGCCGTCGAGGATCTGGGTGGCCAGCGGATTTTGCAAATGCCGCTGGATCGCCCGCTTCAGCGGCCGGGCGCCATAGACCGGGTCGTAGCCGGCATCGGCCAACCAGGCCATGGCCGCCTCGTCCAGATCGAGCTCGATCTGCCGGTCGGTCAGCAGACCGCGCAGATGGCGTAGCTGAATCTCGACGATGCCGTCCATATGTTCCCGGTCGAGCCGGTGGAACAGAATCATTTCGTCCAGCCGGTTGAGAAACTCCGGCCGGAAATGGCCGCGCACCACGGCCATCACTTCGTCCCGGACGGCGTCGGAATCCTCGCCCGCCGGTAGATTGGCCAGGAACTCGGAACCGAGATTGCTGGTCAGCACGATGATGGTGTTGGTGAAATCGACGGTGCGACCCTGCCCATCGGTCATGCGGCCGTCGTCGAGCACCTGCAACAGCACGTTGAAGACGTCGTGATGGGCCTTCTCGACCTCGTCGAACAGGATCACCTGATAGGGCCGGCGGCGCACCGCTTCGGTCAACACCCCGCCTTCGTCATAGCCGACATATCCCGGCGGCGCGCCGATCAGGCGGGCGACCGCATGCTTCTCCATGAATTCCGACATGTCGATGCGGACCATGGCCTGGTCGTCGTCGAACAGGAACTCGGCCAGCGCCTTGCAGAGTTCCGTTTTGCCGACACCGGTGGGGCCGAGAAAGAGGAAGCTGCCGATCGGGCGCGAGGCATCCTGCAAGCCTGCGCGGGCCCGGCGCACCGCCTGGCTGACCGCGCTCAAGGCTTCCTCCTGACCGATCACCCGGCTGCCCAGGCGTTGCTCCATCTCCAACAGCTTCTCGCGCTCGCCGGCCAGCATCTTGTCGACCGGGATGCCGGTCCAGCGGGAGACCACGTTGGCGATATCTTCCTCGCTGACCACCTCGCGGACCATGGAGGGGCCGCAATGGCCTTCCGCCTCGCCGAGGCGTTTCTCGAGATCGGGGATCACGCCATAGGTCAATTCGCTGGCCCGGGCCAGATCGCCGTGGCGCTCCGCATGCTCGGCTTCGAGGCGGGCATGGTCGAGCCGTTCCTTGATATCCTGGGCCGACGACAGCTTGTCCTTGTCCGCCTGCCAGGCTTCGGTCAGATCGGCCGACTTGGCTTCGAGTTCGGCCAGCTCGCCCTCGAGCTTGGCGAGCCGGTCCTTGGAGGCCTGATCGTCCTCCTTCTTCAAAGCCTCGCGTTCGATCTTCATCTGAATGATGCGGCGGTCAAGCTCGTCGATTTCCTCCGGCTTGGATTCCATTTCCATGCGGATGCGGCTGGCCGCCTCGTCCACGAGATCGATGGCCTTGTCCGGCAGGAAGCGGTCGGTGATGTAGCGGTGCGACAGGGTCGCGGCGGAGACGAGCGCACTGTCGGCAATACGGACGCCTTGATGGTGCAGCTCGTATTTCTCCTTCAAACCGCGCAGAATGGAGATGGTGTCCTCCACTGTCGGCTCGGAGATGAAGACCGGTTGGAAGCGCCGCGCCAGCGCCGCGTCTTTCTCGATATGCTTGCGGTATTCGTCGAGGGTGGTGGCCCCGACGCAATGCAGCTCACCGCGGGACAGCGCCGGTTTCAGAAGATTTGAGGCATCCATCGCCCCTTCCGCCGCGCCGGCGCCGACCAGGGTGTGTAATTCGTCGATGAACAACACGATTTCTCCGTCCGCCGCGCTGACCTCGGACAGGACGGCTTTCAGCCGTTCCTCGAACTCGCCGCGGAATTTGGAGCCGGCAACCATGGCGCCCAGGTCCAGGGACATCAGCCGCTTGTTCTTCAGGCTTTCCGGCACGTCGCCCTTGACGATGCGGTTGGCCAAGCCCTCGACGATGGCGGTCTTGCCGACCCCCGGCTCGCCGATCAGCACCGGGTTGTTCTTGGTGCGCCGCGACAGCACCTGCACGGTGCGCCGGATCTCCTCGTCCCGGCCGATGACGGGGTCGAGCTTGCCGGCCTCCGCCTCCTCGGTCAGGTCGCGAGCGTATTTGTTCAGAGCGTCATACTGATTTTCCGCCGTCGCGCTGTCTGCCGTGCGGCCTTTGCGCAGATCGTTGATGGCGCTGTTCAGGGCTTGCGGCGTCAGTCCGGCCTGCTTCAAGATCTCAGCCGACGGCGTCGCCGCCGCCATGGTCAGGGCGAGCAGCAAACGTTCCGCAGTGACAAAGCTGTCGCCGGCCTTGTCGGCGATTTCCTCCGCCTGCTGGAATAGCTTCGCGGTATCGCCGGCGAGATAGAGTTGCCCGGCGCCGCCGCCTTCCACTTTCGGCAATTTGTCGAGCGCCTGATCGACACCGAGTAAGGCTTGCTGCGGATCGGCGCCGGCGGCACGCATCAGATTGGCCGCCATGCCCTCCTTATCGTCGAGCAAAGCCTTCAGCATATGTTCGGGGGTGAATTGCTGATGACCGTCGCGCTGCGCAATCATCTGAGCGGCCTGGATCAGGCCGCGGGACCGTTCGGTATAGTTCTCAAACTGCATGACTACCTCTTGTTTCGGCACGTCCCCCGGCACCCGAATATCGGCCTGCCGCGAACGCCCAAGTGGTCATATTTGGACAGAATGCGCCCTTCGTCGAAGCGGCGCTACTATCAAACAGGTAGTGTCAAAAAGGCGAAAAACAAGCCATAATCAAGCGATTCGTAGGCGCGGGAGGGCGGTTATGTATGCGCAAATGCACCGGGCCAGCACAAGCTTCGGTATCGATAATCCCGACGATTTCGTGTTCTATGCGACTATCCTCGTGGGTGGGTTGTTCGCGGCGGCCTTGCTCTGGTACCTGTTGTTCCGGCGTCGTTGATGGCGATTTGTCCGACCCTTGAAACCGCCGAACTGGATGAGGCGGGAACCACGGTTCGCTTGGCGTGGGCGGACGGGACAAGCGCCCGATTTCACGCGGTCTGGCTTCGCGACAACGCGCCCGAACCTCAGACGCTTTCGCCACAAAACGGCCAACGGTTGATCCGCATCGGCGACATTCCGACCGATCTTGCCGTTTCCAATATCGCCGTCGAAGAACGCCAGCTGATCGTCATCTTTCAGCCGGAAGGATTGAGGGTTCAGTATGATAGTAAATGGTTGTTTCGAAACCGTTATGATAAATCGCATCCCAAATCTGTTGGCTGGATCAAGCCTGACGTCAACTTGTGGGACCGTGATGTCGGGATAGCGGATAGCTTGTCGTTCGATTTAGTCCGGCAGGACCGAATGGCGTTGGCCGAATGGCTCGGCCAGGTCCGCCGATTCGGGGTCGGCCGTTTGCACGACGTGCCGACGGAAAGCGGCAAATTGGTCCAAGTCATCGACTTGTTCGGTTACATCCGAGAAACCAACTACGGCCGCTGGTTCGACGTCCGGGCCGAGGTGGTGCCGAGCAATCTCGCCTATACCGGCCTCGGCCTACAAGCCCATACGGACAATCCCTACCGCGATCCGGTGCCAACCTTGCAATTGCTGACTTGTTTGGAGAATTCCGCGGCGGGCGGCGATTCTCTCGTCGTTGACGGGTTCAAGGCCGTCGAAGTCCTGCTGGCCGAAGCGCCGGACGCCGCCGCCTTGTTGAGCGGCTACAACGCCCATTTCGCCTATGCCGGCGCGGATGACGTCAATCTGACGAGCCGGCGGCCGATGATCGAATTGGCACCGGATGGCGAACTGATCGCGGTGCGGTTCAACAATCGCTCATTGGCGCCGGTGACCGACATTCCGTTCGAGAAAATGGCCGACTATTATGCGGCCTACCGTCATCTCGCCGACATCATCGATCGTCCGGAAATGGCCGTCGAATTCAAGTTAACCCCGGGCGACGCCTTCATCGTCGACAATACCCGCGTTCTGCATGCCCGCCGCGCCTATACCGGGACCGGGCAGCGGTGGCTGCAGGGATGTTACGCGGACAAAGACGGATTGTTGTCCACATTAGCCGTTTTGGAGCAAAGCATATGACATTGACTGGCGAGAGTATCGTCGATTTCCTGGCCGACATTTTCGAACGCCGTGGCGCCGACTCCTATCTCGGCGAACAGGTGACCATGTCCCAGCACATGCTGCAATGCGCCGAATGCGCGGCGGCGGAAGGGGCGGAAGACGAATTGATCGCCGCCGCGCTATTGCACGACATCGGTCACTATACCAACGAATTTCCCGAGGACGCGCTGGACCAAGGCATCGACAATCATCACGACAGCGCCGGCGGGTCGATCCTCGACCCCTTCTTCCCCGCCCGCATCGCCGATAGCGTCCGCCTGCATGTCGCCGCCAAGCGTTACCTTTGCGCCGTCGAGGACGATTACTTCGCCAAGCTCTCGCCAGCCTCCGTCCATAGCCTGGAGCTCCAGGGCGGGCCGATGGACGCACAGGAAATCAGCACGTTCGAAGGTCGCGCCCATTTCCAAGACGCGGTGCGGGTCCGACGCTGGGACGAAGCGGCGAAGGTGATCGGCGCCACCACCCGAACATTCGAGGATTTCCGGCCCCTCTTGGCGGGGCTGGTGCGGTCCGACTAGCTGAGCTGCGGCTTCAGGCTGCCGTTCTTGTAACGCTGGGCCATGTCGTCAAGCGGCACGATCTTGATCTTGGAGGCTTTTCCGGCGCAGTTGAAGCGTTCGTAGCGGTCCTTGCACAGATCTTTCATCGCCGCCATCGCCGGCTTCAGATATTTGCGCGGATCGAATTCCGCCTTGTTTTCGGAAAAGACCTTGCGGATCTGTCCGGTCATGGCCATACGGTTGTCCGTGTCGATGTTGACCTTGCGGACGCCATGCTTGATTGCCGTTTCGATCTCCTCGATCGGCACGCCGTAGGTTTGCGGCATATCGCCGCCATATTCGTTGATGATATCCTGCAGATGCTGCGGCACCGAGGAAGAGCCATGCATGACCAAATGCAGGTTCGGCATTTTGGCGTTGATCTCCTTCACCCGATCTATGGCGAGGATGTCGCCGGTCGGCTCCCGCGTGAACTTGTAGGCGCCGTGGCTGGTGCCGATAGCGATGGCCAGGGCATCCACATGGGTGCGCTCAACGAAATCCACCGCCTGTACCGGATCGGTCAGAAGCGCGTCCATATCCAGCTTACCGTCGAAGCCGTGACCGTCTTCCTTCTCCCCTTCGCCGGTTTCCAAGGAGCCTAGGCAACCGAGTTCGCCTTCCACGGAAACGCCAACCATATGCGCCAAGTCAACGACTTGGCGGGTCACGTCGACATTGTAGTCGTAGCTCGCCGGGGTCTTACCATCGGCTTCCAGCGAGCCGTCCATCATCACCGAGGAGAAGCCATAGGTAATCGCCGACATGCACGTCGCCGGCTCGTTGCCATGGTCTTGATGCATGCAGACCGGGATATGCGGATAAAGCTCGATCGCCGCCTTGATCAGGTGGCTCAGCACCACGTCGTTGGCATATTCGCGGGCGCCGCGACTGGCCTGCATAATCACCGGCGCGTCAGACTCGTCCGCCGCCGCCATGATCGCCAGCATCTGCTCCATATTGTTGATGTTGAAGGCCGGCACGCCGTAGTCGTTTTCCGCGCCGTGATCGAGAAGTTGGCGTAGCGACACCAAGGCCATGTGTTTTGCCTCCCGTCGTTGGTTTATCTAAACCGCCGCAGCGGTCGGTTGGTAGATCAGTCGCCGACGGCGCCGGTGGCGTCGCTGTCGGCGTCGGTGGGTGCCTCCGTCTCCTCCGTGTTGGCTTTACGCCGCGGACTCCGACGTTTCGGTTTGCTTTCCGTGGTTTCGGCCGCCTTCTTGCCGTTCGATTTGGCTTCCGGCTTATTCTCTTCCGACTCCGAGGCCGCCACGACCGGCTTGTCCTTCATGAGGTAATCGAAGGCGTCATCCGGCACGTCCGGCTGCGGGCTTTCGCCATTGCCTTTCGATGAGGGTTTGGCGGTATCCGCGCCACCGCCGCCATTGTTGTTGCCATTGGCTTGGCGCGCCGATTCCTGGCGCTCGGCCCGTTGCCGACGTTCCTGCTCGGCCGCCTGCTGACGTTCGAGCTGCTGCGCCTGGGCCGCCTGCACGATGCGGATATAGTGCTCCGCATGCTGGAGATAGCCTTCCGCCGCGATGCGGTCGCCGGACGCCGCCGCGTCGCGCGAGAGCGCCTGGTATTTGTCGGCGATGTGCGAGGCGTTGCCGCGTATTTTCACATCCGGTCCGTTGCTTTCGTAACTACGGTTTGCCGGGTTTCCGTGGGGTCGGCGCCCGCCGGAACGGCCGCGTCCCCGATTTTTAGGGGAGTTTTGTCTCATGATCCCAAAGCGTTGTGTCTTGCCATATTCCGAACGCGTTATTTAGTCAAAATCTCGGTGCAAGCTCCTCCGGATGTTGGTCCACACGCTGCCAACATTCGGTCCTAAGGCCGGGTCGTACCACCCTGCTAATTCGGACCTTTGTCCCTGGAGAATTCGCCCCTTGGCCACAAAATCAACTGGCCTTTCCAATGGCGTTCGATCAACAAACTAACGCCCGTTGGGCCGGTTGCCAATAGATTTTTTCCCCTGCGACTTTTTAGCCTGACACCGGTCCGCGGGCGGTGACGACACGATCGATGCCGGCAAGATCGCGACGCACGCCGATTTCGGTCATCCCGGCCTCTCGCATTAGATCGCATATCATGCCGGCTTGACCCATCCCTACTTCCAGATAGGACCCGCCGCCATGGGCCAATAATCGAGGTAAATCCGGGCAGATCGCACGATACGCATCGAGACCGTCCGTACCGCCATCGAGCGCCATGACCGGCTCGTGGCAGCGGACTTCCGGCTTGAGCGACGCCATATCGTCACGGACGATATAGGGCGGATTGGCGACAATCACATCAAAGGGTCCGGCCAGATCGCGTGCCCAATTGCCGAACTGGAGGCGCGCCCGTGCCGCCAATCCATGGCGTCCGGCATTTGCCCGCGCGACCCGCAAGGCGGCATCGGAAACGTCAACGCCGACACCTGTCGCGGCGGGAAACTCGGTTAGCAACGCACATAACAGGCAGCCGGTCCCGGTGCCGAGATCGAGCAGCCGCAGCGGCGCCTGCCGGTCGGAGAAATCGGCGAGGACCGCCTCAACCAAGGTCTCGCTGTCCGGGCGCGGGTCAAGAACGCGACGGTCGACAAAAAACGGCAAGCTCCAGAATTCCCGCTCCCCGGTTATGTGCGACATCGGCTCCCGCGACGCGCGACGCGCGACCGCATCGGCGAAGCGCCGTTCGATATCGGCGGACGCGGCTTGCGCCGGATCGCGCAGCAAGTCTTCCCGGCCTAGACCGGCGGTGTGGCAGAAAAGCAAAACCGCGTCCTGGCGCGCATCGGCGATACCGGCGGCCGTCAACCGCGCCGTCGCTTCGGCAATCAGCGTGTCAGCGCCGCTCATCCAAAGCAGCCAGTTTGCGGGCCTGATCGTCCGCGATCAGCGCGTCGACGACCTCGTCCACCGCTTCGCCGGCCATCATCTTGTCCAGCTTGTAGAGGGTCAGATTGATGCGGTGGTCGGTGACGCGGCCCTGCGGGAAGTTGTAGGTCCGCACCCGTTCCGATCGGTCGCCCGATCCGACCTGCTCGCGCCGCGCCTCCGCCCGCTCGCTGTCGGCCTGCTCGCGCTGCACGTCATATATCCGGGCGCGCAGGATTTTCAGCGCCTTGGCTTTGTTCTTGTGCTGAGACTTCTCGTCCTGCTGAGAGACGACGATACCGGTGGGCAAATGGGTGATGCGGACGGCGCTGTCCGTCGTATTGACATGCTGACCGCCGGCGCCCTGGGCCCGGAAGGTATCGATCTTCAGGTCTTTGTCCTCGATCTGGACATCGACTTCCTCGGCTTCCGGCAGCACGGCCACGGTGGCGGCGCTGGTATGGATGCGGCCGCCCGACTCGGTTTCCGGCACGCGCTGTACCCGATGGACGCCGGATTCGTATTTAAGCCGGGCGAAGACCCCCTGTCCGGTCACGGAAGCGACGACTTCCTTATAACCGCCAAGGTCGGTTTCGCTGACCGAAATCAGCTGCAACTTCCAGCCATGCTGTTCGGCATAGCGTTGATACATGCGCAGCAGGTCGCCGGCGAACAGGCCCGCCTCATCGCCGCCGGTACCGGCGCGGATTTCGAGGATGGCGCTCTTCGCGTCGGCCGCGTCTTTCGGCAGCATGGCCAGGCGCAGCGACTGTTCCTGGTCGGGCAGACTGTCGTTCAGGGCCGCCAGTTCCTCCGCCGCCAGCGCCCGCATTTCCTCGTCGCCGTCGGGATCGTCGATCATTTCTTGCAGATCGTCGCGTTCCCGCCATTTGTCCTGCAGCGCCATGGCTTGACGCGCGATCGGCGACAGTTCCGCATATTCCTTGGACAGGCGTACCACAAGATCGCTGTCGTCGCCGGCATGGGCCATCTCGCTTTCCAGCTCGGCGAAACGCTTGACGATGGGTTCGATCTGTTGCGGCGTCAGCACGATCAACTCCCGCCTGTTCCGCGCGCCGCTAGGTCGCCGACCAACCGGTCCAGCGGGATCTCGGTCTGCGCCCCACTGTCGAGATCGCGGAGCGTTGCCACGCCTTTGGCCAACTCGTCCTCGCCGAGCATGACGGCGAAGCGGGCATTGGCCTTGTTGGCGCGGGTCAGCCGGCGTTTCAGATTGCCGCGGTAGCCATGTTCGACCGTTAGGCCAGCCTGCCGTAAGCGATGCGCGATCGGTAAAGCTTTCGCTTGGGCCGCCTCGCCCAAGGGGATCAGCGCGATCGGGCGAATTGGCGCAGGCGCGCCGTCGATCAGCATCGCCAGGCGCTCCACCCCACCGGCCCAACCAATGCCCGGCGTCGGCGGTCCGCCCAAGGTTTCGATCAGACCGTCGTAACGGCCGCCGGCGATCACCGCGCCCTGGCTGCCCAACGCTTCGGTGATAAATTCGAAGGCGGTGTGGGTGTAATAGTCGAGGCCGCGGACCAAGCGCTCGTTCACGGCGAAGGGAATGTCCAGCGCGGTCAGGCCATCGCAAACCTGGGCGAAAAAGTCGCGGGAGTCCTGGTTCAAATAGTCGTCGAAGCGCGGCGCGTCGGCGACCAGCGCCTGATCGCCCGCATCCTTCGAATCCAGAATGCGCAACGGATTGCGGTCCAGGCGGTCGACGCTGTCCTCGCTCAACTTATCCTTGCGGGCGGAGAAATAGTCGACCAGGGCGTCGCGGTAGCCGGCACGGCTTTCCGGGTCGCCCAGACTGTTGATCTCCAACCGGCAATCTTTCAGTACATTGAGCTCGCGCAGGATATCGGCGCCAATCGCGATCACTTCGATATCCGCCTGCGGTTCCGCCACGCCAAGGATTTCCACGTCGATTTGATGAAACTGACGCTGCCGGCCCTTCTGCGGCCGTTCGTAGCGGAAGGCCGGGCCGGCGGCGAAGAATTTCAGCGGCAAGCTCTGCTGCAGACCACCGGAAATGAAGGCGCGGGCGATACCGGCGGTAAATTCCGGACGTAAGGTCAGCTCCTCCCCGCCGCGGTCGGTGAAGGTATACATCTCCTTGCGCACGACGTCGGAGCCCTCGCCCATGGTGCGGGCGAAGACCGGCGTGAACTCGAAAATCGGCGGTGCGATATCGCCATGCCCGTAGCGCGCCGCGACGGCCCGCGCCGTGCCGATGACATGGGCATGGCGGCGGGCGTCGTCGTCCAACAGGTCATGGGTGCCGCGTACCGGCTGCAGCTTGGCCACGTAACTCTCCTGTCGCTAAGCGCCGACGGCGCGCGTCGGCTGGGAATGGCTCGCGGCGCGTAGATCCGCCGCTTTGCGCTCGACCAGCTCGACGATATGGTCGACCAGTCCGTCGTCCGTGATCTTATGGTCGGCAACGCCGCTGAGATAAACCAAATGATTGCCGGCGCCGCCGCCAGTCAGGCCGATATCTGTTTCCCGCGCCTCGCCGGGCCCGTTGACGACGCAACCCATGATCGACAAGGTGATCGGCACGTCGATATGGGCCAGCCGTTCCTCCAACAATTCCACGGTCTTGATCACCGGGAAGGCCTGGCGGGCGCAGGACGGGCAGGAGACGACGCTGACCCCGCGATGGCGCAGGCCGAGGGATTTCAGAATATCGAAGCCGACTTTCACCTCCTCCACCGGGTCGGCCGACAGCGACACCCGGATGGTGTCCCCGATGCCGGCCCAGAGCAGGCTGCCCAGGCCGATGGACGATTTCACCGTGCCGATGCGTTGCGCGCCGGCCTCGGTGACGCCGAGATGCAGGGGATAGTCGCAGGCATCGGCCAATCCCTGATAGGCGGCGACGGCCAGAAACACGTCCGACGCCTTCACCGATATCTTGAACTCGAAGAAGTCGTTCTCCTCCAACACCCGGGCGTGGTAGAGGGCGCTTTCGATCATCGCTTCCGGGCACGGCTCCCCGTGACGTTCGAGAATTTCCTTCTCCAGCGACGCCGCGTTGACGCCGATGCGCATGGAGCAACCGTGATTCTTGGCCGCCCGAACGACCTCCCGCACCCGGTCGTCGCTGCCGATATTGCCCGGATTGATGCGTAGACAGGCAGCACCGCTCTCCGCCGCTTCGATCGCGCGCTTATAATGGAAATGGATATCGGCAACGATCGGCACCGGGCTGCCGGCGACGATCGGCTTCAGGGCCAGCGCGGAATCCCGGTCAGGACAGGACACGCGGACAATATCCGCGCCGGCTTCCGCAGCGCTCTCGATCTGGCGCAACGTTGCGGTCACGTCCGTGGTCGGCGTGTTGGTCATCGTCTGCACGCTGATCGGCGCGTCGCCGCCGACCAGAACCTCGCCGACCGCGATCTGGCGGCTTTGTCGGCGAAGAATGTCGCGATAGGGTCGAACGCTCATGGTTTCTGTTCCGTTTCAAGCGGCGCTAACATGTTGCGAAACGGCCGCGAATTCAAGCTTATTGCGGCAACAATTTCTCCGCCACCAAAGCGATGCCGCGGCGAACCGTGCCGTCCTGCCCAAGCGGCGGCACCGCCTTACCGTCGACCAGGATTTCCAGACCGCCCGCATTGCCCGTGGTCAGGACGAGATCGTCGCGCGACGGCACCAAATATCGGTCGCCGGCCTGCAGCACGCGCGTGACAATCAGCTCGTTCTTGTCGCTTTTAATCTGGATCCAAGCCTCCTGTCGCGCATGCAGGACGATACGCCCGTTGCGGTTTTCCGCACCGAAGACCTGCCCGCTCTCCGAATTGCCGCTGGCCATCTGCGCTTGCGGCGGCGCCACCGGGGGCGCGGCGCTGGCGGAAGGCGCGGGTGGCGATGTCGGCGCCGGGTTTGGCGGCGGTGCCGGGTTTGGCGGTGGCGGTGAAGCATCCGATGTTGCGGTATTCGGCGCCGGCACACCGGCATCGCTGGCTGGTGGCGCAACAGGCGGTTTGTAAGTCGCCGCCGTCGGATCGTCATCTTTCAGCTGAACCGGCGCCGGTGGCGGGGCGGCCGGCAGCGGATCGTGCGCTTTCGGTTCGACTGGCGCTTTCGCCGTCTTTTCTTCCGGCTTCTCACGCAGAAGGGACTTCAGCCGTTCCGGCACCGGCGGAACCAACGAAGGCTGCTTATCCGGCGTCCGGTTATACAAGGTCCAGCCCGCAAATCCGCCGATCAAAAGAAACAGGAGAAAATAAACGATACTGGAAGACGGACGGCGGGAACGCTCCATCGGTTGCGGCATTTCGACTTTCGGCGGGACCAAGCCGCCGGTTTGCTCGACTTTGTACTCCTGGATCAAGCGTTCGGCATCGATGCCCAAGCGTCCGGCATAGCTGCGGATGAACCCGATGGCATAGGTCGGCCCGGGCAGATCTTCAAAGCGGCCGTCCTCGATCGCCTCCAGATAATCGAGCTGGATACGCAGATCCGTGGCGATACCGGCCAAACTCCAGCGCTTGGCCTCGCGTACATCGCGCAGCTCCCGCCCCACGCCCATATAAGGCTGCGGTTTCTCTACAACATCGGGTTTACGCGTCAAGGCCATGCCAACTTCCCGGATCAGACCCGTACGCCCTGCGCGGCGGCGAATTCCTCCAATCGGCCGCGCAGACTATGGTCGGGCAAATCATACAATGGTGTCATAAATTGCGATAGTTTGCCGAGATTAAGCGACCGCACCATCATCTTCACCGGTCCGATCGACGCGGCGGTCATGGAAATATGACGCAAACCGAGACCCAGAAGCGCCATGGCCTCGATCGGTCCGCCCGCCGCTTCGCCGCAAAGGCTGACCGGCACGCCCGCGGCATCGCATTTATGGACGACGTCCCGCAGGAACGACAGCGCCGCCGGGCTCAACACATCGTAACGGCCGGCGAGGTGGGGATTGCCGCGATCGCTGGCGAACAGGAACTGCATCAGGTCATTGCTGCCGATGGAGATGAAATCGACCCGGCTCAACAATGCGTCGAGCTGCCAGGCCAGGCCCGGAACCTCCAGCATGGTGCCGACCTTGATGTCGCGCGGCATTGCCTCGCCCAACCGACGCAAGCGCTCTATTTCCTTTTGCAACAAGCCGAAAGCCGTGTCGAATTCCGCTACTTCCGAAATCATCGGGAACATCATCTTCAAATCGCGTCCGGCGGCGGCGAGCAGCAGGGCGCGAAATTGCATACGCATCAGCACCGGACGATCGAGTGCCAGGCGAATGGCCCGCCAACCCATGGCCGGGTTCTGTTCGTCAGCATAGCGGGTCAAATAGGGCAGCATTTTGTCGCCACCCACATCGAGGGTCCGGAACACCACCGGTTTGTCGCCGGCGGCATCGAGCACGCGTCCGTAAATCTCCGCCTGCTGCAAGACCCGCGGCAAGGTGGCACGAACCATGAATTGCAGTTCGGTCCGGTAGAGGCCGATGCCGTCGGCGCCCGTATCCAGCAAATGCGGCAGATCGACCAGCAGTCCCGCGTTCATCGACAAGGTGATCGGCACCCCATCCTCGGTCACCGCCGGTATGCCGGCCAGTTCGGCATATTCCGCTTCCCGCGCGGCGCGAAGGTCGAGGTTCTGCGTAAACGCCTGCCAAACATCGTCGGCCGGGCGGACGAAGATTTGATTATGTTCCGCATCGACGATGATCGGATCGCCGGTTTCGACTTCGTCAAGCAAGCGTTCGACGCGGCCGATCACCGGCAACCGCAAGGCCTTGGCGACGATGGCCACATGCGAGGTCTGCGAGCCGTCTTCCAACAACAAGCCGGTCAGCCGCTCGCGGTCGTAATCCAGCAACTCCGCCGGGCCCATATTGCGGGCGATCAGGATGGCGTCGTCCGGCAACTGCTCATGCGACGCCATGCCGCCATCCCCGATCAGGTGCCGTATCATCCGGTTCGACAGGTCTTCGAGATCGTAGAGGCGTTCCCGCAGATAGGGGTCGCTGATTTCGGACATCCGGGCGCGGTTGTCGATCTGCACCCGCTCCACCGCCGCTTCCGCGGTCAAGCCGCCGCGCACTTCCCGACGCAGCCGCCCGACCCAGCCCCGGTCGCGCGCGAACATGCGGTAGGTCTCCATAATCTCCTGAGATTCCGCCGAGGATTCCCAGTCGGCCGTGGCCACCAGACCTTCGACCTGTTGGCGCAGATTTTCGAGCGCGGTTTCCAGCCGCAGCAGTTCCTGGTCGACATCGTCGGCCACATGCTGCTCGACCACCAGGCGGGGCTGATGCAGAACCGCGACGCCGCGGGCGACGCCGTCATTGATAATGATCCCCGTCAATCGGGTCGGTCCCGCCGGTGGACCCGGCGCGGGCGGCATATTGACGGCATGGAGCAGACCTTCGACCATCTCCGCCACGACCATGGCGACGGTCTGCATGGCCTCGACTTCGGTATCGTCGTAATGACGCTGGGTTTGGCTTTGCACCACCAGCACCCCGACCACCCGGCCGCCGCGGATCACCGGCACGCCCATCAGGGAATGGAAGAGATCTTCGCCGGTCTCCGGCCGATGAGCGAAGTTGGGATGGTCCCGCGCCTCCGACAGGGCCGCCGGCCGCGCCTGCTCGGCAATCATGCCGACCAGGCCCTCGCCGATCTTCAGCGTGGTCTGGTGAACCGCCTCCGCCCGCAGCCCCTCGGACGCGAACAGCTCCAAAACCCCGCCACGGATCAGATAGACCGAACAGACATCGGCACTCATTTCACCGGCAATCAACTGCACGATCTGGTTCAAGCGTGCCTGAGCGATGCCCGGCCCCGCCATGATTTCGCGGAGACGGCGCAACAAAGTCTGCGGATTTGCCGGCGCCGTTGCTATTGCCATCAATTTCCTGCCTCACCCCCGAAAGGGTGTTTTATGCGGCGTCCAGACCATAGGCGGTATGTAATGTCCGTACCGCCAGCTCGGTGAAATCGGCGTCGATCAAAACGCTGATCTTGATTTCCGAGGTGGAAATCGCCTGGATATTTATGCCTTTTTCCGACAAAGCCTGGAACATGCTCTTCGCCACGCCGGCATGGGACCGCATGCCGACGCCAATCACCGAAACCTTGACGATATGGTCGTCGGCGAAGGCTTCCTCGAACCCGATATCGGCCTTGATCTCGTCGACGACCGTGAGCACTTTCGGCAGATCGCCGCGGGAAGCCGTGAAGGTGATGTCCGTGCGCGAACCGTCGGCGGAAGCGCTCTGTACGATCATGTCGACATTGACGGCGGCATCGGCGAGCGGTCCGAACACGGCGGCGGCCACGCCAGGCCGGTCGGCGACGTTGCGCAAGGTCACCTTGGCCTCGTCGCTGGAATAGGTAATGCCGCTTACGATTGCTTGTTCCACGTTTTCATCCTCATCCACCACTAAGGTGCCGGTCGCCTCCGAAAAAGTCGACCGCACCTGAATCCGAACACCATGCGCCATCGCGATCTGCACCGACCGGGTCTGCAGCACCTTGGCGCCCTGGGACGCCATTTCCAGCATCTCCTCATAGGTGACGCGGTCGAGCTTACGGGCCCGGGCGACAATTCTGGGATCGGCGGTGTAGACCCCCTCCACATCGGTATATATGTCGCAGAGGTCGGCCCGCAACGCCGCCGCCAATGCCACCGCGGTGGTATCCGAGCCGCCGCGGCCCAAGGTGGTCACACGGCCATCCGGGCCGATGCCCTGGAAGCCGGCGACCACCGCCACCTGGCCTTGCGACAACCGTGCCCCGATGGCGTCGGTGTCGATCGCCGTAATCCGCGCCGCCGAATGGGCCTCGTCTGTTCGGATCGGGATCTGCCAGCCGAGCCAGGAGCGGGCGCCGACCCCCAATTCCTGCAAGGCCAGGCTAAGCAATCCTATGGTGATCTGCTCGCCGGCCGAAACCACGGTATCATATTCGCGGGCGTCATGGAGGACCGACATTTCGCGCACCTGACCGACCAATTTGTTGGTCATGCCGCCCATGGCGGAAACCACGACCGCCACTTCGTTACCGGCGTCACATTCCCGCTTCACCCGCTCGGCCACCGCCTTGATGCGTTCGATGTCGCCGACCGAGGTGCCGCCGAACTTCATCACCACACGCGCCATACCCGCACCCTTCGACGCCCGCATTGCGCGCGCGGCGTCGTTCCCATAAAAACGATCCGAGGAAACTTGCCCACACAGACGGGCCCATTCATACTCAATGGCATCTTGTGGCACAAGGGAAGAGAAGGGCATAGATGGCCGTGCAACACGCCACCGTCGATACCGTCGATCGGGACGAAATGGCCCGCTTCGCGGCCTTGGCCCGGGACTGGTGGGACCCGCGCGGTCCGATGCGTCCGTTGCACGAGATGAATCCGGAACGGCTACGCTATATCCGCCGCTGGCTATGCAATCATTTCGACCTGTCGACGTCGGCGACGCGCCCGCTCGACGGCTTGAGAATTCTCGATCTCGGCTGCGGCGGCGGCGTCGTTTCGGAGCCGCTGGCCCGGCTTGGCGCCGATCTGGTCGCCGTGGATGCGCAACCCGACACAATCGAGATCGCCCGTCGGCACGCGCGGGAAGCCGGCTTGGAGATCGACTTCCGCTGCACCACGGCCGAAGCGCTGACCGAGCAAGGCGCCGAATTCGACGCCATCGTTTCGATGGAAGTGCTCGAACATGTCGCCGATCTACAAGGCTTCGTGCAGACCTGTGGCCAATTGTTGCGGCCGGGCGGTGCGATCGTGCTGTCGACATTGAACCGGACCGCCAAAAGCTTCCTGTTCGGGATCGCCGTTGCCGAACATCTCTTGCGGCTGCTGCCGGTCGGCACCCACGAATTCGAGAAGTTCGTCCGGCCCGCCGAATTGATCCGCCACGCGCGCAACGCCGGTCTCGACATGCGGGACTTCACCGGCCTCGGCTATGCGCCCCTGGACCGGCGGTGGCGGCTGAGCCGCGATCTGTCGGTGAATTACCTGGCTTACGGGGTGAAGGCGGCGGATTAATCCAAATTGGGCATAAACGAATGAGCAGGCTGCTGAAAAAGTCGGCACCGGCCCAATTTCTTTCAATGTCATGCCGGAAACGGCGTAGCCGTTATCCGGTATCTCCGACAGAATAGAGCACAATCTCAATAGCTCGTTCCATTCCACCCGAGATCCCGGATCGCGCTACGCTTGTCCGGGATGACGAGATTTTTTTCAAGTATGGATTTTTCGGCGGCTAACTAAGCTTTGTTTTCCGGTAGTTCGACCCAGGGAACGACACCGAATTCGATGCCTTCCTCGCTCAATTCCTGGGCTTCGTCGGCGCTGGCTTGCCCGTAGATATCGCGCTTGTCGACCTCGCCGTAATGGATTTTTCGGGCTTCTTCCGCGAAATCGTTGCCGACATAGTCGCAGTTCTTCTCCACTTCCCGCCGCATCTCGCGTAGCGTGGACATCGCGGCGGCCATTTGCTTCTTGGCCAACGACGCCTCTTTCTTGCGCGAAGTGGACACGGCCGGCGCCTGCAAGGCTTTCTCCACTTTGGTCGATCCGCAATGCGGGCATTCGATCACGCCCTTGCGGCGCTGACGGTCGAACGCCTTGCTGTCGGGAAACCAACCCTCGAAACCGTGGTCGTTTTCGCAAATTACATCGAATAAGATCATCGTGTTTCAACCAACATTAGAGAATTCGCCGGCCCGTGCCATGCGATTAATCTTAGATGGCATTGAAAACAGGATTCGGCAAGTGTTTACTCCAGCGAACGAAACAGGCGAGAGACCATGTCCAACAATCATAACCTCTCTGATCCGGCCCCTTGGGTGGTCAAACATATCGAACGATTTCCAACCGGCGGCAGCGTGTTGGATGTCGCCTGCGGCCGCGGCCGTCATACGCGACTGCTCCTTGCCAAAGGTTTTCGAGTAACCGCTGTCGATATTGACGTCAGCGGTCTCGAAGACATCGCCGACAACCCGAATCTCGGCGTTATCGAAGCGGATTTGGAGCTGCATGGCTGGCCTTTCGGCGGCCTCGCCTTCGACGGCATTGTCGTCACCAACTATCTGCACCGGCCGCAATTTCCCGACTTGGTGGAATGCTTGGCGTCGGGCGGGGTGTTGATTTACGAGACCTTCGCCGTGGGCAACGAGAAATACGGCCGCCCCAGCAATCCGGAATATCTGTTGCGCGACGGCGAATTGCGTGATTTTTTCGCCCGGCACCTGGACGTTGTCGCCTATGAGCAAGCCATCGACACCGACCCGCCGGCGGTCAAGCAACGGCTTTGCGCTGTCCGCGCTTAGTCAAATCTCTTCGGCGGTTCAACCATGCAAACCTTCGCCGAGCGTTACCTGAACCGGCATATGGCGATGGAACTGGCGCCGGTGCTGGTGCTGTTCGTGGTCAATAAGTTCTGGGGCCTGATGGCGGCGACCGCGGCGGTGATTGTCGTCGCGCTGCTGGTGACGCTTTGGCGCTGGCTAACGGAACGTAAGTTGCCCTATCTGGCCTTGATTACCTTGGCGCTGACCCTAGGTCTCGGCGGTGCCAGCCTGATCCTGGCCGACGGTGATTTTATCAAGATGAAGGCGACGGTGGGCAAACTGCTGTTCGCGCTGATCCTTGCCGGCGGGCTGGCCCTGACACCGAGCCTGACCGAACGCGCCCTGGCCGCTTTCAAGCTTCAGCTCGACCCCACCGGTTGGCGTGTCATCACGCTCGGCTGGATCGCCATCGCTCTCGTCTTCGCCGGTTTGAACGAATTCGTCTGGCGCAACTACGACACCGATAGCTGGGCGACCTTCACGCTGGCCGCCACACCGATCTCGATCCTCGGCTATATCCTGACCGTCCGCCTCACCGCCGCGCGATTTTGGCGGGACGAGACATCGACGTGATCAGATCGACATCCCTTCCGGTTCCGGCAATCCGTTGGCGCGGCAGCAGGCGGTGACCGTGTTGGCCAGCAGGCAGGCCACGGTCATCGGGCCAACCCCGCCCGGCACCGGGGTGATGGCGCCGGCGACCTCGACGGCGCTGGCGAAGTCGACATCGCCGACCAGCCGGGTCTTGCCCGCGCCCTTCTCCGGCGCCGGCAGGCGGTTGATGCCAACGTCGATCACCGTGGCGCCGGGCTTGATCCAGTCGCCCGGTATCATCTCCGGCCGGCCGACGGCGGCGACCAGAATGTCGGCGCCGCGGCATTTTTCGTCCAGATCTTTGGTTCGGGAATGGGCGATGGTGACCGTGCAACTTTCCCGCAGCAGCAGATTGGCCATCGGCTTGCCCACCAGGTTGGAGCGGCCAACGACCAGCGCATCGAGGCCGGAGAGCTCCCCCAGCTGGTCCCGCAGCAGCATCAGGCAACCGAGCGGCGTACAGGGTACCATGGCCTTCTGACCGCTGCCCAGCAGGCCGATATTCGAGATATGCAGACCGTCCACGTCCTTCGCCGGATCGATCCGATCGATTACGCGGCTCTCGTCGATCTGCTTCGGCAACGGCAGTTGCACGAGAACGCCGTGGACCGCCGGATCAGCGTTCAGTTCGTCCACGACCGCCAACACGTCGGCCGTCGTCGCGTCGCCCGGCATCTTCCGTTCCACCGATTTCATCCCGGCTTCGACGGTCTGCTTGCCCTTGCTGCGGACATAGACCTGGCTGGCCGGATCGTCGCCGACCAGCACCACAGCCAATCCAGGGATGATATTGTGTTCGGCCCGAAGCGTGGTGACAAAGGCGCCCACACGCTCCCGCAGCCCGGCCGCAAAGGCCCTGCCGTCAATGATCGTCGCCGACATGGAAGAACTCCTTGAAAACGAACTCAGAACAATCCTTCGATCTCGCCGGCGGGATTGAACTTGATGGCTTCCGCCGCCGGCGTCCGGGGCAGGCCCGGCATGGTCATGATCTCCCCGCATATCACGACGACAAAGCCGGCGCCAGCGGAGAGGCGGACTTCCCGGATCGGGACGGAATGGCCGATCGGCGCGCCGAGTAATTGCGGGTCGGTGGAGAAGGAATATTGCGTCTTCGCCATGCAGATCGGCAGGTTGCCGTAGCCCTCAGCCTCCCATTGCCGCAGCTGGTCGCGGACGCGTTTGTCGGCCAGCACCTCATCGGCATGATAGATCCGCTTGGCCACGGTTTCGATCTTCTGGAACAGCGGCATGTCGTCGCCGTAGAGCGGCGCGAAATTGGCGGCGCCGCTGTCGGCGATCTCGGCGACCCGGGTCGCCAGCTCTTCCGTACCGGCGGATCCGTCGGCCCAGTGACGGCACAGAATTGCCTCCGCGCCCTGGGTTTCGGCGAAATCCCGGATCGCGGCGACTTCCGCGTCGGTGTCCGTGGTGAAATGATTGATCGCCACCACCACCGGCACGCCGAAGGACTTCACATTGGCGATGTGGCGGCCCAGATTGGCGCAGCCGTTTTCCACCGCCTCCACATTCTCCGCTGCCAGATCGGCGCGGGATACGCCGCCGTTCATTTTCAAGGCGCGCACGGTGGCGACGATAACCACGGCGGACGGCGCCAGACCGGCCTTCCGGCATTTGATGTTCATGAACTTCTCGGCCCCCAGATCGGCGCCGAAACCGGCTTCGGTGACCACGTAATCGGCCAGCTTCAGGGCCGTTTTGGTGGCGATCACCGAATTGCAGCCATGGGCGATATTGGCGAAGGGGCCGCCATGGACGAAGGCCGGGTTGTTTTCCAGGGTCTGCACCAGGTTCGGCTGGATCGCGTCCTTCAGGAGCACCGCCATGGCGCCGTCGGCCTTGATGTCGCGGCAATAGACCGGGCTGCGGTCGCGGCGTTGGCCGATGATGATGTCGCCCAGCCGGCGCTGTAGATCGTCCCGGTCGGTGGCGAGGCAGAGAATGGCCATCACTTCCGAGGCCACGGTGATGTCGAAGCCGGCCTGACGCGGGAAGCCGTTGGCGACGCCGCCCAAGGATGTGACGATGTCCCGCAAGGCCCGGTCGTTCATATCGACGACCCGGCGCCAGGCGACCCGACGCAGGTCGATCCCCAACTCGTTACCCCAATAGACGTGATTGTCGATCATCGCCGAGAGCAGGTTGTGGGCGCTGGTGATGGCGTGGAAGTCGCCGGTGAAATGCAGGTTCATGTCGTCCATGGGCACGACCTGAGCATGGCCGCCGCCGGCCGCCCCGCCCTTCATGCCGAAGCAGGGACCCAGAGACGCCTCACGGATGCAGATCGCCGCCTTCTTGCCTATCCGGTTCAAACCGTCGCCGAGGCCGACCGTGGTGGTGGTCTTGCCCTCACCCGCCGGGGTCGGATTGACCGCCGTCACCAGGATCAGCTTACCGTCCTCCCGCGCCTGCAGTGATTCGATGAAGTCGGCGGAAACCTTAGCCTTGTCATGGCCATAGGGCAGCAGCGCGTCGGTGGGAATGCCGAGCTTCTCGCCGATCGTCTGGATCGGCTTCTTGTCGGCTTCGCGGGCAATCTCGATGTCGGACTTCTGGCTCATGACACGGGGTCCCTCCGGTTATTCCATGACATTGACGATCGACGTTTCGACCGCCTCCAGAAACGATGCCGCCGACGAGCTGGCGGACAGCAGAAGGAAGCGGTCGGCGGCTTCCTTCATAACAATGACCCCCAGATGCTCCATGACTGTTCGCGCCGCATTTCCGACTGGAAACGTCGGCTCGGACAGATCCAGGGGGCAAAGTCGCGCCAACGCCGCCCCGGTCAACGGTCCCGACAAACGCAGAGCGGTCCAATTATCGGACTGCAGGGTCGTGTAGACTGTGCCCGACAGTCGTTCCGCCAACGCCCGGTCCGCAAAGGGATCTTCCGCGCCCGACAGGGCGAAAAGCTGATCGGCGGCCAGGCGCAGGAAGGTCGTTTCACCGCCCGTCGCGGTCCCGCCGACCGCCGGGACGGTGAGATCGAACGCCCGCCGCAGGGCCTCGGCAAAGGCATCCTCGCCGTCGAGCGGGATCGCCAGAGAGACAATGGCAAGCGGCCAGACTTCGCATAGCCGGGTATCGCCGAAGCGCCGGTCGTATCCGCCGAGCGGCGCGGCGGCGGTAAGGGTAAATTCAGACACGCAACCGCTCCCCCTCCGGATCGACGAAATGGGGCGAGACGATTTCCACCCGCACTTCGCTGTCATGCACCGGGCTGACGGCGCGGACCGTTTCGCCGACCCGCTCCGCCCCGCGCGCGATAAAGCCAAGCGCCACGTGACGGCCGAGTTCCGGCGAATAGGCGGTGGAAGAGACCCAGCCTTCGTCATTGGCCAGGGTCTTGGCCGCGCCGTCGGCGATGAAATGGGCGCCGGCGCGGATTTTCTCAGCCGGATCGACAGCCAGGAAACCCATCAGCCGGGGCCGGTCGGCCGCCGCCATCGCCGCCCGCCGATGCAGAACGTTACCGACGAAGTCTTTCTTGCCGGACACCATGCGGCCCATCCCAAGATCGGCCGCCGTGGTCTGGCCGTTCAATTCGTTGCCGGCGGGATGGCCTTTCTCGACCCGCATCACGCCCAAGGCCTCGGTGCCGTAGACGACGACATCGAATTCCTCCCCCGCCGCCATCAGCGCCCGGATCATGGCGTCGCCGTAGCGGGCCGGCACCGCGATCTCGTAGGCCAATTCGCCGGAGAAAGAGATGCGGAACAGCCGCGCCCGCACGCCGCCGCAGACCGTCAGTTCGGCGCAGGCCATGAAGGGGAAGGCGTCATTGGAGATGTCGACATCCGCGTCCACGATCTTGCGCAACAGCTTGCGGGCATTCGGTCCGGCCACCGAAAACTGCGCCCAGCCGTCGGTGGTTGAGATCAGATGCACATCGAGATCCGGCCATAGGCACTGCCGACAGAATTCGAGATGGCGAAAGACCGACACGGCATTGGCTGTCGTGGTCGTCATCACGTAATGCGTTTCGCCGAGGCGCGCACAGGTGCCGTCGTCCATGACGAAACCGTCTTCACGCAGCATCAGGCCATAGCGCACCTTGCCCACGGGCAGCTTGGCGAAACCATTGGCATAGACGCGGTTGACGAAGTCGGTGGCGTCGCGGCCTTGGATATCGATCTTACCCAAGGTGGTGACGTCGCAGACACCGACCGAGGCGCGGGTCGCCGCCGCCTCCCGGTCGACGCTATCGCGCCACCCCGTCTCGCCGGCGCGCGGGAACCATTGGGCGCGCAGCCACAGGCCCGTCTCAACAAAGACGGCACCCCGCTCCGCCGCCCATTTATGGCTGGGCGTCCGCCGGACAGGACGGAAATGCGCGTCTCGGGATCGCCCGGCAAAAGCGGCGATGGGCACCGGCGTGTAGGGCGGGCGGAAGATGGTCGTGCCGGTATCGGCGATCGGACGGCCGGTCAGTTCCGCCATGATGGCGATGGCATTGACATTGGCGGTCTTGCCCTGGTCGGTCGCCATGCCCAGGGTGGTGTAGCGTTTGGTATGCTCGACGGCCTGGAAACCCTCCCGCGCCGCCAAGGCCAGGTCCTTCGTGGTGACGTCGTTCTGCAGGTCGACCCAGGCCCGGCCCGGGCTATCGGTCACCTGCCAGAAGGCGGCGCCCTCCACCGGCTCGTCCGACGCTGCCGGTATGTCTGCTGCCGAACCATCGACCGCCTCGGCACCCTGGCGCAGGGCCCCGCCCAAACTTAACTCGCCATTGGCGGCGCCGGCGACGGTCAGGCCCGGCGGCAATTCGGCGCCAGGGACGAAGGCGGCGATATCGTCCCGCCACACCGGCATGCCGCGGTGATGGCAGGTCAGCTGCAGATTGGGATTCCAGCCGCCGGAAACGGCCAGACAATCCGCCTCCACAACAAGGCCGCCCCTCAAGACGATCCGGTTGAGACCCTTGCGGCCACGCGTGTCGACCACCGCCGATCCGGTGACAATCGCCGCGCCGGGGACCGCCACAGGCGGCGCAATGTCGCGGCTGTCGATCACGGCGGCAATGCGCACACCCTTGGCTGTCAGGTCCGCCGCCGTGCGCCAACCGTCATGATTGTTCGTGAAAATCGCGACCCGCCGACCCGGCGCCACCCCCCAGCGATTGACATAGGCCCGCACCGCGCCGGCCAGCATAACGCCCGGCCGGTCATTGTTGGCGAAGGCGATCGGCCGTTCCGTGGCGCCGGCGGCCAGAACCGCCCACTTGGCGTAGATCCGCCACATGACCTGCCGCACCTTGCCGCCACAGCGTTCCAGCGCACCATAGGTCCCGTGGTCATAGACACCGAAAACGGTCGTCCGGGACATCAGCCGGACATTGTCCAAGCTTTCGAGTTCGGCCACGACCTCCCCGGCCCAATCCGCGCCGGCCTTATCGTCGACGGCATGGCTTTCCATATTCAAACGGCCACCGAAACGGAAATCCTCGTCCGCCAGGATTACCCGACGGCCGGCCCGACCGGCCCGCAATGCCGCCATCAAACCCGCCGGTCCACCGCCGATGACCAGTAGATCGGTGTGCAAGAAACCCTTGTCGTAGCGGTCCGGGTCGGCCTCGCCGGACAAGCGGCCGAGGCCGGCCGCCGCGCGGATTGCCGGCTCATATAGCTTCTCCCAAAACGCCGCCGGCCACATAAAGGTCTTATAGTAGAACCCGGCCCCCAGAAACGGCGCCAGAAAATCGCCGGCCGCGCTCAGATCGAAATCGAGCGGGCCCATATGGTTCTGACTACGCGCGGTCAGGCCGTCTTTCAGTTCCACCATGGTCGCCCGGCTGTTCGGTGTGCGCGCCGCGCCGTCATTAAGCTCGACCAGGGCGCTCGGTTCCTCCGAACCGGCGCTGAAAATGCCGCGGGGCCGGTGATATTTAAACGACCTGGCGACGAAACCGCGGCCGTTGGCCAGCAAGGCCGACGCCAAGGTATCCCCCGCGAAGCCCGAATAGAGACTGCCGTTGAAGCGGAAGCCCAATGGCGCGCCGCGGTCGATCAGGCCGCCGTCGATGCGGTAACCGCTCATCGTCCGCGCCCTTTTGCCCGGGCGACGTCGCGGGCCAACTCGACCTTCAGGATCTCGTGGCTTACGGTGTCGCGAGTGACCACCAGCCAAGACCGGTCGCCTTGCTCGTGATACCAAAGCTCCCGATGGGTGCCGGCGGGATTGTCGCGTAGATGCAGATAGTCATGGAACCGGTCGAGGGCGTCGCTGGCCTGCCAATCCGGTCTTTCGATCAGGCTGGCATCGCCCAGATAGACGAATTCGGCCGCATCGCGCGGGCCGAGCAGGGGATGGTCGATAATCACCGCGTCGTCCTCCGACCAATCAATGTAAGTTGGGCTGCGCGCCGGCGCCGTTTTCGTTGAGCACCGCGCCCGTGCGGAACCGGTCCAGGCGGTAGGCCGTGGCCACCTCATGCGGTTGGCCGGTGGCGATGAGATGGGCGTAGCAATATCCCGACGCCGGCGTGGCCTTGAAGCCGCCATAGCACCAGCCGCCGTTGAACCACAGACCGTCGATCGGCGTCCGGTCGATGATCGGACTGCCGTCCATGGACATGTCCATGATCCCGCCCCACATGCGCAGCAGCCGCGCCCGGCCCAGCGCCGGCAGAATTGCCATCCCGCCTTCGCAGACATCCTCGACCACCGGCAGATTGCCGCGCTGGGCATAGGAGTTATAGCCGTCGATATCACCGCCGAAGACCAGGCCGCCCTTGTCCGACTGACTGATATAGAAATGGCCGACGCCGAAGGTGATGACATTCGGAATGATCGGCTTCAGACCTTCGGAGACGAAGGCCTGCAGAACATGGCTTTCGATCGGCAGGCGCAGGCCGGCCTGGGCCATGACCCGCCCGGAGGAGCCGGCGACGCAGACCGCGACTTTTTTCGCCCGAATGGCGCCACGCGTGGTCTCGACACCGCGGCAGACCCCGTCGGCGATGTCGAAACCGGTGACCTCACAATTCTCCAGCAGATCGACACCGCGTCGGTCCGCCGCCCGGGCATATCCCCAAACCACCGCGTCGTGCCGCGCCGTGCCGCCGCGCGCCTGCAGCAGGCCGCCGGTGATGGGGAAGCGGGCATTGTCGAGATTGAGCATGGGATAACGGTGGCGGATCTGGCTCGCGTCCAGCATGTCCGCGTCGGCGCCGGCCAGACGCATGGCATTGGCGCGGCGGACGAAGGCGTCGCGCTGGGCATCGCTATGGCAGAGATTGAGAACGCCGCGTTGGGAGACCATGGCGTTGTAATTCAGATCCTGCTCCAAGCCTTCCCACAGCTTCATGGACAGCTCGTAGAACGGTTCGTTCCCCGGCAGCAGATAGTTGGAGCGGATGATGGTGGTGTTACGGCCGGCATTGCCGGAACCGAGCCATCCCTTCTCCAGCACCGCCACATTGGTCAACCCGTGATTCTTGGCCAGATAATAAGCCGTGGCCAGACCGTGCCCGCCGCCGCCCACGATCACCACGTCATAGGCCGGCTTCGGTTGCGGCTTGCGCCACGCGGGACGCCAGCCCGTATTCCCGGTCAAACCTTCCTTAATCAACCGCCACGCCGAATAGGCCATGCAGAACCCCCGTTCGATCCGCCAGCCCGGAATCGCCGACACCAAGCCAGCATAGCGCTCGCGGCCACCCGCAGTCGTTTATGGACATTTGGCGACGGAGGCAAGGGTTTAGTCCGGGCCTGGGCACGGTTATGGTAGTTTCCATTGCAACCGAGCCTAAATTGCCGTTCACGCACTTGCAAAAGCGGTAATGGATATAATTTGTCGGCGTAGCAATATGTCTACGCTGTTTGAGAAAGGACGTCGCTATGACTCAAGTCTTTCCCAACCCCCCACCCGAGCTCCGTGCCGATTTGCTCGACGGGCTCGACACCGCCTGGCCGCAGATCGGGCGGGTAGGGGCCTGGCTAACCGGGGCCGAGCGGCTGGCTGTGGCGGCGGCGGCGCGGGCGGCTTGGGATTGCGCGCTTTGCGCCGAGCGGAAGGCGGCGCTGTCGCCCTACGCCATCGACGGCGATCATGACGGGGACGGCCGGTTACCGGACGCCTGGTTGGACGCCGTGCATCGCGTTGTCACCGATTCCGGGCGGTTGACGGAGCGTTGGCTGCAAGGGCTGCTCGCCGACGGTCTGCTGGAGGATGAGTTTGTCGAGCTGGTCAGCGTCGCCGTGTTGGTGACCACGGTGGATACGTTCATGCGCGCGATCGGCCGCGATCCGCTACCGCTGCCCGATGCGGCCGGCGGCGTGCCGCACCGGCGGCGCCGGCCCGACGCCAAGCCGGGGCCCGGTTGGGTCGCCACCATCGCGCCGGAGGACGCCTTGCTGGACTTCGTCGACTATTACGCCGGCGGCTCCCATTTCTATATCCGCCGCGCCCTGACCTTGCTGCCTGACGAGGTGCAGCGGCTGTGGTATCTGCTGAACCGGCTCTATATGCCGGACCCGCGGGTCCATGAGTTCGACGGGCTGGAGCGGTCCATCAGCCGGGCCCAGGCCGAGTATCTGGCAGCCCGCGCCTCCGCCCTGCTCGGCTGCTATTATTGAACCACCAGTCACGCCGCGCGGCTCCGTGTGAGCGGCCAAGAGACCGGTGAGAACTACGACCTCGGCGCCGTGATGGACGGCGGGCAAGCCCCCGACATCGCCGACGGCGCCCTGATGCGCGATTTCGTCGAAGCGGTGATGGCGCGAGACGAGACGGCAATCGCCGCGGCCCGTGACGCCATCGAAAACCAAATGGGCACGGCCGCCATGCTGGACGCGGCGGCGGTGATCGCCGCCTTCAACGCCTATCCCCGCATCGCCGACGCCACCGGCATACCGCTCGAGGATGCCAAGGCCGAGGCGACGGCGGGTCTGCGGGCGGAGCTCGATCTGGACCGGCTGGCGTCGTGAACCGGGCCGCGTTCGACGCCGTCTGCGGCCGCCTGCCGGCGACCACCCATGTGGTGCAATGGGGCGGCGCCTCGGTCTGGAAGGTCGGCGGCAAGATCTTCGCCATCTGCTCCGTCTGGGGTAAGGGCGAAGGCGAGCGCATCAGCTTCAAATGCGGCGACCTCTCCTACCGTGTCCTCAGTCAACAGGACGGCATCGCACCGGCCCCTTATCTGGCCCGGGCAAAATGGGTGCAGCTACAGTCGGACGAAGCCATGACCGATGCCGACATCGAAGCCTATATCGCGGAAGCCCACCGCCTGATCGCCAGCAAGCTGACGAAGGCGAAGCGGCGGGAGTTGGGATTGGGTTGATAAACGCCTCGGACGATCGACAGATAAACCGACTCAAAACAGCAATATCCATCACACTGGAATTCGCAAGAGCAGGCTGCTGAAATAGTCGACACCGGCCCAATTTCTTTTAACGTCATGCCGGAAACGGCGAAACCGTTATCCGGTATCTCGGGCAGAATATAGAGCGTCGTTTCGACAGCTTGCTCCATTCTGCCCGAGATCCCGGATCGCGCTACGCTTGTCCGGGATGACCAGTTTATCGTTCGATTGGGTTTTTTCAGCAGGCTGCCAGCGGATATCCGGCATCCGTTCCTCCGAAATCCGCACCACCGATGTTGGTTCGGGCTTGGTTGGCATGGATCCCGGCGCTCCGCTGCGCTGCGGCCGGGATGACGCGCTGCACTAAACTCAACGCTGCCAGCGGGCGGAGAAGCCGGCGGTCATGCCGCCGTCGACGATGATATGTTGGCCGTTGATCCATTTGGCCTGACGCTCGGCCAGCATGACGATGGCCTCGGCGATGTCGTCGGGCTGGGCAGCGCGGCCGACCATATCGATCATGTTCTGCATCATCTCCTCGCCCGCGTCCTGGGTGAAGTCGGGCAGGATCGGCGTTTCCACCGGGCCGGGGCCGACATCGTTGACGGCGATGTTACGGGCCAGCGTCTGGCCGGCGAGCTGCATGGTGTAAACCACCACCGCTTCCTTGGAGAAGGTATAGGCGTCCGTGTCGATGTCCTCGCTATGAGCGTTCCACCAGGCGACGCCGCTGTCGAAATCCGCCGTCGCCAGCATCTCGCCCAGATGACCGCGGCGCTTGCGCCAATTGTTGCCGGCGATGGAGGCGACATTGACGATAGCGCCGCCGTCGGCAATCCGGTCGACCGCCCGCTCGGTAAAGTGGCGGAGACCGAAGAAGTTGACCTTCATCGTCTTCTCGCCGCCAACCGTGCCGGGCACGCCGGCGATGTTCAACAAGGCGGAGTAAGGGCCGCCGAGCTTCTCGAGCGCGGCGTCGATGCTCGCCGGGTCGCTAAGATCGCAGCTATGCTGCTCGACATCGGCATTGTCGCCCGGCTTGATATCCAGGGATACGACTTTGTGACCCCGGTCCAGTAACAGCTGGGCGGTGGCCGCGCCGACGCCGGAGGCACCGCCGGTCATGAGTATGGGATGATCTAATGGCATAAGAGATTACTCGTCCGTTGCTAGGTTAATCAGGCCGCCGGGTTGTTCCAGGGCCTCGCGAATATAGTCGGGGATCGGGATCGCTTTCAAATTGCCGTCTTCCAGAATCTGCGCGTAGATGCGAATGGCACGCCCCTCCGTGACGGTGTCGCCGGAGCTGGCCTGAACCGCCTTGCAGTCCCAATGCAGCGTGCTCTCGCCGATCTTGTTGAGTTGAATGGTGGTGCGCACCTTATCGCCATAGGCGGCGGGGCCGATGAAGCGGAAATGGACGTCGCCCATGACGAAGGCGGTGCGGGTCTCCCGGATCAACTTATTGGTCGGAAAGCCGAGCGCCCGCAGCAGCTCGTGCTCGGTCTCGTTGAACCAGGTGAACATCATCGGGTAATAGACCAAGCCGAAGGGATCGCTCTCCCCCCAAGCGACCGTCAGTTCGCGCGAATACATAATCATCGATAGGCCCCCGAGCCGACAAGCAATCGCCTAACATCGGCAAAAAACCGCAAATTGCAAGGCCAAAGGAATCCCTCTACGCTGGCCCGCAGGATTGCAGGAGGATAGGAAATGTCGGACGAACGCATTGGCATGTTGGAACAGCGGCGCATCGAAGCGGCGGTGATCAAACCGATTTACGAAGAGATGAAGAAGCGCTTCGGCAAGGACGCGGCGCAGGAGGTGCTGCGCGACGCGATCACCGAATCCGCCGTCGCCGCCGGTGCGGAATTCGCCGCCGAATTCGACGGCAAGACCGACCTGAAGGCCTTCCAGGAAATCGGCAAACATTGGCTGAAAGGCGGCGCGCTGGAGAAGGAGTATCTGAAGCGGACCGACGACGAGTATCACTTCAACGTCACCCGTTGCCGTTACTCCGAGATGTATAAGGAAATGGGCGTCGGCGAGATCGGCCATCTACTCTCCTGCCATCGCGACGCCACCTTCTGCCAGGGCTTCGACAAGCGCATCGCCCTTGAACGCACCCAGACGATCATGTCCGGCGCCCCCCATTGCGACTTCCGCTACCGCTTCGAGGCGGAAGGGGATTGACCGAGCCGACACGCTACAGCCGGTCCATCGCCGGTTTGTAGCTTGCTCTGGCATTGCCGATGACCGGCCGGCCGTGGGCCGGCAGCAGGTGCTCGAAATCCAGATCCAGCAAAGCCTTGAGCTCGGCCGGATCCGGCGTCGTGGTCTTGCGCCAGGCCGGGCCGATATTGTGGGGTTTGAAGAAGCCCATCAATCGCATGGCAATCTTGGCGAGGAAGCTGAAATACCGGTCCGGCGCGGCCCAGTTCTGCAGGCAATCGCCCGAAATCAGGATGCCGCCGTCGCGCTCCAGGCGCAGCAGCGCCTCGTTCGGGCTGGCCGACGCGATGACGACCGCCGCCGCATCCCCGATCGGCAGATCGCCGCCCGGCGTCAGCACCGCATCGGGCGTCAGATAGCTCTCGGCGTCGCGGTCGAGACCGGGCACGTAGGGCGCGTCGACGGACCAGATCTTGGCGCCGTAGCGATCTCTGTAGAACGGATCGTCCATGCCGTGGAAGGCGGCCAGGCGGATTACATGGGCGACCCGCCCCAGGCCCTCGAGCGCGGCCAGACCGGCGTCGGTCAGGCGCACGGCGTTTACCAAGGTCAACGCGCCGTCCTGGCGCAGGATGGTCATGTTGCGGCTGAACCGCATGGTCACGGGTCCGCCCATAGCGACCGTGCCGGTGACGAAAAAAACGTCCGGAAACAACTCTTCGATCTCGCCATGGCCTTCGGCGGGCGGAAAGGTTCTGGCCCCGGGCGTATCTGTCATGGTTCAATCGATCCTCGTTGCGGTCTGGTGCGCCGATCCGGGCCCAGTATATTGCATTGAGGGATTTTGAGGAGAGGACCATGGCCTATCAAAACATCATCTACGAAAAACGCGGTGCCGTCGCCTATGTCACCTTGAACCGACCGGACAAGCTGAACGCCCTGTCGCAGGAACTGCAGCTCGAAATGCGCGAGGCGCTGGAGGAGGCCGGCTGGCAGGACGACGACATCCGCGTCATCGTGCTGAAGGCCGCCGGCCGTGCCTTCAGCGCCGGCTTCGACATCACCGCCGGCCGCAATGCCAACGCGGTCGAACGGCGCGACGTTTTCCTCAAGGGCAAGACCTTCAGCGCCTCGGCCTGGTGGGACGTATTCTGGAACAACCCGAAACCGATCATCGCCCAGATCCACGGCTTCTGCATTGCCGGCGGCCTGGCCACCGCGACTTTCTGCGACCTGCGCATCTGCTCGGAAGACGCCAAGTTCGGGGCACCCGAAATCCGCACCGGCGGGCCCTATATCCCGGCGGTCTGGCCCTGGGTCGTCGGTATGAGCAAGGCGCGCGAACTGCTCTATACTGGCAACCTGATCGACGCGGCGGAGGCGCAGCGGCTCAACCTGGTCAACAAGGTGGTGCCGGTGGAGAAACTGGACGAGGCCGTCGAGAAGGAAGCCCAGACCATCGCCAAGCTGCCCGCCGCCACGGTCGAGTACAACAAGAAGCTGATCAACATGTCCTACGAACTGATGGGCGTGCGTCAGGTCGTCGAACGCTCCATGGAGCTCGAGGCCATCGCGCTGGCCAGCGCGGAGTCTTCGCCGGAAATCGAAAAGTTCGATGAGATACGGGAGAAGGATGGGCTGAAAGCCGCGCTGAGCTGGAACGCCGCGCGGTTCGAGGAAGAGGACGCCTGGTTCAAGACGTCCCGCGCGCGGGCGGCGGAGTGACGGCGATGACGGACGGCAAAGTCGCGGTTGTCACCGCCGGCGGCAGCGGCATGGGCGCCGGCGCCGCCCGCCGCCTGGCCGCCGACGGCTACCATGTCGCCATCCTGTCATCCTCCGGCAAGGGCGAAGCGTTGGCGCAGGAGCTTGGCGGTATCGGCGTCACCGGCTCCAACCAATCCAACGACGACCTCAAGCGGCTGGTCGACGGCGTCATGGACCGCTGGGGCCGGGTCGATGTGCTGGTCAATTCCGCCGGCCACGGCCCGCGGGCGCCGGTGTTGGAGCTATCCGACGACGATTGGCATCAGGGGATGGAGGTCTATTTCTTGAGCGCCGTCCGTCCGACCCGCCTGGTCACGCCGATCATGCAGGCCCAGAAGTCGGGTGCCATCGTCAACATTTCCACATTCGCCGCGTTCGAGCCGGATCCGGCCTTTCCGACCTCGGGCGTGTTCCGGGCCGGTCTCGCCGCCTTCTGCAAGCTGTTCGCCGACAAATACGCGGCGGACAATCTCCGCATGAACAATGTCCTGCCCGGCTTTATCGACAGCCTGCCGGAGAACCCGGCGAACCTGCCGCGCATACCCTTGGGCCGCTACGGCAAGAATGACGAGATTGCGGCGACCATCGCCTTCCTCGCTTCCGAAGGCGGGGCCTATATCACTGGCCAAAATCTCCGCGTCGACGGCGGCATCACGCGGGCGGTTTAAGCCGCCTGCTCGGCGGTCATCTCGTCGCCGGCGACGGTGGTGCGGCGCATGTCGCGGACCTGGGTTTCGTCGAAGCGGCGGGCCCGGTGCATGGTGCAGCGATTGTCCCACATCACCAGATCGTGCCGCGTCCAGGCATGGGCGTAGACCCACTGCCGCTGCGTCGCATGCTCGGACAAATCGCGCAGGAACATGCGTCCCTCCGGCACCGGCCAGCCGACGACGGCGCCGGCATGGGCGGAGAGGTAGAGAGACTTGCGGCCGCTCGCCGGGTGCCGGCGTACCAGACGCTGGCACACCGGGCGGAAGATCTCCCGCTCTTCATCCGTGACCTCGAAACCAAGGGCACCGCGGGAATGGATCAGCGAATGTTCGCAGATCAAGTCCTCAACGTCGCGCTTCATGGCAGCGTCCAGGCCATCATAGGCGGCGCGCATGTCGGCGAATTCCGTGTCGCCGCCGCTGTCCGGCACCGCGCGACCCGACAGCAGGGAGTATTTCGCCGGGATCGCCCGGTAGGAGCTGTCGGAATGCCAGAGCATATTGCCCAGATTGAACAGGCGGCGCCGGCTGTCCCGGGCCAGCGGCCGGTTGTCCAGGTCCAGGTTGGAGATATCGTTGATCTCCCGCGACAGCCGCTCCTCGCTCGGCTTTCGGACATGGCCGCCGGTTTTGTCCTCGATGGCGCCGAAATACCGGCTGAAGCGCACCTGCTGGTCGTCGTCGACGGCCTGGCCGGGGAAGACCAGGACCGCATAGCGGTCGATCGCCGCCTGGATCGCGCCGAAGTCCGCATCATCGAGAGGTCGCGTCAGGTCGACATCGCCGACCGTGGCGGCGAAGTCGGACTGGATCGGCTGCACGGTAACCATGCTCAACTCTCGCCCGCCAGAAAGCCGAGCACCGCGCGGTTGAAGGCGCCCGGTTGATCCACATTGGCGGCATGACCGGCGTCGTCGATCACGGCTTTGCGGGCGCCGGGAATCTTCGCCGCCATATAGTCGCTGGCGGCCAGGAACGTCTCGTCCCGGTCGCCGACCACCACCAGGGTGGGCACGGCGATCTCCGGCAAGGATTGGATCGCCGCGTCGCTGTGCTGGGTCAGCATGCCGTGGGCGGCCCGGTGCAGGCCGGCGAAGTTCTGTGTCTGCAATCGGGTTTCGGCACTGTCGGAGAGGGCGGCATCGCCCTCCGCCAGCAGATCGTCGCCGCGCTTGCGCGCATAGTCGTTCCAGCCCGCCCGCGCCTTGTCGTTCTTGAAGCCGGGCCCGGTATCGATCAGCATCAGCGCCCGCACCCGCGGCCGGTGGGCCAGGTGGTAGGCCAGCGACATGTAGCCGCCCAAGCTCATGCCCCCGATCACCGCTGTCTCCGCTCCGGCCTGATCCAGCAACGCATCCATGTCCGCCACCGTCAGCGCGGCGGAGTAGAGCGACAGGTCTTCGGGCGAGCTACTGCGTCCGTGGCCGCGCATGTCCCAGGTCACCACCCGATAGCCGGCCTCGACCAACGCCGGCACATTCTCCCGCCACATTGCCGACGACGCGCAGAAGCCATGGGTCAGCAGGACCACCGGTCCGTCGCCAGCGATCTCATAGTGGATTGCAACTCCGTCGCGATCGATTGTCGGCATGGTCCGTTTCGTTTCCTTAGAATATGAGTATCTCGTCGAGGCTAACACGGTTTGCGGGGCGGAAAAACAATGCGGTCAAGATGGTGGGATCTGGACCTTGACCAATAGCGCCACGGTGGCCCCTACCGCCGCAATCGCGCCCGCAATGAATATCGGTTCGACACCGACAATATCGGCCACGCCGCCAGCGGCGATTGGAGCAACGAAGGCAATCGGGGTCAGCAATGTGTTGCCCATGCCGAGATAGGCGGGCCGCGCTTCCTCGGCCGGGCAAAGATCCAACACCAGGTTCATTGCCGAGACCCCGACAGCCGCAAGCTGCAGGCCGGTAAAGGCGAATACGAGAACGTAGATTTCGATCGTGGGCGCGGCCAGGGCGGTCAGATTACAGGCCGCGACCGCCAAGAAGCCGGCGCCGACCACCGCCTTGTGGCCGGCACGGTCCGCCAACCAGCCGAAGATCGGGTTACCGACTATCTGGCCGGCGATCAGCGCACTGGTGAAAGCGCCGACATACCAGGAGGGCGCGTCGAAGTTCCGAAGCCCGTAGGCGGCAAACAGCCCGGCTGCCATAGTCCCGATCAGTGCCGCCGACCTGGCGACGAGAAACCAAATCAGATTCCGATCCGCTCGAAGATATTCCGGCACGGCCGCCAGAAATTGCCTCAGAGATTGCCGGTCCGGCAACGCGGCGGCCGGCGGTTCCCTCGCTGGAAGGAGACAGGCGAAAGACGCGAATGCAATCGCCAGTCCGATGGCGAAACACCAGCCGTATCCAGCCGGGCCCGTCACCTCGGTGAGAATTTTCGCGGTCAACAGGCTGCCGGCGACGGCGCCGAGATTGCCCATCAGGTTGGAGCCGGCCATGAACCGGCCGCGCCGGTCCGTTGGAACGATTCTGCCAGCGACTTCGACAACGACGGGTTCGATCATGCCGTTCACGCCGTAGATCAAGGCGATGCCTGCAACGACAAGCAAGAGTGCCCAACTCGGATGAGCTGGCGCCGCCAAAAACCCAGCCGCGGCCAAGAGTAAAAATCCGCTGTTGAACAGCAATCGCCACCGGATCACGAAGGGCAATCGATGTCGCAGGGCTTCGATATAACGCGCGGCGAACAGCGAGGGCAGAAACCAGCCGCCGATCATCAACGCCGGCAGCAGACCCAGAACCGTGTTGGACGCGCCGAGATCGGCTGCGAAAGCAGCCACGATAGTCGTTACCGAGGCGAAAGAAAGACCTGTCAACGTCAGTGCCCGATAGGCGCCAAGCGCGAGAATGGACGGCCGGTCCACCATCTCGTCGGACGATCGCTCTGTCATGAAAATCTCTCCCGTCACCAGCTCAAAGGTGGCTGCAGGAGATCGATCTCCCAACCGCCGGTTCTGGGGAGTAGAGCGGAGACGGCGTCGCCGTGCTTCTTCGATCTTGCTAAGTTCGATGGCGTCGGCGGTACGCGCTCGGCGACGATCCGACCCGACGGGCGAACAGTCGGGAGAAGCTGCCGAGGCTTTCGTATCCTACATCGAAGCAGATATCGGTGATCGGCCTATCCGTCTCCCGCAAAAGTACCTTTGCCCGCGCGATCCGCAGATCGGAGAGATATCGATGCGGCGTTTGATTGAACGTCCGGGTGAAATGGCGGTGAAAATGATGGGGAGACAGGTTGCAGGCCGCAGCAACGGTCGAAACCGACAGGTCATCGCTGAAACAGGCGTGCATATAGTCCTTGCCGTTGCGTAATCGCCGATAAAGCTCCGTCCGTGTTGCCGGCCGAACGGCGGGAACTTTGTTGGCGCTTTGTCGAAAATCAAACTGCGTCGCGACCAGCGCCTCGGCCAGAAATCGTAACTGCTCGCGATACTTGTCGGGCGAATCCTCTTCCGACACTTGGCTGGATCTCATTTGTCGCAATCTCGGAAGGATCCGACGGCCGTCGTCGATCAGGTGCTCGTGAAACGCAATCGGTGCGGCGGATCCCGCCGGGTCGTCCAAGAGATATTCGTCCGGCGTCGTGGTCGCGCGTGCGACATCCTCGACAAAGCCGTCCTGGAAAAAGACGCAGAAGGAAGACGACGACTCCTCATTTTCGATGTCGATCGTATAGTCCTGCCCATTGTTGACAATAAGACAGGTGTCCGTACCGACGCGGAGGGTCTTTCCGGACAGTCGCCAAATACCCCAGCCCCGCGCCATCCACTTGAGCGAAAGCGGGCCGGTGACGCCGGCGACATGGTAGGAGTTCCTCCGCGTGGACAGAATGAAGTTCCGCCGCCCCATCATTTGCCGCGGCGTGCCGTGATTATTCGGCACTGCGATTACGGAATAGGATTTCTCCGTCGATCCTAAACTGGGTGCGACTGTTGGTCCCGCGTCACTCACCTAGGTTAACGCCAAGTTCCGCGCGGTAGGTCGGCGCAAACGGTCAAGTTGTGGTCGCTCTCCCGGTCTATCATCTCTTCCGGCATTGCCGAAATCGAACAGTCCTCGTGCTCGAACTCGGCACCGCCTCGCATATTCAGGCTCAATCTTCCAGGCCCTCGATCAGAAAGAAGTTACCGGTGGTGGCGGTGTGGCGGATGCCGATGATCTTGGCGTATTCGGGCGACTCGTAGAATGCCTTGGCCTGAGCGACGCTGGGGAACTCGATGATCACATTGCGGCTTTTCGGCGGCTCGCCTTCCAAATGCTCGACCTCGCCGCCGCGGACGATGAAGCGGCCGCCATATTGGGCGATGATGCCGGGCGTATGCGGCGTGTAGCTGCCATAGTGATCGGGATCGTGCACGTCCAGGGTGCCGACGATATAGCCTTTGGCCATGGCGCTCTCTCCTAAATCAGGTTGACGCGGACGCCGCAGATCTTCAGTTCGTTCTCGCCGATACGGCAGCCCCGCTTCTCCGCCGCGGCGAGGACGGCCGGGCGGTTGGTCGGCAGGATGTCGATGGCGCCGATGCCGAGGCCGCGGCCATCGGTGGCTTCGACGAAGCGCAGATGCATATTGTCGAGGGCGATTTCCGGCAGTTCGGTGAAGCCCGCGGCAACCGGTCGGTCGAGGGTCAGGCCCCAGCGCGCCGCCACCGCAATGGGATTGTCCGACTGAATGTCGACGCCGGTCATCGCCTGAACTTTGCTGGTGTTCACATGCTTGCGCCAGTCGTCGCCGGCCCAGCGCCAATAGCCGTATTCGTCATGCCAGTCTTCGCCCGGCCGCATGGTATCGATGGAGAGAATGGCGCCGGGCACGTCGGCGGGGTGAAAATGGGTGGCCTGGACTTCGTCGTCATCGGTCTGCCAGACCGCACGTACGCCCTGGCCGACGATCCGCTCCCTCTCCGCCTTCGCGTCCTCGCATTGCATGATCAGCATGTAGCCGCCGTCGCCGCCGCGCCGCTCCAGATAACGCCCGGCGGTGGTGCCGTCCTCCACCGGCGCCACCACTTCGATCAAATTGCCGCGGATCGGCAGTAAGGCGTTTTCCAGCCCGAACTTGCCAACCCCCGGATCCTGGTAGCAAACCTCCAGGCCCAGCACGTCGGTCAGCTCCTCGACCGCGGGGGCCAGTTTCTCGGCAACGAAAACGAATTGGCGTAGGCGCATGATTTCTTCTCTCTCCTGTAATCCCGTGCCATCATCGGGAGATTGCCGGGCTTTGTCAAAATGGGGAGGGGTCGATGAGCCGACATCACGAGATCGCGCCGGAGCCGGCCAACATGGTGTGGGGGTATCTCGACGCCGCGGTGCCGCCGGTGCTGGAGGTCGAAAGCGGCGACACGGTCGGCCTGACCAGTTGGCCGGCCTCGACGGAGAAGGTGCTGCCGGCGGACGCAGCGTTGATCGATCCCGGTCACCGCGCCGCCCTCGACCAATGCGCGCCGGGACCGAGCAGTCACTTCATTACCGGACCAGTGGCGGTGCGGGGGGCGAAACCGGGCGACGTGCTGCAGATCGATATCCTCGACACCACTTTGGCCGGACAATGGGGCCATACCATGGTGCGGCCCCTGGCCGGCACCCTACCCTACGAGTTCGAGGACACCCATATCGCCCATACCATGATCGACCGGCAGCGCGGCACCGGCCGCCTGCCCTGGGGTTTGGAGCTGGAACTCGATCCCTTCTTCGGTGTCATCTCGGTGGCGCCACCGCCGGCCTGGGGCCGCTGTTCCTCCATGATGCCGCGCAAGTTCGGCGGCAATATGGACAATAAGGAACTAAGGCCCGGCACCACTCTCTACCTACCTGTGTTCAACGACGGGGCGCTGTTCTATGCCGGCGACGGTCACGGCATCCAGGGCGACGGCGAGGTCTGCGTCACCGCCATCGAGACGGCGATGTCCGGCCGCTTTCGCCTGACCGTGCGCGACGACTTGAACTTCGATCATCCCTTTGCGGAGAACGAGAGTCATTTGATCAGCATCGGTCTGGACGAAGACCTCGACGAAGCGGCCCGCCAGGCGGTGCGGGAAATGATCTTCCACGTCCAACGCTTGACGCCCCGAGCCCGGCACGAAGCCTATATGCTTTGCTCCTTGGTCGGTGATTTGCGGGTGACGCAAACCGTTGACGGGGTCAAGGGTTGCCACATGATGCTGGCGAAGGCGCATCTGCAATAACGGGCATTGGCCTGGACCGGGCCGACGAATCCTGAAACAATCATGGTTAACCAATAAGGCCATGAAGGGAGCGCGTCATGAATGTGATGAATAAGCAGAGTTTGGCCGTCCAACATCCGCTCGATCCCCTGACTGCGGAGGAAGTCGCCCGCGCCGCCGAGATCGTCAAGACAGCCGACTGGTTCGGCGACGGCATCCGCTTCGAGACGGTGGAGCTGCAGTATCCGGAGAAAGCCTTCGTCCGCGCCTGGCGGGACGGCCAGCCGTTCCCGCGGCAGGCCTTCGTCTGCGCCTATGAAACGGCGCGGGTCGCGGCTCACGAGGTCATCGTCGATCTCGAGCGCGGCGGGATCGCCGACCACAAGGTCGTCGAGGGCGGCCGCACCGCCATCATGATCGACGAGATCATCGCCTGCACCGAAGTGACGGCGCAGCATCCCGACTTCATCGCCGCGCTAGCCCGGCGCGGCATCACCGACCTCTCCCATGTCCAAGTCGACCCCTTCTCCGCCGGCAATTTCGGTGCCGAGGAGGAGCAGGACAAACGCATCGTCCATTGCTGGGTCTATTACCGCAACAGCGAGCACGACAATGGCTACGCCCATCCGGTGGAAGGCCTGAACGTGCTCTACGACGTCAATAAGGCGGAGGTTATCGCCGTACTCGACCGCACCCTGGTCGACGTGCCGATGGCGGAGCGCAACTACGCCATGCGGTTTGACGCTGTGTCGCGGGATCAGCGCGACGACCTGAAGGCGATCAACATCGAACAGCCGGACGGTCCCAGCTTCTCCGTCGACGGCCAACGGGTGCGCTGGCTGAACTGGCAGTTCCATGTCGAGTTCAACGGCCGCGAAGGCCTGGTGCTGAACGATATTGCTATTATCGACGGGGACGAGGTGCGGCCCTTGCTCTACCGCGCCTCGGTGGCAGAGATGGTCGTACCCTATGGCGATCCGGCCTATGCCCATCACCGCAAGAATGCCTTCGACGTCGGCGAATACGGGCTCGGCCGCTTGGCCAATGCCCTGAAGCTCGGCTGCGACTGCCGCGGCCACATCCACTATTTCGACGGCGTCATCAACGACACCGCCGGCGATCCCATGGTGATCGAGAACGCCATCTGCCTGCATGAGGAAGACGACGGCATGCTCTGGAAGCATACCGATCTGGCGACCATGGAAGTTGAAGTGCGGCGCAGCCGACGCTTGGTGATCTCCTCGATCTCCACCATCGGCAATTACGAATACGGCTTCTTCTGGAACTTCTATCTCGACGGCACTCTGGAGCTGGAGGTGAAGCTGACCGGGATCATGAATACCGCCGGCATGAACGACCGATCCGGCGACCGCTACGGCACCCAGGTGGCGCCGGGGGGTGGTGGCGCAGAACCATCTGCATGTCTTCTGCGCCCGCCTGGACACCGCCATCGACGGCGACGCCAACAGTTTCGTCGAGGTGGAGACCAAACCCGAACCCGTTGGACCGGGCAATCCCATGGGCAACGCGATCCGGCGGGAAGAGACCGTGCTGGCGACCGAAACCCAGGCACGCCGGCAGCGCAATGCGGAGACCGAGCGGTCCTGGAAGATCGTCAATCCCAACCGGCAGAACGCCATGGGCGGCGCCACGGCCTACAAGCTGATGGCGCCAAGTATGGTGCGGACCTTCCACGATCCCAGCACCTTGTTGGCGAAGCGGGCGGCTTTCCTGGACAATCACGTCTGGGTGACGCCCTATCACGCGGATGAACGCTACCCGGCCGGACGATACGTCAATCAAAGCCTGGGCGACGACGGCCTGAAGGTCTGGACCGACCGGGACCGGCCGGTGGAGAATACGGATATCGTGCTCTGGCATGTCTTCGGCATTCTGCATTTGCCGCGGCTGGAAGACTTCCCGGTGCAGCCGTCGGTAAAGTGCGGCTTCGCCCTGATGGCTGACGGTTTCTTCGACCAAAACCCGACGCTGAACATTCCGCCGTCCCGCGACGGCGGCTCCGCCTGAGGGAGGGCATGTCATGAGATTAGGTTTCGTTGCTGCGATCGTTCTGGCCTGGGTCTTCGTCTCCACCGCCCAGGCCCAGGAATGCAAGAAGCATAGCGGCCGCACGGTCGGCACCGCCGTGGTCGCCTATTTCGATACGGGCAGCACCAAGATCAAGAAAGCCGACCAGGCCAGCCTGCGGGAGTTCGCCAAGCAGGTGAAGGATCATCCCTCCATCGAAATCTGCCTGGTCGGGCAGGCCGACAAGCAGGGCAATGTGGATGCCAACAAGCGGCTGGCCAAACGGCGGGCCGAGGCGGTGCGCACCTTCCTGAAGAAGAACGGCCTAGCCAAGAAAACCTATCAGATTGTCGTGCGGGGCGAGGCTTTCGGCGATACCTGGCTCGGCAAGCTGTTCGCCGACACCAAGTTCAAGCACGACCGCCGGGTCGAGGTCACCGCCATCGAGCTGTAGGAGACGACCATGGCCCCGCGCTGCCTAGTTCTGCTGCTGATCTGCGCCTTCTGGTCGGGGGCTTGGGCGCAGGACCGCAATGCGGTGGACGTGGAGCTGGTCTTGCTGGCCGACGCCTCGCGCTCGATCGATCGGCAGGAAATCATGCTGCAGCGCCGCGGCTATGCCCGCGCCCTCACCCATCCTGACGTGCTGGCGGCGATCCGAGAAGGCTTCCTGGGCCGCATCGCCATTACCTATGTGGAATGGGGGGACGAGGCGCATCAGGACGTGGTGGTGCCCTGGCGGGTGATCGACGGACCATCGAGCGCGCAAGCCTTCGCCGACGCGCTGATGGCGGCGCCACGCCGGGCCACAGGCCCTAACGCCATCGGCAGCGCCATTGCGGCGGCGCAAATTCTGCTGGAGGAAAACCCCCAGGAAGGCAGCCGGCGGATCATCGACCTGTCGGCCGACAGCGCCTTCACCTTCGGCGGCATTCCCCTGGAAGCGGCGCGGCAAAGTGCGCTTGACGCCGGCATCATCATCAACGGCCTGGCCGTGCTCTGCCGCAGCGAAACCTGTAGCGGCCGCCCGGTGTCTGCTACGATCTGGAGGCGGCCTTCGGCGACCTAATCATCGGCGGCCCGGGCAGCTTCGTCGTCACCGCCGACAGCAACCGCAGCTTCGCCGCCGCCGTGCGCAAGAAGCTGATCCTCGAAATCGCCGCACGGCCGCCGGCCCGCGACCCCGCCGGCTGACCCGCCCCGGGCGATCGTAAGGGCATCGGCGGACCACGGGCTCCTGCCGGACGGCGCAAGATGCGCGCACGCGCAACCGACACACCTCCGCCAGTCTCACCCAACAGCCATAAGATATGAATTAGTCGACCGTGAAGAAAAGCGATTAAGCGGTTATTTTAGGTCGGTGCTCCGCGATGAACGCGGCCCTAATCCAAGCGCAAAGAAGCCTGATCCAGTTTAGGATGAGGCGGAAGTTGTAGCCGGCGGCAGCCAGGATCGGATTGATGGCGTCTCCGTGTTTGTGGGCGAGATAGTTTCGGCCCATCCGGTGTTCATTCTTGATGTGGCCGATGACTGGTTCGACCGCTGCCCGTCGCCGCATTTGACGTTTGATGGCGGGGGTGACCCGGCGTTTTTGGCCGGTGGTGTAAACCCTGAACTTGTATTTTCCAGGCGCGTTGTGGCCTTTGTAGCCGGCATCTGCCAGGATCCGTTTCAGGGTGCCGCCGGTTGCGGCCTCGATGGCCGGGATCACGGTTTCCAATGTGTGCCCATCGTATGGCCTGCCCGGCAGGGCCATGGCATGGACGGCGAACTGGCCGCCCTTGCATCGTCTTTCCGTGGTCGCGATGGAGGCCTTGACGCCGAACTCATAAGGTTTGTGCGCCTTGCCTTTGCCGATGCATTCCACCTCCGGCGCATGCAGGCTATAGATTTTCGGCAAAGGCTCGCGCGACTTTTGTGTCATCACACGTTCGCCCAGCCAGAGCGGCCGGCGGAAGGCGTCTTGCAAGGCTTCGTTGCCCTTGGTCTTACGGCGAATGTCGCGGATTGTCCGGCCCAGAAAGGACTTCAGCTTGCGCAACTGTTTCCTGGCCCGCTTGTATTGCTTGGCGTGGGCATAGCGTTGATGCGCGATCAAGGCCTTTTTACCGACCCGCACATAGCTCTGGCGCAGTTTGATGCCGGCGGCCTTGGCCTGCCGCACCAGCCGTTCGCGGGCCCGGTGGATCAGCTTGGCATCGGTCGGGAACATCACGTTCTTTTCCTGCACCGTGGTATCGACGATGACGCGGGTAAAGTCCGACGGCTTGGCCGCCTTGGTCTTGACCGCAACCGCCAGGCTTTCCTGTAACAGCGCCATCAGCCGTTCATCCCCCATGCGCTGGCGCCAGCGGGTCATTGAGGAACGGTCAAAGGGCAGCCGGTGACAAAAGAATTCCTCGCCGCAAAAATATTGGTAATAGGGGTTCTCCACCCAGCGCGCGCAGAGTTCCTCGTCGGACAGATTGTCGGTGTATTTGAGGATATGCAGACCGGCCATCAGGCGTGTCGGCAGCGGCGGCTGGCCGGGGCCGTGCTCATAAACCTCGCCCAGCTTCTCGGACAAAAATTGCCAGTCGATCTTCTCCGCCAAAATCGCCTTGGGGTGCTCCAGGTCCAAAATCTGATCCAGGCGCGAGCGGAACATATCCTGTTGTCCGCGATCTTCCGGTTCCCTCGGCCGCATAAAACCCCTCCCTGCAAGCGATTCAAGGCAATTGAATCACAGCAAAAAGGCCCGCGCAAATTGCAAGAAAACCAACCCAACAAAGTCAGTTTCTTGCAATTTTGAAGGTGGAAAAACCCGAAAACGCTAAAGAAATTCAGATGCTTGGAAATTCTTCACGGTCAACGAATTAGGTGTCAGACTATTTTTATTTAGTCTAAATACTTGCTTTTTTTAGGATTTTTATTTACTCTGATTATTTAAATGCTAAGAATCGCCTATTCCGCAGGTTAAATAACCGGGGTCGATAAAATAACCTGATAAATCAAAGGAATAGACCCAAGAAAAATAGTCTGACACCTAAAATTAGCCTTGATCGTACTTCGAAAGGAAAACCATATGCCGGCGCTGCTGGCGGTTAGTTCGTCAAGGCGGAATCGACGGCGTTGAAGAAGCGGCGGTCGGCGTCGTTGGCGATTTCCGCTTCGCGGGAGACATGGGCGATGCGCAGAAAACCGCCGCCCTTGGCCGGGTAATAGGAATAGACCACGAAGAATGGGTGACCGTTCTTTTGTTCCGTGCAGGCGGTCTTGATGACCCGGACGATGCGGCTTCCCTTGTTGCCGAGATTGCGTTCCCTAGACGCGCTGGCGAAGTCGCCGACGCAATGCTTCTTGTCCGCCTTGGCCAGCACCTTCTCCATCGATTCCGTCGAGCGCGGCGTGCGGCCGCCATTGGCGATACCGGTCACGCCCGGGCCTTTCCAAATCAGCGCAGGCTTCAGATGTCGCCAGTTCTCGGGCACGGAATCGAGGATCCGAATGCGGTCGTCACCCAGCGAGTTCAATACTTTACGGGCAAAGGCCGCGGTTTTTGCCTGGCCCACGGCATGCGCGTTCCCACCGCCGTCCTTGTTGTCGCTGCGTTGGCCGCTGAACGGATCTTTCTTACCGCTGTCGCCGGGCTTGGAAAACGGGTCCCTCTTCTCTTTTTTGCCGGAGAACGGATCGCTACTCTCCCCCTGATCCCAAAGCGCCGACTGCACGCATTTCAAGGTTCGTTCCAGGGCGTAGCTGGTTTTCGTCAGTTTGTAGCTGAAGGTTTTCTGCGCCGTGCGAAGTTTCAGGTTCAGCCCTTGTTTCAGCTTGTTGAACAATTTGGTATTGCGGCCGGTACGCACCACCACGGTGTTTTTCGTGGCCGCACTGGCCCGGAAATTGCCGAAATTCTGCCCGTCGACAATCACGCCGATGCTGTATTTGTCGCCCTTTTTGAGATCCCAGGTCGCTTTGTTCAAGGCGATGTTGAGGTTGTATTTGTTGGTGATGGCGAACAACAAGGTCTCGCCGGACTTGTACTTCGCGGATATAACGCAGTGCGAAAACCGGTCGCTGTTCTTGACCGTATGGGTACTGCCGTTCCAGGGTCCGGCTTTCCAGGACTTGATTTTCTTGGCTTGCGCGGTCCCGCTTGCGGCAAGGCTCAAACCCAGTGCGATGAGAAAAGGAAACGCCACACGCTGCATTTTGCCGTTCTCCGATTGCATTCACTTAATATGTACGCCGCCGTCGGCGGATCTTTCGGTTATGATAGCATTACAACCCGCGTCGTGAAGGGCTTTCCCGACATCTTGAAATCGTCTGCCCGCATCCCTATATGAAACATATCTCTGAACAACACAGGATTGGATGATGACGCAGGCAAAAGCTTGGCATGTTGGTTGGACCCCCTTCACGATCGCCCTCATGGTGGCGGGATTCGTGATCTACTGGCCGCTCGGCCTGGCCATGTTGGCCTATATTATCTGGGGCGATCAGATCCGTGCCGGCATGTCGGAAATGTTCGGCGACCTACAGGGCAGCTGGGAAAACGCGACCGGCGGTAAGCCGGGCGGCACCGGCGGTACGCGGGATGAGAGCGGCAACGCCGCCTTCGACGCCTGGCGCGCCGAGGAACTGGCCCGCCTCGAGGAAGAGCGCCGCAAACTCGACGAGGCGCGCGCGGAATTCGACGAGTTCATGGCCGAACTGCGCAAGGCCAAGGACAAGGAAGAATTCGACCGCTTCATGAGGGGCCGCGGTAAGCGCAAGAAGTCCTAAATCCGACAACCAAAACCTTTTTAAACGCCTCGCCGGCAACGACGGGGCGTTTTGTATTGGCTATTCGATGCCGAGTTCGGCGATCGCGTAGGCGCGGACGCCGGCATAGTCGGCCTTACCGTTGGCGCTGCGGAGCGGCACGCCGGCGGCGAGCACCCGCTTCGGCACCTTGTAGCCGGCCAATCGGCCCCGCACATGGTCGCGCAGCGCGGGCTCATCGATCGCCGCCGGCCCCAAAACCACGGCCGTCACCGCCTGACCCCACTTTTCGTCGGGCACGCCGACCACCAGCGCGTCCTCGACCTGACCGTGGGTTTTCAGCGCTTCCTCGACCTCCTCGGGGAAGATCTTCTCGCCGGCGGAGTTGATGCACACGCTGCCGCGACCCAGAAAAACGATACTGCCGTCCGCCGCGACCTTGCAGCGGTCCCCCGGCACCGAATACCGCTGGTCGCCGAAAGTCTTGAATACCGTCGCCGATTTCGCCGGATCCTTATAGTAGCCTTGCGGCAAGGGGCCGCCGACGGCAAGCCAGCCTTCCCGATCGCTGCCCGGCGTCACTTCTTCGCCGTCATCGTCGAAGACCCGGGCCAATTCGTTGATCGCAAAACGGCCGGTACGGGCCTCGCCTTCCGCCGTCATGACCGATGTACCGAAGCCAAGCCCTTCGGACGCGCCGAAACTATCGACCATGACCACTCGCGGCAGATGCTCGAGCAGCCGGCGCTTGATTTCCGTGCTCCACATCACGCCGGAAGACGAGATCATTTCCAGGCTGCCGAAATCGAGTTCACCGGCGCCGGCGTCCAAGGCATCCGCCATCGGCCGTCCGAAAGCGTCGCCGACAATGGCGATACGCTGCACCCGATGTTCGGCAACCGTGCGCCAAAGCTCGTCCGCATCGAAGGAGGGAGAGGTTAAGGTCACCAAGGTACCCCCGGCCATCAGCATACCCAGCATGCTGGAAAAACCGGTGCCGTGCATCAGCGGACAAGCGGGGAGCGAAATATGGCCGCGGCCTTCTTCCTTGAGCCGGTCGATCAATTCGTCCTCGTCGGCCGGCACGGGTCCGAAGACGCGGGAGACTTCCAGCAGTCCGGCATAAAAGTCGCCGCCGCGCCATATCACGCCTTTGGGCATGCCGGTGGTGCCGCCGGTATAGATGAACATCTGGTCCTCCGGCGACCGGTCGATCGCCAGCGGCACGCCGTCGCCGGTTTCGCAGAAGGCATCGAAGTCATCCGCGAACTCGGCGCGCGCGCCATCCTCGTCGATCTCCAAGAACAGCCGGACCTTGGTCAATTCGGGCCGCATTGCCGCCACCCGGTCGCGAAACGCGCTTTCGTACACTAGCACCGCGGCATCGGAATCGTCGAGAATGTAAGCCAGTTCGCCGACCTGGTAGCGGTAGTTGACATTGACATGGACCAGACGCGCCTTTGAAACGGCGGCGAAGGTTTCGGTATATTCGGTCCGGTTGCGCATGTAGAAAGCGACTTTGTCCCCGGGGACAATACCCGCGGCCAACAGATTTCCGGCCAAGTTGTTGCCGCGCCGGGTCAGATCGCCCCAGTTCAATGTCTTAGGTCCATGGATCAGCGCCGGTAGCGTCGGATCGATGGTGGCGCAAACCCGGTCCATGGCATCGCCCAGGTTCCAATCCATGTCTCGCTCCCTTATTCTGCCCTTACTCTGAATTGCGTGAGATAATAGTGCCCACGCGCGGTGCGGGCCAAGGCGAATTGAGGGACGATATGGACGGACAGGCTTTTATCGACGGCGAATATGTCGCACCGGAAGATGCGAAGATCTCGATTTTCGATCTCGGATTTGTCCGCAGCGACGCGGTCTATGACGTCGTCAGCGTATGGCGAGATCAGTTCTTCCGCCTCGACGACCATCTCGCCCGCTTCTTCGCTTCCGTCGAGGCCATCGGCATCGACCCGCCCTACGACCGCGGCGAGGTTGCCGCCATCCTGGCCAACTGCGTCCGCAAGGCCGGGTTGTCGGAAGCCTATGTTTCCATGGCCGTGACCCGCGGCAAGTTCCGCGATCCGGTCAAGCGCGATCCCCGCGATTGCATTCCCACCTTCATCGCCTATGCCATTCCCTACGTCTGGATCAGCATGCCGGAGGATCAGGAGAAAGGCATCGCCATCACCGTGCCCGAGGTGGCCCGCATTCCGGACAGCGCCGTCGACCAACGGCACAAGAACTATCACTGGGCCGACCTGACCCGCGGTTTGCGCGCGGCCCGTGACGCGGGCGCCGACAGCGCCGTGCTCTGTACGCCGGACGGATATCTGGCCGAAGGCCCCGGCTTCAACCTGTTCATGGTCAAGGACGGCAGGCTGCACACGCCGGCCCGCAACGTGCTACGCGGCATCACTCGCAAGTCGGTGATCGAACTGGCCGGAAAAGCGGATATCGCGGTGGAAACCGGCGATTTCGAGAAGTCGGTCCTACTCGACGCGGACGAGGTGTTCTTGACCTCCACCGCCGGCGGCATCATGCCGGTGGTGAAGGCGGACGACCGCATCTACGGCAACGGCGTCCCGGGACCGATCTCGCTGGATTTGCGCCAACGCTATTGGCGCGAGCGGAAGCCGGCTGGCACGGCACACCGGTCGCCGATTTGACCACATAAGTTGATTGAGAATGCGGTATCCGGGCCTGCTGTTGGCGGCAATACTGCTGACCGCCTGTGCCCGCGCGGCGCCGCCGACACCCGCGGTTACCAGCGCCTACAACCTGCCCGCAGCGACCGTCTTACACCGCATCGCCTTCGGTTCCTGCCTGGATCAGGACAGGCCGCATCCGATCCTGGAGACCGTCAAAGCCGGGTCGCCGGATCTATTCCTCTTCGCCGGCGACAATGTCTATGGCGACAAACGGCAGGGCCGATGGCTGCGGCAAGCCGATCAGGCGGCACTCGACCGCGCCTACGACAAGCTCTCGGGCAGCCAAGCCTTCCGGCGCTTCGCCGACGGCCTGCCCATCTTGGCGACCTGGGACGATCACGACTATGGCCTGAACGACGCGGGTGTCGAACTGCCGATCAAGGAGAGCTCGAAGCAAGCCTTGCTGGATTTTTTTCAGGTTCCTGCGGATGTGCCCGTGCGGGCCCGGCCTGGCTTGTATCAAGCCCGCCACTTCGGCCCGCCCGGACGGCGGGTTCAGGTGATCCTGCTCGATACCCGCTGGTTCCGCTCGCGTTTGCGGAAAACCGACCAACGCGGCGCACCGGGCAGGGAACGCTATCTGCCGGACACGGCGCCGGCCAAGACGATGCTCGGCCCGTCGCAGTGGCGCTGGCTGTCCGAACGATTGCGGGAACCGGCAGAACTGCGTCTGATCGTCTCCTCCATCCAAATCATCGCCAACGGCCACGGTTATGAACGCTGGGGCAATCTGCCGAACGAACGGCAACGGTTTTACGACCTGCTGGCGGAGAGCGGCGCCGGCAATGTGGTCGTGCTGTCCGGCGACCGCCACATCGCCGGCCTGTACCGCAAGCACCTGCCGAATGGTGGGATATTGCATGAGATCACGTCCAGCTCACTGAACCGCGCTTTTGTCCGTCATCCAAAAGAACGAGGTCCCCGCCAACTCGGACCCATGGTCGGGACGGAAAACTATGGCACGATCGACATTGATTGGTCGCAGGGCTTGGTCACTTTGGCGATTCGCGGCCGCCAACGCGAAGTCCTACGCGAAATCGAACTGGACCTGACAGCGGGGATCTAAGCGCCATCCATTCGGCATACCAGATATCGTGACGGAACCGGCGCCGAACAGATATCCCAACTTATCCAACGGATTTTCCACAAGAAAATTGACCCTGCCGCTGTCAACGCCTTGCAACGAAAGGATAGTTTTGCTGCAATAGTCCTGACGCCGCCTGTGGCTTGGCGGTGGTCGGGCGGGTCGCTAAGGGACGTTTCGGATCAGCCACGGTTCGGAACAGCGCGCGGCGAAAGCAAAGGCGGGGGCGCCGATGCTGGAACCCTCCCACGGTCGTTTGGGTTTCGCCTGATCGTCCGGAAAAGGGTTGCGGGGCCGCTTCGGCGGCCCCTTCCTTTTTAGGCCCATGCCGCGGCTCACGCGGTGGGGGGCGTTAATCAAGTCTTCGCAAAATTGCCGTAGTTACGCACAACTTTGAAAATGTGGGTCAAGGCTGGTCCAATTTCGACGGACTGGTTATGGTTCGCACGTTGTTTTATTATGCTTGGAGTAGGTGATTACGATGCTGCCTGTCGGCGAAAATGAGTTGGTTCGGTTACGCACCCCCGGTCAGGAAAGCGTCGATCGGGAATTTGTCCTGGAAGGATTCAAGTGGGGCAGCAGCACGCAAGGGACACCGGGCGGCACGGTGACCTGGTCCCTGGCGCAAAACAACTATGTCGGCCGCTGGACCTTCGATTACACGCTGACCGGCCTGGGCTTCGATCCCGAACCGGTGATCCAGCAGGCCTTTGACGCCTGGTCCGCCGTCGCCAATATCGATTTCGTCCAGGTCGCCGACAGTTCCACGGCCGGTATTCGCTTCGGCATGAACGACGACGACGGCATGTTCGGCACCCTGGCGGTCGCCCATACCGCATTCACCGGCGGTTCCGTCGACTTCACCGATATCCATTATGACACCGCGGAAAACTGGACTCCCATGGATGGCAGTGGCGGCAACATCAGTTTTTTGTCGGTGACGATCCACGAAATCGGTCATTCGCTGGGTTTGGATCACGAAGACGACGTGATCGCGGTAATGAATTCGCTGCAGAATCAGTTCGGCCCGACCCTCAATAGCCTGCAATCGGACGACATCGCCGGCATCCAAACGATCTACGGCGCCGCCGCCACCGGCGCGGGGATCGTCGGGACGGAAGGCAACGACGCCTTGACGGGCACGGCCAACGGTGAATCGATCCAAGCCCTGGGCGGCCACGATCTGGTGTTCGGGTTGGGCGGTTCGGACAATATTTTCGGCGATGCCGGCGAGGACTTGATCTACGGCAATCCCGGCAACGATTTGATCTACGGCAATCAAGGTCTGGATACGATCTATGGCGGGCAAGACGGCGACGTCATCTATGCGGGACAGCATGCGGACATCGCCTACGGCAATCTGGCCAACGACGTGATCTACGGGAATTTCGACCAAGACACCCTATACGGCGGGCAGGATCAGGATACGCTGTATGGCGGTCAGGGCGACGATCAGATCTTCGGCAATCTGGGCAATGACGACCTCTACGGCAACCTCGGCAATGATTGGCTGGTCGGCGGCGACGGGGAAGACTGGTTCTATTTCGCCAACAATTCCGGCGCCGACGTGATTGCCGACTACAACACGTTTCTGGATCTGGTGATCATCACGGCAAATGCCAACGGTTCCGGTATCTTTACCGCCGCCGACGCGGTCGCCCGGTTGAGCGATACGGTCGACGGTGCCGTCCTCGACCTGGGCGGCGGCAATTCGGTCCTGTTCCTTGGCCTGACCACGGCGGATCTCGGCACGGACGACTTCGCGATATTCTGACCGATCCGCAAAGAGAAACGCCGGGACTGGTCGGGTCCCGGCGTCGAGGATCGAACGAATATTTGTCCACTGCCCTTCTTATTTTTTTGGGCGTTAAGCGCCGCCCTTAGCTGCGTTTCGGGTTGGTCGGCGGGCGCGGCTACCCATGGTCGGCTTGCGTTTCGCTTCTGATCGGCCCTTGGCAAGTCGTTGCCGTCGCTTTTCCGTAATGTCCCGATTGCAATGCATCCGCCGGGGACAAACATGCGCTCCTTCTGACTGTTTCGCTTTTTTTGTACCGGCGATTATCGTCCCGCCGTTGAGAGATGATGTAGGACGGCCGCGTTTGAAACGCCGTTTGAGCGAGCGTTGAATTTTCGGGATTTCGAGTTTTTCTGCGATTTTATCGCCGATTCTCGCCAGATTTGGGCAAATTCAGTCCGAACGGCGCGATTCCGGTCGCTTACAAATCCGGTCCAGCAAGATGGCCACGATGACGATGGCAAGGCCGGCTTCGAAACCTTTGGCGATGTTGACGGTATTCAGTGCACGCAGCACCGGCACGCCCAGGCCCGGTGCACCGACCATGGCGGCAATCACCACCATCGAGAGGCTGAGCATGATGCATTGGGTCACGCCGGCCATAATCGTCGGTAGGGCGTGGGGCAGCTCGATCTTCCACAATAATTGCCGCGGACTGGCGCCGAAAGCCTCTCCCGCTTCCTTCAGCGCCGTCGGCACGCCGGAAACGCCGAGATAAGTGAGGCGGATCGGCGCCGGGATGGCGAAGATCACCGTCGAGATCAACCCCGGCACCACGCCCAGGCCGAACATGATCATGGTCGGGATCAGATAGACGAAAGTCGGTATGGTCTGCATCAAATCCAGGATCGGCCGCAACGCGGTATAGAGCTTCGGCCGATGCGCGGCGGCGATGCCGAGCGGCACGCCGACCAGCACGCAGACCAACGTGGCGAAGATGATCAGACCCAGGGTCCGAATCGTTTCCTCCCAATATCCGAGATTCATCACCAACAACAGACTTAGGATGATCAGCAGGCTGAGTTTCCAGGAGCGGTGCAGCCAATAGGCGAGTAAGGTGAAAATCGCCAGCAATACCAGCGGCGGGCACCAGAGCATCAGGTCGACGAAACCCTCGATCAAAAACTTCAGGCCGTCGGAAAACCCATCAAAGAACCAAGCGCCGTGGTCGAGCAGGACGTCCACCCCGGATGCAATCCATTTGCCGAGCGGGATTTTGTACTCGGTCAGTAAGTCCAGCATGGCGCTCTCCCCAAATGCTTGTTTTTGTTACCGCTATTCTGGCCTATAGTAAGCGGGGAAGATAGGGAGGCCTTGTTCGTGAACGACCAAATTCGTCTGTTCTGGCAGCCGGGCTGAACCAGCTGCCTCCGTCTCAAGGAGTTTCTGGCGGCCCGTGAGGTTGCCTTTAGATCGATCGATGTGGCGAACGAGCCGGGCGGGCTCGATGAATTGCATGCGTTAGGGCCCCGCACGGTACCCGTTCTGGCGTGGGGCGACGACTATGTTTTCGGCCAATCCATCCGCGATGTGAGCCAATTCCTCGGCCTCGACGACGCAGGCGACGGCCCGTTACCGCCCGAGGAACTCTATCAACGCATGGACCTCGTGCTCGCCGCCGCGGCCCGCTATCTACGCCAGATTCCGGACGATCGGATCGACGATAAACTGCCAAACCGGGATCGCAGCTACCGGGAACTCGGGTATCACGTCTTTGTCGTCATCGATTGTTTTCTTGACGTCACCAAAGGCCGGGTGCTGCGGTCGGAGCGCTTCGACGAACGCCCGCCGTCGGACCTGCGGCACGGTCCGGAGATTGCCGACTACGGCGAAACAATTCGAAGCCAACTGGCCGATTGGTGGACATCGCAGCAGGCGGATTTCTCCCGCCAAGTGCCGACCTATTACGGCGATCAATCTTTGCACGACGTCATGGAACGCGGCACCTGGCACGCGGCCCAACATGTCCGCCAATTAATGATGGTGCTGGAGGAACTAGGACTCGCCCCGGACGGCCCGCTCACCCCCGCCGACCTCGCCGACCTGCCGCTGCCGGATCAGGTTTGGGACGGCTAGATTTTTCGCAGCCCATGGAAGCGGGAGCTGTTGATCGTCCCGACGACCGATCAATAAAGAAAGATCAGGCCGTGGTTCAAGTAGGGACGCTGCGCCATCCGGGAAACTCCACAAAAGCAATAACGTAACCTTTCTGATAATTGCATCGATTGAATTCAGGCACCATATTTTGATCATGGTTCGCTCGGAAACAGGCCGAATATTTGAATGTGTGACCCGTTCCAGACCGCAATTGTTCGCGGTATGGCTGACAATGAGCGCCGTCTTCCTTGTCGCCCTATTTGGGTTTTGGACAACTTTCGCCGACTTCTCAGGCGTGGCCGAGGTGACGGCGTCAAAACTCATGGGCGTCTTGGGCATCATCTGGTGGACAACCTTTGTCGTCTGGGCTTCGCTTGATCGTGCCATCGCCTTTCGCGACGGCCTTCGACTACAGTTCGACTATTCCAGGCTTTTCTTCAGCCAGTGAAATTTGAAGCTGCCGAAAATACCGTCTGCGGCGGAGAATAGATTGCCGCCGACGCAAGTTGCCCATAAAAACGGGATCGATTCCGCTGTCAGTGCGCTGATCAAAAAGTACATCAGCACGGCGAATATCAGCACCGCGGCAATTCGGCTGCACAGAAACCCGAAAAACCCGAGCACGAAGAGGAGACTGGCCAATGCACCGTTGACTTTCGCGGCTTCCCATACGCTTTCGTGGACAAGCGATACGTCGACGATCATGCCAAAGGAAAACATGGCGGACAGGACCGCGGTGGTGCCGAAAATCAAGGCGATCATCCACGCCGCGAGCGTACTGAACCGAGCATGTCTGCGGGCAACGGCGAGTTCGATATCGACCGTGCCGAAACTGCGGTCGGCAATCCATTTGCCGAAACCGCCGCCATCGGGGGCAGACTTTGAGGCTGGCTGCTTTAAAACCGGGCCTTCTCGCCGGCCGAACCCGGAACCGGCTTGACGTCGATCAAATGGATTGGTCACAACAAAATCTACTTACACAATAAAATATACCAAGATTAATTTAACATAAAGTGTGATACAATGCGATCACACGAGCAATCGCGCTCTTTGACCCGGCATAGGCTGGCTATCGTTTTTGCAACCGACCCGGGCCATTAACTGCCGAACCCATCCGACAGATAATGGCGGATGCTTCCGTAAACACCGTAAGCGGCCGAAAAGAGACAAGCGCCGACGCCGCAGATCCAGAATGTGTTGGGAAACTCAGCCATGAAGGCAACGACGAGGAAATAAATCAGGAGCGGGAAGATCAATATCGGCGATATGCGGCCACCGATGTAGGCGGCCACTCCCAGCACCGCGAGCCCGAAGGCAACGCCGGTGTTCAGATTGGTCATCATTTCCGCGCTTTCGGATGCCGCCGGCGGGTTTATCGAGGGACCAAAAAACGCATTCGGTAAGAACAACATATCGATGGCATAGAGGCCCGCAACAGTCCAGGCGGCACCGCTGCCGGCGCGGGTTTCGGCGCGGTTTCGATCCATATCGTCTTCGGAAAGGCCAAGCCCCCCACCGGCGCGCTTTTCCCATTTTTGAGGATTTTGCTTGGCCGCTGCCCTATCGGAAGTCGGCTTCCGGTTCCGCGTTGTCGGGGCTTGCCGTCGGCCGAAGCCCGAATTCTTGGTCATGATGCAAAAAATGGTTACTAAAATGATTCGTTTTGATTCTATAACACTTCAAGTAGTTACTCAATCTGCCCTTCGATCAATTGGCCTTTGTATTGGCCACATGGGCCGGTACCGATGCATCCAGCAGATGTTCGATGGTATTGGCGTAGTAATCGACCAATGGCGCGTTTTCCGGGTTGACGGAGTATTCCCGGCCGCCGTGATGAAACAGGATTTTGCGGGCGACCAATTGATTGAGCGCGTGCAGCAGCGCCAGCCGGGAATCGTTGCGCGGCAGGATGATGGTCGCGTCGTGATCCTCCGCCTGCTCGATCCGCGCGCGGAAACCGGCCAGCAATTCCTTCTCCTCCACATGCGATTCGCCGTAGGGGCGCAGGACGTGGCAGAGCACCGGGACCGGCGTGACCGGGATCAGGCCGCGGATATTGTCCATCACGCCATTGCCGAATTCGGTCAGCGCCTGGTAGCGCGCGCCCGGGTCCAACTCCATCCAATCCATATCCCGCTCTCTTAGCCATTCGACGAAGGAGACGGGGCGGCCGAAGGCGGCACAGGCGAAGCCGTAGGATCGGCGCCAGGCCACCATCTCCCAAATCGTGCGGAAGGCGAAGACGACGCCGGAGCGGACCACATAGCGGGCACCCATGCGGCGGAACTGGAACGTGTCATGCTCGATCACATTAATGTCTTCCGGCACCCGGTCGTAGTTGCAGGCGATCGGGATGAACACCAGGTCCGGCGAATTGTCCGGTACATAGCGGCGGGTGATATAGGTCAGGATGCCGAACTTGGCCGGCGACAGACGGCCATCGGTGGAGAGCTGCCCTTCCGGAAAGATGGCGTGCGGCACATTGGCTTCCGACGCGATCTGGACATAGCGTTCCAGCACCTTGCGGTAGAGCGGATCGCCCGAATCCCGGCGCACGAAATACCCGCCGGCGCTGCGCAGCATCTGTTCGATCGGAAACACCTGGCTCCATTCCCCCGCGCCGAAGGACAGCATGGTGCGCTGCGAGGTCAGATAGGTGACCAGCATATAATCCACATTGCTGCGGTGATTGCTGACAAAGACGACGGCGTTCTTGCTGGTCACGTCTTCCAGCGATTTCTCGTCCTCGAAGCCGACCCGGACCCGGTAGAAGGAGCGCAAGGCGTGGCGCGCCATCCAGTAGCCCAAACGAAAATAGAAGAACGGATTGAAGGCCGGCACGATCTCGTAGGCCATCTCCTCCAGTTCCGACTTCAGCTCGCTGACGGCGACGCCCCGCTCCTTGGCGATCGGCTCGATGGCTTTCAGAAGGACCGGGTCATGGGCCACCTTGTCGGCCAGGCTGCGCCGGCGCATCAGGGTGATCGGCGACAGCTTCAATTGCAGATTCGGGTTAACCTCTTCCAACGCCCGGGTCGACCAGCGCCGCCAGGTGCGCCGGATCAACGGGTCGATGACAAGGCGGTAGAGGCTGATCGCCAATCCGAGCATCAGAATGACGAAGAACCAAATCGGTATCTCTATCGTGCCACCCATCGCCTCCCTCTCCCTTGCAACAGGTTCGCATCACTTTCTTTTTTGCGCGCCGCCGCCCCTGCTATGCCGCCTGAGCCAGCACGCCGGCGAAGCGGCGCAACGGCGCCGGATCCCTTGCCAACCGGATCGGCACGGTGAAATGGCCGCAGGGCCAGATAAACGAGTTTTCCGCCGGCACGCGCCAACGGGTGATCAATGCTTTGCCGCTTTTGAAGGGCGTCGCTGTATCGTATTCCCCGAGAATGCTGACGATCCGCTCCGCCGGCATGACCGGCGCCCGCTTCGGTTCGAGAATGCCGAGATAACGCTGCAGCAACTCGTCGGTCCAGCCGTCCATTCGCTTGTTTTCCTGCGAACCGAACATACGTGCGATGGCGCCGCCGACTAGGCCTTCGATGGGCCGCTCGCATTGGGTGATCATGATCAAGCCGTCGGGCCGCAGATGCGCGGGCCAGTCATGGGACTGCTCCGCCGTGACGATGGCCATCATCGCGCCCAAGCTGGATCCGCCGATCGCCACGGTGTGATGGCCCTGCGCCCGGCACCAGCTGATCATCGCCGCCCGCTCATGCACCGCGCCGACGAAGGTGTCGAGCGAACTGAGCGGCGATTCCGCGATCACCCACTCGCCGCCGTAATAGCCGAGCGGCCGGCGCCGGCCGTGATAGGGCGCTTCCGGCCGCAGCACGCGAATGCCTTGGCGGCTGAGCACTTGGGCCTCATCCAGCAGGCCTTGCCAATGATCGAACTCCACGCAGATGCCGTGACCCAGGATCACCGTCGGCGGGTCCGCCATGTCGATCGGCTCATAGACATGAACATAAACCGGATCGCCCAGCCGTTCGTAAGGCGAGGTGAAACGCAGCCAGTAATGGCGGGTACCGTCCACTTCGACGGTCGCGGATTTTTCGACCGGCGGCAACCGGTCGCCGGGCCGAAACAGATCGCCCGGATTATCGACCGCATGGCCATAAACCGCTTCGACGTCCGCCGGCGACACGGGCCGGCGCCGAACCAGGGGGACATCCTGGCCAAGCAGAAAACGAAATTGCCCCCGCGCGCTGTAATAGCGATGCCGCGCGTCGCGCCGCGCCGCTTCCAGGCACAGGCGGGCGGCCCGATCCGTCGGCCGATCGCCGAAGAAGGCATCTTGCCAGGCCGCATCCGCCAGACCGGCGGCGCGGCGGCGGTCGGCCGTGCGCGAAAGCGCCCGGCTCAGCTTATCCCGTTGCCGCGCGCTTAACGTCAGACCGAGATCGTCGCAGAAAGCGTCGCCATCCAAATCCGCCGATTCCGCCGCCGCCCAGAGACGCGAGGACGGAAAAAACAATCGGCGCAGGGCATACATGGTCAGCCGGTCGACAAAGGGCCACGTCGCCATGGCTCCCAGCGGGCCTCGAATGAACCGATGAATAATGTTCTCCATCCGGAATATGAATGACGCGAAAACTAAAGCTGACTACAAACGGCGGCGCTTGACAAGCGCCATACACCTGACGACCCCACAATCAAAAACGCCTAACCGCCCCAGGTCAGCCAAAGCTCCTTCGGGCCGCGGAAGGTGAAGTTGGGGAAATAACTGAGCTTCTGGCCCTCAATCAGATCCAATGACGGCACCTTGGCGCTCAGCACTTCCAGCGCAATGCGGCCTTCCAACAGGGCCAGGCGGTTACCGAGGCAGAAATGCGCGCCCCGGCCGAAGGAAATGTGGGTCCGCGCATTGTCGCGATGAATGTCGAACTCCTCCGGCTCGGCATAGAGCGCGCTATCGTGATTGGCGGCGGCAAGAGACAGGAAGATCTGCGTGCCGGCGGGGATCTTATGCCCGGCAATCTCCGTGTCCTTGGTGGCGACCCGGCGCCAGCTGGTCTGCGGCGAGTTATGGCGCAGGATTTCCTCCAGCGCATTGTTGATCAGGCTGGGATCTGCGCAGACCTCGTCCCATTGCTCGCGCCGCGACAACAGGCAGATCAGGCCGTTGGAGAGGAAGTTGGTGACGATCTCATGGCCGGCGAAGGACAAGCCGTAGACCACGGAAACCACTTCGTTGTAGCTCAGCTGCGCCGGATCCTTGTCATGCACGGCCAGCAATTCGGAGGTGAAGTCGTCCGCCGGATTGGCCTGGCGATGGGCGACGAAATCGACGCAGTGACGCCAATAAGCCAACATGTTCTCGGCGATCTCCACCTGCTCCTCATCCGTCGCCTTGCCCCAGGTGAAAGCGAGGCGGTCGGTGGTCCAATCCTTCAGCCGCCTGTCGTCGTCTTCCGAAAATCCGATCAGGCGGAAGATGGTTTCCCCCGGCAAAGGATGGCCGACGGCGGCGACGAATTCCGCCGGCTTCTCGCCGGCCAGCATGGCGTCCACCATAATTTCGCAGCGCTTCCTTACATAGGGTTCCAATAGCCGCATGCGCCGGCCCGAGAATCCGGCCAACGCGTGCTTACGGATGCGGGTGTGATCCGGCTTCTGCCGGTTCGACAACACGGCGATGGGATTGTAGTCGTCCGCCTCCAATATCTTCACCGCCGCCGGGCAGATCGGCAACACCGGATCCTGCACGTTTTCGGACGAGAACGTGTCGAAGTCGCGAAACACCTCGGCCACATCCTCCATCCGGGTGACCACCAGATAACCGAGTTCCTCGGCATAGAAGACCGGCGTGTCTTCCCGCAGCTGTTTCAGCGCGCCATAGGGATCGGCCAGATAGCCGGGCTCGTACGGGGAAAATCCGTGATTGACAGGACAGCCGGCGGGTGCCACCGCGTCATTGCTGCGCATTTTGTGATAGGCGGATTCGCTCATGGAAACCTCGAATATGAAAATCTGCTTTTGATAATGCCCCAGCATAGGGTATTCGCGCCAGCCGCGCATCCCGCTTGAGCGAAATTCTTTGCCTCCGGACGCAATCTGGGTTTCGATGGCCGTAAATTGTCCGGAGGGGAGATCGAAGAATGAACGACAGCACCGCGGAACGCGCCCTGATCGTCGGCGCCGGTCAGGGCCTTAGCGCCTCTCTGGCCCGACTTTTTCACAAAGAGGGCATGCGGGTCGCCCTGGCCGCCCGAAATACGGAAAAGCTGGCGGGCCTGTGCGAGGAAGTCGACGCCGAGGCCTATGCCTGCGACGTCAGCGATCCAGGAAGCGTTGCCGCCCTGTTCGACGCCGTTGACGCCGGCATGGGTACCCCCAATATCGTGGTCTTCAATCCCAGCGCGCGGACCCGCGGACCCTTCGTCGAGCAGGACCCGGCGGCGGTGCGCGACGCGGTCCTAATCTCGGCCTATGGCGGCTTTCTGGTGGCGCAGGCGGCGGCGAAGCGGATGTTGATCGAGGGTCGCGGCACCATCCTGTTCACCGGCGCGTCGGCCAGCGTCAAGGGCTATGCCCAATCCGCCTCCTTCGCCATGGGCAAGTTCGCCCTACGCGGCCTGGCCCAAAGTCTGGCGCGGGAGCTGCATCCCAAGAACATCCATATCGGCCACTTCGTCATCGACGGCGGCATCGCCCAAGGTCCCGACGATCCCCGCGCCGGCCGCGGCGGCCCCGACGGCCTGCTCGACCCCGACGCCATCGCCCAAAGCTACCTCCACCTGCACCGCCAGCACCGCTCGAGCTGGACCTGGGAAATCGAGGTCCGGCCATGGGTGGAGAATTTCTAAGCCGGCAGCCCCAATCCCGGTCCCGGCGGCAGTTTGATCAGGCCGTCTTCTATCGGCGGCAGGGGGATGCCGCCGGCAAAGTTTAGAACTTCGGGTAGGAAGGGAGTCTCGACCCAATCGGCTTGCGGGCAGCTCAAGGCGAAATGGACATTGGCGTACATCGCCGGACCGCTGCGGAAGCTGTGGGGAGAGAGCGGCAAGTTGTGCAACGCCGCCAAGGCGCCGACCTGCCGCAGCACAGTCAGGCCGCCGATCTTGGCGATCTCGGGCATGATCACATCCGCCGCGCCCGACCGCATCAAAGCGTCGAGGCCGGCCAAGCCGAGTTCGTTTTCCCCCGCCGCCAGGCAGACGCCCGTCTCGGCGCGGACTTTCGCCATCGCCCGGTGATCGCGCATGGGCCAGGTCGGCTCCTCAAACCAATAGACGTCGTGATCCGCCAGACCCCGGGCCAGTTCGACTGCTTCTAGCACCGTGAAGTGTCCGTTGACGTCGACCATGATGGCGATATCGGGGCCCGCCGCCTCCCGCGCCAGGCGCATATGCTCGACGGTCAATTCGTGCAGTTTGACGCCCGTGAACCCCATCGATACAGCGCGCCGAACCTCCGACTGCAGCAAGTCCGGTTCGCGCAGCGGCGGCAGGCTGGCATAGGCGCGCAAGCCGGCGCGCACCGGGCCGCCCAGCAGATCTATCGCCGGCACGCCCAGACGCTTGCCTTTCAAATCCCAGAGCGCCAGGTCGATCCCGCTGAGCGCTGCGGACAGAATGCCGCCGATGCCGTAGCGGTAGGCGAAATGCACCATCTCCTGCCGCAAGGCCGCTATGTTGTCCGCCGGCGCGCCGCGCAGAAATTGAGCGAATAAATCGTCGACGGCGCTGGCGATCGGCTTCAGATGCGGCCCGGCGTCCCGGCCGGCATCGGACACGGTCAGCCGGCCCGGATTGGGCACCCCCCACCAGCATTCTCCGATGCCGACAAGGCCGTCCTCGCTTTCGATATCGACGAAAAGCTGCGGCAGGCCCCCGTCGGTCAGAATTCGGGTGGTGACGGCCGCGATCCGCATCGCCGTCAGGCCAGCTTGCGGGCGAACAGGCCGCCTTCCTGCACCAGAAACGCGCTGCCGCCGTAATTGGCTTCGGCCGGGATATTCAGAACCCGACCCTCCTCATGCTTCGACGGTTTCGGTTGAACCGTGACCAAGGGCTCGCCGGCGGCGGCGTCCAACGCCTCGGCGACCGTCGCGAAACGCGACAGCTTCAGCAGATTCATCCGGGTCGGGAACACCAAAGTCCGTTCCCCGGCTTCCGCCGCCGCAATTGCGTCCGCCGGGCGAACCCAGGCGCTGTCCGTGGATTCCTCCCCGTCATGCAGCGCCAGCTGGTCGCTGGGCGCTTCGGCGAGATAGAAATAGGTGTTGAAGATCTTCGGCGCGATCGGGGGCGTCACCCAATGGGCATAAGGCACCAGCCGGTCGATCGCCAGGCTCAATCCCTCCGCTTCGCACATCGCCGCGATGCCGATTTCGCCGTCGCGCATGGGCAGACGATATTGCGCCTCTAACGGCGTTAGGCGCGCCGGTTCGATGAGGTCGTCGCCAGCCGCCGGGCCGGCCAGCAAAATGCCGCATTCCTCGAAAGCCTCGCGCAGAGCGCCGACCCGGGTTTCCACCTGCAGATCGGTCAGCGCCGCCTCGTTCCGGCAATGGCGCCGCGCCGCCAAATCGCCGAGGTCGACCTTGCCGCCCGGGAATACCAGAGCGCCGGAAAAGCTGTCGATCTTGTGATGGCGCACGACCATGAAGACCTCCAACCCCTCCGCGCCGTCACGCAATAACAGGACCGTGGCGGCATGGATGAGCGGCTTGCCGGCGGTTTCGAAGTTCTGGTCGGCCATCTATATGTTCCCTTCATGTGCCGCTATGAAGTACCCGGCGAACTGACCCAGGTCAATGTGGCGCGGCCATATCCGCTTTTATGCTGCCATGACGCCAATTGTATCGGATGGATGATGAGCGATACGACCGCCAAGCCGAACATGTCTGTGTTGGAGCGAGGCTTCCGGCCCTTCTTCCTGGTTGCCGCGCTTTGGTCTGTGGCGGCGATGGCCATATGGATCGTTGCCCTTGCCACCGGCATGGACGTACCCGGCCTTTACGGGCCGGTGGCCTGGCATGCCCATGAAATGATTTTTGGTTATGCCGCCGCGGTGATCGCAGGATTCCTGCTCACCGCGATCCCGAATTGGACCGGACGACTACCCGTGCGCGGCACACCATTGGCTCTTTTGGCCGCGATATGGTTGATCGGCCGCTTGGCGATCCTGGCCAGCGAAGCGATTGGCGCGACCGCCGCCGCACTGATCGATCTCGGCTTTCCGTGCGTCTTCCTGGCGATCGTCCTGCGGGAGATCGTGGCCGGCCGCAATCTGCGCAACGCGCCGGTGGCGCTACTGCTTACGGTTCTCGCACTCGCCAATGGCTTGTTTCACCTCGACGCATTGGGATGGCTGCCGACCGAAGCGCTCGCGCTGCGTCTCGGCATCGCCGCGATCGCCATTCTGATCGCCCTGATCGGCGGTCGCGTCACCCCGAGCTTCACCCGCAACTGGCTGATCAAACAGGGCCTACCGGTGCGGCCGGCGGAAATGGGCTGGGTCGACAAAGCGTCGATGGCGGTGACCGGCCTGGCCCTGGTGGCCTGGGTGGGCCTCGGCGACCATGTCGCCGCCGGCCTTTTACTGCTGCTCGCCGGGCTCGTCACCGGTCTGCGCTTGTCGCGCTGGCAAAGCCATTGGACGGGAACCGAACCGCTGGTTTGGGTCCTGCATCTCGGATATGGCTGGCTCGCCGCCGGACTGTTCGCGACGGGCCTGGCGATTTGCTGGGACGAGATCCCCATCAGCGCCGGCCTGCACGCGCTGACGGCGGGCGCCATCGGCACCATGACCTTGGCATTGATGACCCGGGCCAGTTTGGGACATTCGAACCGCGCGCTGCGCGCGGATGCCGCGACTACGGCGATCTATGGCTTCGTCACCGCGGCGGCGCTCTGCCGCGTGGTCGGCCCCTTCATCGAGCCGCTGAGCGCCTACGTTTTCGAGGCAAGCGCGCTGTTCTGGCTCCTCGCCTATGGCCTATTCCTCGTTTCTTACGGTCCCCTGTTGTTGAATTGGAAACGTTAGAGGTTTTCTTCGACCGCCGTTCCGGCTAGGTATGGGCGTTCTCTGACATCTACCTGCCTATTCTGTTGAGGATCTTCCATGAGTGAGACCACGGTCATTCGCAACGCCGCCTGGGCGATCGCCTGGGACGAAGAGCAAAACAAGCATGTCTACCGCCAGGACGTCGATGTCGCCTGGACGGGCAACGAACTGACCCATGTTGGGCCCGACTATAACGGCGAGGCCGATGTGGAGATCAGCGGCCGCGGCCTGATGGTGATGCCCGGCTTCGTCAACATCCATTCCCACCCCTCCGGCGAGCCGCTGGACAAAGGCTTCAACGAGGAACTACGCAGCCCGCGCATGGAGGATGAGCGGGCTTTACGAATACATGCCGCTGATCCGCGCCGATCAGGACGGCGTATTGGCGGCCAGCGAAGTGGCGTTCTGCGAACTGATGCTGTCGGGTGTGACCACCCTAACCGACATTTCCGGCGCCTGGGACGGCTGGCTCGACCTGTTCGACCGCAGCGGTCTGCGCGGCTGCGTCGCGCCGGCCTTCCGCAACGGGCCCTGGTTCACCCGCAACGGCTACAAGGTCGAATACGACCTGGACCCGAAGGCCGGCCATGAAGGTATGGAGAAGGCGATGCAGCTGATCGAGCTGGCGCGCCAGCACCCCTCCGGCCGCATGATGGGCATGATCATGCCGTCGCAAGTCGACACCTGCACGGAAGAACTGCTACGCGACGCCAAGGCGCTGAGCGACGAACGCGACCTACCGATCCAGGTCCATGCCGCCCAGAGCATCGTCGAATTCGACGAGATGAAGCATCGACACGGCCTGACCTCGATCCAATGGCTGGAGAAGATCGGTTTCCTGGGCCCGAACACCATCGTCTCCCACGCTATCTTCGTGGACAGTCATTCCTGGGTGACCTGGCATACCAATCGCGATCTGGATGTGTTGGCGGAGACCGGCACCGGCGTCGCCCATTGCCCGCAGGTCTTCCTGCGCGGCGGCATGCTGCTGGAAAATCTCGGCGACTATCTGCGCAAGGGCATCAATGTCGGTATCGGTACCGATACCTATCCGCATAATTTCGTCAATGAGATGTTCCTGGCCACCACGCTGGCCCGCGTCGCCGCGCAAAATGTCGAAACGGTCAGCACGGCGGACGTGCTCGACTGTGCCACCGTGCGCGGCGCCAAGGCCCTGAAGCGGGACGACCTCGGCAAGCTGTCGGTCGGCGCCAAGGCGGATGTGGTGTTGATCGACCTCGACCATCCGGAGATGCGTCCCCTGCGCGATCCGCTGCGCAGCTTGGTCTATTCGGCCAAGGAGCGGCCGGTGAAGGACGTCTATGTGGACGGCAATCAGGTGGTCAAAGACCACAAGGTCATCACCATCGACCACGAAGACGCGCTCGGTCGATTGGAAGCGGCGCAAGCCCGCGCTTTCGAAAATGCGCCGGAGTTGGACTGGGCGAAGCGGCCGATGGAACAGCTATCGCCGATGGCGCTACCTTGGGGAGGCTAATTCGACATGCAACCGAAAGACCACCCGTCCGACGCCGACCTGACCTGCGACCTCTATAGCGACACGGTCAGCAAACCCACCGCCGCCATGCGTCAGGCCATCGCCAATGCCGATGTCGGTAATGAGCAGGCAGGCGAGGATCCGACGGTTAACAAGCTTTGCGACATGACCGCCGAGCTGTTGGGCAAGGAAGCGGCGATCTTCCTGCCCTCCGGCACCATGTGCAACGAGATCGCCTATCGCACCCATTGCCAGCCGGGAGACGAGATCATTCTCGACAAGACCGGTCACGCGCTGCATTTCGAGACCGGCGGCCCGGCCGCCTTGTCCGGCGTCATGACCCGGCCGATGGATGGCGTGCGCGGCATGTTCACGGCCGAGCAGGTGCATGAGGCGGTGCATCCCCGAACCCGGCACGCCCCCTATTCCCGCCTGCTGTCGGTCGAAAACACGGCGAATTTGGGCGGCGGCGCGATCTGGCCGCTTGCGCAGATCGCCGAGGTCACGGCGGCGGCGCGGGAGCATGGCATGAACTGCCATCTCGACGGCGCCCGCCTGATGAACGCGGTGGTCGCCAGCGGCACCTCGGCAAAAGATTATGCAGACCAATTCGACAGCGTTTGGATCGACTTGTCGAAGGGCCTGGGCTGCCCGGTCGGCGCCGTGTTGGCCGGTGATAGCGACTTCATCGAGCGCGCCTGGCGCTTCAAACATCAGTTCGGCGGTGCCATGCGTCAGGCAGGTATCATTGCTGCCGCCGGCGTTTATGCCCTGGAGAACCATGTCGATCGGCTGGCCGACGATCACGCCAATGCCAAGCGGCTGGCCCGCGGCCTGGCGCAGCTACCCGGCATCGACCTGGACGTCGGCGAAATCGAAACCAACATGGTCTATTTCGATGTCGCCGGCACCGGCAAAACCGCGGCGGCGGTCGGCCAGGGCCTGCGCGACCGCGGCATTCGCATCGGCGCCATGGGCGAATATCTGATGCGCGCCGTCACCCATATCGATGTGGACGAAGCCGGCGTCGACCGCGCCATTGCGGCGATGACCGAGGTCTTGGCTTAGGGTATCGGCCTGGACGCTGTTATTCCGGCTCGCTGCTGTTGACCACCAGGGTGATCATACGGGCCAGGTCGTTGACGGAGCCGGCCCGCATGCGCTCCATCATTTCCCGGCGGTGGAAGGTCACGGTGCTGAGCGAGATCTCCAGCGCCTTCGCGATCTCCTTACTGGTATAGCCTTGATAGACCATATCCATCACCGCGGCCTGACGCGGCGTCAGGCTGTCCATCCGATTGCGGATCGCCAACACTTCGTGATCCTGCGCGATGCGGGTCGCCGGGCTGATTTTGTCATTCACGCTGGCCACCGCGTCGAGCAGCAGAACTTCGGACACCGGTCGCGGTATGTAATCGATGGCGCCAGCGCGGACAATCCGGGTCACGGCATCAACGTCATTCGGGCCGATGGCCACCACCGGTGGCAGCACCGCGCCGGACGCGACCATGCGCCGGAGATAGGCCGTGCCATCGAGGCCCTTCAGATTGTAATCCAGGATCAAACAATCCGTGCCCGGCAGATCGTCCAGGGCGAGCAGATCCCAACTGTCGGCCATGGCTTGGCAGCGGTAACCGGCGTCATTCAATATCTCCGTAAGCCGGCGGCGGCTCGCGCCATCGCTTTCGGCGAGGACTAAGTCGGTCGGTCGGTCGCCGCTCATGCGATGCGGTCGCCTTTCTTCGCCGGCGCCGCCCGGTTGTCGACGCCCGGCAGCATGTTGGCCGGGTCACGGGTCACCACCATGTCGACGATGGTCGGCCGTCCGCGTTCCGCCATCCCTGTTTCCAGGGCGCCGGCCAGGTCGTTCGGATCCTCGACCCGCAACCCTTGGGCGCCGAATTGCTCGGCGATGGCGGCATAGTTCATTTCCTTCAGATCGCTCGATTGATACTGGCCGCCGAACAAAGCATGCTGCAGCGCTTTGACGTAACCGGACGCCGCGTTGTTGACGATCAGCAGAGTGAAGCCAAGCTTCAGCCGCAAGGCCGTCTCCAGTTCACCCAAGACCATGTTAAAGCCACCGTCGCCGGTGATGCCGACAACCGGCCGATCCGGCGCCGCCAGTTGCGCACCCATGGTGCCCGGCAAACCGTAACCGATCGAGGCGAAGCCGCGGTTGGCGATATAGTGACGCCCCGCCGCCTTGGTCTCACAAAGCAAACCGGTCCAATGGGCGGCGAACCCTCCGTCCGCAACCAGGATCGCGTCCGCCGGCAGCGTACGGTTCAACTCGTGACAGACCCGGGCCATGTTGATCGGTTGCTCGTTCGAGGTTAGGCGGCCCACTACTTCTTGCCGCCAGGCCTCATCTCGACGGCGAACTTCGGCGTGAAAATCCGACCGGGCTGCACACCGTTCATCGGCACCGTCCGCCATCGCGGCATTCAGCGCCTCGAGCCCCGCTTTGGCGTCGCCCCAGAGCGGCAGCGTCGCCGGCACGCAGCGGCCGATTTCCTCTGCCAGGATGTCGAGATGGATCAACGGGATATCGCGCGCGGGCAGGGTATAGCGCTTGGTGGCGATCTCGCCCATCTTGCAGCCAACGACCAGAATGCAGTCCGACTGCTCCAGTACATCGTTGGCGATGCGGCTATAACGCCCGAACAAGCCGAGGCAGAGGTTGTGGACACACGGGATGCCGCCCTTACCGCTGAGACTGTGGGCCACCGGAATGCCATGGCGTTCGGCGAAGGCCGTCAAGACCGCCTGCGCACCGCTGAGATGGACGCCGCCGCCGGCCAGGATCACCGGCCGCTCGGCCGTGGCCAACATTTTCGCAGCCTCCGTGACGGACGCCGGATCCGGTACGCTCCGCAACGCTGGGATCGCGGTATGACGGTCCGGGGCATAAAGCTCGTCTTCGGCGAATTCATACTCGCCATGGGCAATATCCTCCGGCACGTCCAGCAGAACCGGGCCGGGCCGGCCAGACGTCGCCACCGTGTAGGCCCGGCGTACCAGTTCCGGGATGCGTTGGATCGCCTCGACCCGGATCACTTCCTTCACTGCCGGCGCCAGCATCTCGAGCTGCCGCGCCTCCTGCGTCATGTTTTTCCAGGCATGGTCGCGGTTGGTGTTGCCGGTGATGGCGACCATCGGGACGCCGGCATTGAGGCTTTCGACCAAACCGGTCAACAGATTGGTGGCGCCCGGTCCCAAGGTTGCGTCGACAAGTCCGGGCCGGCCGGTGACGCGGGCCCAGGCATCGGCGGCGAAGGTGCCGCAACGTTCGTCGTTGATCAGGTTATGGGCGATCCCGACCTGGCCCACCGCGTCGTAGAACGGCAGAAGCTGAAAGCCGCCCATGCCGAACATGGGGCCGGCGCCGTGGCGCGCCAACATTTCCGCCAGGACGCGGCCGCCGGTCATCAGACGCTGGGGCCGATTGCTGCGTGGTTCAGTTCCGCTCATGCTCAAACCCGATCTATTCGATTCATTGCGCTTGTTTCAACGGCTTCAAGACCCCGTCCACGAATTGCTGACAGGTCATGCCGGGGGCTATTTGGTGGGCAGCCGCACTTCGATTGACGCAGCTGATCCGCCCGGTCGACCAGGCGGAGCGGGCATCGCCGATCCGCGCGGTCATGCAATCCAGCGTGGCGGCGGGAATGCCGCGTTGGTCCAGCGCCGCCAGCCGGCCGACACCCGCACGGTCGACGCCGATCCCGGCATCGTTGAAGAGCGCGCCCAGCACCTCCGCCTTGATCGCCAAAGCCGGATCGCCGCCCATCAGGCCGCCGTGACTGCCGGTGACGACGATATGGCCGGCATCGTCGGGCCGCACGAGAGAGGCGCTGTCGAGACCCCAGACCCGCGGCTCGCCGAAAATCTCTTCCAGCAGGAACCGCGACTCCTTGTAGGGCGCCGGCTTGGCCTCGGAAATCTCGGCCTGCCGCAGACGGTCGGCGCAGGCAGCAACGGCTTGCCCCACCGCCGCGCCAAGTGCCGCAGCCGTTTCGTTCACATGAGTGATCACGCCGCGGGCCGCCATGTCCGCGCCGTCGCCGATACGGGCGCTCATATGCCCGACCGTGGCGGCGGCGACGGAAAGCTCATCGAGGTAGGGTAGCGCGGCGATCCCCGCGTCGTCCTTGCCGACGCCGGCGTCGCTCAGGATCACCGCGCGGCAACCGGCCTTGGCCGCCAAATAACCGGCATAGACGCCGCCATGACTGCCGGCGATCAGCACGCGGCCGCGCTCCGCCGGCCCAAGCTTGGTGACCGAATCGGCGACGGTGATATCCGGCGACGGATCGACGATGGCGATGCCCCTTCTCCTCTTTTCCGTCGACCATATACAAGTTACCGTGGCCGGGCCAAGGCGAAAACGGGAGGGAACGGTGTCCGTTTCAAGCAATTTGGATGTTGAAAGGCTGCGCGGCTTCTACACCGTCATGCAGCGTATCCGCGCATTCGAAAGAGCGGCAGAGACGGCGCAGCGGCGCGGTCTGGTCGGCGGCGCTATCCATCTCTCAATCGGGCAGGAGGCGATCGCCGCCGCCGTTTGCGGCAATCTCGCCCCCGGCGACTTGATCAAGACCACCCATCGCGGCCACGGCCACTGCATCGCCAAGGGCGCCAACGTGCCGGCCATGATGCTGGAGCTGTTCGGCCGCGACGGCGGCGCCTGCGGCGGCAAGGGCGGTTCCATGCATATCGCCGACTTCTCCGTCGGGATGTTGGGCGCCAACGGCGTCGTCGCGGACGGTATCCCCATCGCGGTCGGTGCGGCCCAGGGTCTGCGCCTGAAGGGGGATCGCCATATCGTCTGCTGTTTCTTCGGCGATGGCGCGGTCAATCGCGGGCCGTTCCTGGAAGGGCTCAACTGGGCCAAGATCTTCAATCTGCCGGTGTTGTTCGTTTGCGAGCAAAACGCCTATGCCTCGACCACGCGGACCGACGACGTCACCGCCGGACCGGGGCCGACGGCGCGAGCCGCCAGCCTGGGTCTCGAGGCTTGGGATGTCGACGGCAACGACGTCATGGCGCTTGACGAGAAAGTCGGCGCGTTGGTGCGCCGCCTGCGCGCCGGCGAAGGGCCTTTCTTCCTGACCGCCCAGACCTATCGCCTGGTCGGCCATACAGCCGTCGATCCCGGCGCCTATCGCGGCGAGGACGAAGTGGCGGCGGCTTGGCGCAACGATCCGATCGCCCGCCTGCACGAGACCCTGCGCGGCGCCGGCGTCGAGGAAATCGAACTGGAGAGGATCGCGGAAGCGGCATCCTCGGAAATGGCCCATGCGGTCGACCTGGCGGCGCGGGCACCCCATCCGCCGCTCGCCGATGCCTTCAAGGACGTGCAGGACATCGGCGCGCCAGCACCGTCGCGGGCGCCGTCATGAGAGTGCTCAGCTATCTCGACGCCGCCCGGGAAGCGGTGGCGGAGGAAATGCGGCGCGATCCCAAGGTCTGGGCCCTGGGCGAGGATCTGGGCCGCGGCGGCGTCTTCGGCCAATATCGCGACCTGCAGGCGGAATTCGGTCCGGATCGCATCGTCGATACGCCGATCAGTGAATCCACGATCATGGGCGCGGCGGTCGGCGCCGCCATCGTCGGCACCCGGCCGATCGTCGAGATGCGCTTCGCCGACTTCGCCCTTTGTGCCGTCGACGAACTGGTCAATCAGGCGGCCAAGGCGCGCTTCATGCTGGGCGGTCAGACCCGCGTGCCCTTGGTGGCGCGGGAACCCATGGGCATGTGGCGTTCCTCCGCCGCGCAACATTCGCAATCCCTGGAAGCCTGGTATGTCCACGTACCGGGCCTGGTGGTCGTCGCCCCGGCGACGCCGGCCGACAACAAAGGCCTGTTGAAAAGCGCGATCCGCGCCGACGATCCGGTGGTCTATCTCGAGCATAAGGACCTTTGGGGATTGGATGGCGAGGTGCCGGCCGATCCGGACTACACCGTGCCGATCGGCCAGGGTCGGGTGGCGCTGGAGGGCGAAGACGTGACGGTCGTGACCTGGTCGAAGACGCTGCATGTGGCGCTTGAGGCGGCGGATTTGGCTGCCGACGCGGGCCTGGCACTGGAAGTCATCGATCTGCGCAGCCTGTGGCCTTGGGACGATGCGCTGGTGGCCGGCTCGGTCCGTAAAACCGGCCGTCTGCTGATCGCGCATGAGGCCGTACAGGTCGGCGGCTTCGGCGCCGAAATCGCCGCCTGGGCGGCTGAGCATTTAGCGGCGAATTTACGCGCGCCGATCCGCCGTCTCGGTGCCCCGCGCGCGCCCATCGCCTATGCCCAGGGCCTCGAAGACGAACTCCGCGTCACCGCCCCCATGATCGCCGACACCGCCGCCAGCATGCTCCCCCGCCGCTGAACCTGCCGGCAATGCCCAACCATGCCGCCGCACGCCCCGGTAAACTCGACTAACGTGTCAGACTATTTTTAATGAGGTTAAATCTTTGTAGTAATTGATGTTTTTAAGATACCGGACTATTTAATTAGACTCGAACTTATTTAAAGTGCCGTGTTTTTCTATTATCGTAGTAATTTCAAATAATTAATTAGATTTAAATTACTCTGACACCGTATATTTGCGGCTAGAGGCAGGCGGCAGGCGCGTCAGACCAGGCGGCGGGAGGGGACGCTGCGGATGTGGCCGTTGGAGATCATATGGGCGTGGAAGGGGCCGGGGAAGAGCTTGGCGAAGGCCCGGTCGAGGACGCTGAGGCCACCGGTATAGGCGCCGAACGACGGTAGGATCAGACGCAGCCCGTCGCTGGCGAAGCAACGCCGCTGGATGCGCCGGCCGCGCACCCGCACGCTGGCCTTGGGGTGCAGATGGCCCGCGATCTGGCCGGCGGCGGCGCGCACCCGCGGTTCGTGTTGCAGGCGCAAGCCGTCCAGCATCACCTCACGTTCGATGCGGCCGCCCAGATCTTCCGGCGGATGGGGATCGTGGTTGCCGGTAATCCATATCCAGTCCCGATCCGCCGTCAAGGCGCGCACGGTCGCGGCGTCCGCCGCGTTCATGCGGCCGCCGGCACCGTCGTCGTGAAAGCTGTCACCCAGGCAAATCACCCGCGTCGGCCGGTGGCGCTCGATCACCGCCGCCAGGGCCCGCAAGGTCGCCGCCGTGTCGTAAGGCGGCAGGGGCTGACCCTTCGCCGCATAGGACGAGCCTTTCTCGAAATGCAGATCGGCCGCCACCAAGGTTCCTTCCCGCGGTACGTAGAGCGCACCGGATGGATCCAGGGTAACCGTGACACCGTTCAGAATCATAACCTCAGGTTAGGGATTTTTCGCGTCGGCACCAACCCCGATGTAAGCACCGGAATCTCGCTGAGATATGGGCGCTACCGTTGAAGAGATCCCAGCCGCAGCGCCGCGAAGCGCCGGGATCGTCACAGGCTCGGTGTTTGGGACGATCCCGGATATCGCCTGCGGCGATTCCGGGATGACGAGAAGGGATATTGCAGTACAGAGATGATGACGGGTTGGATTGTCAAAAGTGGAATTGACTATGCCGCCGCCCGCGCTGGAAAACCGTAGAGCGCGGCGGCGTTGGCGTAGACGACCTTGTGCCGTATCTCGTCCGATAGATGCTTCGTCTCGCGGGCGATGAAATCCCGGCTGTCGGGCCAGACGCCGTCCGGGTGGGGGAAATCGCTGCCCCACATGACGTTATCCTCCCCGATCACATCGAGCAGACGCAGGCCGCAAGGGTCGCTCTGGAAGGTGGCATAACATTGCCGCCGCCAATAGTCGGAGGGGCGCATGGTCAAGGTCAGATCCTTGAACTGGTCCTCCCATTCCAGGTCCATATGCTCCAGGATATAGGGCAGCCAGCCGATGCCGCTTTCGCCGATGACCACGCGTAGGTCGGGATGAGCTTCCAGCGCGCCGCCATAGATCAGTTCCATCACCTTGTTGGACATATTCATCTGGAAGCCGGTGATGAAGACGGCGAAGGCTCGTCGCCCCTCCAATTCGCCCATGCTCTCGAAATCGGGCGGGGTGCCGCCGACGGTGTGGAAATGGAGCGGCAGATGACAATCCGCCGCGGCCCGCCAGATCGGTTCCCAATACGCGTGATAGAGCGGCTTGCCCTCGGCGGTCGACGGGATTTCCAGGCCCTTCAAGACGCCACGCTTGGCAACCCGAGCTATTTCTATCACCGCCGCGTCGATGTCGTCCCCCGGTATGGCGGCGACGCCGGCGAAGCGGTCGGGATGGCTGGCGCAGAAATCGGCCAACCATTCGTTGTAGATCCGCATCATCACCTGGGCCGCCGGTGGATCGTCGAGCCGCCGGGCGGCGCCCAGGATACCGTACAGCACCTCGCCGCAGATGCCGTCCAAGTCCTGATCCCTGAGACGCAGCTCCGGCTCGGTGAGACGACGGATCCCCTTCTTGCCGTCGTCATAGAGACCCTGTTCGGCCATGCGGTCGGAGCGGTGGATCACCCCCGGCACATATTCCCGGCCGGCCGAGCCCATGCCGTTCTGCAGACCGAACTGGGCGCCGTTCCTAGAGACCCAGATCGGCCCCTTGGGTCCGTCGGTAACATAGGGCATGCGATCCTTCATCTGACCCGGCGCATTGGCGGTGAACAGGTCGGGCGGCAGCCAGGGCAGGTCGATATGGCAGTCGGCGGAAATCACGGGTCCGGTCACGGGTCGTCTCCTCAGGTCGGGTCAGGTCGCTTGGTCCAAATGGGTCAGGATGGCGTCGGTCATGGCGCCGGTGCCGACGGCTTGTTGACCGGCGGCGATATCGGCGGTACGGACGCCGTCGGCCAAGGCCGCGCGGACGGCGGCACGGATCAGTTCGGCGTCGGCCGGGCGATCCAAACTCAGCTCCAACATCATCGCCACGCTCAGAATCGCGGCGCAGGGATTGGCCTTGCCCTGACCAGCGATATCCGGGGCGCTGCCATGCACCGGCTCGTACAGGGCGCGCCGGCGGCCGTCGGGACCGGGCGCGCTAAGCGAAGCCGACGGCAACATGCCGAGGGAGCCGGACAGGGCACCGGCCAGATCGGACAGAATATCGCCGAACATATTGTCGGCGAGCATGACGTCGAATTGCTTCGGATCGCGTACGATCTGCATGGCGCAATTGTCGACGATCATATGGTCGAGGCGGACACCGGCATATTCTTCCGCGCCGATCCGACTGACGGTTTTGCGCCAGAGCTGATGCGCTTCCATCACGTTGGATTTATCGATGGAATGGACATGGCCGCCGCGATCCTTGGCGATGTCGAAAGCGACCCGGGCGATACGCTCGATTTCCGGCGTGGTGTAGACTAGGGTGTTGACCCCCCGCTCCACATTGGCGACGCCGCCGTCGACTTCCAGCTGATCGATGCCGCGCGGCTGGCCGAAATAGATGCCGCCGTTCAGTTCGCGCACGATCATGATGTCGACGCCGGCCACGGTCTCGGGCTTCAACGACACCGTGTCGGCGAGTTCCGCATAGCCGACGATCGGCCGCAGATTGGCATAGGTCTCCATGGTCTTGCGGATACGCAGCAGATTGCCTTTGCGCTTCAACTCCAAGGGGATAGCGTCATAGTCCGGCCCGCCAGTGGCGCCGAACAGCACCGCGTCTGCGGTCATCAGATCCGCCATCACCTCGTCCTTCAGAACCGCGCCATGTGCCTTATAGGCAGCCGCACCATAGAGTTCGTGGCGCAGACTGACGTCGAGCCCTCGGCTGGCGGCGAGCCACTCAAGAACGCGAACGGCCTCCGCTGTCACCTCCGGGCCGATACCGTCGCCGGGCAGAATGATGATGTTATGGGTCACGGAACTCTCCTATCCCGCGGTCACGCCGCCGTCGATGGGCAGGGCCGCGCCATTGATCATGCCGGCTTCCGACGACGCCAGGAACAGCGCGGCGTTGGCAATATCCTCAGCCTGAGCCAGGCGGCCGAGAGGGATGCCGGCGATCAAACGCTCGCGCACGGTATCCATCTGCTGGCCCCGCATGCTTTCCGGCACGAATTCCGGCAGCATCGGCGTGTCCGTGGCCACCGGGCAGAGCACGTTGACCCGGATATTGTCCTTCGCCAGCTCCAGGGCCAAACTTCGGGTCAGGCCGACGATGCCATGCTTCGCCGCCGTATAGGGCGAGACGAAGGGCCGCGCAACGATGCCCTGCATGGAGGACGTGAAGATCACCGCCGCGCCGCTGTCGATCCGTTGTCCCGCCGCCCGCAAGGCCGGCAGGGCGGCTTGGGTCATCCGGTAGGGGCCGAGCAGATCGACGTCGACGATCTTCTCCAAAATGTCGTCGTCGACGGTGTCGATGCCCGCATTGGCGAAGGCGAGGCCGGCATTGTTGAACAGGATATCGAGCCCGCCGAAGCGCTCGACCGCCAGCGCCACCGCCGCTTCGTTGTCGGCGCGCTTGGTATGATCGCATCGGGCGAATAGGCAATCCTCGCCGATCTCGGCGGCCAGTGCCTGTCCCCGGTCCGCGTCGATATCGGCCAGCACCACCCGGGCGCCTTCCTCGACGAAGCGCCGCACCGCCGCCGCCCCCATGCCGGACGCGCCACCGGTGATTAAGGCCACTCGGTCCGCCAATCTCGTCATGCTATTGCCCTCCCCAAGCCATGCTAGAGCATATATCTACCATACGGAAACATTCGATGGCGTTAGGACGGGATTTGGCTATGGGGCGGTGCGCCGCGCCTAGCCAGGGGATAAATGCGACAGGTCAAATGTTCCCGTATGGTAGATATATGCTCTAACCGAAGGCCGCGCCGGACGGCAACAAGCGCCCTTCACAAACGTTCGTTTTGCATCGATAATATGGCCGACAAAATCGGAGGAAATCGGCGATGAGCGACGAGACCTGCCCGGTCGAGGATTGGGCCACCGACTACGACATTTTCGACCCGGATTATGTGAAAGACCCGACGCCCGTGTGGAAGGAATTGCGGGGGCGTTGCCCGATCGCCCATTCCACGCGCTGGGGCGGTTCCTGGATGCCGGTCAATTACGACGACCTGCAGACCATGTCGAAAATGGCGCCGACCCTGTCATCGAAGTCGAACACGGTGGTGCCGCCGTCGCCGGAGCTGCGGGAGATCCTGATTCAAGAGCTGAAGGAGTTTGGCACCGAGGCGCCGCCGATCACCGCCGACCCGCCGGAGCAGATCCCCTACCGCCGGTTGATCCTGCCTTTCTTCGTCCCCAAGGCGGTGGAGGAATACCGCGCCGGGACCGAAAAACTCTGTCATCAATTGATCGACAAATTTATCGACAAGGGCGAGGCGGACGCGGCCGAGGATTATGCCCAACAAGTTCCGCCGCGCGTCATTGCCGCCATGCTCGCCATCGACATGGAGCGGATCGACGAGTTCGTCGAATGGGTGCGCGGGGTGCTGGAATTGGGCCAGACCCAGCCGGAGCTGCGCATGAAATACCGCCGCATCATCCGCGACTTCTTCGCCGAGCTGGTCACCGAGCGACGCCAGAAACCGGGCGGCGACGATCTGATCTCCCGGCTGATCGACAGCGAGATCGAGGGCGAGCCGCTTTCCGACTATACGGTCATTGGCATGTGCAATCTGCTGCTGGTCGCCGGTATCGACACGACCTGGAGCTCGATCGGCGCCGCACTCTGGCATATGGCCGGCCATCCGGAACACCGCCAACGTCTGGTCGACGATCCGGACCTGTTCCCGACCGCGATCGAGGAAATGCTGCGCTACTACGCGCCGGTGACCATGGCCCGCAAGGTGACGGAAGAGGTTACCATCGGCGACGCCAACATGGTGCCGGGCGATCGGGTGCTGCTGAACTTCCCGGCCGCCAATCACGATCCGGAAGTCTTCGAAGATGCGGACAAGGTGGTTCTGGACCGCCAGCGCAACCGTCACATCGCCTTCGGCGTCGGCACCCACCGCTGCGCCGGCTCCAACCTGGCGCGGATGGAAATGGACGTGGCGCTGCGCGTCTGGTTCGAGCGCATTCCCAACTTCGAGCTGTCCGACCCGGAGGCGGTGACCTGGGCCGGCGGCCAAGTCCGCGGCCCGCGCAATATTCCGGTGCGTTTTCCGGTCTAACCGCCGGCCGGCGGCGACAATACGGGGTCGACGGTGAGCGTTAGGTTTTCGCGCGGCGCGGCGTCACGGTGATTTCGTCACGGGGCACGGATGCACCGGTATCCAGGCGTAGGAGGCCGAGACCGACGTCGGCGCCGCTTGGGCGATGGCGGATCGACAGATGCGTGCCGTCCGGGTCGTCGCGCCAGCGCTCCCCCCAACCGGCCAATGCCAGCAGCACCAATTGCAGATCCCGGCATTTCTCCGTCGGTTGATAGATGTGGCGACGACCGCCTGGTTGTGCGGTTTTCTCCAACAATCCGGCGGCCACCATTTCTTTCAGCCGACGTGCCAGCAGGTTGCGGGAAATCCCCAAACTCTCCTGAAACTCGGCGAAGCGCCGGCGGCCGCGCAACGCGTCGCGGACGATCAAAATCGTCCATTGATCGCCGATGGTGCTCAAAGTCTGGGCGATCGGACAATCGTGTTTGGCATAGTTTCGGGCGGTCATGATGACACTCCGGTTTGCCTATCTTCTCGCTAATATAACAGTAAAGGTTTACTTTTTGAACTAAATTCCCTACCTATGTTTCACTTCCGTTTTGGTGGGACGTTTGGCGCGGTCCGGCCCTGCGGTTCATTGCAACACGAATACGGACCCGTCGCCCATGAATAACGCCCTGCTGCTGACCGCGCCGATCGGGCGCACGATCGCCAAGTTGTCCGCTCCCAACATCCTAGCCATGTTCGTGATGTTGCTCACCTCGATGGCGGAGACTTGGTATGTCGGCCAGCTCGGGACGACGGCGCTTGCCGGTCTGGCCCTGGTCTATCCGATGTTCATGCTGATGGGCATGCTGTCCGCCGGTGCCATCGGCGGCGCGGTGGCCGGTGCGGTGGCGCAGGCTCTTGGCGCCGGCGATCGGGAGCGGGCGGAAGTGTTGACGCTGCATTCCTTCGTTATCGCGCTTGGCGGCGCGGTGCTGTTCGCGGCGATTTTCGTCGGCGGCGGCCGTTGGATCTTCGGTTTGGTCGGCGGCGAGGGCGCGGTGTTGGACCAGGCGTTGCGTTATTCGAATATCCTATTCCTCGGCATGTTTGCCTTCTGGCTCGCCAATATCCTATCCAGCGTGATCCGCGGCTGCGGCAATATGCTGTTCAGCGCGGCGACGCTGATCTTAGGCTCGGTTCTGCAGATTCTGCTCGGCGCCGTGCTGGTCTTCGGGCTGGGGCCGTTTCCCGCCCTCGGCATCGCCGGCGCCAGTGCTGCCGCGGTCATCAGCTTCGCCCTGTCGTCGCTGTTGCAGATCGGCTTCCTGATGAGCGGCCGCGGGGTTATTCGGCTGCGGTTCCGGGGCATCGGACTGAAGGCCGCGTATTTCGCGGATTTGCTGAAGGTCGGCTTGTTGGCTTCGATTTCGCCGGTGACCTCCGTTGCCACGGTGATCGTCATCACCGCTTTCGTCGCCCGGATTAGCGAGGCGGCGCTGGCCGGTTATGGCATCGGCGCCCGGCTGGAGTTCCTGATCATCCCCGTGGTCTTCGGCATCGGTTCGGCCCTGATCACCCTGATCGGGGTGCATTTCGGCGCCGGCGAGATTGACCGGGGGCACCGCATCGCCTGGACCGGGGCCTTCGGCGCGGCCGCGATCAGCGGGACCATCGGCATCCTGCTGGCGCTGTTCCCCGGTCTTTGGGCCAACCTGTTTTCCGATTCGGCGGAGGTGCGGGAGGCCTGCGCCACCTATTTGCGGATCGTCGGCCCGACCTACGCCTTCTTCGGCTTCGGCCTTTGTCTGTTCTTCGCCTCCCAGGGCGCGCGGCGGCTGTTCTGGCCGGTGATCGCGGGCCTGCTGCGTTTGGCCGTGGTGATTGTCGGCGGCGCGCTGGTCGTGCTTTGGCTCGGCGCCACCATGGAACGGTTGTTCCTGCTGATCGCTATCGGCATGTTGGTCTATGCCCTGTTCATCGCCGTTTCGATCCGGCTCGGGGCCTGGCGGGCTTAGTCGAGGTTTGCCCACAAGCCGCTAATTTTGCTATGCTGCCGCTGGCTTTCGTGGCGGTCGCAGGACAGAAAAACAACGGCGGACCGCGGACGGAGAGAGAGAAGCTGAGTTCGCTTGCAAAAAGGGGAATGTACTATGTTCAAACAAACCATCACCGCGGCGGCGGTGGCCGTTATATCTTTCGCCGGCACCACGGCGTTGGCCGCCGAGGCGAAGCTGACCGCGGCCAGCTGCTTCCCGATCGGCAGTCCGCCGTCGAAGCCGTTCGAGGCGCTGGTCAAGACCGTCAACGAGCAGGGCAAGGGCGTCGTCCAAATCGACTTGAAGGGCGGCGCGCCGGCGATCGGCAGCCCCTTCACATTGACCCAGAAGACCGCCAAGGGCGCCTATGACATCGTCGGCTGCACCGAGGCCTATTTCGGCAACGTGATTCCGGAGGCGCCGGTGCTGCGTTTCTCCGACTATACCTTTGCAGAGCTGCGGGAGCGGGGCGCCATCGACTATGTGCAGAAACTGCTGAATGCCAAGGGCCTGCACTATGTCGCCAAGCATCACGAATTCGGGCCCTTCCATCTCTGGCTGAACAAGCCGATTACGGGTGCCAATCTGAAGGGCCTGCATCTGCGGGTGGCGCCGGTCTATACCGCCTTCTTCAAATATCTCGGCGCGACCGTGCAGACGTCGAATATCGCGCAGGTCTATACCTACATGGAAAACAATACCGTGCAGGGCTATGGCTGGCCGGCGCTCGGTTGGGTGCCGTCCTGGATCAAGGTCACCAAATACCGGGTCGAGCCGGGCTTCTATCACGCGACCTTGCATACCCTCGCCAACCTGAAGTCCTGGAACAAGCTGGACCAGGCGCAGAAGGATCTGCTGAACAAGATCGGCGGGCAATTCGAGGCCGGCTCCGAAACGACCAGCGAGAAATTCCAGGCGGCGCTGAAAAAGCAAAAGGACTGGATGGCCAGCGAGGGTATGGAAACCATCACCCTCGAAGGCGCCGAGCGGGCGAAATGGCTCGGCACGGCGGAAGAGCAAGGCTGGAAGGAAGTGATCGAACGGAGCCCGGATCACGGGGCCAAGCTCAGGGAACTGTTCACGAAGTAACCCGCCTAGGGTTGACGGAGGGGACTGCCGAGATTAGGCAGTCCCTTTCACTTGCCGCCGACGTTGCGGCAAAGCAATGGTTATTGATTCCATGCGCCGGCAATTGGATGCCTTCGAAATCGGGTTCAACAGGGTCACCCATTTCCTCGCCGTCTTGGTGGCGATCTCGATCGGTCTGATCGCGGTGCTGATCCCGGTCAATCTGCTGCTGATCAAGATGCAGTGGTCGAGCCTCTGGTGGCTCTACGAGGCCGTGGAGTACACCCTCTATGTCGGGGTCTTCATCGGCGCGCCCTGGGTGCTGCATCACGGCGCCCATGTGCGGGTCGACGTGCTGGTTACGGCCCTGCCGAAAAACCTGGCAGTGCAACTGGAGCGCTTGGTGGACATCGTCGGCTGCGTGCTTTGCCTGGTGTTGTTCGTTTACGGCGCCCGCGCGGCGCTGTCCGAATTCGAGGATGGCACGCTGCCGGACAAGGATCTGAGGATCGCCAATTGGTACATGCTGGTGGTCTTCGCCGCCTCCTTCCTGCTGCTGGCGGTGGAGTTCCTGCTGCGCTGCCGCCGCGCCGGGGTCGAGGAAGAGATCGACATCACCGAGAAGTCGGGGTTCTGAGCCATGGAATGGTACTATGCCCTGACCCTGCTGCTCGGCACCGTCTGTTTCCTGATGTTTTTCGGCCTGCCCGTGGCCTTCGCCTTCTTCGCCGCCAACATTCTCGGCACCTTCCTGTTCGTGAACGGCGATATCGGCCTGGTCTTCATGCCGATGGAGTTCCATAACGCCATCAAGTTCACCCTGGCGCCGATCGCCTTGTTTCTGTTGATGGGGGAGATCCTGTTGCAGACCGGGGTCGCCTTCAAGGCGATCGGGGCCGATCGACCGGATTGATCAGCCGGGTGCCGGGCCGGCTCTCCGTCGTTTCCATCGTCGGCGGGACGGTGTTCTCCTCGCTCTCCGGTTCGACCATCGCCAACACCGCGATCCTCGGCTCGGTGCTGTTGCCCGACATGATCAAGCGCGGCTACCAGCCGGCCATCGCCATGGGGCCGATCATGGCCGTCGGCGGCATCGCCATGCTGATCCCGCCGTCGGCCCTGGCGGTGTTGCTGGCCAGCCTGGCCGAGCAATCGGTGGCGCAGCTGCTGATCGCCGGCATCGTGCCGGGCATTCTGATGGCCTTCTGTTCTTCGCCTATGTGGTCGGCCGCTGCATGATCAATCCGGACCTCGCGCCGACCTACACGCCGACCAAAGCGATCTGACCAGCCGGTCACCGGCCGGTCTATATCGGCGGCCGCGACCGTGCCGGCTTCGACTATGACGGCCGGTGGCGGGAGCCGATCAACCGGCTGCTGCCGTTCTGCTTCTATATCCTGCCGCTGATGATCATCTTCGTCGTCGTCGTCGGCAGCATCTTCTTCAAGATCGCCGCGCCGACGGAAGCCGCCGCCCTCGGCTGCCTCGCCGCCCTGGCGCCTGCTACTTCTTCCGCCTGTTCAAGAACGATCATCCGCATCTCCGGCATCGAGGGCGCGGACTTCACCTGGCGCAACATCGGCAAGAGCGCTGATGGAAACGGCCAAGATCAACACCATGATCCTGTTCATCATCGCCGGTTCCCTGGTGTTTTCCCAGGCGCTCTCCAATTCCGGCGCCACCGACGGCCTGCTGCAGCAGATCGTCAGCCTGGACCTGACGCCGCTGATGGTGGTGATCATCATGATGGTGGTGCTGCTGTTCCTCGGCGCCTTCATGGATCAGGTCAGCATGCTGTTGCTGACCCTGCCGTTCTTCCTGCTCGGCTCGCAAAGTCCTGCAGGTCGGTGTTCAACATCGATGTCATCTGGCTGATGGTGCTGATGCTGATCACCATGGAGATCAGCCTCTTAACCCCGCCCTTCGGCCTGCTGCTCTACGTCATGAAAGGCGTCGCCCCCTTCGACGTCAGCCTCGGCCAGGTGGTCCGCTCCGCCCTGCCCTTCATCCTCATCGAACTCGCCGTCCTGGCCCTCTTGATCTGGATCCCCGAAGTCGCGACCTGGTTGCCGAAGCAGATCGAATAGGGCTTTGCTATTGGGGTCCCGGGCCGGCCCACGCCCCCGCCCGGCCACCCAC
>CBDCGJ010000043.1:0-147420 GCA_965216645.1 Alphaproteobacteria bacterium | reverse complement strand
GAGGCCGCGACGTTGCTCGCCCGGTTATTGCGGCCGAAACCGAAAAAGATCAAATCCCGCCGAAAAGTATCGAAGCAGACGATCGCGGCCAGAGAAGGACGCGCCATGCTCAAACGCGCCAGACGATCTTTCGCGGCCGGCGACCCCGCTTCCGTCGAAGTTGGCAAAACGTCGCTCCGCCGGGCCGCCAATCTCGGCAACAGCCGCGCCATGGTGCTGCTCGCCAATCATCTGAGCGCCGGCTCCCACGGCGAGACCCTCGATGTGGCGGCGGCGTTCCGTTGGTATCGCAAGGCCGCCGACCGCGGCAATGGCGAGGCTCAATTCAAGCTCGCCATGGCGCATGTCAGCGGCTTCCATGTGGCCAAGGATCTGGAGCTGGCGCGAACCTGGTTGAAGCGCGCGCAACGCAACGGTTACCCACTTGCCGGCGCGGTCCTGGAGCAACTGGCGCCAAAACAATGAGAAACCTGATCGGGTGCAGAGATGACGAAATGGGTTTTAACATGAACCTCGGCTACTCGGTCCGGCGGCTCGCGTTTTGCCTTCTTGGTTTGATCGTTGTATCTCCGGCGGCGGCGCAAGTCGCCACCTCAGAGAAAGGCCAATTCGACGATATTCCGGTCTTGGGAGAAGAACCTGACCGACCGCCCGCCGAACCGTTGGGCCTGCTCAATCTCCGCTTGGGCGGATTTGCAACGGTCTATTTCGACGACAACATTTATCGGCAGGAGAATGACGCGAACAGCGACCTTGTGCTCGTACTGTCGCCGGGGTTTCGTTTGACCGCGGATCTGGACCGCTATCGCTTCGAACTGAAAGGTCAGTTGGAAGCGGGCTTCTTCGCGGACAACACCAATAACGACTATGTGGATGGCGACTTGAGCGCCACCGCCTGGTTCGATTTGAACTATGGGCAACGCCTGGAACTGCGGGGACGATATCGTCACGACCATATCCCGCTTGGCGGCTTTGACGATGACGATAATGATCGGAGCTTGGAATATGTCAGCTACGACCGATTGGACCTGTCGGCCCGCTACGACATGCCGATCGATATCCACAGCACCTTCGTCGCGGTCGGTCTAAGCGGTTGGGATTTCCACAATCGGCGGGCGGTCGACGGCTCGCTTGTGATCGAGGACGATCGCGACCGCCGGCGGGGATGGATAAAGGCCGGCGGCATCTATGAATTATCGCCGAAATCGCGGCTGTTCGGCGAGGCTACGCTGAACCGCATCGACTATGACCAACGCATCGACGGGACGGCGGAGGTCAGCCGGGATTCCGCCGGCGCCGAAGCCCTGATCGGTTGGGAATATGGCCGTAGGGGCGCACCAATTTGGCTGCGCGGCGGACTTGGATTGCTGTCCCAAAAATATGACGCGAGCGAGTTTTCGACGACAACGGCCCCAGCCCTCACCGGCGATGCGGCGTGGATCGCCACCGATCGACTGCTGCTTAGCGCGCAGCTTCGCCGGCAATTGCGGGAAACCACGTCGAGAGGCGTGTCCGGTGTGGTGCGCACGCGGCTGCGCCTGGGGGCGGACTACCAGATCGAACGGCAATGGCGTTTGATCAATCGGGTTCAAGCGAGTCACGACGACTATCGCCATCACAGCGCCGCGCGGGGGGAGAGCCGGGACGACATCACCCTGTCCTTCTCAACCGAACTCCGTTACGAATTCATCCGAGGCTCTTATGCGGCTCTGCATTATCGCTACGGCCACCGCAACTCGACGCGTTCGAACCGGGATTACGGCCGCAACCGCCTCGGTTTCACATTGTATAGCCGATTTTGAGCCCGCCGCCGTTTCAGGGCTTACTTTGTAACGTCAAGGAATCCGTAGGCCCGAAGTTTCTTTATCAAGCTGGCTGCGCGCGGATTTCCGGCGTCGGCCGCTCTTTGCAGCCAAACCCTCGCCCGGTCGCGGTCTTGCCGGACCCCGCTGCCGGCCGCGTAGGCGGTACCAAGATCGAACATGGCGACCACATCGCCCTCATCCGCGGCTTTCTGTAGGGTTTGGAAAATCAAGGTCGGGTTTTTGCTCCGATAAATCTCGCGCATTTGCAATTGGCGTATGAAAGCGGCCGATTCCTTGTCGCCGCGCTCCGCCGCCTGCTCGAATAATGCCATGGCCGCTTCTTTCTGTTCCGCGGTACGCGCCATGGAATGCTTCAATCTGGCCATTTTGGCCAAGGCCCGGACATCACCCGCCGCCGCCGCCCGCTCCAGCCAGGCAATCGCTTTACGTTTGTCGTCTTCGCTCGCGGTGGATTTCACCATGCTGTCGGCGATCTCCCGCATCGCGCGGGGATTACCGCGCTTCGCGGCACCGAGGAGCCAACGTTCGGCTCGCTCAGGATCTCCCGCCAGCCGGTGCAAGCGGCCGACTTCATAAATGTCGTTCTTGTCAGTCACTGGAACTTTTTGGATTTCCGTAAGGACGGTTATGCCAGCCTCGCGGTCGAACAAGAGACTGCCGTCGCGAAGATAGGCTTGGGCCAGTTTTATCCCCGCCCGAAGGTCACCGGCTTCGAACGCGGACAAAAGATACCGGCGGGCCTGTTGCGCATCCTCGGGCGAAGAAGAATGCTTCAAGAAATAGGCCGCCAAGGTATGCAAGGCCGCGCTGTTTCCCCGGTCCGCCAATGACTTTAGTCTGACAAGAGCGGCAGCTTTCCGCGCATCTTCGGGCGACGCAAGGTCCAGACGCGCCAACTCGACAATGGCGTCGATGTCTTCCGTGCCGGCGGCCATTTCCAGCCAATAGCGTCTGTCGCCGAACTTCACCGCCGGCGGCCAACCGTTTTCCGCCAATCGGCTAAGCTGGCTGAAGGCCGGGCTGTAACCCGCGCGTCCCGCCGATTGAAGATGTTGGAAAGCGCGTTCGTGAAGGGCGCCGCTGTTGGGAAACGCCGCCATTACCCGGCCGATTTCAAAACGCTGGCGCGGCCAGATCGGTTCGGCTCTCTCGGCCCGTTCCAACCAGGCCAGGGCCCGTCTCGGGTCCGCGTCGACACCGATACCGTCGCGGAAGAGCTCAGCCACCGCCAGCAGATCCGTCGGGCTGCATTCGGCGGTTTGGATCGCCCAATCCGCCCAATATTCTGCCGCGCCGCGGTCTTCCTTCTCGTTCTGATAATAACGCGCCAACGCCGCGGAAGATCGAACATCGCCATTTAGCGCGGTTTCGCGCAGCTCGACTTCCGCCTTGCTCGACCAGGTTTTGGCGTCCGGCGAGTGATCGAAAGCAAACAACCGTTCCCGCGTCAGCAGCAGGTCGCCTTTACTCGCGACACCGAATTGATATCTCTGGGCGCGGGCACCGTCCGAATCGCGTTCGAAGCGGCCTTTCGCCGCATGCTTGAGAACTTGTTTCTGCGCCTCGCGGTGACCGCCATCCGCGGCTTGGCGAAGATAGGACAAACCGGTCTCGACATCCCTCGCCACATAGCGGCCGTTCAGATAGGCGTTCGCCAGATGGTGGAGGCCTTCCAGTTCCGCGGCTTGATCGGACAGAAGTCGTTGTTTCCACACCGCCGCCTGTTCCTCATCCCGCGCCGTGCCAATGCCATGGCGGAAACTAAGATGCATAAGGGCGATGGCAAGCGGATGCCCGGCATCCGCCGCCTGCCCCGCGAAATGAAAAAACTTCCGCCGGTCTTCCTCGCCATCGGCAAGAATATGGCGCTGAGCCAGGGCCAATGCCGCCCATGGCCGGCCGTACCGCGCCGCGTGGTTGAGCCAGTAAAGCGATTTCTCAGATTCCGGTGCGGTTCCGAGGCCGCATTGATACATCGAAGCAAGACGACGGGACGCGGCGTCATGATGCGCACGCGCCGACAATCTTAGAAAATCGAGCGCCCGCTCTTTCTTACCGACGCGGGACAAATGACGGCCATAGGCGTATAGCCCCGCGGGATGACCGCGCAACGCCGCCTCCCGATAGGCATCCACCGTCGACGCATCGCCGTGAGGCGTCGATTCCGCCAGAAATTTGGCCATCAAATAATGGACCTCGCCATCGGCGCGCCGGTGTTGCGTGGCGTACTCCAGCCAAGCAAGACGCTCCTGAGACGTCTCCAATAAATCCGGTGTTTTGAGCAGAACCTTGATCGCTCTGAAGTGACCGCTCCGCCCCGCAAGCTTCAGCCAACGGCGCGCATTGGCCAGGTCGGCCGCAACGCCAAGACCTCGCAAATGGTTCACGCCGGCATGATACATCGAATTGATATCGCCGATTTTGGCCGCCTTCATCGTCCAGCTTGCCGATTTGACCGGATCCCGAGGAACGATCCGGCCGGCACGGTAGATCGCCGCCAAGGTTTGTATGGCGCTTCGGTGATGGCCGGCCGCCGCCGCCTCATACCAGGCGATCGCCGCGTCGATATGTTCCTGTTGGCGGGCGTTGCGTTGAAGCAGCTTGCCGATCTGAAACACCGCGCCGCAATGGCCGCGACCGACCTGCTCAAGCAATTGGATTTGGGCCAGTTTCAGAAAATAATCGGCAATCTCACCATCGTTCTGACGCTCGCTTTTCGCTAGTAGGCGATGCAGCGCCAAGGTCGATGTCGCATGACCGCTTCCGCTCGCAAAGCGGTACCAATGTTCGGCTTCCTCCGGATCCGATGACACCAACTCCCCGAGATCGTAGATTTCCGCGAGGAGATATGCGGCGGGAACATGCCCCCGGCCGGCCAAGTCGCGGAGTATCTCGAGCGCCGCCGGCGGATCGCGTTTAATCTGCTCGCTATTAAGAAGCAGCCTTGCAAGCTCGTAACCGGCCCTAACGGCAGTCCTGCTTCCATGGCGGTGCAACCGGCGAAGGATCGACACCGCTTGTTCGTGATCGGCGGGAATACCGGCCTGTCCTCTTACGAAGATCAGCGCCCAGGCGAACTGCTTCTCCGCGGATAGGGACTCCACCTTCGCCGGCGGCTTCGAGGTTTCCGCCAGCCGGAACGGGTCGGGCGGCGGCGATCCTCGGCATAAGCGACCGTAATCGGCGATGGGCGGACGCGCAAACAGGAGGTCGGTCGACGCCGTCGCGCCACCCGGCGCAAGCAGTCCGACGGCGATCGCAGCGCAGGACAGCTGGCGAACAAACAATCGAAACATCGTCAACCTAACTAGAGAGCAGACAAACGATCACCACTCTCTCCTACTAAATCCGTCGAACCGGGCATGTTTCGTCGCCACCGGGCTCGAGGGTCCTTAACGCATCAGTTATAACCCTGACCCACCGCACGCCGCCGCGCCAGTGGTGCGTTGACCGGCGCGGCGAAGTTGGCCGGTTCCGGCATCTGCGCTTCGACGCGGCCAAAATCGTCTTCCAAGCGGACGATATCGTCCTCGCCCAGATAATCGCCAATCTGTACTTCGATGATATGCAGCGGGATTTGCCCCGGATTTTCCAGTCGATGCACCGCGGCGATCGGGATGAACGCGCTGTCGCCTTCATGAGCTAGAAAAACATCTTCGTTAATCGTGATTTTAGCTGTCCCGGAGACCACGATCCAATGCTCAGCCCGATGATAATGCATCTGCAGGGACAACGACTTGCCCGGTTCCACGATGATGTTTTTGACCTGATGGCGTGAGCCCGTCGTCATGCTGTCGAAGGCGCCCCAGGGACGGACGACTTTATCCGTCGACTTGGTCGCGATCTCCTCGCCGTCCTTTTCAAGCTCTTCGACGAGGTGCTTTACGTTTTCCGATCGGTTGCGGTCGCAAATCAACAACGTGTCTTTGGTGTCAACAATGACCAAATCGGACACGCCGACGGTTGCAACCAAACGTCCGTTGCCGCGCACATAGGTGTTTTGGGTATCGATGGCCCGGCAATTGCCGTCGAGATAGTTTCCATCTTCGTCATGCTCTTGCACGGCCCAAACGGATCCCCAGGACCCGAGGTCGTTCCAAGGCAACGCCACCGGATGGACGACCACATTCTGAGCGTGCTCGAACACCGCATAATCGACGGAGTCGCCCTCAATGGCCGCGAATACGCTTTCATTGAAGAAATGATGGTTGTCCGACTTGCGCCGGAGTTCATAGGCGCGGGCGACTAAATCGGCCATCGCCGGCGCATGCTCCTGCAATGCCTGAAGATAGGCAGAGGCGCGGAACATGAATATGCCCGCGTTCCAGTAGCAATCGCCGTCGTCGATCAGTTTTTCAGCGGTTTCAGCATCCGGTTTCTCGATAAAACGCGCGACTTCGTAGATGCCATTGTCCGCATCGACCGGCGCACCGGCTCGAATGTAGCCATAGCCGGTCGCCGGATGTTTGGCGGTAATGCCGAACGTAACCAACTTTCCTTCCGCCGCCGCAGGCGCGGCTTGCTCGATCGCCTGATGGAACATGTCGACGTCGCCGACAAAATGATCGGACGGCAAGACCAACATGATCCCATCGTCAACCTCCGAGACGATGGCATGCGCCGCCAGGGCAATCGCCGGCGCGGTATTCTTGGCCATGGGTTCGGCGACGATCCGGTAATCGCTCACACCCGCCTGCGCCAGCTGCTTTTCGAGCATGGCGATCTGGGATTCGCCGGCAACCAGCCAGGGCGATTCCAATTCGGCGTGCCCCACACGGCGAATGGTGTGCTGGAATAGGGACTCCTCGCCAAAGAAGGTCTGAAATTGCTTTGGGGACTGTTGCCTGGATACCGGCCATAGCCGTTTACCGGCGCCACCGCAAAGAATTACAGGCAAAATTCGAATGTCATTTACTTTTTTCAACAATGTACTCACCAACTAGAAATTTCAATTGGATCGGCAGCAATCCTTGCCCTCTTTCGTTCCGCTACCAATACAGACCGTGATAGGTTCCATCCGTTGTCAGTTCGGCATCCACCCGAACCAAATCGACAACCGGTTTTTTCATTTCTTCGACCGCTTTTTTGACCATTTGCTTGAAGTCGGGATCGTTGTTGGCGACCACGACCACATCGCAATGCTCCAGCAGTTCTTCCTTGGACTCCATCGCCAGTTCAGGAAAATGATTTAGTCTATTGGTAATGAACTGGAAATTCGTACCGGTAAGCTGATCGATGACAATGTTTCGATCGTAGAACCGGACCTCATAGCCCTTGCCGATCAAACGCTCGGCCAAGGCCACGGTTGGGCTTTCGCGCAGATCGTCCGTACCGAACTTGAATGCCAAGCCGAACAGTCCGATTTTGCGGTTTTCGCCGCAGAGTTGCCGCACTTTCTCCACAACCCGCTCGATCTGCACATTGTTGGTCGAAAGAACACCGTTCAGCATGGGGATATCCACGTCGGTTTTCTTCGCCCGGTCGCAGATCGCCCGCAGATCTTTCGGCAGGCAGGAGCCGCCATAGGCAAAGCCTGGACGCATATAAGTCGAGGAGATATTCAAGCGGTCGTCGGCGCAAACGACCTGCATCACCTCGTGGCTGTCGATCCCCTTGGATTTGCAGATCGCGCCAATTTCGTTGGCGAAGGAGATTTTCGTCGCATGCCAGGCATTGTTGGCATATTTCACTGCTTCCGCCGTACCGGGCGAACAATGTATCTCGCGACTCGGCACCGCTTCGTTCAACTCCCGCAGGTTTTCCAGCACCCGATTGTCGTTGGTGCCGAATACTTTAACGGCTGAATTGTAATAATCGTGTATGGCATTGCCTTCGCGTAGGAATTCGGGATAGACGGCGACGCCGAAATCCCGACCGGCCTGTTTGCCGGACGATCCTTCCAATATAGGAACAACCTTGTCATTGATGGTGCCGGGCAACATGGTGCTCCGCACGACGACACTGTGAAAATCGTTTTTTTCCGCTAGTACGCCGCCGATCTGCTCGCAGGTCAATTCGATGTAATCGAGATTGAGCTCGCCATTCGGATGGCTCGGCGTGCCCACGCAGATGTAGCTCAAGGAACTTTTCGCCAACCCTTCGCGGTAATCCGTGGTTGCAGCCAGTTTGCCGTCGTTAACCGCCTTTTCGATGAGTTCCGGCAGATCCTGCTCGATGATCGGGCTACGTGCTTGATTGATTTGATTGACTTTTTCCTCGTTGGGATCGACCGCAATCACGTCATGGCCGTCATTCGCGAGGCAGGCGGCGGATACAACGCCGACATAACCCGCACCAAAAATCGACACTTTCATTTTACGCTACTATCCTCTACCTCAAGCCGAAGCCGTACTGTTACATCAAGCCATTCAAGTAATGTTAAGATTAGATTTAGTTTATTTACCAACCATTGCGGTCGATCATCGAAAACAAAATATAAACCAAATCCATTAAAATAAAACTGGTTAACAAAAAACATTTGTCGAGAATTTTAGGCAAATTTTCGAATATTATCCATACCTTTTTATCTCTTTAAAATTAGATATTTAGATGGTTAACACCGACGGCGGACATGGTTAATATACCGTAAATCAGTAATTGATGTTTTACTTATAGTCGGATTTCAATATTTAGTTTTCGTTAATACTACTGAAATACGATCGTTCCCCTAATCCGGATCGAGCGGGTATGCCTGCGAGCGAACCGTCTATCGGCATGACGATAAAGCCTAACTACGTTATCGCTATTATTGAGAAAGATAACCTCGCCTATCCTGACGGTAATGGTCTGCCAATAAAAGCGTGACGAATAGCATCGAAACGCAAGTTCTCAGGTATAGATTTGGAACGCGGCGCTCATCGGTATTGGAAATGGTTACGTTTGACGGTACGAGATAGACCGCCGCCTCCTATTTGAACCCAATTCGGAGATTGGACTGGCCCGTTTGAACAAGCGCCAAGCCACGCGAAAAAAACGGTAATGCCGCTGGACACCAGACTGTTACACAACACAAAGTTGGCAAGGGCGGGCCTGGGCCGGAACCTATTAACCATATTCTACCCGGTATTGAATTAGAGGTATATTTTTTTCGGGTCATTTTGACGCATAACATTACGCTTTTCTAATAATACAAAACAAAATTGGTATATTTATGATACATAAACAGAACATCCATGTCTATAAATGCAGATTTTCTATCTTTCTTAGTATATAATACGTTTTATACCCTGAATATATCGACTTTTCCGGAGGCCCCTGAGCCAACATTCGCAACTGATTTGATTTGTGAAATTCAATCGAAGTTTAGAAAAACTCGAATTAATTCAATTCACCCACCAGGTCTTGTTAATCATTTAGTTACACAAATATTAGTATGATTATATGTTGACACACTGTTTGGTTATGATTAATCCATGTGACGCGCACGGCATACTGGATTCTAGTATCTGTATATTAAAAACTTCTAATATATTGTATATCGATATTACGCTTGAAATATGGCATACCCGATAATAATGACGAACAACGCATACTACATTTCGTACCGACTGCAAGGGTAATCAATGCCGATTGCCTACGCGATATCTGACGATCATCGTTTCATTTTCTATCGGATCTCCGGATTGGTGAGCGTGGACACGGTGAAACTCGCCATGACGGAACTGGTCGATAATTTGCGGCCGCGTACCGTTTACAACGAAATTCTGGTCTTCGACACGAACACGGACCTTAATCTTCTGGAGTTCGAAATTCAGAAATACCTTTTATCCTTCATCCGAAAAAAATTCGAAGACAAGAATTCGAAGGTCGCTCAATCGGCTCTCGTTTGCGACAATGAGATATCCATCATAGCGCTACGGCTTTGGCAGGCTCTCGCCGACAAGGACGAAAAAGTTCCAACGAACTACCGCGTTTTCCCCACACTACCGGATGCGGCGGACTGGGTCGGTGTCGATATTAACGACTACGGCAAACTGAAGTTCAGACTACCGGCCTACAGCACCGATTGATCGGCGTCATGGCCGAGCAGATAGGCGCCGACGGTCTGAAGATGGCCGCGGCGTCCCTGTAACTGCTGGGTTACGGTATGGATATCTCGGAAGCGGCGCGCGAAGGGCTGATCGTCGAAGATTGCCGTCGCCCCCGCCAAATCGTAAGCGGTATCGGCCGCGGCCTTGGCTTCGTGGATCGCGTGGGTCGCCGCCAACCGGATCCGCACCCGCTGGTCGATGGTCAACTCCCGATCTCGACAAACGCTTAGCCAAATATCGACTAATTCGCTGTGCAGCAAAGCGCGCGCGCCCGCCAACCGGGCCCAGGCCGAGGCCAGCTCGGCCTGCGTCATACCTTGGTCTTTCAGTTCCCGCTTCGCCAGACGTGGCGTCTTTCCATCCGCCAGCGTCCGGAAATCGCGCAGCATACTTTGCGCAATCCCCGATCGCTGTGGCGGCGAAACCGGCCGCGTAGAGATTCATGCCGGAGAATAGATAGAGCGGTCCGTCCTGACGGCGTGCGAAGGGTTGGTCGAAAGCGATCAAATGATCTTCGGGAACGAACAGATCCTCGACGCTGTAATCGTCGCTGCCGGTCCCTAGTAAGCCGATGACATTCCAAACCGAATGAAATTCGACGGCGTCGCGCGGCATCAACAATGTGCGCGTGGCGAGGCTGCCGTCCGGATTGCGCCGCTGGCTGCCGTCGGCTTCCTTGATTAAGGTATGGCCGCCTAACCAGGTCGCGTGACGGCCACCGCTGGCAAAGCTCCAGTGCGCCGTGACGCGATATCCTCCCGCCTCCGGCACCGTCGACACCCGCCGGCCCGGTCCCCAGGCCAATACCGCCCGCGGGTCCTCACCCCAAATTTTCCGCGCTACCTCCGGTTCGGCATAAGCGGCGGCCATGGCGCAGCCATTGCCTTGGCAAAGGCACCATGCCGTGCTGCCATCCAACCGCGCCACCGCTTCGATGGTTTGCGCGAAAACCGGCGGGCTGACCTCAGCCCCGCCGAACGCCGCGGGCAGCAGTAGGCGAAACAGTTTCTCGCCGTGAAGCGCCGCCAGCAATGGTCCCGGTAATTGGCGATCCGCTTCCGCCTGCGGCGCCAGATCGCGGATCACCGGCGCGACCCGCGCCACGCTGGCCAGACAATCGGACAGAATTTCGGTATCTCCGGGCACCGGGTAAAACTCGGCGCCCAGACCGGGGGATGACTTGGTTGAAGCGGACGTGCCGATGTCGTTCATGAGAGCCCTTCGTTCAATGATTTGGTTTTGCGGCAGTGGACCCGCATTGTCAAACCGTCGCCGGGCCGGCACCATAGAGACACTCTGTTTTGTTCGATCATGTTTAAAGAGACGATGAGATGAAAAATATAGTTACAGCCTTTATCGCCCTTATCTGCGTGGCCGCTTTCGCGACCACCGCCGCAGCGGACGCCACCGGTGTCTACGAAACGACCCACAAGGGTCGGCCATCGGGTAAATTCACCATCGAATATCGCGATGAAGCCAATTTCCGCATTTCATTCGGACAAGGCGGCGCGATGATGCATCAGGGAACGTTTTTTTCTTCTGACCAAGGAAGGCGGTCGTGAAATGGCGATGAAGCTCGACGACATGGTCAAGCTGATGTCGATGATGCGAGGCAACAAACCTGCGGCCGTCCCGGCGGTGGCGCCGCCGAAGATCGAGTTAAAGTCGCTCGGGCGACAGGAATCTGTCGCGGGCATCAATGGCGATGTCTACGAAGTCACCACGCGTTTCGCCGATGGTCGGGAGGACGTGGCCGAAGCGGTAATGTCCGACAATAGCGACTTGGCCCAATTGCAGAAAGCGCTTCGAATTATGTCGGGCGAAATGGCGAAAATGGCCAAAACCGCCGGCGCGATGCAGGGTGGTCCAGGCGGCCCTCCTGATATGAACGCGCTCAACGAAACCATGAAGGCACATGAAAACAAGGGCATGCTGCGCTACGGCGACCAGGTGAAACTTGTGTCTTTCAGTACGAAGAATATTGCCGCGAATAGACTGAAACTGCCGCCCGTTCGCAAATTGCCGAATATGGGTAAACGTTAGAGAACGCGCCAAGCCCCGGACAGGACAACGGCCCCGGTTTGCCGTCGGGGCCGGTGTCGCGCCGATCGCAGCAGATACGGCGCTTGATAGATGGGCGTTGGGTGTTAGGCTTCTTTCGAAGCTTCGGGATCGTCCTTATCGTCGGATTTATCCTTGGCCGATTCCGTCGCCTTGTCTTTCCGTTGCTTCATGAATTGGTCGAATTCGGCTTTGTCCTTGGCCATACGAAGATTGTCCAGGAACGCCGAAAACTGCTCCTGTTCATCTTCCAACCGACGCAGGGTTTCCTCCCGGTATTCGTCAAAGGCAAGGTTGCCGCTCGACCGGGATGCCGGGCGCCCATTGCCCTTTCTCCGGCTCTTTTTACTACTCTCCGTATGCCACCAACGGCCCGGGCCGCCGTGTTTCGCACATCCCATTCTTCCACTCCATATCAGATAGACAAGCAAGGCGAGGCCAATGGGCCAGAAGGCGAGGAAGCCAAGAATCGTCAATCCGATCCAGGCCGGCTTGCCATACTCATCAATTTTCGCGACCAGTTCCATCGATACCTCTTTGGTTTCGGGTTGTATGTAAATGTTACTTACATTCACATAGTTGGTCGGGGGATGGATGTTTGTCAAGACCGGTCGGCGAAAAATTTTGTTCCGCTAGTCTTCGAGGCCTAAACCCTGCAAATAGACCAACACACCGGCCTCCAGCAGCTCCTCCGGCGACATCGGCAACTTGCGCCGGGCCGCGTCGCCACGGCCGAACAGCGAGGCAATGCCGTGGGACAAGCTCCAGACATGCAACGCGACCATGAATGCCGGCGGCCGGCGGTCCGCCGGCAGCAATTCGCAAACGGTTTCGGCGGCACGGCGAAGGATATCGAAGGCCCGGTCCCCGGCCCGCACCAATTCCGGATTTTCTTCCAGAGGCACGCCGCTTTCGAACATCGCGGAGTAGAAGGCTGGCTCCTCCCGCGCGAAAGCGAGATAGGCATAACCCACATTGTCGAGGGCCTGTAGCGGCTCCGGACGGCCGTCATTCCAAGCCGTCGACAACATGGCCTCGAAACGCTCGAACCCTTGTAAGGCGATCGTCGCCATCAGTTCGTCGCGGTCCCGGAAATGGCGATAAGGCGCGGCCGAGGAGACACCGGCGGCGCGAGCAGCTTCGGCAATGGTGAAGCCGAAGGGCCCCTTCTCCGCAATCAGATCGAGAGCCGCCGCGATCAACGCTTCCTTGAGGTTGCCATGGTGGTAACCCCGTCTTTTTCCGCCTCTGGAATGTCGCGCGCGTCGGCTCATCGACCTCGTTGCCCGGCCCGGCGAAACGCCGAGCTCCTAACCTTCAGACCTCTCCATTAGGGGGCGGGCCCGGACATTGTCAACGTTCGCCCCGGCGCACCAACGCGTGACAATGGCCCGCAGGAGCGGTTCGAAACGCCAATCGCTTCAGCGCGCTGGTGCGGCATTTTTTGGTGCCGCCTCCCCATCCGTCTCTTCCGACGGCGCGTCCTTGCTGGCGGAACGCACGCGCAGCAGGTCGATCGGCACTACATCCATACGAATGACCAGGGGTCGGTTGATTTCGGCGCGCAGGTAGGCCCGGAATATATCCAACCGCTCCTGTATCATCGGTATTTCCTCTCGCGGCGAAAACGCTTCCACATCCATGTAAACGACATCGTCATGGATTTTTACCCGCAGCGATTCGATGCGGGATTTGCCATCTATGATGTCCGGATGGTCGGTTTGGAACTTGGACACGAGGCGCAACGCCCGGTTTTTTATGTAGAGCTCGACGAAGGAGTTCGACAGCGGTTCGATTACGATGATCGAGGCTCCAACAAACACCACTAGGCCGACCAACGACTTCCGCAAACTGCCGTAACGCTGCGTGAGGAAAACCAAAATCGCAAATGCGACAATGCCGATAAGGTTGGTCATGAACAGCAGAAAGGAACCGGCCGCGATATCGTCGCCGCCGGAATAGAGGCCAAGCTCGCTGAGCGAGACGCCGGTCTCCGAACTCGCCTTGAAACCCAATGCCAGACCGACGCCGCAGACGGCCAGCGGCGGTACCAGGGCCACGGCTATGGCAACGCCGGCGATGGAATTGATGATGCTGCGCCGGGTATAGGCGAAGGCCGCCGCCGCGCCGGCGGCCACGGCAACCCCGAAATCCAGCAGGGTCGGCGCGGTTCGGTTCAAAACCTCGGACCCGATCACCCTTAGCCCGATGATCTGCGTGGCCAGGTAAGCGAAACCGACCACGAAAACCGTGCCGGCGGTCACGGTCAGGACGGAGCGGCCAATCAGCGGTTTGTCGAACATCACAATCCCGAAGGCCAAACTCATGATCGGCGCCATCAACGGTGCAATGATCATGGCACCGATAATCGCCGGCGCGCTGTTCGAAATCAGCCCGAGTGTCGCGATGAACGCGGCCAAACCGAGCATGAAGAAAAAACCCAAGGATGGGATGGAGACCTGGTGCATCTGTTGCGCCAGTTCCTCTTCCTCGACGGGCAGTTCTCGAAATGGGGCCCAGCCGGCGAAGAACCTGCTCAGCAAGCCGGGCTTTGCCGCCTTATCCGTCTTTTCGGGCATGACGATGCGGCTACGCCTCCGCTTCCATCAATTCCGCGACCGTCAAACTGGCGGGATCGCCCTGCGCCTTCAGACCATTGATGGTGCCCAACCGGTCCGCATCCTTTTTGTTTTGTGACAGTTTCTTCTTTCCCTCGATACGGCTCAACTCGATCTCGACACCGATAATGCCCTTGCACATTGCCGCGATATAGTCGTCCGGTGCATCCGCGAGTTTCCACGGCATGGCATAGGGCGCCTCGAAATGGTCGGACAGCGCGGCGAGATGACGGCGAAGCTCCTCCGTCTCCTCGAACAGACGCCCTCTTCCGTAGGCGTGGATGGCGACATAGTTCCAAGTCGGCACCGCCTTCCCAGTCTGATGCTTGCTGGGATACCAACTCGGCGATATATAGCTTTGCGGACCTTGAAAAATCAGCAGGACCTCGCCGCCCTCGGCAATCGCTCGAGCATGCGGGTTCGGCCGCGCGAAATGGCAGAAAACGGTGCCATTGGGCGCGGGTGACGACTGCAATTCGACGGGTACATGGCTGGCAATCAAACCGTCCGCGCCTTGGCTGACCACCGTCGCCGCGCCGATTTCCCGCATCAGCTTGTGCAGATGATCGACGCGGTCCTCCTGAAAGGCTTTTGGAATATACATGACCCTGTCCTATCTCGGTTTCGAGAAGTGCGTATCCTACGCCGCATATTAGAGGAAAAATATGAAACTTGAAGGCATCCGCGTGTTCGACCTCTCGCTGTTTCTCCCTGGCCCGCTGCTGACCCAGATGATGGCCGACCATGGCGCCGAGGTGATCAAACTGGAACCGGTCAACGGCGGCGAGCCGAACCGGGAGATCGGCGCCACGCGAGACGACGTCACGGTTTTCTTCGCCAACACCCACCGCGGCAAAAAATCTGTTCAGCTGAACTTGAAGGACCCCGCCGGTCGCCAGGCCGCGCTGGATATCGCGAGATCCTGCGATGTGATGGTCGAAGCCTTCCGTCCCGGCGTGGTCAAACGCTTGGGCGTCGACTACGACAGCATTAAAGCCGTCAATCCCGCGATCGTTTATTGCTCTATTTCCGCCTTCGGACAGGACGGCCCCTATGTCAACATACCCGCCCATGAACTGGCGACGGAAGCGCTGGCCGGCACTCTTTCGGTCACGGCGGGCAAAGATGGCGAGCCGGCCATGCCGGGGATCGCCAATGCCGACATTCTCTCCTCCATGATGGCGCTGTCCGGGGTCCTGATGGCTTTGCTGCGGCGGAAAGAAACGGGCCGGGGCGACTATCTCGACATGGCGATGATGGACTCGCTCATCGCGGCGATGCCGAACAATTTTGGCCCTGTTTTCGCGGAGAAACGGGCGCCAGTGCCGAAGGACGAACGCTCCTGGGGCGGCAATGCCATGTACAATATCTACAAGACCAAAGACGACAAGTTCATCGTCATGGGCGCCTCCGAAATGCATTTCGCCGTCAATGTGTTGAACAAAATGGGCCGGCCGGATTTGATCGCGGCGTGCGAGCCGCCGCCGGGACCGACCCAGGAACCGGCCCGGCAATTCCTAACCGAGACTTTCGCCAGCAAGACGCAAGCGGAATGGATCGAGTGGTTCAAGGACGTGGATACCGCCTTCGCCCCGGTCAACGACCTGCGCCAAGCCTGCAACGACCCTCAGGTTCGCCATCGCGAGATGATCGTCGAGGACCATCGGGGCTGGGAACATATCGGCATCCCGCTGAAGTTTCGGGAGGAACCAGGCCAATTGAACTTCGAGCTTCCTCTCGGGATCGGTCAAGATACTGAGGCGGTATTGCGGGACATCGGCTATGACGACGCGGCTCTGGCCGCGGTGAAACAGGGTAGCTAACCTTCGTCCTGCAACAACTCGACCAGGATCAGACGCACACGCTTATCGCTGAGGTTGGTCGCTTTCTCTACGCCGCCGCGTTTGATGAAATGGTGATGGCCGCGTTTCACGTTATAGGGATGATCTTGGTCGTTTTCCGCCTGATTGCCCGGCAGATACTCGACATGCAGCGATGCGCCGTCCCCCTTCACGTCGACAAGGAAATAGTCGTTCTCGTGGCGATGCGGTTGCAGGACTTCATGCGGCCCTAGAACCTGATCCCAGATTCGCACTTCGTCGTCCTCGTAAATCACTTTCGTGGCGATCGCGCCATGTTTCGGCCTTGTCTGGTTCATTGCCGTCTCCCATCTGCAATCGTTGAAGTCTATAGTGTCGCCCAGCGATAAGGGAGGGCGAAGATGAGCAAACCGTTTCCCACGGACGATCCGTTTCTCACCGGCAATTACGGCCCGGTACTCATGGAATGCGACGCCCCGGATTTGCCGGTGGTCGGCGAAATTCCGCGGGCGTTGAACGGAAGTCTGTATCGCAACGGCCCCAATCCGCAGTTTGCGCCGCGCGACAAGTCCCATTGGTTCGCTGGCGACGGTATGGTGCACGCTTTCCACATCGAGAACGGCCGGGCCCGTTATCGAAACCGCTGGGTCCGCACACCGAAATGGAAACTGGAAAACGATGCGGGCGAAAGCCTGTTCGGCGTCTTCGGCAATCCGATCACCAGCGACGAAAGCGTGCGGGGCAAGGATGGCGGCGTCGCCAACACCAACATAGTCTGGCACGGCAACCGCCTGCTCGCGCTCGAGGAGGCGCATCCGCCGACCGAATTGGACCCGATCACGCTGGAGACCAAAGGCTACTATGATTTCGACCAGCAACCTGTGGAACGGGTCACGGCGCATCCGAAATTCGATCCGGAGACCGGCGAAATGGTCTTCTTCGCTTACTCGGTCGGCGGCTGGTTCAGCAAGACCGTCGGCTATTATGTTGCCGACGCCGCGGGTCGTCTGACCCGGCAAGACACCTTCGAAGCGCCTTACTGCAGCATGGTGCACGACTTCCTGGTCACGCAAAACCACGTATTGTTCCCGATCCTGCCTTTGAGCGGAAGTATGGAACGGGCCATGGGCGGCCGACCGCCCTTCGCCTGGGAACCGGAACTGGGCGGTCATATCGGCGTCCTGCGCCGGGACGCGCCGATCGAGGATTTGCGCTGGTTCGAGGTTGAGCCATGCTACGTCTTTCATCCCATGAACGCCTATGAAGTCGACGGCGCGCTTTACGCCGACGTGATGAAGTATCCCGTGGCGCCCCTCTTCCCCGACCCGGAAGGCGACGCCAGTGTCTCACGCGATGCCCGCGCGAATCTGGTGCGCTGGCGCTTCGACCTCACCGGCAACGACAATCAGGTCAAGGAGGAACCGCTGGACGATCTAGCCGGCGAATTTCCCCGTTTCGACGAGCGGCGCAACGGGCTGCCCTATCGACACGGTTGGTTCGCCTACAGCGACGACGGACGGCCGAACGTGTCCTTCTGCGGTCTGGCCCATATCGATCTTTTCACGGGCCAACGGCAGGTGTTCGAAGTCGACGATGCCGACGCGCTCGGCGAGCCGGTCTTCGTGCCCCGGCAACAGGATGCGGAGGAAGGCGATGGCTTCGTGCTCACCGTGGCCTATCGCGGAGCCGACAACCGAAGCGACCTGCTGATCTTCGACGCCCAAGACCTCGCGGACGGCCCGCTGGCAACGGCGCAATTGTCGACCCGCGTTCCTTTCGGCTTCCACGGCAACTGGCGCTCCGCGCCATGATGTCGCAGGGGCTCGCGGCGACGCGCTTGCGGTGGTAGGTTCCGCCGATGATCGCCAGGATCCAGGAACCCGAACGGCCGATCCTTCAGGCCATGCTGCGCGGCTTCCGCCGCGTCTGCCCGGAATGCGGCGAAGGCCGTATGTTCGGCGGCTTTCTGAAAACCGCGGATTATTGCTCCCATTGCCGGCTGCCGATCCACTATCACCGGGCCGACGACGCACCTCCTTATTTCACGATCCTGATCCTCGGCCACATCATCATTCCCTTGGTTCTATTGACGGAAAAGCAGTGGGCGCCGCCGGAATGGCTGCACTACGTCGTCTGGTTACCGTTGACCCTGGCGGCTTGCCTATTGATGCTGCCGCGAATAAAGGGCATTTTGATCGGCCTGCAATGGTCCAGGCGGATGCACGGTTTCGGCGGTGATTTCGACTAGGGCCCTGTTCCCGTCACCTTGATCCGATCGATTTTTCATGAACGAACCTTTCAATAAGCCGACGGACGGCGAAATGCGCCAGCCGGGCCAACCCAATGTCCGACCGCGGGACGCCGCCACGCTCGTTCTGCTCAAGAAAGTCGGCCGCCGCCATTGCGTGCTGATGGGGCAGCGCAATCGCGGCCACCGCTTCATGCCGGAACGGTATGTCTTCCCGGGCGGTCGGGTCGACCGCGGTGACGGTTACGCTCCGGTCGGCAGCGAACTGAAACGGCGAACCGCCCGGCATTTGGAGAAGTCGGCGAGCCCACACCGGGCCCGCGCCCTGGCCTTGGCCGCCGTTCGCGAGACCTTCGAGGAGACGGGCATGATCCTCGGTACGCCTTTGAAGGAGAAGCCGAAGCGGGTCCCGGCCGGTTGGCAACCTTTCTTCGACGCCGGTTTCGCGCCCGACCTACGGCCGCTCGAGTATTTCTGCCGAGCCATCACGCCGCCCTACAGACCGGTCCGCTTCAACGCGCGTTTCCTGGTTGCCGATGGCAATCAGTTGCAAGGCGACCTCGGTGGCACCGGCGAACTGCTCTATCTCGACTGGGTGCCGATTAAGGAGGCGATGGCACTGGAACTGCCGAACATCACCCGACGCGTCCTGGCCGGTCTCGACGATGTGATCAAGAACCCGGATTCGTTTCATCGACGCAAGCGCGCCATGTTGTTTCATCAGGTTCACGGCAAGCCGGTGTTTACGTCCGAATGAAGCGTCCGCCCCCCGAAAAACCGGTTCGCCCCAGAAACGCCGCCAGTCTGGTCATTCTGCGCGGCGACGGCGATGACGCGGAAGTCCTGCTCGGCCGGCGCAACGCCAAGCACCGTTTCATGCCGAACGTTTATGTCTTTCCCGGCGGCCGTGTCGACGGCGCCGACCACGGCGTCGTCGGGATCAGCGACCTCGCCCCGAATGTCGCGCGGAAGATGGAACGCAAATGGTCGCCGCGGGTCGCCCGCGCATTGGCCACCGCCGCACTGCGGGAAACTTATGAGGAAACCGGCCTGTTGTTCGGCGAGTTGGACGACGCCGGCTTCCGCCCCGACATGCGCCAGCTCGACTATGTCGCGCGCGCCATTACGCCATCGGACAGCCCGATCCGTTTCCACGCCCGCTTCTTCACCGTCCATGCGGAATATGCCCGCGGAACGCCGGCGGACAGCGTCGAACTACTGGACCTGAAATGGGTGACGATACGCGATGCCCTGGCATTGCCTTTGGTCGACGTCACCGAGTTCGTCCTGCAGGAAGTGCAGCGCCGGCTTCAAGGACATGAAGCGCAGGGGGTCCCGCTGTTCAGTTATCGTTACGGCGTGCCCAACGTGAAATATGAGTGATCCGTCGGCGGCGCTCGACCCGCGCGTCCGTCTGCGCGGCCTGATCGCCGCCATCGCCTGCATCAGCGTGTTCGGCATCACGCTCGGTATGGGCGGCCCACTGATCGCCCTGGTCCTGGAAAGCCGGGGTCACGGTTCCGGCGTGATCGGCATGAACGCGGCGATGACAGCCTTGGGCATCCTGTTGATGTCGCCGATCATACCGAAACTGACGGCCCGCTTCGGCGCCCGGCCGTTCCTGGTTCTCTGTCTCGTCGTGGACGTGATCTGCTTTCTGGTTCTCCCCGCCTTCGAAGCTTTGCCGGTCTGGTTCCTCGGCCGATTTCTCATGGGTGCGGCGGCTTCCGGATTGTTCGTGGTCAGCGAAGCCTGGATCAATCATCTGGCCGACGACCGCCATCGCGGCGCCTTGCTGGCCATATACACGACCTGCCTGTCGATCGGTTTCGCCATCGGCCCGAGCGTCCTCACGTTTACCGGCATTCAAGGCTGGCTGCCTTTCCTAACCGCGGTGGCGTTTTTGATCGTCGCGATCTTGCCGGTCGGCTTCGCCGGTGCCTCGGATGTCGGGCTGGGGGGCAAACCGTCGACCTCCTATATGAAATTTTTCCGCCTCGCGCCCCGGGTCGCGGCCGCCGCCCTGCTCGCCGCGTTTTACGAAATGGCCAGCGGCAATCTGCTACCGGTTTTCGGGATCAGCAATGGCTTGGACGCCTCCGAAAGCGCCCTATTGGTCGCGGCGGTGGGCCTTGGCGGTGTCCTGCTCCCACTGCCGATCGGAATTTTGAGTGACCGTTTCGGGCGCATAAGAATGATGGGGCTGTGCGCCTTCTTCACCGGTGTGGCGACACTCGTCCTGCCCTTTATGCTCGGTTACAAGCCGTTTCTTTACACGACGCTCGCGATCGCCGGTGGCTGCGGCGCCGGCATCTACACCTGCGCGTTGGCGGCGGTCGGCGAACGTTTCAAGGGCGGCGATCTTGTCCAGGCGAATGCCGGTATCAGCCTGCTTTGGGGCCTGGGTAGCCTTGTCGGGCCAGCCGTCGCGGGCCTGTCCATGGAGGTCGCGCCGCGCTTCGGCTTGCCCGGCATCTTGGCAGGCGGCTGTGCTTTGTTTTTGGTTCTGTTCGTCTTTCGAGGTGTCCATCTGAGCGGCCGCGGCGCTTGACTTCGCCGCCCCGCGCGTTATGTTCCGGAAACATTACGTAATCCATGAGGAGACGCCGAGATGGCTAAACCGGCGACCGTCAAAATCAAATTGGTCTCAACCGCCGACACCGGCTACTACTACGTGACCAAGAAGAACCCGCGGACCCAGACGGAGAAGATTTCAATGAAGAAATACGATCCGGTCGCCCGCAAACATGTGGAATTCAAGGAAGCTAAGATCAAATAGCTTTAGCTTCGATGAAAGTTTCGAACGGCGCGGTCAGCCCGCGCCGTTTGTCATTTCGGCACGATTTTTCGAGTAGTTTCCAGGACTATTTGACGACCACCTGATCGCGGCCGGAACGCTTGCCCTCGAACAGCGCGACGTCCGCCCGCTTAACCAGCTGGACGGCATTTTCGTTTGAATCGACCGTTTGGGTCGCGCCGATACTGACCGTGACGGATAGTTCGCCAGTCGGTTCCTCGACCCGAAACGGATTGGCGGAAATATCCTTGCGCAGACGTTCGGCGACCCGATGCGCTTCCTCGATGGTCGTATCGGGCATGACGACAACGAATTCCTCACCGCCGTACCGGGCGGCCAGATCGATACCACGGATGCCCCGGCGCAGGCGCTCAGCGAATTCGCGCAGGATATCGTCGCCGACGGCATGCCCATAGGTATCGTTCACCACTTTGAAATGGTCGATATCGATCATCAGAAACGAAACCGGACGACCGCCACGGGCCCGGCTTTCGACCAACAGATGATCCAAGTGCGCCTCCATGTAACGGCGATTATACAGTCCCGTGAGACTGTCCGTCACAGCCAGCGCCATGGAGGCATGGTAATTGTCCCGCAACCGGTCTTCGTAATGCTTGCGTCTTATCTGGGTGCGGCAGCGGGCGATCAGTTCGTTTTCGTCGATTGGCCGGACAACATAGTCGTTGACCCCGAGTTCCATGGCCTTGACCAGGCGTTCCTGCTCGAGCGAGGTATCCTCCATCAACACCAGCATCGGGGTTTGGCGGGTTTCCTCGAAACTGCGGAGCTGCGAACAAAGCCGTAGCGGATCGAAACGTTCGACCGACATGGAGATAATGCAAAGATCAAGATTCCCCTTCCGCGCCGCCTTGACCGCGTCCAACTCCGTGTTCACTAGAGTAACGATGTTTTCCGTGGACAGATAGCTTTCGATGACATTGGCCGTGGCCTCGTCTTCCTCGACCACCAAAACCTGGCCAAAGCCGGTCAATTTGTCCGGATCGATGGCTTCGATGACGCCGAAATTGTTGCTCGTTTGCTCCCGCATGCGCAGCTCGTCGGTCATCATCTTCAATCGGACCAAGGAGCGTACCCGCGCGAACAGCGCGACATCGTTCACCGGCTTTGTCAGAAAATCGTCGGCGCCCGCCTGCAGACCCCTGACCCGGTCTGACTGCTCACTCAATGCCGTGACCATGACGACGGGGATATGCATGGTTCGTTGATCGGCCTTGATCCTACTACAAACCTCGAAGCCGTCCATCTCAGGCATCATCACGTCCAAGAGGATGAGGTCGGGCGCGTCCTTGAGGGCGATGTCGAGGGCTTCCTGACCACCGGATGCGGTCAGGACGTCGAAATACTCCTTCGTTAACTTTGCCTCTAAAAGCTTAACGTTGACGAGGATATCGTCAACTACAAGCACACGGGCGACCATGTCACACTAATCCAAGAACCGCTTCACTGTATCCAGAAATTGCTGCAGAGAGATCGGTTTCGCGATATAGGCTTCACAGCCACCTTCGCGGATTTTTTCCTCATCTCCCTTCATCGCAAAAGCCGTCACCGCCACCACCGGGATCGACTTCAGATCATCGTCCTCCTTTATCCATTTCGTTATTTCCAGGCCCGACACTTCCGGTAACTGGATGTCCATCAGGATCAAATCCGGGCGATGATCGCGCGCCAGCACCAAGGCCTCCATGCCGTCCTTGGTTTGAATAGTATCGTATCCATGGGCGTCCAATAGATCCGTAAACAACTTCATATTGAGTTCATTGTCTTCGACAATGAGTACCGTTTTTGACATTACAAAACTTACCTATGTCGCGGCGGTTGCCGGTATTCCGAATTAAATGTCTCTTACCACTTCATCCGAAGAAGGCCAAGCAAGACAATCAGTTGATCCTAGTCCATAGTACCGTAAATATCCTTTCGGAGATATTAACACATGGTCAATCGTAACGAAGCCGAAACCATAGCGTTGCAGGCGCTTGGCTATCTTGTCGCCGACGAAACGCTGCGCGGTCGCTTCATGTCGGTGAGCGGTGTCGCACGGGAAGAGTTCGAAGCGAATGCCGAAGACCCGGCTTTTTTGGCGGGTGTGCTGGATTTTTTCCTTGCCCATGAGTCCGATTTGCTCGCTCTATGCGACGCGGCCGAGCTAAGTCCGGAGCTGCCTGCGGCCGCCCGGCGGTGCCTTGCAGGCGAATTTTTAAGTACTTGATTTACCTTAACCGATACCTGTTCCATGCCAGATAAAGTTCATGATGACGTCCTGCTTCAGTTGGCCGAGCTGCGCTTGGACCGCGATCGTCCGCTTTTGATTAGCGACGCCGACGAGGTTATTTTCGCTTTTGTCGAGGGGTTGGAGCGTCATCTCGCAAGTAACGATTTGTATCTTGACCTGCGTACATTCGCATTAACCGGCAATATTCGCCGTAGAAGCGACGATGTCGCGGTGGACGCCGGCGACGTCCGACAGTTGATCCATGATTTTTTCGCCGTCGGCACTGTCGACATGCCGTTAATCGACGATGCCGTCGAATGCCTTTCCGCTTTAAGCCGGGAGGCGGAAATCGTCGTGCTGACGAACATCCCGCTCGAACAACGGGCGAAACGAGCAGAAGCTCTCAAAAATCATGGTTTGGAAATTCCGGTAGTCGCCAATATCGGCCGCAAGGGTCCGGCGGTGGCCTATCTGGCCGAAACCCATAAAGCCCCCGTCGTTTTCATGGACGATATCCCGCACAATATCGATTCCGTGGCCGAACACGCACCGGGCGTTCATCGGCTGCATTTCATCGGGGATTCGCGGTTGGCCAAACTTCTTGAGCCGGCCGAAGGCAGCAACGCGCGGATCGATATTTGGCCCGACGCCTTGGCGCATATCCGTACCGTGTTCCGCAATGGCCATGGCGACTGACGGAAAGATCAGGCTCGGTCTCGATATCGGCGGTAGCAAGATCACCGCCGTGATCTTGAACGGGCAAGGTGCGGAGACTGCCCGCCGCCGCATCGATCGATCCGGCGGCAATTACGCGAACTTCAAAAATGAGATTATAAATCTTATTGAAGATATTGAGAATAAATCGAATTTAAAAGCCGGAAGGATCGGCGTCGCGCTTCCTGGAACGGTAACCTCGGCGGGCGAAATCAAGGTTTTGGTCAACTTGCCCCAATTGGTCGGTCGTCCGTTGGTAACCGACTTGTCAACGGCAACCGGCCGGCCGGTGAAGCTCGCCAACGACGCCGATTGCTTTGCGCTGTCCGAAGCGCGGGATGGCGTCGCCGCCGGAACCGATGGCACCGTGGCCGGCCTCATCCTCGGCACCGGCGTCGGCGCCGGTTTCGTTCACGAGGGAAAGTTAATGGCCGGCCCCAACGGTCTAGCCGGCGAATGGGGTCATACGCCGATGCCACCTCTCGACGACGGCAATCCGCCGCGTCGATGTCCCTGCGGCCGTCTTGGCTGCCTCGAAGCCTATCTCTCCGGCCCCGCTCTCAGCGCGTTGCACTTGGAAATGACCGGCGAAGACAAGACGGCGAAGCAGATTGCCGCCTGTTCGGACGATTCGGCGCGACAGACATTGGACGTCTATGGCGACCGGTTGGCGCGCGCCCTCGCCGGTCTGGTACATACGCTCGACCCCGCCGTGATTGTTCTCGGCGGCGGCTTGTCGAACATCGACATGCTCTACAACCTCGTCCCCACTCGAGTAAGTCGCTATACTTTGACGCCGGACGTCGCCATAGATCTGCGCCGCGCCCACTTTGGCGACGACAGTGGCGTACGGGGCGCGGCCTGGCTCTGACGAGGATACGATGCGGGGCTTCTGCCGCGATTGCCTGACGGAAACGGACGCTGGAAGATGCGGCGCCTGCGGCTCGCCACGGGTTCTTCGTCACGCCGAATTGGACGAACTAAGCATCGCCCACCTCGATTGCGATTCCTTTTACGCCTCGGTCGAGAAGCGCGACGATCCGAGTTTGACGGACAAGCCGGTGATCGTCGGCGGCGGCAGACGCGGCGTGGTCAGCGCCGCCTGCTATGTCGCCCGCACCTTCGGCGTGCATTCGGCCATGCCCATGTTCAAGGCGCTCAAAGCCTGCCCGGACGCGGTCGTGATCAAACCCGACATGTCGAAATATGCCGTCGTCAGTCGGGAGATCCGCAACCTCATGAAAGCCTACACGCCCATCGTCGAGCCGCTGTCGTTGGATGAAGCGTTTCTCGATCTGGGCGGGACGGAGCGGCTTCACGGTCAATCGCCGGCCCGCTCCCTGGCGCAATTGGTGCAGCGCATCGAGGACGAGATCGGCGTTTCCGCCTCGATCGGCCTCAGCTACAACAAATTCCTCGCCAAGGTCGCATCGGACCTCGACAAGCCCCGCGGCTTCGCCATCGTCGGTCAGGCGGAGGCACTGGACTTTCTGGCGCAGCAATCGGTCAGCATCATCTGGGGCGCCGGCAAGGCACTGCAGAAAAAGCTCGCTCGCGACGGCATCACGCGGATTTCGCAATTGCAGACCATGGAGGAAACCGAATTGATGAGCCGATATGGCGCCATGGGTCAGCGGATGTATCGGTTTTCCCGCGGGCAGGACATGCGTCGTGTCAATCCGCGCAGCGCCGCTAAGAGCGTGTCGTCGGAAACGACGTTTTTCAAAGATATCGCCGATCTCGAAGAACTGGACCGCATCCTTTGGCGGCAGAGCGAACGGGTGTCGAAACGACTAAAATCCTCCGGCGTGGCCGGCAGCGTGGTGACCCTGAAGCTGCGTAGCGCCGACTTCAAAATCCGCACCCGGTCCTCCAGCCTGTCCGATCCGACGCAGATGGCGGACGTGATCTACAAGCGCGGCCGCGATCTTTTGGTCAAGGAAGTGGATGGCACCTTCTATCGCCTGTTGGGGATCGGCCTCAGCAACATCTCCGACGCAGACGGCGCCGATCCGATCGATCTTGCGGACCCGGATCGTCAGCGCAGGGAAAAGGCCGAACGCGCGCTTGACACCCTGCGCGACCGCTTCGGGGACACCGCGATCACCAAGGGCCGCGGGCTGCGGCGGTCATAACGCTGCTCGTAATTCGATCTTCGGCCAATTGTCCGGGAACCAGAATTCGTCCAGGTTACTTCCCGGTCCACCCCGATCGATGACCAGAAAATCGCTGTCTTTCTCCAGGCAGAGCAAGGGATGATGCCAAGTGCCTCGGGCATAATTGACACCCTGCCCACCGCGCGCATGAAAAGCCCGCAGGTCGTCGGCCGTCACGCGCGGTCTCGGTGGCGCCACGACAATGAGAAAGTCTTGCCCGCGTAAGGGGACAAAAGCCTGACTGCCGAGCGGATGACGCTCCAACATGCGGATCGCCACCGGCCGCGAACGCGGTTGACCGCGGAAGATGTTGATCATCGGCCGTCCATTGGCACCGAGTTCGACCGGGGCCAGGTCGTGGAAGCGTTCCGTCGTCCCTTCGTTGATCTTTTAAAGGTTCGCCAATGCCGGCCTCGATGACCTGACCGAACGGTGCGAACGCCGCTTCCGTCAACGGCGCCGGCGTCAGCTCGATCATGCGAGCTTACCGAATATTCTGAATCGGCTGATCCCGCCATCAGGGTAAATGTTCAACTTCACGTGGCTTACCGGCTCCGTCGACAGGATTTCTTCCGAGCCGAAATGGTGGATGCTGTCGGCTTCGAGCTTGCGGTGGGCCATCAAGGTCTCCCAGAACATAGCCTGAGTGACGATGCTGTCCGCTGTCCCGGCCTCGACCAAGGCGCCCTGCACCGAACAACGGTCGGGATAATTCCCCTTGAAGTGGGCGGTGTCGACCTCGATCCGCTCCACGATACCGGGCGCGCCGAGTTGCACGATGATCCAATCGTTGCCGGGTTTGCGCCGGCGCCGGGTCTCCCACCCGTCGCCCATATCCCGGCCGCGACCTTCGCTCAGGATCGCCCAGGTATCGCCGTAATGGGCATTGTTGTAGGCGATCACCCGGCCGCCATTCGCCAACGCCGACAGCTCGTGGGTTTGTTGTCGCTCCGCCTCGCTCCAAGCCCGCATCGGCTCGCCGTAGACCCGCAATCGGGCCACGCCGCCATCCGGGTAGATGTTTAGTTTCAGATAGTTGTAGACACCGTCGTCTTCGACGGGCAGCAGGTGATGAGAGTCGGGACCGAGATCGCTGGCCGGCAGTATTTCGACCCAGTCCGTGTCGACATCCGGCGGCGTGTCGCTAAGACAGCCTTCTATTGCCGCCGCGGGCGGGTAATTGCCGGTGAAATGGCTGGTGTCGATATCCACACCGCTGATCCGGCCGGCCACGCCCAGACGAACGACGCAATGATCGTGGCCGCTGTCGCGGCGGCGCCGGCTTTCCCAGCCGTCCATCCATTTGCCGTTATCGTCGTATTTGTCCGGGATGAAGACCGCCGGCCGATCGTCGAGCATCCGGTGTCCGGGCGCGAAAAACTCGTCGGTCACCTGGATCACTTCGCTGCCCAGACGGGGCGAAGCCAGATTGACCCGATGCCGGGCGAATTCGGGGAGATCTACGGGGTCACTCATCTTATTCTTCCTCGAATTGGTCTTCCTCGAAAAGTTGATCGAGCCGCAGGCGGGCGATGCGGTGGACTTGGCGCACCGCTTCGTCGAATTCGTCATCCGGATCGTTGCCGATCCGCCGCTTGAATATCTCGAGAATGTCGCCGCGATGATAGCCGCGGACCGCCAGAATGAAGGGAAATCCGAACTTTTCCATGTAGCGGGCGTTCAACGCCTGGAAGGCGTCGAATTCCGCCGGCGAACATTGGTCGAGAGCCGCGCCCGCCTGCTCCGCCGTGGAGGACGCGGTCAATTCGCCGGCGACCGCCAACTTACCCGCCAGGTCGGGATGCGCCCGCAGCAACGCCAATTGGGCTTCCCGACCCGTGATCTCCAGAATATCCCGCATCTCGGCCGCCAATCCGGCCGCATTGTCCTGTGCCGCAGTCAATCCACGGTCGAAAACCTGGGCGGCAATCCAGGGTGAATGCTCATACACGCCCCCGAACTTCGCGATGAACGCGTCCCGTTTCATGTGGTCCTCTCCGCCGGTTGCGCCGCGCGCCAATGGCGGGCGATATCGATACGGCGGCAGAACCAAACATCGTCGAACCCTCGAGCGTAGTCGACGAAGCGTTCCAGCGCCCGGAATCTGCCGGGCCGCCCGACCAATCGACAATGCAGGCCCACCGACATCATCTTCGGCGACCGCTCGCCCTCGGCGTAAAGCGTATCGAAGGCATCCTTCAGATAGTGGAAAAACTGCTCGCCGCTATTGAAACCTTGGTTGGTGGCAAATCGCATATCGTTGGCATCCAGTGTGTAGGGCACGACAAGGTGCGGCGTTCCCTCCATATTTGTCCAAAATGGTAGATCATCGCTATAATCGTCTGAATCATAAAGAAATCCACCGTCTTCGATAACCAGCTTTCGGGTGTTTTCGCTGGTCCGTCCCGTGTACCAACCAAGCGGTCGCTCGCCGGTCAGACGGGTCTGGATATCGATGGCTTTCCGCATATGTTCCCGCTCCACCTCCTCCGGCACGCCGTGATAGTCGATCCAGCGATAGCCGTGGCTGCAGATCTCATGTCCGGCTTCCATAACCGCGTCGGCAACGGCCGGATTTCTCTCAAGCGCCATGGCAACGGCAAACAGGGTGATCGGGACTTCCTTGCGCGCGAACAGGTCGAGCAGGCGCCAAATCCCGACCCGGCTGCCATACTCGTAGATCGATTCCATGCTCATATGACGATGACCGGGGAACGGTTGCGCGCCGATGATTTCCGACAGGAAGGCTTCGGATGCGGCATCGCCGTGGAGGATATTGTTTTCCCCGCCCTCCTCGTAGTTCACCACGAACTGCAAGGCTAGACGCGCATCGCCGGGCCAGTTGGCCTGCGGCGGATTGGTGCCGTAACCGATCAGATCTCGCGGATAGTCACCGTTCATGACACGTCTCTCTCCCCTGGGCACTATGCCGTAATTCCCGCTGCAGTCTTTCAATTATTTTTTGAAAGTGTTTAGATACTTTCCGATATTTCAATAATATAACAATTTGCGACAATCGCTTCTGGGATGCCGGGGAACGAGAACAAGAACAACGGCGCGCAGCACAGGAGATTGCCAGCCGATGGGACGGCTGACCACGCATATACTCGACACAGCGCATGGCAAGCCAGCTGAGAAACTGGCGCTAAGCCTTTACAAAATATCCGGAAAAAACCGGGACCTTCGATGCGAAGCGGTGACGAACGCGGATGGCCGATGCGACGGTCCGTTGTTGGAAGGCGAGGAGTTTCAGCCCGGCGAGTATGAGCTTGAATTCCAGGCCGGCGACTATTTCCGGCGGCTCGGCGTGGCATTGCCGGATCCGCCGTTTTTCGATGTTGTCGTGTTGCGTTTCGGCCTGGCGACGGACGAGCATTATCACGTCCCGTTATTGGTATCGCCCTATAGCTATTCGACCTACCGGGGTAGTTGAGCGATGGCGGTGCGCGGTCATATCCGATTCCGGCTCGGTGACGACGACCGCAGGCTCGACGAATTCGATGCGAATCTCACCTTGCTGCGCTATCTGCGCGAACATGAAGGCTTGACCGGCACGAAGGAGGGCTGCGCCGAGGGCGATTGTGGCGCCTGCACGGTGGCGGTCGGCGAATGGGTCGACGGCCGACTACGCTATCAGGCCGTTAACGCCTGTATTCTGTTTCTGCCGATGATCGACGGCAAACATGTAGTGACCGTCGAGCATTTGCAATCCAGCGATGGTGGCCTGCATCCCGCGCAATCCGCCTTGGTGGACAATCACGGCTCCCAATGCGGGTTCTGCACACCCGGCTTCGTGATGTCCCTATTCACGCTATTCAGGCAGGGCGAACGACGGGATCTACAGACCATCGACGATGCGTTGGCCGGCAATCTCTGCCGTTGCACCGGTTACGGGCCAATCATCCAAGCCGCCCGCGATATGTTCGACCAACAGGAGGACGAGGTCTGGCACAGTCGTCTTCGGGATGCGCAAGCTCAACTCAAGACCTGGGCGGAAGAAGACGGGTTGACCCAGAGGAACGATTTCTTCGCCCCTCGCCGTCTTGAGGATCTCGAGGACATTGCGGGTCGGCACCCGGACGCGGTCTTCGTCGCGGGCGCCACCGATGTGGGCCTGTGGGTGACCAAGCAGCATCGACGATTGACCCCTATGATCGATGTCACGCGTGTCCCGGACTTGCGGACGATCGAGGAAAACGGCGCCGAATTGGTCATCGGGGCGGCCGTGACCTATAGCGATGCCGTGGCCCGGATCGCCAATCATTTTCCGGATTTCGGCGAGCTGATCCGCCGTATCGGGTCCACCCAGGTGCGCAACAGCGGTACGATCGGCGGCAATATCGCCAACGGCTCCCCCATCGGCGACAGCCCGCCGGCGCTGATCGCGCTCGGCACACGGATCACATTGAATAAAGGTGGCACGCGGCGGGAAATCCCGCTCGAGGATTACTTCGTCGACTACGGCCAGCAAGATCGTGAAAAGGGCGAGTTTCTGGAGAAGATTTCGATTCCCCTCACCGGCCACGGCGTAATTCGCTGTCACAAAGTCTCGAAGCGCTTCGATCAGGACATCACCGCCGTCCTCGGCGCCTTCAATATCAAAGTCGACGACGGTAAGGTCGTCGACGCCCGTATCGCCTATGGCGGGATGGCCGCCATCCCGAAGCGGGCCACGGCCTGTGAACGCGCTTTGATCGGGAAATCCTGGTCGGAAGACACCGTCGCCTCGGCGGCAAACGCCCTCGGCGACGACTTCGCTCCGATCTCCGACATGAGAGCGAGTGCCGATTATCGCCTGACCGTGGCGCGAAATCTGCTCCGAAAGGTCTTTTTTGAGATGACCGACGGCACAACATTGCGGCTGGCCTATCGGGGAGCGGCATGACTGTCGGTCTGCGCCATCGCCACGACAGCGGCGTCAAACATGTCACCGGCAGCGCCACTTATGTGGACGATATCAATGCGCCAGCCAATCTGCTGCATCTGGATGTGGGCGGCGCAGAGCATGCCCATGCGCGTATCACCAGATTGGATCTCGACGCCGTCCATGCCGCACCGGGGGTGGTCGTGGTCCTTACCGCGCAAGACATTCCCGGCGACAACGACGTCAGCCCGACCGGCAGTCACGACGACCCGTTGCTCGCCGATGGCGAAGTTCTGTTCCACGGGCAACCGATCTTCGCCGTTGCCGCCGAAAGCCTCGATCAGGCTCGCAACGCCGTGAAGTTGGCGGTGGTCGAGTACGACCCCCTGCCCGCGCTCCTCACCGTCGAGGACGCGATGGCGGCGAGGTCGTTTATCAGCCGCACCCGCGACTGGCGCCGCGGCGATATCGACGAGGGCTCTGGCCGATGCGCCTCACGTCATTCGCGGGCAGTTGCGGATCGGCGGGCAGGAGCATTTCTATCTCGAAGGCCAAGCCTCTCTCGCCATCCCGGGCGAGGACGGCGATGTCTTGATCCATTGTTCGACCCAGCATCCGAGCGAGGTTCAACATAATGTCGCCCATGTCCTGGGCGTTCCCAACCATGCGGTCACGGTGGAAGTGCGGCGCATGGGCGGCGGTTTCGGCGGCAAGGAAACGCAGGGCGCGCAATGGGCCGCGCTGGCAGCGGTATTCGCGACGAGGACCGGTCGACCGGTGAAGGCCCGGCTGGACCGCGACGACGACATGATCCGAACCGGCAAGCGCCATGACTTCACCGCCGACTATGCCGTCGCCCACGACGACGAAGGGAATATTCTGGGCTTGGATGTCAGCTATGCCGGACGCTGCGGTTTCTCCGCCGATCTATCGGATGCGATCATCGATCGGGCTATGTTCCACACCGACAATGCCTATTATCTGCCGGCCAGCCGGATCGTCAGCCACCGTTGCCGGACCAACACCGTCTCCAATACCGCCTTCCGCGGCTTCGGCGGGCCGCAGGGCATGCTCGCGGGCGAATGGATGATCGAGCGGGTGGCCCGCGCCACCGGACTCGATCCTTTGGACGTGCGCAAGAAGAACTTCTATGGCGACAACGGCCGCGACGAGACTCCCTACTACATGACTGTCGAAGACTTCGTTTTGGACGAGCTCGTCGAGGAATTGGAGCAAACCTCCGACTATCGCCGCCGCCGTCAGGAAATCGCGGCGTTCAACCAAACCAATCCAGTGATCAAACGCGGCCTCGCCCTCTCGCCGGTGAAGTTCGGCATCTCCTTCACCATGACTTTCCTGAATCAGGCTGGAGCCCTGGTACATATCTACCGGGACGGCAGCGTACATCTGAACCATGGCGGCACGGAAATGGGCCAGGGCCTGTTCGTCAAAGTCGGCCAGGTGGTGGCGGAGGAGTTTCAAATCGACCTCGATCGGGTCAAGATCACCGCAACCACCACCGGCAAGGTGCCGAACACCTCGGCCACCGCCGCCTCCTCCGGCTCCGATATGAATGGCATGGCGGCACAGGCGGCGGCACAGATCCTGAAACGCCGCCTGATCTCCTTCGCCGTGGATCATTTCCAGGTTGCGGAGGCGCAGATCGAATTTCGCGACAACCAGGTTATGATCGGCAATCGGCAGCTCGCCTTCGCCGAACTGGCCGAACTGGCCTATGTCAACCGGGTACAGCTCTCCGCCACCGGATTTTACCGCACGCCGAAAATTCATTGGGACCCGGAAACTGGGCGCGGCCGGCCATTTTACTATTTCGCCTATGGCGCGGCGGTGACGGAGATGGCGATCGACACGCTGACGGGCGAAAGCCGCTGTCTGCGGACCGATATCCTGCACGATGTCGGGCAGTCGCTGAATCCGGCCATCGATCTCGGACAGATCGAAGGCGGTTACATTCAGGGCCTGGGTTGGCTGACCTCGGAGGAGTTGTGTTGGGACGACCAGGGGCGTCTGACCACCCATGCGCCATCGACTTACAAGATTCCCACTTGCGGCGATCGGCCGGCCGAGTTCAACATGGCGATCTGGCAACCGGGTCGAAACCGGGAAAATACCATTCACCGCTCCAAAGCGGTCGGCGAGCCACCTTTGATGTTGGCGATCTCCGGTTGGTTGGCGATCGCCGACGCGGTTTCCAGCCTGTCCGATTATCGACTTTCGCCCGATCTCAACGCCCCGGCGACGCCGGAGGAAATCTTACGCGCGGTCGATCATATGAAGGCACGCATCGATGGCTGACGTCACCACATTGACACAATTCAAGCCCGCGGCTTGGCTCCGGGCGGTTCGGGCCTGCAACGATCCGGCGGTATTGGTCTTCGTCGTTTCGGCCAAAGGTTCGGCGCCCCGCGATACCGACGCCTGGATGCTGGTCACAAAAAGCGACGTTCAAGGCACCATCGGCGGCGGCAATTTGGAATATCAGGCGATCGAAGCCGCGCGCGCATTGACCGGAACCGAACGCCGTCTCGACACGAAACTGCTCGGGCCCGATTTGGCGCAGTGCTGCGGCGGCGCCGTCGAATTGCTGTTTCAGCCTGTCGTATCGGCTTGGTTCGATACGGCGACGTTGGCCGGCCAGAAAAAAATGGCTTTCCCACTAGACGACATGAGCGCGCCGCCGACGGTCGAACCGGGCCCGGGGCGTTACTTCGCCGTTTCCTTGCTGACCGAATTCGACAAAGCCGTGATCTTCGGCGCCGGGCATGTCGGCCTCGAATGCGCTCAATTGCTCGCCCGCTTGCCATTCGACGTGACCGTCATCGATCCGCGGGCGGATCGGCGGCGGAAAGTTGGCGATAATATTACGGCTCTGCCGAGCGCGCCGAATCTGACCGACGCAGTTGTGCTGGTCATGACCCACGATCACCAATTGGATTACGAGATTTGTCTAAAGGCTTTGCGCGACAGCAATTTCCGATGGCTGGGATTGATCGGCAGCAAGACCAAAGCGGCGCGGTTTCGCAAACGCCTGCGGGAAGACGGCATCGCGGACAATAGCCTGGCCCGGCTCGTTAGCCCGATCGGCGACCCGAACATTCCCGGCAAGCAACCGGCGGTAATCGCCGTGGCCGTGGCCGCCCAATTGCTGGCCGAGCAAGCCGCAACTCAGAACTTGGAGACACAGAGGCATGACCGACAAAACTGACCATATGCGCCGCGCGGTGGAGATTTCCGGCGAGATGATGCGCAACGGTGCCGGCGGCCCGTTCGGCGCCGTCGTCGTCAAGGAGGGCGAGGTGATCGGCGTCGGTCACAATCAAGTCACCTCTTCCAACGACCCGACGGCCCACGCCGAAGTCATGGCGATCCGCGACGCCTGCCGAAAGATCGGCGACTTCAACCTTGCCGGCGCGGAAATCTACACAAGTTGCGAGCCCTGCCCGATGTGTCTAAGCGCCATCTACTGGGCGCGTCTCGACGCGATCTATTATGCCAACAACCGGGAGGACGCGGCCCGGATCGGCTTCGACGACGCCTTTCTCTATGACGAGGTCGCCAAAGCGCCGGACGACCGCCAACTGCCGATGATCCGTCTAAAGGTGCCGGAAGCCGGTCGCATCTTCGACGAATGGCTGGCCAAAGACGATAAAGTGCCGTACTGAAACGTCCAGTTAACCCAGGGGGAACGCCGCGATGGCGGAGGGACAGACACCGCTTCTCGACTTGCAAAACATCCGCAAGGAATTTCCCGGCACGTTGGCCAACGACGATGTCAGCCTGCAAATTCAACCCGGTGAAATACATGCCTTGCTCGGCGAAAACGGCGCTGGGAAAAGTACCCTGGTTAAGATCATTTACGGCGTTTTGGCCGCCGATGCCGGCACCCTCTCCTGGAACGGTCAACAGGTGTCGATCCCCAATCCGGCCAGCGCCCGCGCTTTGGGCGTCGGCATGGTGTTTCAACATTTCTCCCTGTTCGAGGCCCTGACAGTGCAGGAGAATATCGCCCTCGGCCTGCCGGCCAGCTTCTCCAAAGGCAACCTGACGCAGAAGATCGTGGATGTTTCGCAGTCCTATGGCCTGCCGCTGGACCCGCGCCGGGACGTCCATTCCCTTTCCGTCGGCGAACGACAACGCATCGAGATCGTGCGCTGCCTGTTGCAGGAACCGAAACTGCTGATCATGGACGAGCCGACCTCCGTGCTGACGCCGCAGGAAGCGGACAAACTGTTCGAGACCCTGCGCAAACTCAGCGATGAAGGTTGCGCCATACTTTATATCAGCCACCGGTTGGAGGAGATTCGCGCCCTTTGCCACAAGGCGACGATCATGCGCCTCGGCAAGGTGGTGGCGGAATGCGATCCCGCTCAGGAAACCGCCCGCAGCATTGCCGAAATGATGATGGGCGAAAATCTGGTGCTACCGGAAAAATCCGAAGAGATGAAACTCGGCCCTGCCCGCTTCGGCGTCAAAAACCTGTCGCTGATCAGCGACGAGCAGTTCGGCGTCGACCTCAAGGATATCTCTTTCACCGCCCATAGCGGGGAGATCCTTGGAATTGCCGGTCTCGCCGGCAACGGGCAAACCGAACTGGCCGCGGTGCTAAGTGGCGAGGTCCGCGCGCCGGAAGCCGGCTCGATCGTCTTCGAAGACGAGGCCGTCGGCTGGCTCGGTGCCGGCGCCCGGCGTCGCAAGGGTCTCGCCTTCGTGCCGGAAGAACGTATGGGCCACGGCGCGGTGCCGGACATGACGCTTTGGGAAAACGCTTTCTTAAGCGGCATGCACCAACAGGCATTGCTCAACAACGGCTTCATCCAGGTCGGCAAATCCACCGACTATGCCAAGGATATCGTGAGCAAATTCAATGTCAAGACGGCGGGTGTCGAACACAATGCGTCGAGCCTGTCCGGCGGTAATCTGCAAAAATTCATTATGGGGCGGGAGATGCTGCAGGAGCCCAAGGTGTTGATCGCCACGCAGCCGACCTGGGGCGTCGATGCGGGCTCGGCGGCGGCGATCCATCAAGCCCTTCTCGACCTGGCCGGCCGCGGCTGCGCGGTCGTCGTGATTTCACAAGATTTGGACGAGCTGTTCGCCATCTCGTCTTGGATCGGCGTGCTCAGCGAAGGCCGGTTGTCGGACTTGGCGCCGGTCGAGGACATCACGGTGGAGGAGGTCGGATTGCTGATGGGCGGACTGCACGACCTCTCCGACGACGCGGCGGAGGCGGCTCATGTTTAGGCTGGAAGCGCGGGACGAGGTTTCCCGCACCATGACCTATCTGGCGCCGGTAATGGCTGTCGTTTTGACCCTTATGGTCGGTCCGATCCTATTTGCCCTTCTGGGCAGCGATCCCGCCGCGGCCATCTACACCTTCTTCGTGGAACCGTTGACCACCGTCGACAGTTTGGTGGAGATCGCGCTGAAAGCCTCGCCTCTAATCCTGATCGGTATCGGTCTCTCCTTCGGTTTCCGCGCCAATGTTTGGAATATCGGCGCGGAGGGACAATTCGTCGTCGGTGCCCTGACCGGCGGTTGCGTCGCGCTTTACTTCTACGAGGTCGAAAGCCCGCTGATCTTGCCCGGCATGCTGATCGCCGGTGCGATCGGTGGCATGTTCTGGGCCGGCATTCCCGCACTGTTGCGCAGCCGCTTCAACACAAACGAGATCCTGACCAGCCTGATGTTGACCTATGTCGCGGTCCTGGGCCTGATCATGTTGGTGAATGGGCCGTTGAAAGATCCGGAAGGCATGAACTTCCCGGAATCCCGCATGTTCCACGACGCGGCGACGGTGCAGCCACTCTTCGAAAACAGCCAATTGTCGCTGACTTTCTTCCTGGCCTTGGCGGCGGTGGCGATTGCCTGGGTGGTGCTGTCGAAGCATATCCTGGGTTACCAATTCCGGTTGATCGGCATGGCCCCCTTGGCGGCCCGTTATGCCGGCTTCTCCGATAAGCGGATCATCTGGGCCAGCTTCCTGATCGGTGGCGCCTGCGCCGGCATCGCCGGCACGCTGGAGGTCGCGGGCCCGATCGGTCAGATCGTGCCCCATGTGCCGCAAGGCTACGGCTTCACCGCCATTATCGTCGCCTTCCTGGGCCGTCTGCATCCGGTCGGCATCCTGCTGGCGGGCCTGTTGATGGCCCTGACCTATATCGGCGGCGAAGGGGCGCAGATCACCCTCAATCTGCCGAACGCGGTGACCGGCGTCTTCCAGGGCATGCTGCTGTTCTTCCTGCTGGCCACGGATGTGCTGACCAAGTACCGCATCCGTTTCGGCAAGCCGGCCCGGGCGTGAGGAGGAGAGGATGCCGACCGAAGTTCTGATCGCCGCCTTTGTCACCATCGTTACCGCCGCGACGCCGCTGGCCTTCGCCGCCATCGGCGAGCTGGTGGTCGAGAAGTCGGGCGTCTTGAACCTGGGCGTCGAGGGCATGATGATCGTCGGCGCGATCGCCGCCTTCGCGACCGCGGTGACGCTGGACAATCCCGCCCTCGCGATCCTTGCCGGCGCCGGCGCCGGCATGGCCCTATCGGCGATCTTCGCGGTTCTGGTGCTCTTGTTTCTGGCCAATCAAGTGGCCACCGGGCTCGCTCTCACCATCTTCGGCCTAGGTGTCAGCGCGCTGTTCGGGCAGGAGTTTATCGGCAAGGATTATGCCGGACTGCCGACCAACCTCATGGGCGGTCTCAGCGAGATGCCGGTGATCGGACCTGTGCTGTTCGGTCACGACATTATGGTCTATCTCTCGATCGCGCTGGTGATCCTGGTCGCCTGGTTTCTGAAACGCAGCCGGGCCGGTCTGATCCTGCGCGCGGTCGGGGAAAACCATGACGCAGCGCATTCCATCGGCTATCCGGTCGTGCGGGTCCGCTTTCTGGCGATCCTGTTCGGCGGTGCTTGCGCCGGTTTGGGCGGGGCCTATCTGTCGATCGTCTACACGCCGCTTTGGGCGGAAGGGATGACCGCCGGGCGCGGTTGGATTTCCCTCGCCCTCGTCGTTTTCGCCGCCTGGAAGCCCTGGCGCGCCCTGTTCGGCGCCTATCTGTTCGGCGGCATTTCGATCATCCAGCTGCATATTCAAGGGGCAGGCGAGGCGCTCAGTCTATTCGGCTACGCCATCGACATTCCCTCCGAAGTGCTGTCGATGCTGCCATATTTGGTGACCATCGTCGCCTTGGTGTTGATGTCCATGGATCGGGCGCGGCTGAAATTGTCGGCGCCGGCCAGTTTGGGCAAAGTGTTTCACGCCACCGCGTGAAGTGGTTTATAACGTCATAAAAGTATCAAACGGGAGAAGCTTCATGATGCGAATTTCCAAGGTAAAGTCCCTCGCCCTGACGACGGCACTGGCGCTCGGCACCGCCGTCGGCGCGCAGGCTGCGGATTTGAAGGTCGGTTTCGTTTATGTCGGCCCGATCGGCGATCACGGCTGGTCCTACGAACATAATCAAGGCCGCCTGGCGATCGAGAAGGAACTTGGCGATCGGGTCGAGACCACTTACGTGGAGAAGGTGCCGGAGGGCGGCGACGCTCAGCGGGTGATCGATACTCTCGCGAAGAAGGGCTATGGCCTGATCTTCACTACCTCATTCGGCTATATGAACCCGACATTGAAGATGGCGAAGAAACATCCAAAAGTGATGTTCGAACACGCCACCGGCTTCAAACGCGCTAAAAACATGGCGACCTATTCATCCCGTTTCTATGAGGGCCGACATGTCATCGGTCTGATTGCCGGCAAGATGACCAAGTCGAACGTGATCGGCTATGTCGCGTCGATCCCGATCCCGGAAGTGGTCCGCGGCATCAACGCGGCAACCATGGCGGCACGCAGCGTCAATCCAAACGTGACGACCCGTGTCGTCTGGATCAACAGCTGGTTCGATCCGGGCAAGGAAGCGGACGCGGCGAAAGCGCTGATTGATCAGGGTGCCGACATCATCATGCAGCACACCGACAGCCCGGCGCCAGTGCAAACGGCGGAGAAACGCGGCGTCTATGCATTCGGCCAAGCATCCGACATGGTGGAATTCGGGCCGAAGGCCCACCTCACGTCGATCATCGACAACTGGGCGCCCTATTACGTCGCCCGAACCAAAGCCGCCCTCGACGGCAGCTGGAAGTCGACCGACACCTGGGGCGGCTTCGACAGCGGCATGGTCAAACTCTCGGCCTATAACGACGTCCTGCCGAAGGACGTGGTCGAAATGGCCGAAACCGCGCGCAAAGGTATCATCGACGGCAGCCTCAAACCTTTCACAGGCCCGATCAAGGATCAGGCCGGCAAGGTCGTGGTAAAGGCCGGCGAAACCCTCGATGACGGGGCGCTTCTGGGCATGAACTGGTTCGTCGAAGGCGTGATCGGCAGCATCCCGAAGAACTGACCGGCGACGATAGACTATGCAAGAAGGCCGGCGCCGCAGCGCCGGCCTTTTTTGTTGGCGCGACATCCATCCCAACCCCGACAAGCGATCCTTGCATAATTTATATATTTTGACCTAAAATCGAATTTACGCAAAAATTCGAAATTACCGCTGTACGGGATTGACGTGAACACGACGTCTCACGGCCAACGAAACAAGCGACAGAGTAAGTCGGATATCCGCACTCTGGCTTCGTCGGCCTATGCCGAATTGCGCCGCGACATTGTCGACTTAAAATTGAAGCCGGGCGAAAAACTGCGCCTCAAGGAGATCAGCGCCCGCTACGGCTACGGCCTGGCACCGTTGCGGGAGGCGCTGTCACGATTGGCGTCGGAAAACCTTGTCGCATCGGAGGATCAGCGTGGCTTCCGGGTCACCTCCGTAAGCGCCCAGGACCTGAATGACTTGACTTACGTACGCCGCAACATCGAAGTCATCGCCCTGCGCGCAGCCATCGAAAACGGCGACGACGAATGGGAGGCCAATGTGGTTGCCGCCTACCACCGCCTGACCCTGGTACAGATGCGCAACCAGAACGATCCCGCATTGCTGACGCAAGAATGGCAGGAACGCCATCAGGCCTTTCACCATGCTACGGTCGCCGGTTGCCGCTCGCCTAGGCTGCTGTCGATGCGTGATCTGCTGTTCGATCAGGCGGACCGATATCGAAGGCTGGCCTCGTCACAGCTTGATATCCCGCGCGATATTGCGGGCGAGCACCAGGCGATCTATGAGGCGACGATCGCCAGGAACGCAGACCGTGCCTGTCAATTGATCGCCGAGCATATCGATTTGACGGCCGAAATCGCGGAGCAAACGTCATTTGATTGAACTAACGAAGGAATACGTAGGGCGTTGTAAGGCGTTATGTAGAACGCAAGTCGTCGCGACAAACTGAGGAGATACTGATGAACAAATGTGACAAGCCGACAACGGCATTGAACCGGCGCAGTTTTTTGCAATCCGGGGCCGCTGGTCTGGCCTTGGGAGGTACATTTTTAAGTCTGCCGAAGAACGGCCGTAGCGCAGGGACTCGAGACTTGAACGTCAAACTCGATTGGTTGATGAGCAACGGCCAAGTCGGCGATGTGGTGGCGTTGAAACGGGGTATGTTTGAGGAGCAAGGCCTGAACGTGACCTTCATCCCCGGCGGCCCGAACGCGCAAACTGTACCGCCCGTCGTCTCCGGGCAAGCGCCTTTGGGACAGTTTTCCGATTCAGGTCAGGCGATGATTGCCCGGGGCAACGGTCTGCCTCTGAAGATTTTCGCCGCCGGTTATCGTACCAATCCGTTCACGTTCTTCTCCCTTCCCAGGCAGCCGATCCGGAAGCCGGCCGACATGGTCGGCAAGCGTATCGGCATCCAACCCACGGCCCGCTTTGTCCTTGATATTATATTGGTGCAACACAAGATCGATCCGAAATCTCTGGAAATCATTAGCATCGGCTGGGACATGTCGCCGCTGGTGGCAAATCAGGTTGACGCGGTGACCGGCTGGGTCACGAATACCAAGGCGCTATCGGTTATCGGCCCGGACCGGATCGACATGTCGCAGCAGACCGCCGGTCTGCAATCCTATGCGAACGTCTATTTCGCTTCCGACGAGACCTTAGCCAAGCATGGCGATCTGGCTCAAAAATATCTGGCCGGCGCGGCCAAAGGTTGGGAATGGACTTACCACAACCGCGAAGCGGCGGTTGATATCCTCTGTGACGCCTATCCGAACCTGGATCGGGCAGTGGAGAAAGAAACCGTCGACAAAGTCATCGAATTGTCCTTCGACGGCGACACCAAGAAGCACGGTTGGGGCTGGTTCAACACCGCCAACGTCCAGGCTCAGATCGATCAATACGACAGCGTCGGCAAATTCGAAAAAAGCAAGCCGTCGGTCAAGGACTTTGTCGACATGACCGTGCTTGACGTCACGGCTTCGTCGCGCGCCAAGCTCGGCTAAACATGACAATCGAGACCGCCATCACGCTCGACAATATTGAAGTGACATTTGAGCGCGATGGCAATCGCATTACGGCTGTGCAGCAGGCTTCACTGGCGGTGGTGAGACGGCAGTTCGTCACCGTGATCGGGCCATCCGGTTGCGGTAAATCCACCTTACTTCTTACTTCGAGTGATCGCCGACCTATTGCCGGCGAGCCGAGGGCAAGTGTCGGTATTGGGTGGTACAGCGGAGCAGGCGCGCCGGCAACGAAATATCGGCTTTGTGTTCCAGGACGCCACCCTGTTGCCCTGGCGCAGCGCGTTGGAAAATGTCCGCCTGCCGCTGGAAGTCGGCGGCAAAGCACGGCTAAGCGCCGATAACGCAATGTCCGATCCCCATTACTTGTTGGACCTAGTAGGGTTGAGCGGTCGTGAGGACGCGCTGCCCAGCGAACTGTCCGGCGGTATGCGGCAGCGTGTCGCCATCGCCCGTGCCCTGGTCGGCAATCCGGCGATCCTGTTGATGGACGAACCGTTCGGCGCGCTTGACGAAATCACCCGTGACCGCCTGAACGATGAATTGCTGCGGATTTGGCGCGACACCGGAACCACCATCATTTTTGTGACCCACAGTCTTTCGGAAGCCGCCTACCTTGGCGAGCGGGTGGTGGTAATGGCCGCCAATCCGGGCCGCATCGTCGAGGAAATGGACCTGCGCGCGGAAAAACAGAACGACGATTTCGAACATGACGGCAACCGGTTCAACGAGACCGTGGCGCAACTGCGGCAAATGTTGTCGGGCGGACAGGACACAGGCGCGCGATGACTTCGCTCTCTTGGCTACGACGTTCCGGCCTGGGTTGGCCGCTGCTGGGCGGCGCCAGCATTATCGTACTCTGGTATCTTGTGGTCCTGATATTCGATGTAAAGGCCTATGTCGCACCTTTGCCGCATCAGGTTCTGTATGTCATCGTCGACAAATTCGACCTGCTGCTGTTGAACGCGGTGCCGACGGTGCAGGAATGTCTGATGGGCTTCGTCCTTGGCAACGGGCTGGCGGTCATCATCGCAATCATCTTCGTGCACAGCAGCCTGGCGGAACGAATGTATTTCCCCATCGCTGTCCTGTTCAACACCATACCGATCATTGCCATTTCGCCGATCTTGGTGCTGATCTTCGGCCTTGGGATGGCGCCGAAAATCATCATTGCCGCGATCATCTGTTTCTTCCCGACCCTGGTGAATATGATTCGCGGCTTCAAGTCCGTCAGTCAGAACGAACTTGAGCTGATGCGCATCCTGTCGGCCAACCGCCGAGAAGTGTTTTTCAAATTGCGGATACAGCGCTCCCTGCCCTATCTGTTTTCGGCTTTGCGTATCGCCTCAACGACCTCCGTGATCGGCGCCATTGTCGGCGAGTGGGTCGGTGCAAATCTGGGTCTCGGCGCCTTGATTATCCAGGCCACCTTCAATTATCGCTCCGGCCTGCTCTATGCGGCGATCCTGGTATCGTCCCTGCTCGCCATCACGCTCTTCACTATAGTCGTGCTGCTGGAAAAGCGATTCCTTCGCTGGCAGCATTGACGCCTAACCTATTCACATGGAGTGGAATAAGATATGATCGGAAACATCTATCCCATCACCGACGTCTGCATGACCTGCAAGGATCTAGAGGCGTCGGTCGCATTCTACCGCGACAAACTCGGCCTGAAGCTGCGTCGCAGCCAAGAGGGCTTCGCGGATTTCGTCTCCGGCCACGTCACGCTGGCGCTCTGGCAACTCGACCACATCAAGCAGCACACTGGTTTGACCGGCCATCCGGGAGACAACGAAACCCGTAAAGTAATGACGGCGCTTGAAGTGCCTTCGCCCAAGGAGGTCGATGAGATCTACCGCGACTTGTCGGACAAGGGCGTCCCCTTCGTTGGCCCGCCCCAGCGCCACGATTGGAATGCGTATTGCTGCTATTTCAGCGACCCGGACGGAAATATGTGGGAAGTCTACGCCTGGGTCGGCGAAGGTGCCGGCGGCTATCACGAGATCCATGAATAGAGCGCCCGGCATGTTGCAGGACTGGCAGCAGAAGTTGCTCGGACACGCCGTCGAGCAAGCGCGTCTAAGCTTTGGCGAAGGTGGCCTGCCGATCGGCGCGGCACTAGCCAAAGAAAAAGAGCTGATCGCCGTTGGACATAATAGACGGGTCCAGGATGGCGACCCGATCGCGCATGGGGAAATGGATTGTCTGCGCCGTGCCGGCCGCCGCCGCGATTACAGCGAACTAACGCTCTATACCACACTCAGCCCCTGCATGATGTGCAGCGGCACCATCGTGCAATTTGGTATTCCTCGGGTAATCATCGGCGAAGACCGCAACTTTCCCGGCAATCCGGAATTCTTGCGCCAACACGGTGTCGATGTGATCATCCTACAAGACCCGGATTGTATCACACTGATGGCAACCTTGATCGCCGAGAAACCGTCGCTTTGGGCCGAAGACATCGCCCAGTGAGCGGATGGTGCTTCGTCGCCCGCGCAAAAGCGGCACCCAATGTGGCATGACCGAAGCCGCCGAATGCTCTTCCATAGCATTGCGGGAAACTTGGGCCCGAAGAGGCTTGATAAAACCCAAACTTCGATTATCCCCCGTGCAACGGCCCCTCTGGACGAAGGCGGACGCCGGGGCGGAGGTTTTGGTACGGTAGGGTTTCCGGGCGTTCGTTGTTGGCGCCGGGCGCTTCGACGACGAGGATGTCCTGCGCGATGTCCGTAAAGTCACCGCGGAAATGGACGCTGCTTTTCAGGCCCAGGATTTTCTGCTCCTCCGGATCGCAGCCGATATGTCGGAACATCTCCTTATCCGCCGCCTGCATACGGTTGGTGGAGACGATAACGCTGACGCCGCCGACGGTCAGCATGGCGCAGGGCCCGAGATCGGCCTCGATATCCTTGTAGAAGGGACCGGTGCAGCGAAATCGGCCGTCGGACAATCCGGTCACCCGATAACGTGCCCGCATCGGCGGATCGCCTTCGGTGTAAAGCTTACCGCCGACCGGGATATCGATCTCCGCCCCCATCCCGGCGGCATGGGCCGCGGCCGCGGCCTCGGGGTCGACCAGCAGCCCGACCGTGGCCCGATCGGCACCCTGTTCGATCAAGCTGCGCAACAATCCTGTCGTATCGGAGGTGCCGCCGGCCCCGCAATTGTCCTGCACGTCGGCGAGCACCATGGGTTTGTGGGCATTCGACGCCATGGCCTTGGTAACCGCCTCGCCCGGCGACAGCATCTCCACGGCATATTGCGCTTCCCGCGCCAGAATGTATTCGAGAAGGTCATCCGCCGCGCGGTCGGCCGCCGCCTGATCCGCGCCATAGGCAACGACGACCGGGCCGCAATGATGAATGTCCGCCGGTGGAAAGCCCGGCGTATAGGACATCAAGGGCACGTCATCGCGCGTTTCGATATTCTCCAGGAAACCGTATGTCCCTTTGGTCGGTTCGACCATAGTGCATTGCCCGGTCAACGGCATCAGAAACGGCACCGCGCGGCGCGCCTTCGACGGGCGCGGGCCGTCGAGCAAGCCGTCGAGATAGCGTGCGGCGCGCGCGCCGGTGTCCGCCATGTCGAGATGGGGATAGGTTCGGTAAGCGATTAAACCGTCGCTATGTTCGACCATTTCCGGCGTTGTATTGCTGTGCAGGTCGAGGCTGGCAATGACCGGGAGATCCGGGCCGACACGCTCCCGCACCCGGCGCAGTATTTCGCCTTCGCCATCTTCTAAATGCTCGCAAACCATGGCGCCGTGAAGATCGAGGTAAACGGCATCCACATCCGGCCCTTCTCCCAGGCCGGCCAACAAGAGTTCGCTAAACCGCTCGAAGGCATCCTCCGTCACATGAGCTGAGGGAACGGCTGCACACCAGCCGATCGGCACCAAGTCATGCCCTTGGCTTCGCGCCTCACCGATGAAGCCGCCAATGCCGATATTTTTCCCCGGGAAGACGCTGAGAATGTCGGTGCCCTCGGTCAGGCCGGGAAAGCTTTCCGTCCGCAAAAAATCGTCCCAGGTCGCTTTGCGCGGCGCGAAGGTGTTGGTCTCGTGCAGAAATCCGGCTATGGCGATGCGGGCCACCACGTTCTCCTTTTCAAATGCTATGTTCAAGCTTGCGCGTCGATGTAACGCTTCTGGAATCTTCCGAAATCGGCGGGATCGAGCCGGACTTGAAGATGGATGCGGCCGTCATCCCCGGCAGCTTGTTCGACCACGTCGCCATGGCGATAGAGCCAAGCCATGGCTTCCCCCTCCTCCGGCGCCAAATCGACCTCATGCAGTTCCCGATTGGCTGAGATCAACAGATCGATCCGTTGCAGCAATGCCTCGCAGCCGAGACCGGTTAGTGCGGACACCGCGAGGGATTCCGGTCGCCGGTTCAGCATGTTGTCGACGGTTTCCCGTGCTTCCTCATCAAGCAACTCGTATTTGTTGCAAGCCTCGACGATGGCATCGTGTTGATCGACGTCGACGCCGAGATCGGCCAGCACCCGGACCACGTCGTCGCGTTGCAGCCGGCTTTCCGGGTGGGCGATGTCGCGAACATGAACGATCACATCCGCTTCCAACACCTCTTCCAAAGTTGCGCGGAAAGCGGCAACCAAATGGGTCGGCAGATCGGAGATGAACCCCACCGTATCCGACAGGATGACCCGCTGCCCGCTTGGCAATTCGACGGCGCGCATGGTCGGATCCAAAGTCGCGAAGAGTTGGTCCTCAGCCATCACCTTGGCTTTGGTTAGGCGATTGAACAGCGTCGATTTGCCGGCGTTGGTATAGCCGACCAGCGCGACCACCGGATAAGGCGCCTCGCGGCGGGTTTTTCGATGCAACTCTCGGGTCCGGGTCACATCCTCGAGCTGCTTACGCAGCATCGTGATGCGGTTGTCGATGGCGCGCCGGTCGGCCTCGATCTGCCGTTCGCCCGGCCCGCCGACGGTTCCGAGGCCGCCGCGCTGACGCTCCAGATGGGTCCAGGCGCGCACCAGTCGGCTGCGTTGATAGGTCAGCTGCGCCAATTCGACCTGCAACACGCCTTCTTTCGTCCGGGCGCGACGCGCGAAGATTTCCAGGATCAGACCGGTCCGGTCGATCACTTTGCAGTTCCACGCCCGCTCCAGATTTCGCTGTTGAATGGGCGTCAAAGTGCCGTTGACCACGACGACCTCGATGCCGAAATGCTCGACATCGCCGGCCAGGTCGCGGACCTTGCCGCTACCGAACAACGTTGCGGGGCGGACCGCGCTCAACCCCACCGTCTCGGCCCCGGTGACCTCGATCTCCATGGCCTCGGTCAGCCTGACGGCTTCTTCCAGCGCGGCCTCGGGCTCGCGTCCGGCGATACGCTTCGACTTGACGAACGGATGCAGCACGAGGCCGCGCCCAGTCAGTTCAAATGTCGGCTTGGATGTGGGCTCGAAGGTCAATCCGTCTCCGATTGGTCTCCGTCATAGAGATTGATCGTATGGGCCGGCATGACAGTCGAAATCGCATGCTTATAGACCAATTGCACATGGCCGTCCCGGCGCAGCAGGACGCAGAAATTATCGAAGCCGCTGATGATGCCCTGCAGCTTCACCCCATTGACCAAAAAGACGGTAACCGGTGATTTGTTTTTACGAACATGGTTTAAGAATACATCTTGAATATTTTGCCGATCGCTCGCCATTTTTCATTCCTCTTGTTGGACGCGCGTACGACCGCGTCGAGCGGCGGTGTCTATCACACCTGCCGCATTGATACCATGGAGAAGATTCGTCGTAAATCGGCGCTTGCGGCGACGGCTCAGGCGTCGGCGTAGACCTGATAGAGTTCGCGCAGTTTCAGGCTGATTGTGCCCGGTTTACCATTGCCGATCACGGTTTCGTCAATCTCCACAATCGGCGTGACGAAAGAGGTGGTACTGGTCAGAAAGGCCTCCCGCGCCTGCTTGGCCTCATCGAGGGAGAAATAGCGTTCCTCCACTTTCACACCCTCCGATTTCGCCAGTTCGATCAGACGCCGGCGGGTAATGCCGTTCAGGATCGAATGTTCCACCGGATGGGTGATCAGGGTTCCGTCCTGGTCGACAATCCAAGCGTTGGTGGAGCTGCCTTCGGTGACATGGCCGTCCGCCTCGACCTGCCAGGCTTCATAGGCGCCCTGCTCCTTCGCCGCCTGCTTGGCAAGACAGTTCGGCAGCAGGGAAACCGACTTGATGTCCCGTCGGCTCCAGCGAATATCCGGAACCGAGACGACTTTGACGCCTTCCTCCGTAATCTCCTTCTTCGGCGGCGGCGTCGATTTCGCCGTCATCACCAGGGCCGGCGTGACATCGTCGCCTGGGAAGGGATGGTCGCGCCGGGCGACCCCGCGTGTGATTTGCAGATAGACGATGCCGTTATGGACCCGGTTCCGCCGCGCGGTCTCGCGCATCACCATATCGATCGCCCGCCGGCTCATCGGCATGCGGATGCTAAGCTCGGTCAAGGAGCGTTCCAGCCGATCCATATGCCAGTCGTTGTCGACCAATTTGCCGTTTCGCACGGCCGTCACTTCATAGACCCCGTCGGCGAACTGGTAGCCGCGATCCTCGATATGCACCGCCGCCTGGTCATGAGGCACGTAGGACCCATTCACATAAGCTATTCTCGTCATCTGAACCCTCTCGCTCGCTACTAGCCTCTCCAATACGACGGATTAAGCAGGGTGAACAAGGCCAACAACTCGACCCGGCCGAAAATCATGCCGAGGCATAACCAAATCTGGGCGCTTTTCGACAGATCGACATATCCGGCGGGGTCCAGAACGTTCAGGGCCGGACCTGCATTGCTTAATGCGGATACCGCCGCCAGCATCGCCGCTTCGACCGGCATGCCGACAAAGGCAAGCGCAATGGTCAATGCCGCGAGACACAAGATGAAGACGAAGAAGAATGCCCACACGGACCCGATGGCATGCTCGCCCAGACGTTGCCGGCCGAAGCGTACGCCGACCACCACATGAAGATGGGTCAAGCGGCGAAGTTCCCGGATCGACTGTTTGATCAATACGGCAATGCGCAGAAGCTTCAGGCCCCCGGCCGTCGATCCCGTGGCGCCGCCGACCATCACCAGAAACGCAACCAGCACAACGGGATATCCGAGGCTGCTCAAGTCGTAAGTGCTGACATATCCAGTGGTCGACAACATCGAAACAATCACGAACAGACCGGCGCGCATTTCCCGCAGGACCCCGACATGACTGTCGTTTAAAGCCAAGAATGCGACAACCGGCAGCGAAACGATCAAAATATAGATCAAGTATTTCAGCTCCCGGTTCCGGCCGTAGACCCACCATCGCCCTTGAACCAGTCCCCAATGCAGCGTGAAGTTCAAACTGCCGACGAACATGAAGACGATCAGCGTGGTTTCGATCAACGGATTGGCGAAATTGGCCACGCCATCGCTATGGGTGCTGAAACCACCGGTCGACAAGGTGCTCAATGCGTGACAGAAGGCATCGAAGCCCGGCATGCCGGCAAACCAAAGCGCAAACCCGCAGAGCGCGGTAAACAGCGTATAGACCAAGGCCAGATCTTTCGCCGTCTGCGCCAACCGGTTCGGGATCGCCGCCCCCTCCCCGGAAGGCACGACTTTCTGAAAAATTTCCAGGCCGCCGATATTGAGGTGGGACATGACGACAACCACCAAAACGATGGTTAGAAACCCGCCTTGCCATTGTAGCAGCGCGCGCCAGAGCAGGGTGGTCCGGGCGACTTCCTCCGGCGCGGCCAATACGGTGGCGCCGGTCGTCGTGATACCGGAGACGGCCTCGAACACGCTGGCGAACTCGCCCATCGCCGGTTCCGACCAGTAAAGCGGGATCGAACCCAATACGGCGAGCAGCGGCCAGACCATCGCGACATAGAGTATGCATTCTCGCTTCTCGAAATTGCCCCGAAGCTGACGCGTCGACAGGGTCAGAGCGCCGCCGATAAATCCGATCAGAATGGCGCTTTGGGCGTAGATCCAACCGGCCGTGTACTCCCGCATGATGAAACCGCCAACGGACGCCAACATCATTCCGCCGGCGAAAATGATCACGGTCCAGCCCAAGCAATGTAAGACGCCTCGAAAATCCATAAGCGAACCGGCTCTTTAGTCGCGGGTTGTCGGCTAAAAGAAATTCAGCTGCACGGAGAACATTTTTTCGACCTTTCGGACGACCTCGCGCAGCGCCATGACAATAACCCGATCACGAACTTCGATAACCGTATCGCCGCGCGGAATGACAATTGCGTCGCCGCGAACGATGGCGCCAACGATCACGCCGGCGGGCATACGCACGTCACGCAACGGGACGCCGACCACCGGCGAGGTTTCCAATGCCTCGGCCTCGATCAATTCGGCGACGCCATCGCGCAAGGAATAAACCCCGCGTATCCGGCCGCGCCTGACATGTTGCAAGATCGACGAAACGGTCGTCGCGCGGGGATTGACCGCCGCGTCGATACCGAGCGAGCGGATCAAGGGAACATAACTGGCATTGTTGATGAGCGTGACGCTGCGCTGGCTGCCATGGCGTTTCGCCAACAAACTGGAGAGTACATTGACTTCATCGTCGTCGGTAACGGCGACGACGGTCTCGGCGGCTTGCACATTGGCCTCGCGCAGGATTTCGCTGTCGAGCGCGTCGCCGTTGATGACGACGCTGCGGCTCACGGCATCGGCGACGAATTCGGCGCGGGCTCTATCGATTTCGATCAGTTTCAACCGAAGGTTCGGATCGTCTTTTTCCAATTGCTTGGCCAAATCCAAGCCGATATTGCCGCCGCCGATAACGATCACGCGGCGCGCTTCCTGCTCTTCATGACCGAATACCGCCAAAGCGCGGGCGACATGCTTTTCGTCGCAGACGAAATAGACTTGATCGCCGACCAACATTTGGTCGTCCCCTGTCGGCACGATCAATCGGTCGCCCCGCGCGATGCCGCAGACCACGATATTAAGGTCGGGGAACAATTCGGTGAGTTGACGAAGCGGCGTGTCGACGACCGGGCAGTCTTCCTCGCACAGCACCCCGATCACACGGACCCGGTCGTCAGCGAACGGAATGACGTCGAAGGCGCCTGGCGTGTCCAGCCGCCGCTTCACCGCCCGCGCGACTTCGACTTCCGGTGAGATGATCACATCGATCGGCATGTGGTCGCGGCTGAAAAGGTCGCGCCAAATCGTGCGGAGATAGCTCTGGCTGCGAATTCGCGCGATTTTGGTCGGCACGTTGAAGAGTGAATGGGCGACCTGGCAAGCGACCATGTTGACCTCGTCCGCATAGGTCACGGCGATCACCATGTCCGCGTCTTCCGCGCCCGCGGCTTCGAGCACGTCGGGATGGGAAGCGAAACCACGCAGCCCGCGCACGTCGAGACTGTCATTGACCCGTTGAACCAACGCCGGTTCCTGGTCGATCACGGTGACGTCGTTGTTTTCACCGGCGAGTTGGCGGGCAATATTGAAGCCGACCTGACCGGCGCCGCAGACGATTACTTTCATACATTCCCCTCTCGCCGCCTAACATACGACATCGAGCGGTCCTGTCATCCCGCAAATCGAACCGTCAAACCCTTTCGGGCAAAGCGGTTCAAGCGCCGCTATTGGCCATGGAGCGGGGGGAAACGCCCAGGGATTTCAATTTCCGATGCAGCGCCGAACGCTCCATGCCGATGAATTCCGCCGTGCGCGAAATATTGCCGCCGAACCGGCCGATCTGGGCCATCAAATATTCCCGTTCGAAAACTTCGCGGGCATCCCGCAACGGCAAGGTCATCACCTCCTGTGCACCGTCGCTGCGCATCGGCGACGGTGTCGGCGCCGAGATCTCGGGCGGCAACATGTCCACTGTGATCATGTCGCAGGTCTCCCCGGGCGCCAAAATCAGCAACCGTTCAATCACATTGCGCAACTGGCGGACATTGCCGGGCCATTCATGCGCCTGCAGCGCCGCCATCGCGTCTTCGCTGAGCAACCGGGTTTGACGGCCCAATGCTTTGGCGGATCGGGTCATGAAGTGCTTGACCATCGGCGTTACATCTTCCGGTCGATCGCGCAAAGCCGGGACGCGGATCGGTACCACATTCAACCGATGGAACAGGTCGCCCCGGAAATCTCCGGATTCGATGAGTTCCTCCAGATCCCTGCTGGACGACGACACCACGCGCACGTCGACCTCGACAGGCTGATTGCCGCCGACCCTCATGAACTTCTGATCGACCAACACGCGAAGGATCTTGCTCTGCGTTTCGAGCGGCATATCCGCCACTTCGTCAAGCAGCAAGGTCCCGCCATGAGCTTGTTCGAAGACGCCGATCCGGCGGCACGCACCCGGTCCGTCGCCCTCGACACCGAACAGTTCCTCCTCCATCCGTTCCGGCGCCATCATCGCCGCGTTCAGCACCACGAAGGGACCGTCGCCGCGCATGGAGCTGTTGTGGAGGGCCCGGGCGACCACCTCCTTACCCGACCCCGCCGGCCCGGTTATCAGGACACGGCTACCGGTCGGCGCTACTTTCTCGATCGCCGCACGCACGCCCTGGGCCAGACCGCTGCTGCCGATGACTTCGGTTTCGGGTCCCGCTTTCGCGCGCAATTCACGGTTCTCCTTCTGCAGCCGCGAGGCCTCGAACGCCCGCTGCACCACATGCAGCAAGCGATCCGTATTGAAAGGTTTTTCTATGTAATCGTAGGCGCCGAGTTTGATGGCTCCCACAGCGTTCTCGATAGTGCCATGCCCGGAAATCATAACGACCGGCAGGTCGGGATGACTGTCGCGCAGGACTTGCAAAATGGCCATGCCGTCGAGCCGACTGCCTTGCAGCCAGATATCCAGGATTACCAATGCGGGCAATCGCGCGGCGATTTCCGACAGCGCCTGATCGCTGTTCGCCGCCAAGCGGGTTTCATAATCTTCGTCATTCAGAATGTCCGCGATCAAATCGCGAATATCCGCCTCGTCGTCGACAATCAAAATTTCCCGTGCCATTAGACTCGTCCTCCGTCAGGCGATACGCTTACTCGATACAACATCGTCTTCCCCTACCTTCCGATCCCCATCCTGATCCGCGGCTTTTTTCCGCAATTGTATTCTCACTTCCGCGCCGCCCGTGGGGCGGTCGCGCAGGCTGATCCGCCCGCCATGGTCCTCGACAATTTTTTTGACGATCGCCAACCCCAAACCCGTCCCCTTCGCCCGGGTGGTCACGTAAGGCTCCGTCAAATGAGCCCGTTCCTGAACCGGCAGACCGAGGCCGTTGTCGCGGACGGTGATCACCGCGTGACGGCCGGTATCGGTCAATGACAGTTCGATTTTCCCCTTGGGCGCCGACCCGCCGTCCCGCGACCGACGTCCCTCGATGGCGTCGTAGGCGTTCTGCAGAACATTCGTCATCACTTGAGAGACCTGCCTGGCGTCGCACCGCAGCATCATCTCCCCCTCCGGAAGATCGGTGACATAGTCGATGTCGCCATGGGCCATTTGCTGAGGGAAGACGTTCGTCCGCACCAGTTCGCATAGGTCTTCGGTACCGAAAATAGGCGACGGCATGCGGGCGAAATCGGAGAATTCGTCGACCATTCGACCGATATCGTCGACCTGTCGAATAATCGTGTCCGTGCATTTAATGAAAACGTCGCTGTCGTCGGAAATCTGCTTGAGATATCGCCGTTTCAACCGTTCGGCCGACAGCTGGATCGGGGTCAAGGGATTCTTGATCTCATGTGCGATCCGCCGTGCCACATCGGCCCAAGCGGCCATACGCTGGGCCGACATCAGTTCCGAGATATCGTCGAAGGTCACGACGAAGTTGCGCAAATTCTCGCGTCCTTTGTGAGACGAAACCCGGGCCAGGAAGATATGCCGGTGACCCTTTCGGTCGACGGTGACCTGACCTTCGGCGAAACCCGACGGATCGTCCATCGCCTGTTTCAACAGCGGCGCCATTTCCGGCACGACATCGGCGAAAGGACGCCCGATCAGTTTCTCCGGCAGGGTTTCCAGTAACGCCGATGCAGACGGGTTCGGCAAATTGATCCGCCCTTCATGGTCCAAGCCAACGACGGCGGAGGTTACGCCGGTCAAGACAGCCTCGGTGAAGATCCGCCGACGGTCGAGTTTCCGGTTGGCTTCCATCAAGGCGCCCTGCTGCTCGCCCAGTTGCGCCGCCATTCGATTGAAGGACGCGCTGAGATCCTCCAACTCGTCGTCGCCTTCGGATTCGTCCACGCGTGCTTGGAAGTCACCCTGCCGCACCCGTTCGGCCGCACCGGCAAGCGCGGTGATAGGGGTCACCAATCGGGTTGCGACGGACAAACCCAGCCAGATTGCAAAGACCAACAGCATGAGGGCAAGGACGATAAAGATGAGGCTGCTGGTCAATTGGAATTCGAACCGCGCGCCTTCCAGGTTTTCGTATTCCCGCACCACATCCCTGGTTTCCTGGGCCCGGGCCAGGACCTTGGTGTCGACGTTGCGTCCGATATAAAGGTAAATTCCCGGACTGGGTCCAAAACGTTCCAAACGCATGACGGCGCGGACTTGGTCATCTTCGGCCGTCCCCACCAGTACGACTTCGCCCGTGGCGGCTTTCGCGGTTTCGTTCATCACCGCGGCGGGCACGGAATCGAACGTCGCCGCCAGACTCAAACTCGTTCGCGCCAATATGCGGCCCGACCGCTCGTAGACGGTGGCTTCGCTCAGATTCAACAGCGCCGCCACGGTCGACAGATACTGATTGAACAAAGCCGGATCGCGGGCGAGGAAATCGGCCTGCCGATTTAGGTCGTTGGCGATCACCAGGATATCGGCCCGAATCGAGCCCCGATGCTCCTCGACATATGCTTCCGCCACCGCAACGGACTCGTTCAATGCCGTGCGCACGCGCTCCGAGAACCAGGATTGAATGCCGAGATAGAAGAATATGGCGGAGAACACGGCGACGAATATCGCCGGGGCCACCGCGACGATACTGAACAGCACCGCGAACCGGACATGCAGTTTGGAGCCCGCCTTGCCGCGACGATGGTCGGCCCAGAGCGCAACCAGATAGCGGCCGAGCAACGCACCGAGAATGAGCAGCAGCGCCAAGTCCGCCAGCAACATGGTCAAAACCACGTTGGGCCGCGGCTCCCAAGGCGTCGCGCCGCTCCAGATCAAATAGGTAAAAAGAACGGAGATCGCTGTGGCATTGGTCAGCCAAAACGCGATCTTGTTCGGATGCCGAAACAGCCTTCCCGCAGCGGCCAATGATCGGCCAACCACTTCCTCTAAAACGCCCGCATCGTTACTGGCGGTCATCGCTGCCTCGTTCGGTACAGTGGCTCGAAAAACTCAACGAACCGATTCGCAACAATTCATACACGATTTGTTGCAATAATGCACCAAATGAGGCGTATCTGCATCACTTGTTTGGTCGAATCACTTGAATATCGAGCTCTCGGATCTTCTTGCGCAGGGTGTTGCGGTTTAGTCCCAGCAGCTTCGCCGTCTTGACTTGATTGCCTCGGGTCGCCGCCAGACAGATTTCCAGCAACGGCCGCTCGACCTCCTTCAAGACGCGTTCGTAGATGTTGGGCGGCGGCAGGCTGTCGCCATGGGCGGCGAAATAACGATTTAGATGCCGGCTGATCGACTCGCTTAAACTGTCGCCATCGCTGGGAACCGCGCCGCCGGGTGTCGGTAGACTGGCGCTGAGTTCGGCTTCGATCACCTTGATGCCGATTTCGTCCTCGGCATAGAGCGCGGCCAGGCGGCGGACCAGGTTTTCCAACTCGCGCACATTGCCAGGCCAGCGATGCTGACGCAGCCGATCCATGGCAGCGGCGTCGAGTGAAATCGGCGGCAGGCCTTCCTGCATCGCGCCGGCGAGAAAGTGGCGGACCAGATCCGGGATATCCTCGCTTCGTTCCCGCAGCGGCGGCAATCTCAGCGGCACCACATTCAGTCGGTAGAACAAGTCTTCTCTGAACAGGCCTTGATTGATCAGGACCCGCAAATCCTTGTTGGTGGCGGCGACGATCCGGACATCGGTGCGGACCGGCACGCGGCCGCCAACAGTAACGAACTCCCCCTGTTGTAGAACTCTGAGCAATCGGGTTTGCGCCTCCATCGGCATATCGCCGATCTCGTCCAAGAACAGGGTCCCGCCTTCGGCTTGCTCGAACCGCCCGGCACTTCGCGATACCGCGCCGGTGAAGGCGCCTTTTTCGTGACCGAACAATTCGCTTTCGATCAGCTCCCGGGGGATGGCCGCCATATTGACGGCAACAAAAGGCCCGTTGCGGCGCTTGCCATAGTCGTGCAACGCGCGCGCCACCAGCTCCTTGCCGGTGCCCGACTCGCCGCTGACCATCACCGTCAGGTCGGTCTGCATCAACCGGGCCAAGGTGCGGTAAATGTCCTGCATTGCGGCGGAGCGGCCGATCAGGGGCAGTTCTTCTTCTCCCTCGTTCGGTGTCAATTCGCCCCCGCGCCCCCGGCTCGCCGCATCCAATGCGCGGGCCACGACGGCGACTAGTTCCTTCAGGTCGAACGGTTTCGGCAGATATTCGTAAGCGCCACGTTCGGTCGCTTTAATGGCGGTCATCAAGGTCGACTGGGCGCTCATCACCAGGATCGGCAGGTCGCCGCGAATGCGTTTGATCCGAGGCAACAGGTCCAGCCCATTCTCGTCCGGCATGACGACATCGGTGATCACCAGGTCGCCGTCGCCGTCGACGATCCAACGCCACAAGCTCGCGGCGTTGCCGGTACAGCGGACGTCGTAGCCCGCCCGGCCCAGGGCCTGGCTCAGGACGGTGCGGATCGCCCGGTCGTCGTCGGCGACCAAGATGGTTTCGCCTGTCATCGGCTTGTTTCCTCATGCATCGGCAACATCACCCGGAAAATGGTCTTGCGCGGTTCGGAATTGCATTCCACGACACCGCCATGATCGCCGACGATCTTCGCCACCAGCGCCAGGCCAAGACCGCTGCCGCCGGTCTTCGTGCCCACGAACGGATCGAATAGATAAGGCTGCAGGTCGTCGGGCACACCTGGACCATTGTCTTGCACGGTCACTTCCAGCGGCAATCTCACCCGGTCCTTGCTACCGGGCATCTCCAGTCGGACGCCATGGCGAAACGCGGTTTTCAGAACGATCTCGCCCTGCCCGGTTCCCGCCGCTTCGGCGGCATTCTTGACCAAATTCAAAAAAACCTGGACCAACTGGTCGAAATCGCCGGGCACCGGCGGCAGCGACGGATCGTAATCCTCCTGCACCCGCAGTTGCGCGGCAAAGCCGGCCGTCGCGATACGGCGCACCCGCTCCAAGACCTCGTGGATATTGACCGGCTTTCGGTCCAAGGGTTTGTCGGAGAACCGCTCCATTCGTTCCACCATGGCCACGATGCGGTCCGTTTCGTCGCAGATTAACTGGGTCAATTCCTGTTCTTCGGGCGTGGCGTCCTGCTCCAGCAGTTGGGCCGCGCCGCGGATACCGCTCAACGGATTTTTCACTTCATGCGCCAGCACCGCGGCCATTCCGGAGACGGATCGGGCGGCGGAACGATGCACCAACTGCCGGTCCATTTTACTGGCGATCGTGCTTTCCTGCAGGGTGACGATGACGTCGCCGACATCGCCGGCAGCGTCGCTGACCGGCGAGACGGTGATGTTGACCAGACGCGGCCCGGTCCTCGGAACCCCCAAATTGACTTCGTATTCGCTGGTCGTCACCCGATCCTCGCGCACCTGTTCGATCAACGCCAATAGCGGGCTGTCGTAAGCGACCACGTCGTCCAATGTATGCTGCATCAAATAACTGGCACCGGCGGCGAAGAATTGCTCGGCCGCTTGATTGACATAACGGACATGGTGCCCCTCGCCGACCACCAAGATCGGCTGTACCAGCGCATTCAAAATCGTATCGTAGTGGATACCCATTCAGGCTGCGATCCCACCGGCGGTATCGTAAAGCCGGTGCAATGCCTCCCGCACCGCAGCCGGCGCGGTAAGGCGCTGAACCCGCTGACGTTCAGATTTCGCGATCCCCAAGCCGTCCAAATACCAGCCCAAATGCTTGCGCGCGATCCGACTGCCGCGTGCGGCACCGTAAAACGCGAGTATCGATTCGTAGTGCCCTAGAACGATTGACTTTTGTTCAATATTTCCCGGGTCCGGTCGCGACTTTCCAGCGCTTAGATAGGCGATGACCTGGGCGGGAAACCACGGCCGGCCGAAGCTGCCACGGCCGATCATCACGCCATCCGCGCCGGATTGTTCCAGCATCTCGCGGGCATCCTCCACCCGCGTGAGATCGCCATTGGCTATGACCGGAATATCGACCGCCTGCTTGACCCGACGGATAAAGCGCCAATCCGCCTGACCGTCGTAGAATTGCTGTCGCGTCCGGCCATGCACGGTGATCGCCTGAATTCCCGCCGCCTCGGCCAGACGCGCGAGACGGTGCGCGTTACGATTGGCATGATCCCAGCCGGTCCGCATTTTCAAGGTGACCGGAATGTCGACCGCACCCACCGTCGCCTCAATAATCCGGGCGGCCAGGTCCTCCTGCCGCATCAACGCGGATCCGCCGACGCCGTTGACGACCTTCTTCGCCGGGCAGCCCATGTTGATGTCGATGATATCGGCGCCCAGATCGGCGACATGCTTCGCCGTTTCCGCCATCAGCGACGGCGCGCAGCCGGCCAGTTGGACGACATGCGGTCGGTCGCCGGAGCCGCGACGGCCGCGCTCCACCGACTTGCGGCCCCGCCACAGATCCGGCTTGCCGGCAATCATCTCGCCCACCGTCATACCGACGCCGAAGCGCTCCACGAGGCTGCGAAAGGGCAGGTCGGTCACGCCGGACATGGGCGCCAACAGGACAGGCGCGTCCAGGGCAATATTCCCGATACGAATGGTCACTTTTTCGGCAGCCGCAATCTTATGCTCATTTTTCGCGCATCATAGCCGATCCCCCGCCGGTGACAAGCCCGAATACAACCTTCAGGCCGAAATCAAAGGGTCAGACCCTTTGAATTTATTCTGCCAAAAACAGGCCTTCAAAATTGCCATTTTTCCAGAATAGCGCTACAATTGTAAATCAAAGGGTCTGACCCTTTGATTTTTCCCTTGCCGGAACCGAGAAGATGGAGACTGGAATATGCCGCGTCCGCCACGCTTTGATCAGGCCGGATTCACACGCCACGTTATTCAGCGCGGCGCCAATCGCCAGGACATTTTTCGCGACGAGCAGGATTTTCAGATCGCCCAGCGTTATCTCGACGAGGCCCTGCGGCGCGAGGACACCGCGCTGCACGCCTATGTATTGATGGGCAATCATTTTCACCTCCTGCTGACGCCGGAACGCGACGGCGCGCTCGGCCGCCTGATGCAGGATTTCGGGCGCCGTTACGTGCCCTACTTCAACGCCCGCTACCGTCATTCCGGCGGCTTATTCCAGGGCCGCTACCGGGCCTTGGTGATCGGCGACGACCGCTATCTGTTGGCTTGCAGCCGCTATGTCGAAATGAATCCCGTGCGGGCCGGGCTCTGCCAACTCCCGGCCCATTACGGCTGGTCGAGTTATCGGGCGAACGCCGAAGGCCGGCCGACCGACGCCCCACGATTAACGGCCCATCCCGTCTATGCCGCGCTCGGGGGCAACCCGGAAAGCCGTCGGTCGGCTTATCGCGCCTTGTTTGCCGCGCCTTTGCCGCCGGACGAAGTCCAATCCCTCCGCGACTATACCAACCGCGATTGGATCCTCGGCGATGACGGCCGGGTCGATCGGATCGCCGCCGAATCGGGTCTGCGACCGGGCCCGCGCGCGCGCGGCGGACGCCGCCCCAACGCCGGCCGACCGCGTAGGGCGTAATACATCCCATACAAAAGGAAAGTTGCTGCTCCCCGATTGAGGGCCGAAACTCTCATTTGGGAAATTATGAAAGGAGAGCAGCGATGCCATTTTATGCAGGTTTGGACATTGGCAACAAGACGACGTCTGTTTGTGTGATTGACGATGATGAGAGGATTGTCTGGCGCGGTGTGGTGGACACGCATCCGGAGATGATCTCCCAGGCGCTGTCGCGTGTTGTCGCGCGGGCGGGGCGGGGCCGGCTTGCTTTGGTGGGTCTTGAGAGCGGTTCGCTGACGCCCTGGCTCTATTGGTCTCTCGAAGGGCTTGGCATTCCGGTTGTCTGCATGGACGCCCGGGCCTGCGCCAACGCGGTCAAGGATCGCCTGGTGAAGTCGGACCGGGCCGATGCGCTGGCCTTGGCGCAGATGCTGCGGGCCGGCTGGTACCGACCGGTTCATGTCAAGTCGTGGGACAGTCATCGTCTGAAAGCTTTGCTGGGCGCGCGCGATCAGTTGGTCCGGGTGAAGCGGCAGATGAACGGTCAGATCCGCGGCCTGTTGAAGCCGTTCGGCATCCGGCTGGGGGCTGCACGCGGCTACAAGCGGTTTGCCGAAGCGGCGCGGGCGGCGGTGCGTCGGGACGGTTTGCTCTACGCTTGCGTCGATAGTTTGCTGGAGACCCTGGCCTCGGTGGAGGGCCAACTCGCCCGGCTTGACGGCGAGGTCCGCCGGATCACGTCTGCAAACGAGGTCTGTTGGCGCTTGATGAGCGTGCCGGGGGTGGGGCCGATCACGGCGCTGGCCTTTTACGCCACGATTGAGGATATCGACCGTTTTGGGCGGATGCGGGATATCGGCGCCTATTTGGGCCTGACGCCGAAGCGCTATCAATCGGGGGATCGTGATGTCACGCTTGGCATCTCCAAGCAAGGCGATCACATGGCCCGGCATTACCTCTACGAGGCGGCCAATGTGCTGCTGAGCACGGTGCGTTCGAGCTCGGACCTGAAGAGCTGGGGGCTGCGGGTGATGAAGCGGCGCGGGGCGAAGAAAGCCCGGGTCGCGGTGGCGCGCCGGCTGGCGGTGATCCTGGGCCGAATGTGGAAAGAGCAAAGCCACTTTCAAGCGCATGTGGGGGAAGCGACCGGTTAACCCAGCGGTGCAATATGTGCGGTATGTAACGAAGTGAGGCAAAGAGGACGTTGATGATCGGCTGGCGGGGCGAGCACGGGACGACTTGGTTGCAGGCAAAGAGCCGAAGCGCTCATGACACTGCGCTTAATACAGTGTGCCGCCCCACCGCTTCAAACAGGTCAGCCCAGGATAGTGACGCGGACCAACTCCGACGTCGGATAGAACCATGACCCTGTTGATCGACGATCAAAAACCCTTGGGATGAACTTGACGCAGCAGCTTTTTGTATAGAACCAAAATTCGATGATAAAGACCTATTCAATGGCCATCTCGCCCCATTGAATAGGTCTCTAATATCGAATGTTGGTATAAGGCGGGATTGATCGCACAACCCGACCAATACTCGCCCGCACAGACAAATCAAAAAATCAAAGGGTCAGACCCTTTGATTAGCTGCTATAGCCGATGAGGCCGTGTTTTCTCCTATTTTTGCGGCGATATTTATTCAAAGGGTCTGACCCTTTGATTTCGGCTGGTGCAGACGGTACGTTGGGGCGATCCGGTTGGAGACGGTTGGGTTCTAGGTTAGGATGCGCTTGTCGCGGGGTTGCGCATCATTGGACGATGGGATGAGGGGACGGAGCATGCGAAAGACGGGCGGATGGACGTCGTTGCCCTAGTTGTCGCCGCGGGCCGCGGGCGTCGGCTTGGCGAAATCAAACCTAAACAATATCTCCCGCTTGGCGGCAAAACCGTGCTGCGGCGTGGGTTGGAGCGGTTTTTGGACCATCCGGCGATCGATCGGGTGCAAGTCGTCATCGATCCGGAAGCTGATCGTCACTATATGGCGTCTGTGACCGGCCTCGACCTGCCGGTCCCGATCGCCGGTGGCGACACGAGGCAAGAATCCGTCTATAACGGATTGAAATCATTGACAATTAGACCTCCGGATCTCGTTTTGATTCACGATGCCGCACGCCCCTTCGTTCGACCCGAAACGATCGATGGCGTGATCGCGGAGCTCAAAACGGCGGTGGGCGCGATTCCGGCTCTGCCGATCGTCGACAGTCTAAAGCGCGGCCATGACGACCACATCACCCGAGATTTGGACCGTGCCGGTCTGTACCGCGCGCAAACACCGCAAGGTTTCCGCTTCCCGGAAATACTGGCCGCGCATGCGGAGGCGCCGCACGGCAAGTTCACCGACGACGCGGCGATCTTGCGGGCGGCGGGTCATCGCGTCCATCTTGTGGCGGGGCAGGACGACAATCTGAAGATCACCACAGCGGCCGACTATGCCCGGGCGCAAGGACTGTTGAGGTTGCAGATGGAAACGCGGACAGGCCAGGGTTTCGACGTGCATCGCTTCGGCGACGGACACGGGGTCACGCTCTGCGGCGTCGAGATTGCCCATGACCGCGGCCTCGTCGGCCATTCCGACGCGGATGTCGCCTTGCACGCGCTTACCGACGCGGTTCTCGGCGCGCTTGGCGCCGGCGATATCGGCCAGCATTTCCCGCCGGGCGACGACAAATGGCGCGATGCCGCATCCGATATTTTCCTGCGCCATGCCGCCGGTTTGGTTGCCGAGGCGGGTGGCGAAATCGTCCATTTGGACCTGACCGTCATCTGCGAGGCGCCGAAAATCGGACCGCATCGGGACGCCATGCGGGCCCGCGTCGCAGCTATTTCGGGGATCGATGTCGGCCGCGTGGCCGTCAAGGCGACGACGACGGAGGGCCTCGGCTTCACCGGGCGGGGTGAAGGCATTGCCGCTCAGGCGTTGGCTACCCTGCGGTTGCCGCCGCCGTGATCGGATTGCGACGGCCTGCCTTGCCCCTTTCCGATCCGGCCTGTTTGCTTGCCACCTGGTTCGGCAGCGGATTGATCAAACCGGCCTCCGGCACCTGGGGCTCGCTCGCCGCCCTGCCCGTCGCATGGATCCTGGCCTGGTGGGTCGGACCGCTCGGCTTGCTCATGGCGGCAATTCTCGCCTTCGGGCTCGGTTGCTGGGCGGCGGACCGCTATGAGCGAGCCGATCCGGGCAAGGATCCGAGCGCCGTCGTGATCGACGAGGTCGCGGGACTATGGTTGGTCCTGACCCTGGCGTCCCTGACGATCCGCGACTTCGCACTGGGATTTCTGTTGTTCCGGTTGTTCGATATCGTCAAACTCTGGCCAATATCCTGGGCGGACCGAAAGGTCGGCGGCGGTCTCGGAATCATGTTGGATGATCTGCTGGCCGCACTCTATGCTGGTGCCGCGCTTCTTCTGATAAAGCAGGCGATCGGGGAGTAAGGTGACGACGGAGAAACTACTGAATAAGGCGAGGTTGCTGCTCGACAGTTGCCGGCAGGCCAGCATCCTGCTGTGCACGGCGGAAAGCTGTACAGGCGGCTTGATCGTGGGCACGCTGACGGAGATCGCGGGCTCCTCGGACGTGGTCGACCGCGGCTTCGTCACCTATTCGAACTCGGCGAAGCACGACATGCTGGGCGTGCCGGCCGATATGCTGGAGAGTTACGGCGCGGTCTCCGAACCGGTGGCGCGGGCGATGGCGGAAGGCGCCGTGGCGCTGTCCGACGCGGTGCTCTCCGTTGCTGTGACCGGAGTTGCCGGTCCCGGCGGCGGTACGGCGGAGAAGCCCGTCGGCCTGGTCCATCTCGCGACCGCCAAGGCCCGCGGCGGCATCCGGCATCGGCAAATGAATTACGGCGATATCGGGCGCGACGGTATTCGGCAAGCGACCATCGCCACCGCCTTCGACATGCTGCAGGACGAGGTCGACAGTTGGTGAGGCTGGCCGCGACCGCCCGCCCCCTTCCGGCGTTGAGCACAGGGAAAACCGTTATCGCGATCGCGGTGGCGGCGCTCTTGCAAATCGCGGCCGCCGGCGTCGCCCTCGCCTTTGTGGGCACCGACTTGACGCCAGGCCTGCTCGCCGCCTCGGCCGTACTGCCGGCGGCAACCGCGTTGTTGTGGCTGTGGTTCTATACGGTGCAGAGAGAACCCGGCGGTTGGACAGCCATAGGCGTTTTGCGACCGCCGCGACATTGGTTTCCTCTCGCCATGCTGGCCGGCCTTCTCGCCGTGGCCGGCAACAGCCTGGTTGTTTTGTTGACACGCCCTTTCCTCGGTTCGCCCAAACAATTGCCGATGGGCGGAGAAATGGGGCTTTGGAACGGACCGTTCCTCTACCTCGTCCTCTTCGCGATCGGGGCCGTGATTTTGGCGCCCTTACTGGAAGAATTGATCTTCCGCAGCCTGCTCTTCGGTAAATTGCGTCAGTGCCTGTCTTTCTGGCCCGCCGCGGTGGTGGCGGCGATCGCCCACGCGGTAGTGCATTTCGATCCGGCCACCATGCCGGGATTGACCGTCACCTTCATATTCTTCGCGTTTCTCTATGCCTGGAGCGGCAGCGTGCTGGTCCCCGTAGTAGCTCATGGCACCCACAATCTCTGCGTCTTGCTCGCTGGACTCTTACAGGCGGGCTGATGGCGGCAGGTAAGGTCGAGCGGCAACTCATCGACGCCCATGCGGCACACAGCGCCGGCCGACTGCAGGAGGCGGAAGACGGGTACCGCAAACTGCTGAAACGGGCACGCCGCGATCCCCGCCTGCGCTACTTCCTCGGCACCTTGTTGCTGCAAACCAAGCGGCCGGAAGAAGCGGCAAAACATTTGCAGACCGCCGCTCATCTGGCGCCGGACAATGCGGACGTTTGGTACAATCTCGGGATCGCTCAAGGACAATGCGGTGAGCTCTACGATGCTCGCGACAGCTATCGGCGGGCCGTCGAACTGCAGCCCGATTTTCTCGACGCCGTCAATAACCTCGCCGGCGTGTTGCAACAGCTGGGGCGGGCACAGGACGCGGCGGTCCAGTTTCGTCACGCGGCCGAACTCGCGCCTGGGCAAGTGGAGATCGTCGCTAATCTCGCGCTGGCGCTGGAAATGAGCGATGACCTGGACGGCGCCCGAGACGCGGCGGGGAAGGCCCTCGCGATCGCGCCGGATCACGCGGCCTGCCGCCTGCTGATAGCACAGATCGATTTGCGCCAAGGCGGCGATCCTCGGGCGATACTGCAAGCATTCATTATGGACAAGCCGGCCGACCAATATGCCCAGGAGGCCTGGTTGACGCTGGCCAAGGCGCGGGAACGTGAGGGCGACTATGACGGCGCCTTCGAGGCCATGGTCGAGGGCAATCGGATCGCCGCCCGCTACTTCGCCGCCGCCGGTTGCGACGGCGAAAGATTTCGCGCCCATGTTCGACGCAGCAGGGAAGTGTTCGCGCCAGAAAATTTCGCCGCCGCCAACGTAACGGCGGCGGCGCAACCGGTCTTTTTCGTCGGCTTCCCCCGCTCCGGCACCACCCTACTCGAGCAAATCCTGGACACCCATCCAGACATCTACACGACGGCGGAGCGGACACCTTTGGACGCCGTCCGCGGCCTGGTGGAACGGACCCACGGCGCTTACCCCGACGGGGTCGCGAGAGCCAGCGCAGGCGATCTTCAGCAATGGCGCCGCTCGTTTTGGCGGACCGCCGAACGGGACTTCGGCGCGCCGTTCGACGGGACGACGTTGGTCGACAAAATGCCGTTCAACATCGTGGAGCTTGGGGCGATCAACCGGCTATTCCCGGCCGCGCCGGTCATCGTGGCACGCCGCAACGCCGGCGACGTTTGCCTGTCCTGCTTCGCACAGAGTTTCAATCGAAACGACGCCATGGCCAATTTCACCGACCTGCAGACGACGGTCGATGTCTACCGGGAGGTTATGTCCCTCTACCGTTACTTCAAAGATCATATCGGCAATCCCCTATTCGAATATCGCTATGAAGACCTGGTGCAAGACCCGGTCGCGGTGTCACAGGCCCTTTTCGAGTTTATCGGCATGTCTTGGCGGGACGACCTGCTGGACCAACGCGGCAGGGACCGCGCGCGTCACGTCGCCACGCCAAGCCGAGATGCCGTCGCCGGCGCCATCACCGATCGAGCTGTCGGTAAAATTCAACGCTACAAACAGCATGTCGCACCGTTTTTCGACCTGCTGGACGACGAAAATGATTGAACCTTTGATAACAGCGCTCTCGCCACGTAACGGCGTTGCTTTGAATTCGGGCGACTTGGTTTTGCCTAATCCTGGTCCCCATAAACCGCATGCGCGCGCTGTTCGAAAGCGTTGACCATGCGGCGGACGGCTTCGTTGAAGACGGCGCCGGCGGCGGTTTGCAGGAGCTTCGAGCGGAACTCGAAGTCGATGTAGAAGTCGATCAAGGTGGCCGCGCCCGCGTCGGCCGGAATGAACCGCCAGTGGTTATTTAGATAGCGGAACGGGCCGTCGATATATTCGACATGGATAAGGTCGGGTCGGTCGAGGGTGACTTTCGAGGTGAACTGCTCGCGGAACACCTTGAAACCGGCGATCAGGTCGCCCCAGACCACATTGTCCTCGCGCTTGGTCACCCGGCAGGCAATGCACCAAGGCAGGAATTCTGGATACCTTTCGATGTCCGCGACCAAATCGAACATCTGCGCCGGCCGGTAGGGCAGTTCGCGCTCTTCCGCGTGCGTGGGCACTAGCGGGTCGCCAGTTCCTCGGCCCGCCGGCGCTTCAGTTCGGCGAAGTCGGCGTCGGCATGATAGGACGAGCGGGTCAGCGGCGAGGCGGACACCATGGTGAAACCCTTGGCCCGCGCCAGGCTTTCGTAGGCCTCGAACTCTTCGGGCGTGACGAAACGGGCGATGGGAAAATGCTTCGGCGTCGGCTGCAGATACTGGCCGATAGTCAGGAAGTCGACGCCGGCCGCCCGCAGGTCCTCCATCACTTGCTGCACTTCCAACCGCTCCTCGCCGAGGCCGACCATGATGCCGGACTTGGTGAAGATTTCCGGGTCCCGCTCCTTCACTCGCTGCAATAGGCGCAGGGAGCTGAAATAATTGGCGCCGCTTCGAACTTCCGGATAGAGCTTCGGCACTGTTTCAAGATTATGATTGAAGACATCGGGCTTGGCGTCGATGACCACGTCTTCCGCGTCGTTCTTGCCGAGGAAATCCGGGGTCAAAACTTCGATTGTCGTGGCCGGCGCGGCGGCGCGGATCGCTTCGATCACCCGCGCGAAATGGCGGGCGCCGCCGTCGGGCACATCGTCCCGGTCGACGGAAGTGATGACCACATGGCGCAGATCCAGCTTGGCCACCGCGTCGGCCACCCGCGCCGGCTCGTCCGGATCGAGGGCGAAGGGCTTACCCGTCGCGACATTGCAGAAGGCGCAGGACCGCGTGCAGATCTCCCCCATGATCATCATCGTGGCGTGCCGCATGGCCCAGCATTCGCCGATATTGGGGCAGGCCGCCTCCTCGCAGACCGTGACCAACCGGTTGTCCCGCATCAGCTTCCGCGTCGCGAAATAATCCGGCGAATTCGGCGCCTTCACCCGAATCCATTTCGGCTTCCGCGGCGACGGACTATCCGGCCGGTTGCGTTTCTCCGGGTGGCGGTAATTAGCTGATTGACTTGGCATTGAATTCTGGCAATCGAGTATCAGAGTCGGTTATTGCTTTGCTTAGCTGACGTTTCTTCAATCCTCTCGATTGGCTCAGGTCAACGCCTTTAAGAATTGTTCCACTTAGGTTGGCGTTCAGGAATATGGCGCCCCGGCAATCCGCACCGGACAAATCGGCTCCAGAAAGATTCGCCGCAGTAAAGTTTGCATTAGTTAGATTTGTATTTCGAAAGCTAACATTTTGAAGCTTCGCATTCGACAAATTTGCCTGCTCAAGATTTGCGCCTGTAAGGTCTGCAGCTTCCAATGTCGCATTTTCAAATTCAGCGCTTGACAATAACGACCCACTGAACTGCGCATTTATCAGTACGGCGTCTGAAAATCTGGCGTTCTTTAGCATCTTGTTTTCGAACGCAATACCAGCCAGTCGCGTGCCGGAGAGATTGAGCTTAAATGGTTCGCCCTTCCTCTCATCTGGATTGCTTTGCGCAAAAATGGACATGCTACATTCCGTTACTCATTCATTAGAGGTAGGCGCTCGTTCAATAGTTCCACAATAGCGCTCACGTCTTCTTGTTCTACCATCTGACTTACGGTCAGCTCATGCAGGCTTTCTTCTTCGGTCTTAGCTCTCAAATAGGCTGACAAAACCATCAGCACCGGCTTTGAAAACTCAACATAATCATACTCCAATTGACGAAGCGTATAAACAGCCCCCAACCGTATCTCCAAGCGCTCGTCGCTAAGTTGTCCAACAGCTGTATTATAGATTTCCGTGGCATGGCTTCTGTCCGCAATTGCTGCTTGTTCTTGAGCAGCATGCGCCTGTTTAGAGTTCGATCGTCCGCGCCATATGGCGACCCACAAGCCGACGATACCACCAAGAACAATCGCCCAATTCCGAACGAATTCGCTAAATTCGACCCAATTTTCCAATTAGAATAGTCTCCACAACTATTCTAAAAGTGGATGACCCGACCGTAGGCGTCAAGGACGGATTCGTGCATCATTTCCGACAGGGTCGGGTGCGGAAATACGGTGTGCATGAGTTCGGCTTCGGTGGTTTCTAAGGTCTTGCCGACCGTATAGCCCTGGATCAACTCGGTGACTTCGGCGCCGATCATGTGGGCGCCGAGGAGTTCGCCGGTCTTCGCGTCGAACACGGTCTTGACCAGGCCGTCGGCCTCACCCAGCGCGATCGCCTTGCCGTTGCCGATGAAGGGGAAGCGACCGACATTGATCTCCCGCCCCATTTCTTTCGCCGCCGCTTCCGTCAGACCGACGCTAGCGACCTGCGGCCAGCAATAGGTGCAGCCGGGGATATTGCCTGCGTCCATCGGATGGACATCCAGACCGGCGATTTTCTCGACGCACATCACCCCTTCATGGCTGGCTTTGTGGGCGAGCCAGGGCGGGCCGGCGAGATCGCCGATGGCGTAGACACCGGGCTCGCCGGTGCGGCAATACGCGTCGATCACCACATGGCCGCGATCGACTTTCACTTTCGTGTTTTCGAGGCCGATTTCCTCAACATTGCCGGTGATGCCGACGGCGGAGATGACCCGGTCGACGGTCAGCTTCTCCATACCCAGATCGTTTTCAAGCGTCGCGGTGACGCTGTCCTTGCCACGCTCGAGCTTGCTGACCTGGGTGCCGGTGAGGATCTTCATGCCCTGCTTCTCGAAGGCTTTTTGCGCCAGCTTGGAAATCTCCTCGTCCTCCACCGGCAGCACGCGATCCATGATCTCGACCACCGTGACCTCGGCGCCGAGGGTCCGGAAGAAGCTGGCGAACTCGATACCGATGGCACCGGAGCCGATGACCAACAATGATTTCGGCATCGCTTCCGGCAACAACGCGTCTTTGTAAGTCCAGACCCGCTTGCCGTCGCCTTCCAATCCCGGCAGCTCCCGCGCCCGAGCGCCAGTGGCCAGGATGATATGCGGCGCGCTTAGTTCCCCGCCGCCATCGACGAGCAGCTTGCCGCCGCCGGCGAGACGACCGTGACCATCGATTACCGTGACCTTGTTCTTCTTCAACAAGTGGGCGACGCCGGCGCTCAGCTGCTTGGCGACGGCGCGGCTGCGTTTGACCACCTTGTCGAGATCGAAGCTCACGCCTTCGACTTTGAGACCGAACTCATCGGCCCGATGCATCAGGTGATAGAGCTCGGACGAGCGCAGCAGCGCTTTCGTCGGAATGCAGCCCCAGTTCAGACAGATGCCGCCGAGATGCTCGCGCTCGACCAGCGCCGTCTTCATACCCAGCTGGGCCGCCCGGATTGCGGCGACATAACCGCCCGGTCCGCCGCCCAGCACGATAAGGTCGTATTGCTCGCTCATATCGGCCTCACAACAGCATGGTCAGCGGGGTTTCGATATAACCCTTGAAGGCGTTCAGGAACTCGGCCCCGACGGCACCGTCGACGGCGCGATGGTCGGTGGAGAGGGTGCAGGTCATCACCGTGGCCACCGCAAGTTCGCCATCTTCCACTACCGGGCGCGGTTCGCCGGCGCCGACGGCAAGGATACAAGCCTGCGGCGGGTTGATCACCGCCTCGAACTGCTTGATGCCATACATGCCAAGATTGGAGATCGAGAACGTGCCGCCTGAATAATCTTCCGGCATCAATTTGCGGTCGCGGGCCCGGGCGGCCAAATCCTTCATGTCGGCGGAGATCGCCGCCAGACCGCGGCCCGCGGCGTCGCGGACCACCGGCGTGATCAGACCGTGTTCGGTCGCCACCGCCACGGCGATATCCGCGGATTTGTAGAGCTTGATCCCCTCATCCGTATAGGACGCATTCGCCGCCGGCACCTTCACAAGCGCCAGGGCCACCGCCTTGATGACAAGATCGTTGACCGACAACTTCACGCCGTCCTCGGCCCCGCTGTTCAGTTCCTTGCGCAACGCCAGCAGCTTGTCGATACGGCAATCGATGGTGAGATAGAAATGCGGCACCTGTTGTTTCGATTCCGTCAAGCGCCGCGCAATCGTCTTGCGCATGGTGCTGAGCGGATGCAGCTCGAATTCGGGCTCGAACGGCAAGGCGTCGGCGGATACAGGTGACGGAGCGGGTGCGGGCGCAGCCGCGGCAGGTGCAGCCGCTGGACGTGGCGCGGCTAGCGCGGCCTCCACATCCCGCTTGACCACACGGCCATGGGGGCCGCTGCCGGAAATCGCGGCGATATCCAGGCCGCCTTGCTCGGCCAATCTTCGCGCCAATGGGCTGGCGAAGACACGACCTTCGGATTTCGGTGGCGGCGGAGCGGCGGCGGCTACGGGCGCAGGAACCGGTGCCTGTACCACTTGTTCCGACGCAGGCGCCTCGGGTTCGGCTTCAACATTCGGACCCGACGCCGGCGTAAATCCTTCCAATGCGCTTTCGTCCTCGCCGTCTTCCAGCAGGATACAAATCGGGGTGTTGACGGCGACATTCTCGGTGCCGGCCGGCACCAGGATCTTGGCGAGGACGCCGTCATTGATGGCCTCGTATTCCATGGTCGCCTTGTCGGTCTCGATCTCGGCGATCAGGTCGCCCGCGCTAACCGCGTCGCCTTCATTGATCAGCCAGGCGGCCAGCGTGCCCTCCTCCATGGTCGGTGAGAGCATCGGCATGGTGATCGTAATCGGCATGATCTCCTCCCTCCCCGATCCTTAGCGGTAGCAAACGGCCTTGGCCGCCGCTTCGACCTGCGCCGCCGACGGCAGCGCCAGTTTTTCCAGATTGGCCGCATAGGGCATGGGCACGTCCTGACCGGCAACCCGCGTCACCGGCGCGTCGAGATAATCGAACGCCTGCTCCATGATCTGCGCCGACAGTTCGGAGCCGATGCTGCACACCGGCCAACCTTCCTCCACCGTGACGCAACGATTGGTCTTCTTCACGGACTCGACAATCAACGGCAGATCGAAAGGCCGAAGGCTGCGCAGATCGATGACTTCCGCTTCTATGCCCTCCGCCGCCAACGCCTCGGCAGCCTCCAACGCATAGTTGAGGCCGATGGAGAATGAGACGATGGTGACATCCGCGCCGGGCCGGGCGATCCGCCCTTTTCCGATGGGCACGGTGTAGTCTTCCAGGTCGGGCACTTCGCCGCTTTTACCGTAGAGGATCTCATTTTCCAAAAAGATCACCGGGTTCGGATCCCGAATAGCGGACTTCAGCAACCCCTTGGCGTCGGCGACCGTATTCGGCGATACCACCTTAAGGCCCGGGACATGGGCGTACCAGGACGCGTAACATTGCGAATGCTGCGCGGCGACCCGTGCCGCGGCACCGTTCGGTCCGCGGAAAACGATCGGACATCCCATTTGACCGCCGGACATGTAAAGCGTCTTGGCGGCGGAATTGATAATCTGATCGATCGCTTGCATGGCGAAGTTGAAGGTCATGAACTCGACGATGGGCCGCAAGCCGCCGAACGCCGCCCCGACACCCAGGCCGGTGAATCCCATCTCGGTGATCGGAGTATCGTGCACTCGACCGGGTCCGAATTCGTCGAGCAGTCCCTGGCTGACCTTATAGGCGCCCTGATATTCGGCGACCTCCTCGCCCATCAGGAAAACCGTGTCGTCGCGGCGCATTTCCTCGGCCATGGCGTCGCGCAGGGCTTCGCGCATAGTCATGGTAATCAGCGCCGTCCCAGCCGGCACCTCGACCTCGGGCGGCACCTCTACCGGCGCAGCAACCACGGCCGTCGTCGCCGCAGGTTCGGGCGCGGTGGCGGGTACCGGTTCCGCGGCCGGCTGCGGCGCGGCCGGCGTTTCCGCATCGGCCAGGACGCTGGCATCCTCCCCCGGCTCCAGCAGGATCATGATCGGCAGGTTGACCGGCACGCCTTCCGTGCCTTCGGCCACCAGCAGGACGCCGACGCTGCCCTCGTCGATCGCCTCGAATTCCATGGTCGCCTTGTCGGTTTCGATTTCGGCCAGGACGTCGCCCGGCTTCACCGCATCGCCGACGGCGACATGCCATTTCGCCAGGGTCCCCTCCTCCATCGTCGGGGAAAGCGCCGGCATGGTCAGGGTAATGGGCATAAATAAACCTCCTACACCGCGACCAGGACGTCGGTGAAGAGTTCTTCCGCGTCCGGTTCCGGGCTGTTTTGGGCGAATTCGGCGGCTTCCGTGACGATCTCCTTGATCTCGCGGTCGACTTCCTTCAACGCCGCCTCGTCGGCAAACTTCTTCTTCAGGATGATATCGCGCAGATGATCGATCGGGTCCTGTTCCGCCCGCACGCGCTGCACCTCGTCCTTAGAACGGTATTTCGCCGGATCGGACATGGAGTGACCGCGGTAGCGGTACGTCTTCATTTCCAGCAATAGGGGGCTTTTCCCGGCACGGACATGGGCCACCGCCTCTTCCGCCGCCGCTTTGACCGCCAACACATCCATGCCGTCGACCTGCGCGCCCTTTATGCCGATATTTTCGGCCCGCTTATAGAGCTCGGTCTCGGCGGAGGAGCGGGAAACGGCGGTACCCATGGCGTATTGATTGTTCTCGATAATGAACAAGACCGGCAGCTCCCACAGCGCGGCCATGTTGAAGGTCTCGTAGACCTGCCCCTGATTGGCGGAGCCGTCGCCGAAATAAGTCACGGAGATATGCCCGTCGTTCTTATATTTATGCGCGAAGGCGAGGCCGGCGCCGATCGGCACTTGGGCGCCGACGATGCCGTGACCGCCATAGAAGCTTTTCTCCCGACTGAACATGTGCATGGAGCCGCCCTTGCCTCGGGAATAACCGCCGATCCGGCCGGTCAGCTCCGCCATCACGCCCTTGGCATCCATGCCGCACGCCAGCATATGACCGTGATCCCGGTAGCTTGTGATGACGGAGTCGCCTGGCAAAAGGGTTGCTTGAATGCCGGTGACGACCGCTTCCTGCCCGATATAAAGATGGCAAAAACCGCCGATCAGGCCCATGCCGTACATTTGTCCCGCCTTTTCCTCGAAGCGGCGGATCAACAACATATCGCGGTAGAATTGCAGATGTTCTTCTGGGCTGACTTTGGGAACATTGGATTTACGGCGTGGTTTGCGCTTGGCGGGCGTTTTGGCCATGCTCGGTTCCTTTGAATTGACGGCGAAGCGATAGCTGTTTGTACCACTAAATAGACAAGTAAACCATTGTAATCAATGGAAATTTTAAGATTAACTTGATTTCAGTTAATTCTTTGATTCAGGCAAACGGAATAAGCTTGCAGCACCAACCACTTAAGGATGGACGCAAATTCCGTTGGCGTTATCGGATATCGTAAATGACGAGATCGTCCGGGTGGGCCAGGCCCAACTGGTGTCGCGCCAGTTCATCGAGCAGGTCCGGGTCGATGGCGTTCGGTTGAACAAGATCTACCTTGTTGGCCAACTTCTGGCGTTTCGTCTCGGATCGGGCCAGTTCGGATTCGGCCCGCTCGATCTCCTTGGCAAGCCGGCTCATGGCAAAGACTCCCCGGTCTCCCTGAAACGCGTGATAGGCGAAATAGGCCGCGCAGGCCACACAGAGCGTCGGCGCGATCGATTGACGCAACCACTTTTTTATATCGAACCAAATCTCCATGATTCGTCTAGAGAATCACAGGGTTTCCAGGGGGTCAAGACTATTTTCATCGGCCCAGCCAATCTTTAAGCAGGCAAGGCCTGACGACCGGCATAGATCGCCTGATCGCCAAGATCCTCCTCGATGCGCAGGAGTTGGTTGTATTTCGCCGTCCGGTCGGAACGGGCCAGCGACCCTGTCTTGATCTGCCCGCAATTGGTCGCCACCGACAGGTCGGCGATCGTCGCATCCTCGGTCTCGCCGGACCGATGGGACATAACCGCCGTATAGGCGGCACCATGAGCCAAAGAAACCGCATCTAATGTTTCAGTTAAGGTTCCGATTTGATTGACCTTTATCAGGATCGAGTTAGCGACGCCGCGGGCGATGCCGTCAGCCAGACGGGCCGGATTCGTGACGAACAAATCGTCGCCGACCAATTGGACGGAACCGCCCAGCTTCTCGGTCAGTGCGGCCCACCCGTCCCAGTCATCCTCCGCCATACCATCTTCGATGGAGACGATGGGGTAGCGACCTGCGAGATCGGCGTAGTAGTCGACCATCCCGCCGGCATCCAACGTCTTACCTTCGCCGGAGAGGACATATTTCCCGCCCTGAAAGAATTCGCTTGCTGCGGCATCCAGCGCCAAACAGATGTTATCTCCAGGTTTATAACCAGCGGTTTCGATTGATTTAACAATGAATCCAAGAGCTTCATCGGCACTTTTCAACATCGGCGCGAACCCACCCTCGTCGCCGACATTGGTGTTGTGGCCGGCCTCCTGCAAGGCACCGCGCAGGGTATGAAAGACTTCCGCCCCCATGCGTAACGCCTCGGCAAAGCTGTCGGCACCGACCGGCATGATCATGAATTCCTGGACGTCGATGGGATTGTCCGCATGGGCGCCGCCATTGACAATATTCATCATCGGCACTGGCAGGCATTTCGCGTTGACGCCGCCGACATAACGGTAAAGCGGTTGGCCGACTTCCTGGGCCGCCGCTTTCGCGGCCGCCAGGCTGATGCCCAAAATGGCGTTCGCCCCCAAACGGGATTTGTTTTCACTGCCATCCAATTCGCGCATCAAATTGTCGAGCCGAACCTGATCGGCCGCGTCCATCCCCGACAGGACATCAAACAGTTCGCCATTGACGGCCGCAATGGCTTCTTGCACGCCCTTGCCAAGATAGCGTCCACCGCCGTCCCGCTTCTCATGGGCTTCGAACATGCCGGTTGAAGCGCCGGAGGGGACGCCAGCCCGACCCTGCGCACCCGATTCCAAGGTCACTTCGACCTCGACCGTGGGATTGCCGCGGCTGTCTAAAATCTCCCGACCGTGAATGTCGATGATCCCGCTCATCCAGATAATCCTTGATTTAGTAGATTGGGTGTAAGATTGGCCGGAACCTAGCCGCCCCGGATTGAACTGACAAGCCGATCCGCCACAAATTTCAGCTTGATACACAGTTTTGTTGACTTTGGACTCATCTGGGCAAAGAATCGGCCAATTGGTTCAGTGGAGAATGCGTCAATGAGTATGCAAACAGAAGATCCGACCGCCCACGGGCTGGCAGACGCTCACACGCCGATCGCGCCACGGAGTTTCCAGGAAACCGGCTTCGGGATGAATTTCCTGCTGACGCTCGTCGTCAAGTGCGCCTATGTCTACGGTTACCAAGCCGTCTCGCAGTTTTCCGAGCATCTCAAACTGGGCGGTCGTGTGCTTGTGCATGTCATGGGATATGCGCAGGAAAAAGACCTGTTCGAAGCGCTCACCCTATCGACGGACGGCGAGCAGCGGTATGAGCTGAGCGACAAGGGTCGCGAATGGGCCCTCGAGGGCATGAATCAATCGACCTATGTCGGACCGGCACCGGTCCGACTGACGGATTTCGCGCGCCAATCCGAGGCGCAGCAGATTACCGATGAAGTCCTCGAACCCGAGATTTTCGCCGAATGCTTCAAGGGCATGGTGCTGCCGGACGGATTTCTCGACGAATACGGACCGGCGGTAAATTCGGGCCATTCGATCCTGCTCTACGGCGCCCCCGGAAACGGCAAATCCGTCTACGCGAAAGCCATCATCGACGCCTTCCACAAGCCGATCTATATCCCCTACGCCTTGGAAGTCGATGGCCAGGTGATCAACGTCTTCGACAGTTCCATCCATAAGGAAATGCCGGCACCGGAATTGCCGGACGGCACCATCACCACGGTGCGGCCGGATCGGCGCTGGGTCCGTTGCTACCGGCCCTTGGTCATTACCGGCGGCGAGCTGAACCTGCCCATGTTGGATCTGCAGTTCAGTCCTATTTCAAAAGTCTATGAAGCGCCGCTACAGCTAAAAGCCACCGGCGGCGTCTTCGTGATCGACGACTTTGGCCGGCAACTGGTCTCGCCGATCGAAGTGCTGAACCGTTGGATTATTCCGTTGGAACGGCGCAACGACTATTTGACGCTCAGCACGGGTAAGAAGTTCCCGGTTCCATTCGATGCCTTGGTCATGTTCTCCACTAACATGACCCTGAATGAGTTGTTCGACGAGGCCACCCGCCGCCGTATCCGCTACAAGTTCGAAATCGGCGCACCGAGCGCGCCGGAATACCGGCAGATCTTCGAGAATGTCTGCGCCAAGGCCGGGCTTGAAGTCGGCGAAGGCGTGATCGACTATCTGTTGAACGACTATTATCCGAGCGGCGTGCAGCCGATGGCCCGCTTCCAACCGAGTTTCATCCTCGAGCAGGTTGTCAGCATGTGCGAATACCAAGGCATTCCACCGCGTATGGATCTGGAACGGGTCAAGCTGGCTCTCGGCCACCTCTGATCACGACGTTCAGAGTGTCAGCACGGCCAAGGTCGTATCTTCCACATGCGAAAGGCCTGAGAAGCGCGGGTCGCCGCGATGGAGTTCCTCCAATGCTTCCGTGACGCCTTCCCATTCGCCGTAATCATGGAAGACCACGGTCCCCCGCGGATCGTCATTTGTCCCTCGACGTAGCAGATTCATAGCAACGCCGGCATCGTTCAGGACATAATCCCTCACATGACTGGCATCGACGAAGACGAAGTCGATGACGCCATGATAGGGCGAGAAGTCGAAGTTGGCGCTGTCGCCATAAAGCTGCTCGATCTTGGACGCTTGCGGGGTGCCGGTGAAACGGCTGCCGGACGCCGCCTTTTCGATGAACTGGCGCTCGCCGGCGGCGACCTCGTAAGCCGTCCCGTCGAGTTGTGCCGCCGGCAGGTCCAAGGTGAAGATACGGCATTCGGGGCCCGTATTGCTTGCCAGGTTGAGCGTGGTGCGGCCGTCGAACGTTCCGATTTCGAAGCACACGGCCGGCGTGGCGCGGCGGACCAAATGGTTGAGAACGATCAGCTCCACGGCACTGACATTGCCGGGTTGGTAGGCCGGCTCCCGCACCAATATCGGTTCGTCGAACTGACAAATTTCCGCCATGGCGATTTTCGGCAAGGACGTCTGCAGTCGCGCGGCTCGACCGTGCCGGTCCCAGAAACGTTTGAAGCGCGTCAACGCGTCCTTGCGCGGACTATGCACGCTGCGCACCTGGGCGGGTTGCAGATAGACCGGTTGGTCGAGATCGCCGGTTTCGATCCATGGCTCGGCGATCGTGCGTCCGCCCTGGCGCCGCAACGCCAGTACCCGCCGGACGAATAACGGACGGCCCTGGGCCAAGGCTTGCGGATTTTCCATCGCCTCGGCGACCAATTCCCGTCGGTCGTCCAACTTGATCCCGATGACAGTGGCCATGACTCCGACGTCGCTTAAATTTTGTCCAATGGGTCGATACAGATGCGGCAATGTCCCGGCTCGGCGGCGCGCCGTCAACAGCTTTGTCCCCTTCTGGCAAATAGGCTACAAAACCTTTTTACGCCTATTCAGAGGATATCGATGAAACTGTGGAATCCGAGCGCCGAGACGCTTGACGATGCGGCGCTCCGCGAGCTGCAATTCCGTAAATTGAAAACTCAGTTGCTCCGGGTCTACACCCAATCGCCGTATTACAAAGACAAATTCGATAAGGCTGGTGCCGATCCCCATGACTTCCGCGAATTAGCGCAGCTGCGCGATTATCCCTTCTTCGATAAGGATGAGGAACGTGCAAGCCAGGCCGCCTCACGCGAACAATTGGGGCACCCTTTTGGCCTGCACATCACCTGCGACCCGAAGCTGGTCAATCGTGTCTCCTCCTCGTCCGGCACCACCGGCACCCCGACATATAGCGGCTTCACATTGAAGGATCGTCGGGTGACGGATGAAAATCAGGGCCGTGCCATGGCCCGCTTGGGCCTCGAAGCGGGCGACGTGGTCATGCATGCCAGCGTTTTATCCATGTGGGTCGCCGGCATCCCGGCCGTCGATTCGATGATGGGCTGCGGCATTTGCGTCGTACCGGTCGGCGCTCTGTCCGGCGTGGAACGGGTGGCACAGGCCGCCCTGGACACCCGCCCGAAAGCGATCGTCTGCACCGTTTCCTTCGCCCAGCATCTGATCAAAACCATGAAAGACCGGGCCGGCGTCGATCCCGCCGATCTCGGGTTGGAAAAGATTATCGTCTTCGGGGAGCCCGGCGGCTCGATCCCGGAAATCTACGGCCCCATTGAGGACGGCTTCGGCGGCGCCATGGTGCATGACATCATGGGCGCGACCGGTTGCCATAGCCCGACCGGCGTGTCCTGCGAAGCCCATGCCGGCATCCACTATTATGCCGCGGACAACGCCTATTACGAGATCTGCGATCCCGAAACCTTGGAACCGCTGCCGATAGAGGACGGGGTCGAGGGCGAAATCGTATTCACCGGTCTTGAGCGGGAATGCGGTCCCCTGATCCGCTGGCGCGACAAGGACATCATCCACGTTTCGACCGAACCCTGCGCGTGCGGCCGGCCCGGTCCGCGCATGTTGTTCAAGGGCCGGGTCGACGACATGCTGCTGGTTAAGGGCGTCAACGTCTTCCCCAATGCGGTACGGGACGTGGTCAACTCATCGTCCGAATTGACGACGGGACAGATGCGGATCATCAAGCCCGGGCCGGGACCGGTCGTACCCGCACCGGTCCGGATCAAGGCCGAGGTTTCGGCCGGCTTGTCCGACGAACGACGCGCGGCGCTGGCCCACGATCTTTCCGAAGCGATCCATAACCAATTACGGTTCCGCGCCAAGTTGGAATTTGTGGAAGAAGGCGAGTTCGAAATCCTGAAGGGCGCCACCGGCAAAACCAAACTGGTCGAGGAGGAAAGCCAATGAGCGAGGCGCAGCGGGTCCTTTATCGACGCGACGGACATGTCGCACGGATCACCTTGAACCGGCCGGAGGTGATGAATGCCTTCGATCAGGCGATGTATGCCGGGGTCAATGACGCCCTCACCCGCTTCCGCGATGACGACGAAGCACGCGTTGCTGTGCTCGACGCAGCCGGCGAACGCGCCTTCTGTGTCGGTGTCGATGTCAAGGCGTTGAGCCGCGCGCTCGAAGCCGATGACTTGGCCGGTTTCGGCCCGCTGCTGATCGACGAAGGCATGACCACGGCGAAACCGATCATCGCGGCCGTCCACGGCCACTGCATCGGCGAAGGCATCAATCTCATGCTGGGCTGCGACATGGCCATCGCCGACGAGACCCTGAAATTCGCGGTCTCGGAAGCCCGTATCGGTACCAATGCCGTCGACATCCCATTGAAGCTGGCGACCAAGCTCGGCTACGCCAAGGCCTTTGCCCTGCTCGCTCTCGGCGATGCCAAGGATGCCGCCTGGTGCCAGGCGGCGGGGTTGGTCGAACAGGTGGTACCGGCCGGGCAGGCCAGCACCGCCGCCCTCGACCTGGCCAAACGCATCGCCGTCGAATGCGGCCCCTTGGCAGTCCAGGCCCAGAAAGAAACGCTCTGGCGCGCCTGCTTCGAAAGCGAGGAAGCCGGCCGCAGCGCCGGCATGGCCTGGCGCGAAAAGATCCGACACTCCGCCGATTTCGCCGAAGGACAGGAAGCCTTCGTCGAGAAACGCCAGCCGGTCTTCAAAGGCGTTTGATATGTCCCGGATTGCCGTCGCCGGCTTCATGCATGAGACAAATTGCTTCGTGCCCACGCCAACCGATCTCGAGGATTTCGGTAGCGCACCTGGCCGACCGCCGGTCTTGCGGGGTGACGAAATCACAAGTCAGATGGCCGAAAGTGGTAGCGGCATGGGTGGGTTTCTCAGCGCACATGCGGGAAATCACGAGATCGCGCCGTTGCTCTGGACGTCGGCCTTGCCGGGCGGTGTCGTAACGGCGCGGGCCTTCGAAACTTTGGCCAGCGAGATCGTCGCGCGGCTCAGTGACGCTCTGCCCGTCGACGGGGTCTATCTCGACCTGCACGGCGCCATGGTCGCGGCGGATTTCGAGGATGGCGAAGGCGAATTATTGCGCCGTGTCCGAGCCGTCGTCGGCGAGACCGTCCCGATCGTGATCTCGCTCGACTACCACGCCAATGTCACGACAGACATGCTGGCGTCGGCCGATGCGGTATTGCCCTACCGAACTTATCCTCACGTGGATCAACGGGACGCAGGTGCGCGGGCGGCGGCGGCCATGACCCGACTATTGGTCGAGGGCCGGCCCGCAGGCCGGGCGCAACGCCATCTCCCCTTCCTGTTGCCCTTGAACTTTCAATGCACATTCGTCGAACCGTCGAAAGGAATCGTCGACGCCGCGGCGGCACGGGAGACAGAAGAGATTGTCTCGCTGGCTTACTTGGCGGGATTCCCGGCCGCCGACCTGCGGCAATGCGGCCCCTCCGTCAGCGTTCACGCGGTCACCCAAGCCGCTGCCGACGCGGCCGCGGATGAGATCGCCGCCCTGATCCTGTCGAAGGAGGCGGAATTTGCCGAACCGCTCCTATCGCCGGTCGAGGCCGTCGGCCAAGCCAGGGAGCTAATCGCGGCCGGCACCCGCCCCGTCGTCATCGCAGACACCCAGGATAATCCCGGCTGCGGCGGCAGCGGAGACACGGTTGGCCTCTTGCAGGCCATGGTCGAGGGCGGGGCAAAGAATGCTCTTTTCGGAATGTTGGCGGATGCGGAGGCGGCCAAAGCGGCTCACGACGCCGGGATCGGCGCCATGCTCGATCTATCCCTCGGCGGCCGCTCGGATTTACCCGGCGTGCACCCCTTTCCCGGCCGTTTCGAAGTCATCGCACTAAGCGACGGATGCTTTCGCGCCGACGGTGCGGTCAGTCAGGGGCGCGATGTCGATGTCGGCCCCGCGGCCTTGCTCCGGATCGGCGGTGTCGACATCGCCGTCGGCAGCCGGCGCATCCAAACCCTGGATAGGGCCGTATTCGAGCATTTCGGTCTCTCGCTCCCCGACCGCGACATCATCGCCTTGAAGAGCACCTGCCACTTCCGCGCCGACTTCGATCCCATCGCCGCCCGGACGCTGATCGCCATCGCCCCCGGCGGATATATCGCCGACCCGGCCAACCAGGCTTACCGCAGGCTCCGCGCCGGCGTGCGACTGTCGCCCCTGGGTCCCGAACATTCTCCCTAAAGATCGCGCCGATTTGACGCTGCGACGTCGAGGCGTGAATATAGCGCCGCACAAAAGATACATTCGCCGAAAGAGCGCGCTATGCAGTTTACTTATACCGATCAATCCATTGCGTTGCAGGATCAACTGAACGAATTTTATCGCCAATACATCATCCCGCGCTGGCGCGATTGGCGGCTCGCGGTGTTGCGGGACAGATTGCCCGAACCGTCGTTCACCATTGAGCTCCGGCGACTGGCCAAGGAGCAAGGTTTGTGGAATCTCGGATTGCCGGATCTGCGTGACGATGAGCCGGGAACCCGCCTCAACAATCTCGACTATGCGCCGTTGGCGGAAATCATGGGCCGATGGCACGGCTCGGCCCGGGTTTTCAACTGCCAGGCGCCGGACGTACCGAATATGATTACCCTGCAGCATTTCGCAACGGATGCGCAGAGGCGGGCATGGCTGACGCCTTTGTTGGAGGGGGAGATAAAATCCGCATTCGCGATGACGGAATACGCCGTCGCTTCCTCCGACCCGACGAACCTGCAGACCCGCTTCCAACGCGACGGCGACGAGTATGTCATCAATGGCCACAAATGGTTCGCGTCCGGCGCCAGCCATCGGGACTGCGAGTTTCTTATTGTCATCGGCGTTACCGATCCGGACGGGCCGCGCACCAAACGCCATAGCGCATTGATCGTGCCAATGGATACGCCGGGCGTGAAGTTGACGCGGGAACTGCCCTATTTGGATCTTGGTGGACCGGGTGCTGCCGGCTGCGAAATCAAGTTCGAGGATGCCCGCGTACCTGTCGACAACCTGCTCGGCGCGGAAGGCGACGGCTTCGTCTCCGGCCAAGTGAGACTGGGTCCGGCGCGCGTACACCACTGCATGCGCGCGGTCGGCAACTGCGAGATGTTGATCGAACTGATGATGGCGCGGGCGGAGGAACGAAGCACATTCGGCCGTACCGTATCCGACTACGATGCCGTGCAGCAGGCCGTCGCCTACAGCCGGATCGAGTTGGAACAGGCCCGGCTCTTGATCCTGAAAACCGCCTGGTTGTTGGACCAAGACGGCTTACGGTCGGCCCGGCGCGAGGTATCGATGATCAAAGTGGCGGTGGCGCAGACTTATCATCGGATTGCCGATCGGGCGCTGCATATCTTCGGCGCCATGGGTGGCACGCCGGACACGCCGATCGCCGAGGCCTATAGCTGGGCCCGCGCCTTCCGTGTCGCCGACGGACCCGATGAAGTTCATCTCCGTCAAGTCTATCGCGGCGAACCGAAGAGTGAGACGGCCATCGCCAACTCGCCGCACATTCTGCCGACGGAAGACTTGGCCGGTGTTTAGGAAATATCCAACCCGACGTCTAGGCTCGGCGCGCTGTGAGTCAGCCAGCCGACGGATAAGACGTCGACGCCGGATTCCGCGATGGCGCGGGCGGTGGCCGCGGTAATCCCACCCGACGCCTCGGCGACCGCGCGCCCATCGATCAGCGCAATCGCCTCGCGCAAGGTCGGCGGATCCATATTGTCGAGAAGAACCACGTCCGCACCGGCGGCTAAGGCTTCGCGAAGCTGCGCCAGGGTGTCGACCTCGATCTCGATCTTGACCATGTGGCCGATATTGGCTTTCGCCGCCGCCAACGCCTGGTGCACACCGCCAGCGACAGCGATATGGTTGTCCTTGATCAAAACCGCGTCGTCGAGACCGAAACGGTGATTGTATCCACCACCGGCGCGAACCGCATATTTCTCGACAGCACGATGCCCCGGCGTTGTCTTCCGTGTGCAGGTCACCCGCGCGCCGGTCCCCGCGACCGCGTCGACGATGGCGCGTGTCGCCGTGGCGATCCCCGAAAGGCGGCCGACAAAGTTCAGCGCCACCCGCTCGCCACTCAGAACCGCGCGGGCCTTGCCGGTCACGGTCATCACTGATTTGCCGGGCGTCACTGCGGCACCGTCATCAAGATGCCGCGTCAGCTTCACGTCCGGATCGAGGAGACGGAAAGCCTCGGCGGCGAAATCGAGCCCCGCGATAACGCCCTCCTCCCTTGGAACGAAATCGGCGCTGGCGGTCGCATCTACCGGCACGATGCCGTCCGTGGTGATATCGCCAGCGCGTCCCAAGTCTTCGCGCAACGCCTCTTCGACCGCGCGCCGCACCAACAATGGCGATAGTGACAGATCGGGTTTTGTCATGGGTTCAAGCCTGTTTCAGTTCGTCTTCGAACTCGTCACGCAGGATATGCGCGATTTGAGTTTCGGTATCGTTTAGGGTCGTAATGGTGCGGCGCGCGAACGCATCCGACGGTCTTGGAAAGTCGGTACGGAAATGACCACCCCGACTTTCCTGCCGGGCGAGAGCCGAAACCGTCATCATCTTCAACACGGTTATCCGATTGGTCAAAGCCGCCGACGGCGAAACGGTGTCGTTTTCCATCGCGACGATTTGTTGAAGAAATGCGCGCAGTCGCGTGCCGTCCCGCATCAACCCCAATGCGGCGTATGTGTCGTCGACCAGGCTCATCACCTGCCGACGCTCGATCGATCGCAATGAAAGCCGCGTCAGCGGCGATGTGTTCGCATTCCCCGATGGGGAGGTCGTTTCCCGCGCCAGGATATCGGCTGCCGCCCGTGGTGCGAAGACAACGGCCTCGAGCAAGGAGTTACTGGCCAATCGGTTGGCCCCGTGTATCCCCGTCGCGGCCACTTCGCCGCAGGCCCAGAGCCCTGGTACGGATGATCGGCCGTTCGGATCGACGAGGACGCCGCCCATATGATAATGCGCCGCTGGTGCGACCGGGATAGGTTGCACACGCGGATCGATCCCATAGGTCCGGCAATGGGCAAAGACCGTCGGGAATCGGTTGGGGAAATCCGCACCGACGGAGTCACGGGCGTCCAGGAAGACCTTGCGGCCTCGCTGCCGTTGCCGCCAGATCGCACGGGCGACCACATCCCGCGGCGCCAGTTCGGCATCTTCATGGGCCTGAACCATAAATCGGTGACCGTCGCCGGTCGTCAGCACCGCGCCTTCGCCCCGCAAGGCTTCCGTCGCTAGCGGCATGGGAGAAACGCCGACATCGATGGCGGTGGGGTGGAACTGCACGAATTCGGGGTCGGCGATTCGGGCGCCGGCCCGCGCCGCCATGGCAACCCCGTCGCCGGTCGCCTCCGCCGGATTGGTGGTGTATTTGAAAAGCGCGCCGATGCCGCCCGTGGCCAGGATCACGGCGCGCCCGAGCAGAATTGTCGGCGTTCCGTCGGCCTCTCCGCAAACGCCGATCACGCGGCCTTTATCGCGGACCAAAGAATGTGCCGTGAAACCGCTATGTATCTCGATATGTTGCGCCCGACGGACGGCCGCGCCGAGAGCCCGCATCAGTTCCCGTCCCGTGCTATCGCCTTGGGCATGCAGGATCCGGCGATGACGATGAGCGCCTTCGCGACCCAAGGTCAATTGACCGTCGGCATTTCGATCGAAAGCGACACCGAGCTCGATCAGTTCGCCGATCCGGGCCGGGCCTTCCTCGGTCAATAGCGCGATCGCCTCATCGACACCCAACCCTTGAGCCGTCGCCAGCGTATCCAACGCATGGTCAGCGGGCGTATCGTCGGGTGCCATCGCGGCGGCGATGCCGCCTTGTGCCCAGGCGCTGGCCGCCCCCTCCCCCATCGGCGCCTTGGCGACAACGGTCACGCGCAAGGGGGCTAGCTTGAGGGCCGCCAACAACCCGCCGACCCCGGCACCGACGACGATAACGTCACTACTGTGGATATCTGTCATTTTACAATCTTCTCACCACGGCCGACACGCAGCATATTCTCCACTGCCTGCCGTGCCTTCTCCGCGATCCGCGGATCGACGGAGACTTCATGTTTCATGTCTTCCAAGGCCTCGGCGATGTTGACCATGGTGATCCGCTGCATATGCGGGCAAAGGCTGCAGGATCGAATGAACTTGGTCTCCGGGTTGTCGGAAATCAGATTGTCGCTCATCGAGCATTCCGTGATCATCGCCACTTCGGCCGGCTTCCGATCGCGGACGAACTGCGCCATGCCGGCGGTGGAGCCGGAGAAGTCCGCTTCGTCCAATACCTCCGGTGGGCATTCCGGGTGGGCCAGGACTGTGACACCCGGATGGGACTTCCGCAGCGCGATGACCTGATCGGCGGAAAACCGTTCATGCACCTGACAACGGCCCGGGAAAGTGATGATTTCGACGTCGGTCTGAGCCGCGACGTTACGCGCTAGATATTCGTCCGGCAACAGCATCACCCGGTTCACGCCCAAGCTTTCCACAACCTGTTTGGCATTGGCGGAGGTACAGCAAACATCGGATTCCGCCTTCACCTCGGCAGAGGTGTTGACATAGGTTACGACAGGCACGCCGGGATACTTCTTACGCAACTCGCGAATATCGGCCCCGGTAATCGATTCGGCCAACGAGCATCCGGCTTTCAGATCGGGGATCAACACGGTCTTTTCCGGATTCAGAAGCTTTGCCGTTTCGGCCATGAAATGGACGCCGCAAAGCACGATGACGTCGGCCTCCACCTCCATCGCTTTTTGGGCCAGGGCTAGAGAGTCGCCGACAATGTCCGATACGCAGTGATAAATGTCCGGCGTCATATAGTTATGGGCCAAGATCACCGCATTGCGTTGCCGTTTCAATCGCAAGACCTTGTCGACATCCGGGGCATAGAACGGCCAATCCGACTTGGCGATGACTTGCTTGACGCGATCGTAAAGAGGCGCCAAGCGGGCCGCCAATTCGGGCGTGAATTCCGTATCGTGTTGCGTACTCGTCAGCATGAGAGGGTTCCAAACTTATTTATGCTAATATTGAGTATTTTGGGGTGAAAAAAATATCCACTCGGGATACCTACTTAACCTAATAATGAGCATAAGCTATGTCAAGCCCTTACCGATGAATCTCGAAACCTGGATTCTCAACGTTTTTACAAGCAGTTACGGTTGGGCAATACGAGAGCCCGGTAATTTTACGCCGGGCGATCTACGCTCCGCCACCACATCTTTTCTAAATCGAAACTGCTGGGCCGGGCGGCCGCCCGTATCGTGAGCGACAGTACCGGCACTCTCGACCAAGCCATTCGTTTCGACCAGACGGCGGAAATTCTGTTTGTGCAACCGCTTGCCCGCCAGCCCCTCCACTAGGCGCTGCAGCTGCAGCAGGGTAAAGGCCTCCGGCATCAGTTCGAAAACCACGGGCCGATATTTGATCTTGGACCGCAAACGGCCGATTCCTGTGGCTAGAATACGCCGGTGATCGAGCGCCATAGCCCGCGACGGCACAGTCCCGTTCACACCGTTCACGTCCCCGAAACGTTCGTCACGGCCGCTTTCCGCGATCAAGCCCGCCTCGTAAAGCAATTCGTAGCGCTCAAGAACCGCCTCCTCGTTCCAAGGCGACGCCCCTGTGGCGAATGTCTGTGCGGCCCTGCTTCGGCGCAGCTCACCGATCGACGGATTTTCCGCCGCGTCGATCCACCGGAACAGATAAGGTTCGATGATATCCGCCAGGATCGCCGGTTTACCGGCGCGCCAGTCCTCCCAGGGGAAATAGTCGTACCAGTTTTTCCAGCGGTTGCCGGGTTTAAGCGAGATCGTCGACACCGCTTCGCCGTCATCGTCGTCGCGAACCAAGGCGAGATAGCCGATGCTGATCACGCGGCCACCGTCATGGCCAAGGCGCGGGTCGCGATCCCGATCGCCGAATGTGTAGAGCTGCTCCACATATCCCAAATTAAGATCGGTCTGTGCGGCGACCAAATCGCGCAGGCCGCTTTCCAACGTGCGGTGATCCGCCTGGAAGGAGCCAAACGGCAAGGCATCGGCCCCGGCCTCCTCAACGACCAGCACGCGCGGCATATCCGCATGGGAAGCCACGATAACCGCGTTCAGCCCTATAACGATGTCTTGTTGTCGCCCGAACTCGTCCATTTTCGGCAGATACCCAACCTATAACGCCGCACGGCCGAAGTTTAATCGAGCCCGCCTCCCGGCGCCAGCCAAGCCGCTAACCGCCGGCGGCACGGCAGAAATCAGTTTCTGTTCAGGTCGAGATATATGGTCACGCCCGGCAGCCCCGGTTCGGGCGGGGGCTTTGGCTTCGCGCTCGCCGGCGGTTTGGCGCGAATTTTCCCGGCAGCGATCATTTTTCGAACCTCTTTCCGGTCACAACCACGCCCCTGTGGCGTCTTGCAATAAGCCACGATGAGCTTTTCCTGACAGGCTTTCGAATAGGCGGGCGCTTGCTGTCGCCAGCAATCCTGCTGACCGATGGTACCGATATTGACGTGCGGTTTCGTGCGTTCGAACTTTTCTTTCGCGGCATAAGCCGGCAGGGTGACGGCAAGACAGAGAAAAATCGGGATGATTCGGAGCATGGCGCGCTACCTCCTGGCGAAAAACAGCTTAACAGTCGCGTTACTTCGCTGTCCAATCGCACCATCGGGAGATGGGTGAGCCATGCCCGCGTCACGAGACGATAAAGCGGCGGGGGGCGATCTGGAATTGGCGAAATGGCTGGCGCTCGCCACCATGGCCATCGACCATTACGGCAAGATCGTCGAGCCCGCATTGATCGCGGAGACGCACGCGATCGGCCGGCTATCGTTTCCGTTGTTCGCCGCGATCATCGCCTTGCGTTTGGCGGAGAAGCCGGATCGGGCTTTGCGTTATGCGAAACGGTTGTTGCCCTGGGCGGTCATTAGCCAACCCGCCTATGTCATGGCGGGCCGGGAATGGTTCGAAGGCAATGTGATGTTCACGCTTTTGGCGGGGGTGCTGGCGATTTGGTTGATCGACCGCTTCACAGCGTCCCGCCGCCCCTATCCATTGATTGCCGCCGCCGCGTTGGCACCGGCCGCTTGGTTCACCGACTTCGGCACCCTGGGTGCGGCGATGATTCCGGTGCTATGCTGTCTCGAACGCGCCCGCCCAGATGCCACTTTATGGGCCACCGGTCCCCTCGCCCTTGCCGCCAATCTCGTGCCGAGCTGGCCGCCGCTGATCCTCGCCGACCTGCCGGCCCTCGCCAGCGGCGCTTTCTTGGCCTTGACCCTGAAACTCGATTTGAACTTGCCGCGCCTGCCGACCCATATGTTCTACGGCTTCTATCCCGCCCATTTACTGACGTTCCATCTTTGGGACCTATATGTCTAGTTAGAGATAACCGCTAGGAAACTGCTAAAAAGATCACCATCGGTCCAAACTCATTAACCGTCATGCCGGAAACGGCGTAGCCGTTATCCGGTATCTCAAGCAGAATAGATCGCAACCTTAACAGCTTGTTCCATTCTGCTTGAGATCCCGGATCCCGCTACGCTTGTCCGGGATGATGGGATGGACCTTTCCCTCTTTCTTTGTCTCAAATGACGACTTCTATGAGCCAGAGAGACAGATTTGAAAGGAGAAAGGCCCATGACGGAGATTAAATTGTTGAGCATCGATTTGGCAAAGAACATTTTTCACATTCACGGGACCGATGGGGCGGGCGAGACGGTGTTGGAGAAGAAACTGCGCCGCGCCGCTTTGAAGCGTTATCTGGCGGCCTTGCCGCCCTGTCGCATCGCCATGGAGAGCTGCGGCGGGGCGAACTATTGGGGCCGCTATTGCCAATCACTGGGCCATGAGGTGGTGCTGATCCATCCGCGCCGGGTGGCGATGTTTTTGGGCGCGCATAAGAGCGATACGCGGGACGCCCGCGCCATCACCACCGCGGCCAGGCAGCCGGACACACGGTTTATCCCGGTGAAGACGATGACGCAGCAGGACCTGGGCAGCCTCTTGCGCCTGCGCGAGGGCCTGCTCGGCCAGCGCACCGAGACGGTCAACCGGCTGCGCGGCCTGTTGGCCGAATACGGCCATGTCTACCCCAAAGGCCGGGCCCGCTTCTGCCGCCAGCTGCCGCTTTGGCTGGCCGAGCTCGAACTCGCTCCGGCGCTCCTGCGCGGCCTGGAAATGCAGGCACTGATGCTGCTCGAGATCGAGGCTCAGATCCGCGAACTCAACGGCCTGATCAAGGCTCAGCTGAAGGCCGACGAGCGCGCCCCGTGGCTGCTTTCGATCCCCGGCATCGGCCCCTTGACCGCCGCCGCCCTCATCGCCGCCGTCGACGATCCCGGCCTCTATGCCTCGGCCCGCATGTTCGCCGCCTGGCTCGGTCTGGTGCCCAGACAGCACGGCACCGGCGGGCGCACCCGATTGTTGCGCATCACCAAACGCGGCAACGCCCTGATCCGCAAATGGCTGGTCCAGGGCGCGCACAGCCTGATCACCGTCGCCGGCCGCCAGCAACAGCCGCGCAACCGGCTCGAGGCCTTCATCATGCGCAAGCGCGCCGAAAACCTCAATCGCAACGTCCTCGCCGTCGCCGTCGCCAACCGACTGGCCCGCATCGCCTGGGCCTGCCTGAGCAAACAAACCAGCTTCAATCCCGCCGGCTGAAGCTGACCACCGCCACGCAACCGAAACCACGAACGAAACGCAAAAGACCAGCAAAACACAGCAGAAAAGGACAAACCCCATTCACCGCGAGAAGAAGACATGGCAGGACCGAGACCCGGGTCAGGACGGAGCGTCATCGACCAAAAAAGGTCGTCGGGATGATTGTACCGACCCGGGCCGCGATCGACCCATTCCGTCCAGGGCAACAAAACCCGCAAACAGGACGAATACATGAGCGTGGGTCAAAGCCACAGTTTCTTCTTGCAAATCCGGAAAGGTCCATACATGACGAAGATTACTGCAAGTTCCGGTTTCCAATTACCTGCTATTTCGTTAGATCCGGCAGATCGTGGCGATGGGCGGCTTCGAAGATGATGGAGGTCTCGATGCGGGTGACGCCGGGGCGGGAGGTGAATTGGTCCAGGGCCAAGTCCTTCAGATGCGCGGTATCGCGGGCGACGATATGGACAACCAGATCGTGTTGACCGCTGATCAGGAAGGCCGAGCGGACTTCCGGAACTTGCACGATCTCGGCCATGAAACTGTCGACGGTCTGACGCTCGTGTTTGGCCAGTTCGATCATCAGCAATGCTTCCAAGCCGACGCCCATGGCGCCCGGCGCAACCTCCGCATGAGCGCCGCGCAGCACGCCATCACGGGTCAATCGCTTTAGTCTTTCGTGGCAGCTCGACGGCGCCAATCCGACCGCCGCCGCCAGCTCCTTATTCGACATCCGAGCATTCTTCTGCAGAAGCGCCAGAAGGCCGAAATCTATTTGGTCGAGCTCGATCATTGGGCATTTTTACCGAAGTTAATTTCGTTGAATGACCTAAAATATACACTATCTTCGACATTAACAACATTAGAACGGAGAAAATCCGACATGACCTATCATTTACCGACACTTTCCCGTCTGAGGGATGAAGATATCGCCCGCTTCCAACGGGATGGCTTCCTGGTCGTCGAACGCGTTCTGTCGGAGGACCAACTCCAGGCCTTGCGGATAAGCTTCCCGCGACTATTCGCCGGCGACTTCGACACTGGGGTCTATCCGGACGAATGGTATTGGCGGGAGGGCATGAGCCTACCGGACGTCACCCGGCATATGAGCAATGCCTGGAAAGCCGATCTGACCGTGGCGAAACTGGCCTTGTCCGCCGATATCGGCCGCACGGCGGCGCGGCTCGCGGGTTGGTCCGGCGCGCGCCTGGGCATCGACACGATCTGGTGGAAACCGGCCGGCACTAAATCGGTGACGCTGCACCAGGACACGTCCTTCATGGACTATCTCGACCCGCAGCAAACCGTGACCGGATGGCTAACCCTCGACGACACCCATCGGGATGCAGGCACGATCGAATATGTCCCCGGCTCCCACCGCTGGCCGCTGACGCCGATCCCGGAAGGATTCCACGCGCCGGACGACTATCGCGCCCTGATGCGGCATGTGGCCGAAACGAACGGGATCGAGCCGCCGGAACCCGTGAAGATCGAAGTGCCGGCGGGCAGCATGGTGTTCCATGCCGGCGAGATCTGGCACGGCTCCGGCCCCAACACGACCGGCGACCGCATGCGCCGCTCCATTGGTGTCCATTTCGTGCCGGAAGACACCCGCTTCTCCGATCGTCCCGGCGGCTATGTCTACCGCCGCTACCAATTGGCCGGCGACGACCGCCTGCATGACAGCTTCTTCCCCGTCACTTGGCGCGAGACCGGCACGGCAACCGAATGGATCGAGAGCTATTGCGAGACGGGACGGAAAGAAATGACCGCGGCAGCAGCCTAAGTCGCCTCGGTCGATAGCCACCAGCCGTCACCGGCATACCAGCAACTGTCGTCCGGTGTATCGCTGTCGATGATCAGCGACTTGACCTCTTGCCAACCGCCGGCGGCGAAGGCAGCCTGCAGTGGAGCCTGAGCGCCTTGACGTTGGGCGCCGACGAAGGGAATGAAGGCAGCAGGCGAGAAAAATTTCGCGGCGAAACGACGGTTCTCGCTGCGGCGTTCCACCCGTAACATACCGCCGTAACCTTCCGAAGGTGTAAGCGGAAATATCAGACGGCCACCGGGATTCAAGGCGTCGAACCATGTCGCCGGCGGATCGCTGACCCCGGCGTTGACATAGATGACATCGCTCAACGGCAAACGACCCTCTGCGCCGGACTGTCGCAGGACCTGCACTTGCCTATGGGTTTTGAGATTTTCGCTGGCCTGTCGGGCCAACTCCGCGTCAATGTCTATTGCGACCACATGCCCGGATGGCCCCGTCAATTCGGCCAACAAGGCGCTGTAGTATCCAGTACCGCAGCCAAGATGCAGGACACGGTCGCCAGGAACGACCGACGCCGCCTGCAAACATCTGGCATGAAGCGTCGGGCTGCCATTGTTGATACCATCGGCCGGCTTCAATCCGATCAACAAATCCTGGTAGGCATAGGCCAGATCGTCGCCGACCGTTTCGATATATTGTCCAGTTCCAGGCAGAAAAATCTTCCAAGGACCCGGTGGTAGAAAATCCTCTCGCGGCACCACAGAGAACGCTTCCACGATGCGTTCGTCGTCCACGCCTGCGTTTGCTGTAATATAGCGGGCGAAGAAGGCGCGTAGAGCAGTGGTCCGATTTTGGGTCACTTACCTTAGAACCGGGTGCTTGATCAAAGCCTGACCGTCCCTTCAATAAGGATCTGCGTTTCGCCGCCGATCAGAATTCGATCGGCATCCGCCGGGTCGCGTCGGATATGGACGCGGCCCTCGCGGTGGATGCAGGTACCTTGCGCGATCAACAGATCGCGGTCCAATCGCCCGTCCGCCGCCATCCAGCGGGCGATGGCGGCGTTGAGGGAACCGGTGATCGGATCCTCTCCCATATCCGAATCGATCATCCGCACTTCATAGTCGCATTGGGCTTCGTCGCCATGCGGACCGATGAGGCCAAGACCGGCGAGAGAGAGCCCCGTCAATTTACCGCTGTCCAACGCCAGAACGGTGGCGGCATCGGTCAGTTCCAGAACCTGCCAAGCCGGCCCGTTGTTGAGCGCGGCACTACGCACGACCGCGCCCGGATCGATTTCCAAGGCCCCGCAAATCGCCATCAGACGTGCCGAAGGCAGCGGCTCTATGTCCGTCGGCGGCGCGACGAAGGCCGGGACATCGCCGCGAAGGTCGACATCGACGATGCCGATATTGCATTCCTGCCGGACGATTTTTGGCGTCACCGGCTGACCGCCGGTATGCAGCCAAGACGCACAACTGCCGAGCGTCGGGTGACCGGCAAACGGCATTTCCCGCGCCGGCGTGAAGATGCGAACTTTGTAGTCGGCTTCGGCAGACGTCGGCGGAAACAAAAACGTTGTCTCCGCCAGATTGGTCCAGGCGGCGAAGTCGCGCATCTGTTGATCACTCAAGCCATCGCCGTCCACGACGACCGCCAGACCGTTGCCCTTCGTCGGCGCGGACGTAAATACGTCGCATTGGACGAAACGGCGTGTCTTGGTCATGGTCGCTACGCCGCTTCCGCCAGGGCGGCGATGGCCGCCTCGGCGCCGCCTTTGCCATGGGGGATCTGTAGATTGGCAAGCCCCAGTTCCACCGTTGCCAAGGTACCGAGCAACATCGGCTCGTTGAGGTCGCCGAGATGGCCGATGCGGAAGGCTTTACCCATCAGTTCGCCAAGACCGCTGGCGACGGAGACATTCAGCTCCTCCCGCATGCTGGCGCGCAGCTGATGGGCATCGATGCCTTCCGCCAATAGGATGGTGGTCACGGAGGTTGAGCGTTCCGCCGGGTCGAGTACGTTGAGCTCGAGCGCACCGCCCTCCGCCCAAACGTCGACGGCGGCGTGTGTCGCCCGGGCCAGACGCCGATGGCGGTCGAAAATATGGTCCTCGCCTTCCTCGGCAATGATATCCAGCGCTTCCCGCAGGCCGAAGATCTGTTGCACCGGAGAGGTACCGCAGAACCAGCGGTAGCTCGCCTTCTCCATGCGCAATTCCCAGTCCCAATAGTTGCGCGGCGTCTTGCATTTGCGCATCGCTTCGATGGCGCGCTGACTGGCGGCGTTGAACGACAGTCCCGGCGGCATCATCAATGCCTTTTGGCTGGCCGCGATCACCACATCGACACTCCATTCGGCCATCGGCAACGGCGTCGCGCCGAAGCTGGCGACGCCATCGACCACGAGCAATGCCTCGTGACCGACTCGATCCATGGCCTCGCGGATCGCCTTGATATCGCTGGTGGCGCTGGTGGCGGTATCCGTATGGACCGCCATGACCGCCTTAATCTCGCCCTTGGCGTCGTTCTTTAAGGCCCGCTCGACCAAGTCAACATCGATCCCGGCGCGCCAGTTCACATCCGTGCCTTCGACTTCGATGCCGAACGAACCGGCCATCTTGCCCCAATTGACCGAGAAATGGCCGGAGCCCGGGATCAAAACCTTGTCGCCTGGCGAAAGGATGTTGACGATCCCCGCTTCCCAGGCACCATGACCGTTGGCGATGAAAATGAAGGCTTCGCCATCCGGATTGCCGAACAAATGGTTGAGATCACCCATGACGCTCTGCGTGGTCTCCAATAGCTCCGGCTCCACCAAATCGATGGTGGCGCGGTTCATCGCGCGCAGCACCCGTTCGGGCACATTGCTGGGTCCTGGAGAATGCAAAAAGTTACGGCCGGGGCGTCGGGTCATGATCGGAGGTCCTACGCTGACAAAATCGAATAAAAAACGCCGTCCATAATGAGGCAAGTACAGGTAGGGTCAACCCTAGTGGAATTCATGACAAGTATTAGATTTTCTAATGAACTTAATTTCGGTCGAAAACGTTCAGGGCACATCCCATTTCGTTTCTTCGTCCAAGGGGAAAACCGGCCGCGGCAAATTTTCCCAACTAAACCGGCTTAACACCGGTGAAGTTAGTCCAGCGGTGTCAACCTCGCAGACCGTGTCCGGCGGAAACCAGGGGGCGAAACCGGCCCGAAAATGACCACGGGACTTGACCACCACGGTCCGCGCCTCTGCAATGTTCAAGCCGAACATCTCGAAAAAGATCGGGTCGGCGGTCTGATGACGGGCGCTGATCACGACGACGGTAACGCCCTCCCGGCCGCCGATTCGCAATGCCGCGCAGGGGCCGAGGCGCAGATTCACGTCCCGATAAATGCCAAGACGGCCGACGACACCGCCGTCGTGCAAACCCACAACCTTGGCCGGGACGGTCAACGGTTTGGAAAACTCGCTTTCGAAATCTCGGTTGAAGCGCGCCTCGAACTCGCTGTCCAATCCGACCTCATGCGCTTCCGCCGCGAGTGCCGGATCGAAGAAGGAGCCGTAGAGCACGAATTTGACCCGACCGGCGATCAAGGCGTCAAGCAACCAAGTCGTCCGCCCCTCACCGCCGCCGCCCGGATTGTCGCCGGCGTCGGAATAGATGCGCGCGGGCAGCACGGGATAGGCCGCGTTTTCCGCTGCCATGGCGACCGCATCCTCGATCGAGGTCAGCTCCCGCTTGAAGCGATCGCGGTCTTTCCAGGCACGGCCAGCGATCTCTTCCGCCAATGCCTGCGCCTTGGCCCGATCCTCCCGCGCCGTCACGACCACCGACAAACCTGTCTTATGACTATCGGAAAACACGAACCCGCCGAATACCGAGACGTTGAGAATATCGTCAGTCAATTCCTGCGCCCGGCGTTGTCCATAATCCATCAGATCGGCGTAAGGGCCGTCCGCGGTCAACAATGTCACGCTTGGCGGTGCCAGGGGCGGTTTGACAACCGTGCAAACGGGCTTCGCACCCGACAAAGTTTGCCGCATGACAAACGCCGCTTCCTCGCCGCGTGCCTTTTGGTCGACATGCGGGTTGGTGCGGTAGCCGATGATGCTATCGGCCGCCTCGGCCATGCGCTCGGAGATGTTGCCGTGCAGATCGAGGGTGACGATGATCGGCACATCGGGGCCCAAGGCCGATCGCAGTTGCGCCAGCATGGTTCCGTCCGGGTCGCCGTCTTCCGTCGCCACCATGGCGCCGTGATTGGCGACATAAACCCCGTCGAGCCGACCCGCCGCCTCGATCAAAGCGTCGATCCGGTCGAGACAGGTGTCGAAAAACTTCTGGTCGACCGGCCCCCAAGGCGGGCAGACCCCATCCAACAATCCAACGGGTTGCCACGGGCCGGTGACATCCATGGCTTGCACGAAAGCCTGCAGTTCCTTCTGCACGGCGGCGATGGGCTGGCGCGCGCGGGTCACGACCTCTTCCCCCTCGAGGTAAATGCAGTCGCGAAAATCTTGTTCGGTGGCGACGGGCGCAAAGGCGTTGCTCTCAAGCGCAATGCCGAGCAAACCGATTTTTGGTGCTGTCATATAATACCTCAAATTCGAAGGCACATACTTGTGACGAAGCGCGCGGCATGGCAACACATTTTCGAACGGCAGGAGATCATTTTCATGCGGGCAATCGTGACCGCCGCGGGCGGTGGTATCGGCAATCGAGTGGCGTCGGCACTAAGCGCGCGCGGTGACCGGGTTGTGATCAGCGACATCGACAGCGGAAGCATAAGCGACGATCACTTCTTAGCGCTTCCGGCGGATGTCAGCGACGAGGCGTCGGTTGAAAAAATGATGTCGCAGGCACTCAACCGCCTGGGCGGTGTCGATCTGCTGGTCAATTGCGCCGGCGTGGCCGGACCGACCGGCGGCATCGAAAGCCTGTCCTTAACGGATTGGCGCGACTGTCTGGCGGTAAATCTGGATGGCACATTTCTGTGCTGCCGCGCGGTGGCGCCGGCAATGAAGGCGCAGGGAGATGGCCTGATCGTCAACTTCTCCTCCACCGCCGGCATGTTCGGCTATCCGAATAGAAGCCCCTACGCGACGGCGAAGTGGGGCGTGATCGGCTTGACGAAATCGCTGGCAATGGAGTTAGGCCCGCACGGCGTCCGCGTCAACGCGATCTGCCCCGGTCCAGTGGAGGGATCGCGCATGGACAGCGTAATCGCCGGCGAAGCCGCGGCGTCCGACCGCACACCTGAAGAGATCCGTGAGATCTACGAACGGTCAAGCTCCCTCCGTCGTTTCGTCAGCGCCGACGATATTGCCGCCATGATTCTTTTTCTCGCATCGCCGGCCGGACGGAATATTTCCGGACAGGCGCTCGCCGTCGACGGACATACGGAATTTCTGACGGGCTAGTCGCAACAATCATCGCATCACGATGATTGTCAACAGACCCTAATGCGCCGGCCGGAAAAACATCCAGGCAACGGCATAGATCGCAACCGTGCCGACCGCCGCCGCGACGTAGCTTAGGGGTTCTGGATACAGGAACCCGGCAGCCGCGAGAAACAGCAGCACCTGCATGACTCCGCCGACGGGGCCGATGCCATACATATAGCGCTCGAACCCCATGGCCATCAGCACGACGGCAATGCTACAGGCCGTGATCGTCATCAAAACGTCGACCGGTTCGCCGCGCAGGATCAGGGCGGGCGTTAACACCAGGATGAAAGGCAAGACGAACTTGATGGAACCGAGCCGCATGGCCGTGAAGGCGGTTTCCATCTGCTTCGCCCCGGCGATCACCGACGCCGCCACCGCCGCCAAGGCAACCGGCGGTGTGATGTAGGACAGCATGCCCCAATAGAGGATGAAAAGATGACTGGCGATCGGATCCAAGCCGAACTCAATCAGGGCCGGCCCCATGACGATGGCGAGGAAAATGTAACAAGCGCTGACCGTGACTCCCATGCCCAGGAGGAAACTGGTGATCGCGCCCATGATCAGCAACAGCCAAAGATTGCCTTCGGCAATGCCCACCAATTCCCGCGAGAACGCACCGCCCACGCCAGTGAACGCGAGCGAGCCGACGATGACGCCGATCCCGGCCAGAATGGCGATGATGTTTGAAATGGTTTTGGTCGATTCGATAATCAACGCCATGAACTGGCGGACATTGAACCGGTTCTTCTTACGGAAGATGGTCGCCGAAACCAGCAAGGCAACCGTGGCGAAATATGGCGCGTAGAGCTCCAGCCGGGCGACCACAAGCAGATAGACAAGCAAGGCAAGGCTGAACAGATAGAACCAGCCTTCCTTCAACGTCTCCATCATGCTCGGGATCTCTTCGGCCGGTTGGCCATGCAGGTGATTTACCGCCGCGTAGCAGTCAACCTGCAGCAGCAGCGCCACATAGAACAGGATCGACGGCACCGCCGCGGCGATAACGATGTCGCCGTAGGGGATATTCAGAAACTCCGCCATAATGAAGGCGACCGCCCCCATCACCGGCGGCATCAAGGTTCCACCGGTCGAGGCGCAGGCCTCCACCGCACCGGCATAGGCCGGCGGATAACCTGCCCGTTTCATGGTCGGGATGGTCAACTGTCCGGTCGTCACCACGTTGGAGATGACGCTGCCGCTCAGAGACCCGAAGAAGCCGCTGGAGACGATCGCAACCTTGGCCGGTCCGCCCCGGCTCTTGCCGAGCATGGCGGCGGCGAAGTTCATGAAGAACTCGCCCCCGCCCGTGACCACAAGCGCGGCACCGAAAACCAAAAAGCCGATCAAAATATTGCCGGCAACCCGCATGGGCACACCGACGATACTCTCGAACCCCATGGCGTAGGAGCGCACCAGCTCCACCGGCGACTTGCCGATGCCCCAGAGGAATCCCGGCGCTTCCTCCGTCCACAACGGGAACGTGAAGAAGACGACGCAGACGAAAAACAGGACCCACCCGCCGGCTCTACGCACGCCTTCCAGCGCGAGGAAACAGATCAGCGCCGCCGCCGCTGTAGGCAGCGGCGGCGCCACGGTATCCCATCCCTTCTCCACCATCTCGCCGCCATGATAGGAGAGGTAGAGCGCGGTCGCCCCGGCGGCTACGAACAGAATCCAGTCGTAGAACGGAACCTTGTCGCCGTGACGTTTGACCGCCGGGATGATCAGGAAGGCCAAGGGCAGGAAGATCGCGATCAGCAGATAGTAATAGCTGTTGTCGATCAGCACGATGCCCAAGGCATTGAGGCTGAAGGTCTGATTGATGGCAACCAGCAATCCAAACCCGCCGAGCACCAGCGTGATCCAATACACGAGGCCGGAGATTCGACGATCCGCCGGATTCTGTGCCTGAGACACAGCCGCCGGGTCCTCGCCGGGTGTGGTTTGGGTTTGCGCCAACGGGTCTGACCCGGTTCAAGTCATTCGATCAGTCCAAGTTCTTTTCCTTGCGGACTTTGGCCCACCAGTCTTCCCAACCCTTGCCGGCCTTGATCTTGTTGCCTTTCTTGCGTTCGGCCGCGCGCATTTCGTTATAGGAATCCTGCGCGTCCTCCCAAGCTTCGATCACTGCCGCATGACGGGCCATCCGGGCGTCCTGCCACTTCTGAGCTTCTTCAGTCCAAACGCCCTTCTCCTTGAAATACTTGATCGACGCGGGATGGAATGCGGCCTCGCAAGGCGGCGTCGACGCGTCTTTCAAATTCCAGAACTGCGTGGCGTAGGACACGTCTTTGTACTTCGGATACAGCTCATCCATGGCCTTCACCATGGCATAGACCTCGTCGAACGAGCGGTCGGCATAGGTCACCATCATCGGATAGCGGAACGACATGGTGTTGGACGGCTTGTCCTTGGTGATGCCGGCGCCGCTGACGGTTTTGATCGGTGCATACATCGGCGCGATCTTGACCATGCGCGCCCAGGCTTCCTTATTGTCGGGATCGAACTGCAGCCATTTGATGCCGTCCGGCGAGGCCTCGATCTCTTTCGAAAAGCCCGATGTCGGCGCGGCCAGGAATCCGTCGATCTTACCGGTCAGCAGCGCGGTTTTCATGACGCCGTAACCGCCATGCCAAACCCGCTCCCACTCGCCTTCCTTCAAGCCGCCGAAGGCTGCGATCGCATCGGTCTTCACATTGACCGAGGGATTGCCCTTCACGTAGCCCATGCGAATACCTTTGATGTCGGTGGCGTTGGTGAATTTCGAAGAACCAAGCATCACCATGCCGGTGGCCGCCGGCGGCGACAATACGCAACGCAAATCCTGCGGTCCCCAATCGGAGGAGGAGAAATCGAAGGTGCCTTCGGAGGCGAAATAGGTTCCCGAAGCCAGGAAGGCATAGTCGACTTTACGTTGCGCGAGCGGCAGGATGCGACCGATGCTCGTCCCCGACGGAATGATGCGAATGCGCGTGCCGAAGGATTGCTTGAACGCATTGGCTATGCCGGACGCCTGCGCGAAACCGGAGCTACCAAAATCGTAGGAACTGAATACCAGTCGCTTCGGTACATCCGCGGCCATGGCCTGGGCCGCAACCGTCAGCGTCAACGCGACGGCGGCGCCCGCCGTCAAACGAAACGTCGTGTTCATAAAAGACCTCCCTTTATTCCCTTGCCCTGTTTGTTTTCATTTTGGGCACCCCATGATGGCGTGTTTCATCACCACGATCAACTAATTCGCTGGAATCAATGGGATAAACGATTATTTGACCCTCTTATTTCAGTCATTCGGTGCGGGTCGGAACGTTGCATTCAGACTAGATCGGCTGTCGACCCGATTAAAAATTTTCACGACAAACCGACAGCGACCTCCAACAACGCTTGGCGTTTGTCGTCGACAACGACACGTTTCGCTTCGGCGAGCGCCGCCGGCAAGTCGGTCGGCTCGGTCACCCGCCGGCCCCAACCGCGGGACGCGGCGGCGATTGCCGGAAAGTCGGGCAGAGGTTTCAGCGAAGTGATCGGCATCTCGTTCATCTGTACGGCCGCGCCGTCCGGATAAAGCAATCTCGCCGCCCGGCCGACAGCGTTCCAGACATCGTTGTTCATCACAATCGTCAGGATCGGCAAATCGAGCGCCTCCGCAACTTGATGACAAGCTACCGGGTTGGCGAACATATAGGCGCCATCGCCGATGCATGCGACCACGAAGCGGTCTCGTCTCGCCAGCTTCATACCCAACGCGGCCGGCAAGCCCCAGCCGAGACCGCCGGAATAAGGCGCCATGAAGAACCGATTGGGATTTTGAATATGCATGGCCGCCGCAACCGCGCCCATTTCGTTGACGAGCAGGTCCTCCGGCCCGAGCAGTTGCCCGAGATGGTGGCTGACATACGATGGACTCATCGGCGGCCCGTCTCCCGCCAAGGCCGTTTTCTCGGCATCAGACCGACGGACTGCGTTCTGCGCTGAGATTTCCGCGTGGCGTTCGGCGCAGTCCGAGTTCGCCATCTCTTCCGCCAGCGCCACGATCACATCCGCTGGATCGCCGGTGATATTCAAATCGGCGGGAAAGCTGCGCACCGGGAAGCGTTGAAAAAGCGGATCCGGCCCCGCATGAATGATCTTCGCTCGCGCCGACGGCTGCTCGCTACGGGTGATCCAGGGCACCTGCGCATCGATTGCTAGAATGACATCGGCGTCGGCGACGCGGCCGGCGAAATCGTAGCCGGCTTGCATGGGATGATCGCTCGGCAACACGTTCCGCACCGGCCAATACTCGACCACTGGCATTGCCTGTCGATCAGCAAAGTCGGCCAGCGCCGCGCCCAATCGCCCATCCGGGTCGCCACGCTGGCAAAGGATCAGCGGCCGATCCGCGTTGGCCAAGAGATCGGCCGCCCGACCGATCGCAGTTGGATCGGGTGCCGGCGAACTGGCCGCGGCCTGCCGCGTCTTTGCCGTCAGCTCCACCGGTTCCTCGCTCAGGGGCTCGCGCGGCAGTGAAAGGTACACCGGACCCTTCGGTTCGCTATTGGCGACCGCCAGCGCACGATCGGCCACCGCGCCGGCCTGTTCCCCGTAACGCAGTTCGTAGTCCCATTTCACGGCCTCGCGGACCAGCGCGGTCTGATCGCGCATTTCCTGACCGTACTGGACCGGAGTCATGCGGGCGCCGAATCGATCATGTTCGGTCAAGGGCGTGCGCCCCGACATCAGAACGATCGGAACATTGTCGCTCATGGCGTTGATCGCGCCCATAACGCAGTTCGCGAGGCCGACATTGACATGGACCATCACGGCTTGCGCCCGCCCGGTGGCAAGATAACAGCCATGGGCCATCGCCATAGCGGCGGATTCGTGCGGTACGATAATCACTTCCGGCATCGGTGTGCCGCGCAACTGTCCCCGCGCAAGGCCTTCGATCACCGGCGCGAAATCCGTTCCACCGTTGGCGAACAGATAGTCGACGCCACCTGCCTTCAGCCGCGCCAATATCGCTTCCGCCGCATTGATCGGATAATTCACTTGGCATCTCCTTCGTCCCGCCATCAGCATATAGCAAGCCTTGGATCGCCGATATTGCCTGCACCCGCGCCGCCGCCTAATCTTCGAAAGAGAACGAAGGAGATGAAAATGACAGCAGCCGCGCTGGAACATGTGGTTACCGCCCAAAATCTTTCCGCGGAAAGCGAAAATCGTATCCATTCGGACGATGTCGCCAAGGAATACGGCTTCTCGGGCGCGCTGGTCGGTGGCGTTAACGTCTTCGCTTATATGAGCCACCTGCCGGTCGCGCATTATGGGCCCGCCTGGCTCGAACGAGGCTACGGCAGCTGCCGGTTTTTCAAACCAATCTACGACGGCCGGGAAACCCGATGCTTAGGGATCGTTCAGGAAGATGAAAGCCTCCAACTTATCGCGAAGATGGCCGACCTTGACTGCACGAGCGGCCAAGCCGGCCTATCGAGCGACGCCGTCGCCCCAGATATTGACGAGATTCCCCGGGTCCAAATGCCGGAACGTGACAACCGTCCTATCGGCAGCCCCGAATCATTGAAAGCCGGAACCGTTCTCGGCAGCTATGACTGGGCCTGTGGCGAGATGGAGGCGAAAGACTATTTGGCTGGAGTCGGCGAAACTCACAAGTTCTACGCCGATGACGGCATCGTACATCCCGGCATGATTTTAGGTCTCGCCAATCGGGTTCTGTCCGGCAACGTTTTCATCAGCCCCTGGATGCATGTTTCCAGCGAGATCCAGAATCATGGGTTGGTCCGGGTCGGCGAACGAACCACGACGCGCGGACGCGTGCTGAAAGAATACGAGCATAAAGGACATAAATTCGTCGAACTGGATGTGATCATCGCGCGCGAGCGCGGTGACAGCGTCGCCAGGATCCGTCATCTCGCCATCTATCGACCGAGGGGTACCGGGTAAACGCCACCAATCCGACTAAGCGTCGGCGTCCACAATCGGAAAATCGGCGAAGAATGTGCTGCCTTCGCCTTCGCGGCTTTGAAAGCCGATTTCGCCGTCCATGGCTTCCACCAGTTTACGCGCGACAAACAAGCCGACGCCGGCCCCGGCGATGTGACTGGTGCTATGGTCCGCCCGATTGAAAATCTGAAACATCTCGGTGTGCAGCTCCTCGGATATACCCCGACCGTAGTCGCGCACGTAAAGCCTTATCCGGTTCGGCGAATGCTCGTAGGTGCCGAATTCGATAACACCGCTCGGATGGCTGAATTTGATCGCATTGGTAAGGAATTGCTCGACGACTTGGATGAGCCGTTCCCGATCGGCCTCAATCAAGGCGTTTGCCTGCTTCTCCTGAGAAAGGGCGATGTCGCGTGCGTCCGCCAGAACCTTGATTTCAGCCGCAACTTCTTCAATCAGCCGATTTGGATCCAAGGTTGTGCTGTCGAACTCAACAAGCCCGGCTTCCACATTCGTCAAATCCAGCAGGCTGTCGATCATACGAAGCAGTTGACGACCGGCCGTGACGACATGTGTCGGCGCTTGGCGCAATGACTCCGAGTTGATCTCGTGATTTTGCAACTCAAGCAATTGTCCGAATCCGAGGATTGCGTTCAACGGCGTGCGCAACTCATGGCTCATGGAAGACAGGAATTCGGACTTCGCCCGGTCGGCTTTCTCCGCCGCGGCGCGGGCGTCCATCAAGGACGTCTCGAACGCTTTGCGTTGGGAGACATCACGAATAATTGCCGTGAACATAACCCGGTCCTGAACGATCCAGCGAGAGATCGACAGTTCGATCGGCACCTCGCTACCATCTTTACGAAGGCCAACGACTTCCACGGTCTCTCCACCCAAGACCAGCTCCGTACTCCCAACGGCGCGGCTTAGACCCGCAGCATGCGCTTCCTTAAATCGCGCCGGCATGATTTTCGTAAGCGGTTCGCCAACGATCTCGGAATTGGAGTATCCAAAAAGCGATTCGCAACTTGGATTCCAATGGACGACCCGGCCCTTCTCATCCGCCGTAACAATTGCGTCACGGGCCGATTCCGCGATGTTTACAAAGATCGCGTCCTCCAATCGACTGACCTGCTCGTCCCGCTTATCGCGGGTAGTGTCCAGTCCGATCCAGATTATTTCGCCGACTTTCGCCTCCGAATCGAAAGCCGGCATTAGCTTGCTTTGCGCCCAGAATTTACAGCCGGATTTGTCGACTAATTTCGCGTGTCCCCGCCAAGTTTCGCCCCGGCGAACCACGTCGTACATGTCCTCAGCGGCCGGATCCGTCGGTACCCAGTCGCAGAGCTCGTGCAACGCCAAACCAGTGATTTCGCTGGAGTTGTACCCGGTCCACGAGCGGAAAGCTTCGTTTGCTTCGGTGATCCGACCGTTACTGTCGGCTCGGCAATAGATGACCTGTTGGTCCAATATCGCCGATCGATCCATCGGCTCCAGGCCTAACGATTTCATCGATGTCACTTCAATACTTTCCCGACAACCAATCGCAATCCCGCAAACAAGGCATTTCGGCTATATTCCTGAAGCTGGTGTGCCTATGCTGTGGCGCGCTTATTGCGTGAGGAGAAAGAGCCAATTTGATGATGCTAAATTTTTTCGGGAGGTAATTTGACATAAACAGGTTAGAAAACGTTTAACTAATCAACGGCTTAATGTTAGCAGGTAATCGCACCAACTCCAATAATCGACTGCAATGGCGCCGCGGCGGCATATCCGGGATATACCGGATTGTCGGAGACGCCTTCAACCGCATCGCCGCATGTTCATACGTAAATTAAGTCGAGGCGATGCTAAGTCCGCTCGCCAATCCTGATTACGCGCGGCTCTTCGCCGCACAACTCATCGCCTTGTTGGGAACCGGCCTAACCACGGTGGCGCTTGCCCTGTTGGCCTACGATCTTGCCGGCGGCGATGCCGGTCGCGTTTTGGGTACCGCATTGGCAATCAAAATGATTGCTTATGTGGGGTTGGCTCCGTTGGCCGGTACGCTCGCGGAACGCCTTCATCGCCGCGGTTTTCTCATCGTTCTTAACCTAGCACGCGCTGCCTTGGTGGCGTCGCTCGTCTTGGTGACGGAGATCTGGCAGATATTCGCCTTGATCTTCCTGATGCAGGCCTGCACCGCTGCTTTCGTTCCGGCCTTCCAGGCGACGGTGCCCGACTTGCTGCCGGACGAGGAGGAATATACCAAGGCATTGTCGCTGACCCGCCTGACTTATGACTTGGAGAATTTGCTGAGCCCGACACTGGCTGCCGCGGCGCTGTTGTGGTTCAGCTTCAACGGCCTGTTCGCCCTCAATGCTCTGGCCTTTGTTGTTTCCACTTTCTTGATCGCCGGCACCCGGATTCCCGCTCAGCAATTAGCGGCGCGCGAGGAGCCGTTTTTGCGCCGCGCCACCCACGGCATCCGCACCTATCTGGCGATTCCCAGACTGCGCGGGCTGATGGCCCTTTCCATGGCCGCCGCCGCGGCCGGCGCCATGGTCTTGGTCAACACCGTTGTCTATGCCCGCGCTTATCTCGGACTTGGCGAGCGGGAAACGGCGCTGATGTTGGCGGCGTTCGGCGCGGGATCGATGATAGCGGCTCTGGCAATGCCGCGACTTCTCCGCCACTTCTCTGATCGGCCGGTTATGCTCGCCGGCGGCGTGTTGATGACCGTAGCTTTGCTGGCGGGGTTGTTCTTACCGACATTCGCGGGCGCGCTCCTGATTTGGGCCGCGATCGGGCTTGGCTTCGCGGCGATCGGTGTCCCGACAGGTCGGCTGCTAGTGCGCTCGTCGGCAGAAGCCGACCGGCCGGCTCTCTTCGCCGCCCAATTCACCATCTCCCATGCCTGCTGGCTGATCACCTACCCCTTGAGCGGTTGGCTCGGTGGCCTGTCGGATCTCACGCCGGCATTCTTCTGGCTCGCCGTCCTCACGCTCGCCGCGACCATAGCCGCCGCGTTCGTGTGGTCCGGAGACTAGAGCCCCAGCATGGCCTTGGCGACGATGTTGCGCTGGATCTCCGAGGACCCGCCGGCAATGGTTTTCATGCGATTGGAGAGATAGCTCGGCATCAGCGTCACCGCCTCCTCCGGTCCGACGGGCGGTCGGTTTCGCCCGAGTTCCAGTGCCTCCGGTTGACTAGGCGCCGCATAGTAGGCCGCCGTCTCGATCCCGAACAAATCGGCGTCCTGAGCGATCTCCGCATACTGCGCTTTCAGCACCGAAGACACCGCGCCCGGGCGGTTGCCGGCGCTGAGATTGGCAAGCACCCGTTGTTCGGAGACCTCCAACGTTTTGCTGGCCACTTTCAGCGCGGCCATGCGTCGCCGAAACTTCTCGTCGCCATCCAATCGCTGGCCATCCACACCGGTTTTGGCCGCCAGATCGGCGATCCGACCCAGCACCCGGTTGACTTCCACCGAGCCCATGGAAAATCGTTCGAACTCCAGCAGATATTTGGCGACGGACCAGCCGTCATTCTCCTCGCCGACCCGGTTCGCCTTCGGCACCCGGACATCGTCGAAAAACACCTGATTAAGTTCGTGCGCGCCGGTGATGTTGATAATCGGCTCTACGCTGACGCCAGGCGACGACATATCGATCATTAAGAAGGTAATTCCTTCCTGTTTCTTGCCGTCGCTCGCCGTTCGCACCAATGCGAACATCATGTTGGCGTATTGGGCATAGCTCGTCCAAATCTTGCTGCCGTTGACGACATAGTCGTCGCCATCGCCAACGGCCTGGGTCGACAGAGAGGCCAAATCGGAGCCGGCGCCCGGTTCCGAATATCCCTGGCACCAGATGTCCTCGCCCGACAGAATCCGCGGCAGCCAATGGGCCTTCTGCGCCGCGTTGCCGTAGCCGATCAGCATCGGCCCGCACATCTTTAAGCTCATCGGGATCAAGGAAGGTGCGTCCGCCCGCACGCATTCTTGCGCGAAAATGTAGCGTTGCACCAAGGACCAGCCGGTACCGCCATATTCCACTGGCCAATCCGGTGCCGCCCAACCCTTGGCGTGCAGGATCCGCTGCCACGCCATGGCGCTGTCGATATCCTGCCACAGGCTGGTCCGTTTGCGGGCGGCATCCCGCAATTCGTCGGTCAATGCATCATCGAGAAACGCGCGGACTTCGTCCCGAAACGCCTCATCCAACGGCGAAAGTGTTATGTCCATAGGGTCACCTCATTCCCACCACTAATACCAGCTGACCCATTCTGAACAAGTAGATGCTTGTCAAACGGACTACGACGGGGCTAAACCGAACCGTCCAAGCAAGGAGACAATGGCTTCGATGAGCGACTTTCCCGACCAGCTTTTGAATGGCTACCGATCTTTCAAAGACGGCCGCTTCGCCAGCGAGCAACAGCGCTACCGGGCGCTTGCCGATCAAGGGCAAACGCCCGAGACCATGGTTATCGCTTGTTGCGATTCCAGGGCCGCGCCGGAGACCATTTTCGATTCGGCCCCAGGCGAGATTTTCGTCACCCGCAACGTCGCCAACCTAGTGCCGCCCTATGCCCCGGACGGCGCCTATCATTCGACCTCGGCGGCGCTGGAATTCGCGGTGCAAAGCCTGAAAGTTCGCCATATCGTCGTCTTAGGCCATGGACGTTGCGGCGGCATAGCGGCGGCACTGACGCCGGACGCGGAGCCGCTCTCGCCCGGCGACTTCATCGGCAAATGGATGGACCTGTTGTCACCAGCGGCCGAAGCGATCGCCACCGGCGGCTGGCTAACGGCGGCGGAGCAACAGACGGCGTTGGAGCGCGTGTCGATCCGTCATTCCATCGCCAATTTGCGTACGTTTCCTTGCGTGAAAATCCTCGAGGATAAGCAGCGGCTGTCGCTGCATGGCGCCTGGTTCGATATCGGCGACGGTGAGCTATGGGTGATGGACCCTGAAAGCGGTGAGTTCTCGCCGGCCCAGGAATCCGTAGTGAAACTGTAAAGCACATATTCATAACCTCTTCCCGCGTTCTTATGCCAAGCGCAAGTACAGTTTCGACGGAAGGCTATTCAAAAGCGAAAACATGTTTGCAAAATCGGTAGCTAACGCGTTCTCGTTCCACGATCTGCTTAATTCTGTCTGCATCCTCGCTATACTTCGCGCCTGGAATCTGGATCATCCTCTTTCGCTTTTTCGCCATGATTAATCACGGAACAGCCATCCCCCCGTCACAGCTCGGCCAACAACGACATACACACTGCCGGCAGACGAAAATTGGAGGGGTATGGGCTTATGAACGAAGCGGAAGTCAACGACAGCGTGGAAAAACCGCACGCATCGGGCCGACCTTCATTGAAGGATGTGGCAAGCCAGATCTACGAATCAGCTACCGGCAAAGCGCTTGTTATCGCCGTCTTATTGTTACTGTTGCAGATCCCAATTCACCTCATTTCCGACCTGATTGGAGAAAGACAAAAACGCCACTTGACCGTACAGCAGGACATCGCAAATAGCTGGAGCGGCGACCAAATCATTGCCGGCCCTATGCTCGTCATTCCGTACCGCAGCGTGGCGACAACAGAGCAAAAAACTTCAGATACCATCCGCGATCTGGTCGTCTTGCCGTGGGTCAGTGGCTTGAAAGCCAAACTAGACCATCAATTGCGATCTCGCGGACCCTTTGAAACCGTGCTCTACGATATGAAGTTCGACTTGACCGCGACCTACCGGTTGACCGTTGAGATGCTGCGAGGCCGGATTCCGATTTGGTCGAGAGCCAGTCTACGTTTGGCGATCAGCGAGCCTCGCGGACTGGACGTTCGTTTGGAGGTAACAACTGACGAAGGAACGGTAGCTCCGCCAATTGGGCAGACCATAAGCTGGCATGACGGCGGAATGCGCGTTGTCGAATTCGATCTGTCCGACGTGTTCTCGGATGTTGTCGGCGCGGAAAACAAATCTCTGTCCTTGCGGATGCGCGGTGGTTTGAAAGGACATCGTTTGTTCGGCTACGTACCGATGGCGCAGAAGTCGGACATCGCGATTGATGGCGACTGGTCGTCGCCAAGTTTCGCTGGCCACATTTTGCCGGACGAACGCCAGGTTAAGGCCGGTGGCTTCAATAGCCAGTGGCGGCTCAACCGGCTGAATCAACAATTTGGGCCTTATTGGGATGGCTTGCAAAAACACGCGCCATCCGGTGCGGAATTGCGGGGCGGCATGCTCGGCGTAAAACTGGTTCGACCTGGCGATGCTTACACCATGACCGATCGGGTCACAAAATACGCCAACCTGGTACTGATCTTGACCTTCGCCGTGTATTTCCTGTTCGAGGTGCTTTCAGCCGTGCGCATTCATCCAATTCAATATGTCATGCTGGGATTGTCGCTTTGCTTATTCTATTTGCTGCTGTTGTCACTGGCAGAAAAGGTCGGTTTCACACCTGCTTATGTGATCAGTGCGAGTGCGGTCGTTCTACAATCGACCCTTTATGGCCTATCCGTACTCACGAGACATCGGCTAGCCGCGATATCCGGCGCCTTGCTGACCGGTTTGTACGGCTTCCTATATTTTGTTCTTAGCATGGAGGATTGGGCGTTGTTGACAGGTGCGCTAACCTTGTTTGCCACGCTCTCCGCGTTGATGTTCGCCACACGGAAAGTCAATTATTGGCGCGTCGCGTCAACCGGACAGGCAAGCTGACAGCTTAGAGCCGTCTTGCTATGCTCAAAACCGCTTTACAACGATGTGAAGAAGGTCATGGCCGGTCAACTACTGAAGCCGTGGATTCTGGTGCTGACCGGGTTGAGCCTGCTGATCGCGGGCTGCGAAACGGGCGGGCGGGCACGCATGTCTTTGGAGGTCGACACGGAGAACGCACCGGTCCGCCCCCGCGACCTTTATTTACCGACGGCCATTTTCAACAATCTGCAAGTCTCGCCGGCCGGCGACGCCTATTTGGTGCGTCAGGACCTCGGCGGCGAGACCGGCTATCGAGTCTATGGCTGGGAGGGTGTGGACGGCCGCGATATCGAACTGGCCGGACTGAAATACCTTTCCTGGGCCGAAGATAGTCGCTCCCTATTAGCCCTCACCGAGTCGAAACTCCTGCGGATTGCCCTGCCCGAACGGGTTTGGGCCGTCAGCGGAAAACTGGACCTGCCGACTATCGATATCACGCCGAGCGGATTCTTCCGTTGGCGCGTGATGAAATGGCCGGACGATTTGCACAAGCGACTTCTGGTCCTGGGACAGCGCAGAAAGAACGAAAAGCGGTTCTCCTTTTTCTGGTGCGGCGTCGTACCGCCGGTCAAATGCGAGCTGGCGGTACCGAATGTCCGCAAGGGCGACGAGTTCGGCTTCGACGCCAATTATCAGGTCGTTTGGCGGCGGCGGGCCACGGAAGACGGTCTGTTCGAATGGCATTACCGTCGTCCCAACGGCCTGTTTAAGCATTTCGCCACCCTGGCCAGCGATGAGAGCCTGAAGCCGCTAACCCTTCCCGTAGACGGCGCGAATGTATGGGCGCTCAGCAACCGGAACCGCGATAAAACGGTGTTGGTCAAATTGGACCTGCTGACCGGCGAGGAAACCCCGGCCAACATTGGTGATACCGGCCACGCGGACTGGGACATGGAGCAAGCCGTCGTCCTGCATCGCTACGATCAGCCATTCGCGACGGTGCAGATCAATAGCCGGCAGTTGATTGTGCGCGCCGACGCAAGCGGTCGCTTCGATGTCGACGATAGAACGGCGGAGCCTTACAATCTCACCTTTGCGTCGCGCAACCATGCGGGCGACCGGGTTGCGGTACGGCGCAATAGCGCCAGCGGCTGGGGCCAATACCTTCTCGTCGATTTCTCGGGAGACCTCTATTCCTGGCGCAGCTTGACCCCGACGTCCCGGGAAAAACCGCCTGCGCCGTTTTCGGAGACCGAAGCTCATAACGTGCCAACCCGGGATGGCTTACAATTACCGGCCTACGTAACTTTGCCGACAAGCAAACCGGCCGAAGCGAAACCACTTGTGTTGATGCTGCACGGTGGGCCCTGGAGCCGTTACTACCCGGCCGGAAAGTGGTTCCCTTACGCCCGCTATCTGGCGAGCCAAGGATATGCGGTCGTACGCCTGAATTATCGCGGATCAACTGGACAAGGCAAAGCGGCATTAAGACGATCCTACGGGCAGCTATTCACGGGCATCCAGAACGACATCCTCGATGCCGTGGATTGGGCCAATAAAACCCTTCCCATCGACCCCAACCGGGTGGCGGTGATGGGCGATAGTTTTGGTGGCTGGTCGGCCCTATTGGCTGTGACCAAGCCAGCGCATCCTTTCGGCTGCGTCGTATCGATCGGCGGTGTCACCGACTCGATCAAGTTCGCCGAATTTGCCTTCGGCCATCCCGCCAATGCGGCACAATGGCGGAAGGCCCTTGGTGGCGGCCCGGAACTGTTGACGGCGCTGAAGAACGACATATCCCCGATACACCGGGTCGAAAAGATCGATATACCGGTGCTATTGATGGCGGGCGCGAAAGACCGGCGTGTCGGCATTGGTCAGGCCGTCGCGTTGGCCGACAAGTTGGCGGCCCGGGGTATCCCCCATCATCTGCGCATCTATCAGAACGAAGGTCACGGCTTGAATAATTTCAGCAATCTCGCCGACTCGATGGCCCGGACCGGCAGCTTCCTGCGCCGATGTTTTTCGACGCCCCGACCGGCGAGTTAGCCTGAAGCCAGTTTTTTCACCATCCGCTTGGCAATCGCCAGGGCCGCGCGGCGGCGGTAATGGCCAGGGGTCACGGTGGTTTTCATGGCCATGATCTGATCCCGCGCCAGATCGTCGAGGATGCCAAGCGCATCGTCGCTCAGCGGTCCGCCGAAAATCTCCTCAACACCGTCGAGCAGGACTGGTTGCGGGTTGGTACCGGTGATGGCGACACGAAGATCGGCGATGTCGCGACCGTCCATGCGCAGCGCCACGGCGATGCCGGCCAGGGGATAGTCGATGGACTGCCGAACCCGGATCTTGTCATAGGCGCTGACCAACCCGTCGGGCGCCTCGGCCGTGACGGCGGTGACGATTTCCCCCGGTTTCAAAGTCAGGAAATGCTGGCCGTCGCCGGTATAGAGCTCGCCCAGCGGCATGGTCCGCTGCCCCCCGGGGTCGGCGATCTCCACTTGCCCACCGAGCACGAGGAAGGCCGGCGCCAGATCGCCGGAGAACGTTGCGAAGCAGACTTTGCTCTTCGGCGCAACGTGGCATTTCACGCCCTCATATTTCAGGCAATAGTCGTTGGCGCCGCGCCACCATTCGGACTGGTTGTAGAACTTGCAGCGGGTGTCGAGGCAGATATTGCCGCCGACTGTGCCCATGGCCCGATGGGTTGGACCGGCGATGGACGCGGCCGCCTCCGCGATCACCGGGAAGCGGGTTTGGACGTCGGCATGGGCCGCCAGATCGGCAATGGTCACCGAGGCGCCGACGCGCAGCCGGTTGCCGTCGACCGCGATCTCCTTCAGGTCGGCCACCCCGGTCATGTCGATCATCGCCCGCTCGTCACCGAGGCCGCGGCGGACATTGACTAAAAGATCGGTGCCGCCGCCAAGCGGCCGGCTGTCCGGCGCATCCGTGAGGAGCTGCATGACTTCGGCCAATTCCTTCGGCCGGTTCAGCTTGAAGGTGGGCAGGACATCCATCAGGCCGCTCCCTTCGCTTGTTTGGCGGCGACGCGTTGGGCGGCCCGTTGCCGTTTCTCGAGCTCCGCGAAGACCCGATCTGGGGTCACGGGCAGGTTGTTGTAGCGGATGCCGATGGCGTCGGCGATGGCGTTGGTCAGTGCCGGCAGGAAACTGGCCAGCGCGCCCTCGCTCGCCTCCTTGGCGCCGAAGGGACCGTTCGGGTCGATGCTTTCGACCACGAAGGTTTCAATCGGTGGCGAGTCCATAATCGTCGGGATTCGGTAGTCGAGCATGTTCGGGCCCAGGAACAGACCGTCGTGGAAGCTCGTTTCCTCGCTCAGTGCCTGACCCAGGCCCATCCAGACCGCGCCCTGCACCTGGCCTTCCACGGTCAGGCGATTGAGAGCCTTGCCGACATCTTGGGCGACCCAGACCTTGTCGACGGTGACCAGACCCGTGTCTTCGTCCACGGTCACCTCGACCACCTGGGCGGCGTAGGAGAAGCCCATGGTGCCGCCGATGGCCGCGCCGCGATATTTCTTGCCGCCCCAACTTTCGGGGATGGTGTCGAAATTGCCTTTCACCGTGATGGTACCGGTGCCGGTCAGGGCCTCCATGACCACTTCGTCGAAGGTCAGGCCCTTGTCCTGGCTGGCGGCGCGATAGATCTCGCCCAGCACTTCGATATCGTCCGGCTGGGCGTCGAGCTTGCGGGCCGCCGCCTCGACCAACACCTTCTTTAGGTTCTCCGCCGCTTCGATGGCCGCATTGCCGACCATGAAGGTCACGCGGGAGGAATAGGAGCCGTTATCCTTCGGCGTCACTTCGCTGTCGGAGGCGACGATGCGGATGCGGGAGAGATCGAGGCCCATGACCTCGGCCACGCATTGGGTCAATATCGTCGAGGAGCCTTGACCGATCTCCGCCGCGCCGGTGAGAATGACGATAGAGCCGTCGTGATCGAGCTTTAGGTGAATGGTCGCATGAGGCTCGCCGGTCCAGTTCACCGGCTTGGAGGCACCGGACACATAGTGGCTGCAGGCCATGCCCAGTCCCTTGCCTTTGCCCATCGTGCCGCGCCGCTCTTTCCAGCCGCTGGCCTCTTCCACCGCGTCCATGCATTCCGGTAGACCGTAGGAATTGATCATCAGATCGTTGTAGCTGAAGGTCGGGGCCTTAAGCAGATTGGCCCGGCGCACGGCGAAGGGATCGAGGCCCAGTTCCTCCGCCATCTCGTCCAGCAGCGCCTCGAAAGCGAAGCGGACGTCGACCGTGCCATGGCCGCGCATGGCACCGCAGGGGGGCGTGTTGGTCAGAACCCGGCGACCCTCATAGCGGATGCTCTCGATATCGTAGAGCGCATAAAGCATACTGCCGGCGTAAAGGATCGTGACGATGCCGTAACCGGAATGGGCGCCGCCGCGCTGGATCACCTTGGCATCGACGGCCTTGATCTTGCCATCCCTGTTCATTCCGATAGTAAGATCGATATCGGTTTCCGGTCGCCCGCGATGGGTGATGAAAGTTTCTTCCCGGGTCAGCAGAATGCGCACCGCGCCGCCGACTTTCCGAGCCAGCAGGGAGCCGATCAGCTCCACATGCAGCGTCTCCGTCCGCGCGCCGAAACCACCGCCCAGGCTGGGCTTGACCACGCGGATCTTCGACTTCGGCATCTCCATGATCTGCGACAGCATCAGATGCACGTAATAGGGCACCTGGGTCGTGCAGTGGACCGTCAGCCGATCCCGCATCGGGTCGTAGTCGCAGAGCGCCGCATGCATTTCCATCTGCGCTTGGCAGATTTCCGGGCAATTATAGGTGCCGCGTTTGACCAGATCGGCTTTGGCCATCTCCCCATCCACGTCGCCGAGGTCGTAATCGACGGCGCGCTCGACATTGCCGGGCCGATGTTCGTGCAGATCTATCGTACCTTCCGCCATCGATTTCTTGGCGGTGTAATAGGCCGGCAGTTCCTTGATCTCATAGGTGATCAAACCGAGCGCCTTGTCTGCGGTGGCCGCGTCGACGGCGGCCACGGCGGCGATCGGTTCGCCGCGATAACGGACTTTGTCCCGGGCCAGCGGATGTTCCGTGCGGGCGATCGGAAGGATGCCGAAAGTCTTGTCGCAATCCTGTCCGGTCAGTACCGCCTTCACGCCGGGCAGGGCTTCCGCGGCGGTAGTGTCGACGGACACGACTTCGCCATGAGCGATCGGGCTTCTAAGAATGCGGCCGACCAGCGCTTCCGTCGCTGGCAGGTCAGCGGTGTATTGGGCGCGGCCGGAAACCTTCTCCGGGCCGTCGACCATCGGCACGTAATGGCCAATAGATTTACTGGGGACGGTCAGGTCGTTCATGCCGCGGCCTCCCGATGCTCGGCGGCGTAGCGGACCGCTTCGATGATCTTCACGTAACCAGTGCAACGGCAGATATTGCTGGCGAGGGCCGCGCGGATTTCGTCGTCGCTGGGGTTCGGGTTCTCTCGCAAAAGACCCTCCGTGGCCATAACAAAACCAGGCGTACAGTAGCCGCATTGGCTGCCGAGCTTCTCGTGAAACCCGCGCTGCACTGCCGACAACCCGCTTTCGTCCGCCAGGCTCTCCACGGTTTCGACCGACTTGCCGTCGCAACTGGCCGCCAGGGTCAGGCAGGAAAACCGCGCCTGCCCGTCGACCAGCACCGTGCAGGCACCGCATTCGCCGCCGTCGCAGCCAGTCTTTGTGCCCGTCAGGCCCAGCTCATCACGCAAGTAATCCAACAGCAGTATATTGTCACCGACCAGTCCTACATGCTCCTGACCGTTCAGCGACATGGTCACGATGCTTCGATTCATCGGCCATCCCCCATTTCGAAAAATATCACCAACCTAAACTGTTGGGTAGGCCAACAATTATATGGATGTGGCCCGGAACTGTCCAGATTCTTTTTCTCTTTCAAGACACTCCGAGCAGCGACTGACGCAGCTCGGCGTCGCTGTTCAACGCCGCACTGGGGCCGTCATGGACGATGCGGCCGCGGTTCATGACCAGGCAGCGGTCGGCGAAATCCAGCGCCAATTGGCTGTTTTGCTCGACCAGCAAAATCGTCAACCCCGCCTCATCGCGCAGGCGGGCCAATCCTTTTGCCAGTTCCGCCACGATCACCGGCGCCAGGCCCTCGCTTGGCTCGTCCATCAGCAGCACGGTCGGGTTGCCCATGAGGGCGCGGCCGATCGCCAGCATCTGTTGCTCGCCGCCTGACAATTGGTTGCCGCGATTGCCGCGCCTGGCCGCCAGCTGCGGGAAGAAATCGAAGACCCGGTCGAGATCCCAATCGCCGGGACGCGCGGCCACCGCCAAATTTTCGCGCACGCTTAGAGACGGAAAAACCTCCCTCTCCTGGGGCACATAGCCAAGGCCGGCGGCAACGCGGCGATGGGGGGCCTGGTCGCCGATATCGGTGCCGGCGAGAGATATTCGCCCCTGATGGCGGCGGGTGTGACCCATCACCGTCTCGAGCAGGGTCGACTTGCCGACCCCGTTGCGGCCCAGCACAGCGACGCTGGCACCGGCCGTGATGGTAAGATCAATATCCTCCAGCACCACGGTATCGCCATAGCCGGCGCGCAGACCGGAGAGGTCGAGAGCCGGCTCAGTCATAGCGCCCCTCGCCCAGGTAAACCGCCTTGACCCGTTCGTCGCGGGCGACGTCTTCCGGTGCCCCTTGGGTCAGGACCGAGCCGGCGACCAGAACCGTGATGACATCGGCGAAGCGGAAGACGATATCCATGTCATGTTCGATGATCAACACCGCAATGTCGTCGGCCAAAGCGTCGATGGCGTCCAAGATGATATGACTTTCGGCCAACGGCACGCCCGCCGCCGGCTCGTCCAGCAACAGTACGCGTGGCCGCTGGGCCAGGGTGATCGCAATTTCGACCAATCGCTGCAAGCCGTAAGGCAGTGCCTTGATCGGCGTGAGGGCGTCGCCTTCCAGGCGCAGCTGCTCAAGAAGCGCCGCCGCCTCGTCGATGACGTCGCGATCTCGGCTGACTCCCCGCCAGAAACTGCCGGCGACGCCGCGTCTTTCCGACACGGACAACACCACATTCTCGAGCACGGTCATCTCTCGGAACAACTGATTGATCTGAAAGGTCCGAGCCAGGCCGCGTTTGACCCGCGCCGCTTCGGCGAGACCGGTTATGTCCCGACCGGCCATGAGGACCCGGCCGCTATCCGCTTTCAGGGCACCGGTGATCAGATTGACCAGTGTCGTTTTGCCGGCACCGTTGGGGCCGATCAGGGCATGCCGCATGCCGGCTTCGAAGCGCAGATTGACATTACGGCTCACCGGTAGGGCGCCGAAATTCTTCCGCAGGTCGACGGTTTCGAGGGCCGCGCTCATATCCGCCACCGCGCGCTCAAGTCTTCCAAAGCGCCCAGCAAACCGCGGCGGAAGAACAGGACGACTACGACCAGCAGCAGGCCGATGCCGAATTCCCAGAACTCCGGCGACAACTTCGAGAGTTCGTCTTCCAGCACCATATACACGACCGTGCCGACGAATGCGCCGTAGAGCCGACCCGTGCCGCCCAGCACCAGCATGATCAGCACCGCGCCGGAGCGCGGTAGGCTGAACACGTCGAGCGTGACATAAGCGTTGGACTCCGCGAACAAGCCGCCGGCGATCCCGGCGAGACCGGCGGAGATGGTGTAGATCGTCACCAGACGCCGATGCACGGGCGCGCCGATCGCCCGCATCCGCCCGACATTGCCGGCAATGCCGACCAGCGAACGGCCGAACGGCGAATGAACGATGCGTCGGGCCAGCAGGAAGCAGAGAAAAAGGACGCAGAGCGCGTACCAGTAGAACACATGCCCCCACAGGTCGTAGTCGAAGCGGCCGAACAGGGGCCAGACCGTGATCCCCGTCAGGCCGTCGAAGCCACCGGTCCAAACCTCCGCCGCGTTCGCCCCTTCCAACAACAGGATCGCGGTGGCGAGCGTTAGCATCAACAGGGTTAGGCCGTGATAGCGCAACAATACCCAACCGGACAGTAAGCCGAATAGCGCGCCGACCAGGCCGCCGAACAACATACCGGTAATCGGTTCCCCCCAACCCAGATGGGCCGAAAGCATGCCTGTGGCGTAGGCGCCGGCGCCGAAATAGGCGGCATGGCCCAAGGTCACAATGCCGGCATAGCCGAGGATCAGGTCGAGCGACAAAGCGAACAGGATCGCGATCAGCACCTGCGTCCCCAGGGCCATATAGTCGGGAAAGACGAAGAAGGCCGCGACCGCCGCCAGCCACGGCAGGGCCTCGCCCCAATGCCAGCGTTCCCGCCGGTGGAAGTAGGATTGCGCCGCCGCGCCGAGCCCGGTCATGACCGGCCGAACAGACCGGCCGGTTTGGCCAGCAGAATGGCGATCGTCACCACATAGATGAAAAAGGCGCCGCCGTCGGGCCAGTAATACTTGCCGGCCGTATCGATAATACCCAACACCAGCGCGGCCACGAAGGCGCCGCGAATGCTGCCGAGGCCGCCGACCGAAACGACGATCAGGAAGAACACCAGATAGGTCAGCGCGAAGGTCGGTGACATGCCGACGATCTCGATCGCCAATCCACCGCCCATGGCGGCGAGGCCGCTGCCGAGGCAGAAGGTCAGGACGAAGAGCCGATCGACGTCGATACCGACCGATTGTGCCATGCGGCGATTGTCCACGGCGGCGCGGATCTTGGCCCCGATGATGGTGCGTTCGAACCCGTACCAAAGAGCCAGAATCATCGCCGCGCCCACGGCAATGGTGAACGTGCGGTAGACCGGAAAAGTGCCGAAGCCTAGATCGACCTGCCCGGTCAGGAAGGCCGGCGCTGTGATGCTGACCGTCGACGGGCCGTAGACGAAGGTGATCGCCGCCGTCGACATGAAGACAAGACCGATAGAGAGCAGCACCTGATCGAGCTCATCCGCATTATAGAACCGCCGGTAGAGATAGCGCTCGAATGGGATGCTCGCCGCGGCGACAGTCACCGAAGCCAAGACCAAGGCCGGCAGGAATGGCACCTGCCAGCGCAGCATCAAGCTGACCAGCACGTAGCCGCCCGTCATGGCGAAAGCACCATGGGCCAGATTGGCGAAACCCATCAGGCCCATGGTGATGGAAAGGCCGACCGAGATGATGAACAACAGCATGGCATAGGCCAAGCCGTCGAACAGAATGGAGATCAACGCTTGCAGGGCCGGCCCCCAACGCCGGTCAAATCACACCTCTCCGCACTTATTTGCACTTGCCGATGGCGTTGGCCTTGCACGGATCCTTGACCTGCGGGATCTTGCCGATCACCTCGATCATCAGCCGACCGTCCTTCTGCACCACCTTATGGACGTTGGAATCCTGGATGATGTCGCGGGTTTCGGGATCGATGGTGATCTTGCCGCGCGGACTGTCATACTGCCAGCCGGACAGCGCTTTCATGGTGCCTTCCGCCGAAATCTTGCCCTTCTGCGCGGTGATGGCATGGGCGATCGCCGCCATGCCGTCATAGCCGGCCACGCCCATGAAGTCCGGCGTACTGTCGGCGCCATAGGCCGCTTTCCACGCCTTCACGAAAGCCTGGTTCTTCGGCGTCTGATAGTCGGCGGAATAATGATGCACGGTGATCATGCCAGCCGCTTCCTTTGGCATCAATTGCAGCTTGGTGTCCTGGGTGATGTCGCCTGGACCGATCAGCTTGATCCCCGCTTCACGCATGGCCAAGGCCGCATAGGTCTTGACCACGGCGACCGAGTGGTTGCCCGCCGGCACGAAGACGTAGAAGCAGTCGGGTTTGGCATTCTTCACCCGCTGGAAAAACGGCGTGAAGTCCGGCACCTCGCGCGGGCCGCCCATGGGGATCGCTTCCAGCACCTTGCCGCCGGCCTTCTCGAACCCTGTGGTGAAGGCGTTGCGGCTGTCCTTGCCCGGCGGATAGTCGGTGAAACCGATCGCCGCCGTCTTGCAGCCGATATCCTTCGAAGCGTATTCGCCCATTGGGTAACCCGCATGCCACATGGTGAAGGAGACGCGGGCGATATAGGGCGACAGCTTCGGGATCCAGGCCGTGCCCGCGTTCATGATCACCATCGGTACCTTGCCTTTAGTCACCAGCGGCGCACTGGCCATGGCGTTGGGCGAGAAGACGAAACCGGTCAGCAGATTGACCTTCTCCCGCGTGATCAATTCCTGCACCGCGTTCTTGGCGATGTCGCCGCCGGGGCGTTTCGAGTCCCTCTTGATCAGTTCGACCGTGTGGCCGCCGAACGCATCCTTGTTCTGACTCAGGAACAGGTTCATGCCGCGATCGATCTGCTCCCCGAATTGCGCGGCGCCGCCTGAATAGGGCAGCACCACACCGATCTTCACGGTTTCGGCCTGCCCGCCGCCGGCGACTGATAACCCAGCGATCAAAGTTGCGGCAACTACGGAATTCTTGAATTCGAACATTGTCACCTCCCGGTTTTTCGTTTGTTTAATTTGGGGTATTCTGACGCAGAACCCTCAACCAAGGCAAATCGAATCCAATCGGACAGGGACTCGGGACATGAGCGCAAATATGCAGGCCGTCGAACAAGGCAAGACCACCATGTCGGACGCGGAATGGCAGATGCGGGTCCAGCTCGCCGCCGCCTACCGGTTGGTCGATCATTTCGGCTGGTGCGAGTTGATCTATGCCCATCTGACGGCGCGCGTGCCCGGGCCGGAGCATCACTTCCTGATCAATCCCTATGGCCTGAACTATGATGAGGTGACGGCGTCAAACCTGGTGAAGATCGACGAGAGCGGCAATAAGGTCGATCCCTCCCCTCATCCGGTCAACGAGGCCGGCTTCATCATCCATTCCACCATCCATATGCAGCATAGCGACGACAATCAGGTGGTCATGCATACCCATAGCCGCGCCGGCATGGCGGTGGCCGCAACCCGGGAAGGATTGCTGCCGATCTCCATGGATTCGACCATCTTCCACGGCGACCTTGCCTATCACGACTATGAAGGGCCGAGCCTCTATGAGGATGAGCGCGACCGCCTCGTCGCTTCTCTCGACGGCAAGCATGCGATGATCCTGCGCAACCACGGCTTGTTGACCACGGGCCGCACGGTGCCGGAATGCTTCCTGCGGCTCTATCGCCTGGAAAGCTCCTGCCAAGTGCAGATCGACGCCGGTGCTGCCGGCACACTCAATATCCTCAGCGACAATCTCGCCGCCAAGTCCGGCGCCGACGTCCGCCGCTTCACCGAAGGCGGCGGCCGCACCGACGGCGCAGTCGATGTCGACGGCTACGGCGAACTCGAATTCGCCGCCCTCTTACGCAAGCTCGATCGGATTGACCCGAGTTATCGGGAGTAATTCCTATCCGTCGTTCCGGCCTTGCGCCGGAATCTCCTCAAGAATAGAGCATTGACTTCGATGAGATACCGGACAACGGCTGCGCCGTTTCCGGCATGACGTTTTTTGATTTCCGCCTACGTAAACGCGTCCGGCATGCTTTCTTTCTTCCGCGCCATGAAGGTCTGCAGCGCCTCGTCGACGGCCGGGTCCAATTCGGGCGGCCGATAATCCGCCAACATTTTTTGCCAGAGGTCGTGGGCGCGCGCCGCGGCATCCTTGGCGCCTTCGGCTTCCCACTGTTCGAAGCTGTTGTTGTCGGCAAGGCTTGAGCGATAGAAGGCGGTTTCGAAATTGGCTTGGGTATGGGCACAGCCGAGAAAGTGGGCGCCGGGGCCAACCTCGCGTACCGCATCCATGGCCTGTCCGTTCTCGCTGACATCGACGCCGCCGGCTATCACCTGCATCATGCCCAGTTGATCGGCATCGAGGACGAATTTCTCATAAGACGCGACCAGACCGCCCTCCAGCCAGCCCGCGCCGTGCAGCACGAAGTTCACCCCGGCCAACAACGTCGGCAGCAGGGTCTGCATACTTTCGAAGGCGGCCTGGGCGTCCGGCACTTTCGATCCGCAGAGAGAGCCGCCACTTCGGAACGGCACGCCGAGACGACGCGCCAGCGCGGCGGCGCCGTAGAGCACCATGGCCGGCTCCGGCGTGCCGAAGGTCGGGGCGCCGGACTGCATGGAGATCGAACTGGCGAAGCTGCCGAAAACCACCGGCGCACCCGGCCGGCAAAGTTGCGCGAACGCGATGCCGGCCAGCGCCTCCGCCAATGTCACCGCCAAGGTCCCGGCGACGGTCACCGGCGCCATGGCGCCCGATAGAATGAAGGGCGTGATCACGCAGGCCTGATTGGCCCGGGCATAGACCTTCAGGGCGCCGAGCATGGTGGCATCGAAGACCAGGGGCGAATTGGCGTTGATCAGGCTGGTCATCACCGTTTCCGCCGGCACCCGCGCCGCGCCGAACAGGATCTTGGCCATTTCGACGCTATCCTCCGCCCGCTCCGGCGCCGTGACGGAGCCCATGAAGGGTTTGTCGGAGTAGCGCATATGGGCGTAGAGCATGTCCAAATGGCGCTTGTTGACAGGCACGTCGACGGGTTCGCAGACGGTGCCGCCGGAATGGTGCATGACCGGCGTCATATAGGCGAGTTTGACGAAATTCTGGAAGTCTTCCAGGGTCGCGTAGCGCCGGCCGCCAACGAGGTCGCGGACGAAGGGCGGGCCATAGACCGGGGCGAAGACGGTTTGGTTGCCGCCGATCGTGACCGACCGCGCCGGGTTTCGGGCCTGCTGCACAAAGCTCGACGGCGCCGTCGCCGCGAGCTGTCGGCACAATCCCTTCGGAAAGCGGACCCGAACGCCGTCCACGTCCGCGCCCGCGCCGCGCAAGATCGACAAGGCTTCCTCATCGTCGCGAAACTCGATGCCGATTTCCTGCAGGATGATTTCGGCATTGGCCTCGATGATCTCGAGACCCTCGTCGTTCAAGACTTCGAAAACCGGGATCGAGCGGGTGATCTGGTCCAGCTGTTGGATCGTCGTTTGACCGCGCGCCGCGCGTCGGGCCGCGCGGCCGCCACCGCGTCTGCCGCGTTCCACCATCGCCCTACACCCGCATCCGGGCGCCGGAGGGATCGTAGACCGGCCGCAGATGCGGCACCGCCGGCACCCGCTCGCCGGCCACATCGATCTCGTAGGCCCCGCTTTCGACAAAGTCTCTACCGACGCCGCCATCATGATGGATCACGCCCATGGCGATGGCCTGGTTCAATGTCGGCGAAAAAGCGCCGGAGGTGGTTTCGCCGACCAATTCGCCGTCCCGATAGATCGGCTCCTCATGCAGCAGCAGGACATCCTCCCGATCGACGGTAAAAGTCAGCACACGGCGGGTGATCCCCACCTCCCGCTGGCGCAACAAGGCGTCCCGGCCGATGAAGGGGATGTTCTTATCCCAAGCGCAAGTGAAGGCGAGACCGGCCTCGAACAGCGTATCATCCGGGCCGATATCATGGCCCCAATGCTTGAAGGCCTTTTCGAGCCGCAACGCGTCCTGGGCATGCAGGCCGGCATGGGTCAAGCCGAAATCCTGTCCGGCTTCGACGATCCGATCGTAAACATCCAACGCGAATTCCGTCGGCACATAGAGTTCGTAACCGAGTTCGCCGACATAGGAGACCCGTATGGCCATGGCCTTGGCGTAACCGATGAAGATTTCCCGCATGCCGGCGAAGGGAAAGGCTTCGGTCGAAAAGTCCGCCCTCGACAGCGTTTCGATGAAGGCCCGCGAGTCGGGGCCCATCAGACCGATACAGGCATAGGTGGAGGTCACGTCCGTCAAGACGACACGGGCGTCCTCGCCCATATTCCGTTCCAACCAGTCGAAATCGTGCACGCCGCTGCCGGAGCTGGTGACGATGAAAAAGTGATCCTCCGCCAAGCGGGTGACGGTCAGATCGCTTTCGATGGTGCCGCGCTGGTTGAGCCACTGGGTATAGACCGCCTTGCCTAGTGCCACGTCCATATCGGCGGTGCAGATGCGCTGCATCACCGGCATCGCGTCCGGCCCCTCGATAAAAATCTTGGCGAAGGGGGTCAGCTCGAACAGGGCCACGCCTTCGCGCGCCGCTTTGCCTTCCGCGATCATGTTCGGCCACCAATTCTGCGGGCCGAAGCTATAGTCGTAGGCTGGCTCTTGCCCGTCACTCGCATACCACATCGGCCGCTCCCACCCGGCGACGGCACCGAAACAGGCGCCGGCCGACGCCAAACGGTCATGATAGGGCAGCTTGCGCGCACCGCGCGCCGTCGTCATCTGCCAGTAGGGCCAGTGCATGCGGTAGTGTCCGAGCGACTCCACGGTCCGATCCCGCAGGTAGAGCGGATTGGCTTGGAAGGGATAGAAGCGGCGGATGTCGATGTCCCAAAGGTCCATCGGCGCCTCGCCCTCGACGATCCACTCCGACAACACCTTGCCAGCGCCGGGCGCGGAGGCGATGCCGATGGAGTTGAAACCGGCGCCGATGAACAGGCCGTTGGTTCGCGGCGGCTTACCGAGCATGTAGGACTGATCCGGCGTGAAGCTCTCCGCACCGTTGAGGAATTGGCGGATACCCGCCTTTTCCAAATCCGGAATGCGGTTCAGGGCGCCGTCCATGATGATCTCGAACTGGTCCCAATCCTCGTTCAGCATGCCGAACTCGTGGCCGGCGGGAATACCATCCATACCCCAGGGCTTCGCCACCGGTTCGAACCCGCCGGCAAGGATCTTGCCCGCGTCCTCTTTGACATAGAGATAGGCGTCATAGTCCCGCAGCACCGGCAGGTCCGCGGTGACGCCCGCCATCGGCTCGGTGACCACATACATATGCTCGGCCGCGTGCAGCGGTACCGTAACGTTCAACGGTTGCGCCAACTCCCGCGTCCACATGCCGGCGCAGAGCACGGCAATCTCGCAGGCGATCGTCCCCTGTTCGGTGCGCACGCCCGTCACGGTCTCGCCGTCCATCTCGACTCCGAGTACACGGGTGTTCTCGAAAATCCTGGCGCCGCCCATGCGGGCGCCACGGGCCAGCGCCTGAGTCGTATCGGCCGGGTTGGTCTGGCCGTCATGGGGCAGCCAGATCGCACCGACCAAATCGTCCGTGCGGGCGAGCGGCCATTTCTCCGCCACATCCTTGGGCGTAATCTCATGGCACTCCACACCGAACACCGCGGCCGTCGCCGCCTGGCGTTTCAGTTCGATCAGCCGATCCGGCGTCTGCGCCACCGTGATGGCGCCATTCTGCTTGAATCCGGTGGCCTGCCCGGTCTCCGCCTCCAATCCCTTGTAAAGATCGATGGCGTAGCAGGCGAGCCGGGTCAGATTCTTCGAGGCACGCAGTTGCCCGACCAGCCCGGCGGCATGCCAGGTCGTACCGGACGTCAGCTGCGCCTTCTCCAGCAACACCACGTCTTTCCAACCGAGCTTGGTCAGGTGATAGGCGGTGCTGCAGCCAACGATACCGCCGCCGACGATGACGACCCGGGCGGATGTGGGAAGGTCCGCCATCAGCCGTCCTGCCGCAGGCTTTTGCTTTCGGGGTCATAGGGCGACTCGCCCACGATGCGCGCCGGAACGCGCCGGCCCAGCACCTCGATCTCCAGCTCCTCCGCCGCGTCCGCTTCCACATAGGCGAGCGAGAGACTTTTCCCCACATAATGTCCATAAACGCCGGAGGTAGCGCGGCCGACCATGCGGCCTTCCTGATAGATTGGCTCATTGCCATGGGGATCGGCATCGTTCAGGCCCGAGACCTCCATGGTCACGAATTTGAGCGGCACGCCCGCGTCCTTCTGCTGCAGAAGCGCGTCCCGGCCCGTAAACTCGCCTTTGTCGAAATTGACGAAGCGGTCCAGTCCGGCCTCCAGCAGCGTGTAGTCGCGGGTCAGGTCCAGCCCCCACATGCGGTAGGACTTCTCGATCCGCAGGCTTTCCATCGCCCGCATCCCGACCATGGTCAGGCCATGGTCTTCGCCCGCTTCCACCAACATATCGAAGATGCGGTTTTGGTATTCGATGGGATGATGGATTTCCCAACCCAGATCGCCGACGAAGTTGATCCGCATGGCCCGGACCGGCGCCAAGCCGATATTGATCATGCGGCCGGAGAGCCAGGGGAAGCCCTTATTGGAGAGATCGGCGTCGGTAACCTGGCGCAGGATGTCGCGCGATTTCGGGCCAACCAGGACCAGCACGCCATGGGCATTGGTGATGTTGCTGACCCGGACGCTGCCGTCGCTCGGCATGCGTTTCAGCAGCAGATCGTGATCGTAGCGTTCGGCGGCGCCGGAACTGACCAGATAAAACGACTGGGGCCCATCGCGCATGATGGTGAACTCGGTCCGCACCCCACCCTTCTCGTCCAAGGCATGGGTCAGTTTGATGCTACCGGTCTTCTTGGGCAGCGTGTTGGCGACGAGACCGTTCAGGAAATCCTCCGCGCCGGCTCCCTCGACCATGAATTTCGAGAAGCTGGTGATGTCGATCAGACCCGCCCGCTCTCGCACCGCGCGGCATTCGTTGCCGACATGGTCGAAATAGTTTGAACGGCGGAAGCTCCAGACGTCCGCTCCGTCGACGTCTTGCGGCGCGAACCAGTTCGGTCGTTCCCAGCCGTAACGTTGACCCCAGACCGCGCCCCGCTCGGCCAGGCGGTCGTGGCAGGGGCTGGTCTTCGCCGGACGAGCCGCCGGACGCTCCTCGTCCGGATAGTGCACGGTGAAGACGTTGGCATAGGCCTCTTCGTTCTTCACCTTGGTATAGGTTTTGTTGGCATAGGCGCCGAAGCGGCGGGGATCGACGGCCAAGGGATCGACACCGGGATCGCCCTCGATGATCCAGTTGCTGAGGAAATCGCCCGCTCCGCCCGCGGCGGTGATGCCGAAACTGAAGCCTTCAGCAAAATAGAAATTGCGCAGGCCATAGGCCGGCCCCAATACCGGATTGCCGTCCGGCGTATAGGCGATCGGCCCGTTGACCACGTCCTTGATGCCGGCGGTTTCGAAGATCGGCACCCGGTTGATCGCCGCTTCGATATGGGGCTGCAGGCGTTCGATATCCGGCGGCAGCAGTTCCTGACCGAAGCCCTCCGGCACGCCGTCGACAGCCCAAGCCGGCGCGCCCTTCTCATAAGGTCCGAGGATCAGGCCCTGCCGTTCCTCCCGCATATAGTAAGACGCGTCGCTTTCCCGCAGCACCGCCATTTCCGGCAACCCGGCTTCATGCCGCTCGATCAGTTCCGGAATCGCATCGGTGACGATGTATTGGTGCTCGACCGGAATCACCGGGATGTCGAGGCCGACCATGGCGGCGGTTTGGCGGGCATAGTTGCCGGTGGCGGAAATCACGATTTCCGCCGTGATGTCGCCCTGATTGGTCTTCACCAGCCACTCGCCGCCCGGTTTTTGCTCGATTGCCGTCACTTCGGTCTTACGGTAGATCTCGCCGCCATAGCTGCGGGCGCCTTTAGCCAAAGCCTGGGTCACGTCGACCGGCGCCGTATGGCCATCTTGGGGGTGATAAAGGGCACCGACGAGACCCTCGATATTGCAAAGCGGCCACAGCTCCTTCACCTCCGCCGGTGTGATCAGTTCGAACGGTACGCCAATGGTGTTCGCGGTGCCGCAATAGTGATGATACTCGTCCATGCGATCCTGAGTCGTGGCCAGACGCAGATTGCCGGTCTGATGAAACCCGACCGCTTGCCCCGTCTCCTCTTCCAAAGACTGATATAGATCGACGCTATATTTATGCAGTTGCCCAACGGTGTAACTCATGTTGAAGAGGGGCAGCAGACCCGCCGCGTGCCAAGTCGAACCGGCAGTCAGCTCGTCCCGCTCCACCAAAACGGCGTCCGACCAACCTTTCTTGGTCAAGTGATAGAGGATACTGACCCCGACGATGCCGCCCCCGACGACGACAACCCGTGCATGCGATTTCATCTCGCCACTCCCATCAATCCGCGGTCGTCCCGCGCCGGCCTCTTGATTGTTCGAATTATCCGCCTATTCTGCCCGCAGACTGCTCTGAAAACGACCGGATTTTGTCCGCTCTCCGCCACGGAAAAGAATGCTCATGAACTGGAAGCCAGAAGTCGATGAAATTTATAAACGCCGCGAACTGGCTAAACAACAGGGCGGCGCGGCGCAAATCGCCCGCCATCGCGAGAAAGGCAAGCTACCGCTGCGGGAGCGGATCGACCTGCTGCTGGACGACGATAGCTTCCGGGAGACCGGGATCGGCGCCGGCGGCGCGGAATATGACGACAACGGCGAGCTGACGTCTTTCACGCCCGCCAACTTCATCCTCGGTTTCGGCAAGATCGATGGCCGGCAGGTGATCGTCGGCGGCGAGGATTTCACGCTGTCCGGCGGATCCCCGAATGTCGCCGGCCTGCGCAAGAGCGTATATACGGAGCAACTGGCCGTGCAATACAAGCTGCCGCTGATTCGCCTGCATGAAGGCGCCGGCGGCAGCGTCACCGGCGCGAAGGGCAAGGGTGCCTCCGGCGGCCCGGTCGGCGAACCAGTGTTCCACCAACCGCGCTTCCAATCCGTGGCCCATGCCATGGCGACGGTCCCCGTGGCCACCGCCGCGCTCGGTGCGGTGGCCGGACTGCCGGCGGCTCGTCTGGTCTCCTCACATTTCTCCGTCATGACGGAGAAGACGTCGCAAATTCTGATCGCCGGCCCGGCCGTGGTCGAACGCGCGCTCGGGCACAACATGACCAAGGAAGAATTGGGCGGCGCCAAGGTCCACGCCGCCAACGGCGTCGTCGACGCGGTGGCCAAGGACGAGCATCACGCATTCGAATTGATCCGGACCTTCTTGAGCTACATGCCGAACAGTGTTCATGAGCTCAGCGAAGTTCGGCCGAACGGCGACGATCGCGACCGGCGCGACGAAAATCTTCTGGACATTATCCCGCGTGACCGGCGCAAGGCCTATGACACCCGCAAGATCATCAAGGCCGTCGTCGACAAGGACAGTTTTTTCGAACTCAGCCGTAAATACGGGCCGGGTCAGATCACTGGCCTCGCCCGCATGAACGGTCAGGCGGTCGGCGTGCTGTCCAACGATTGCCGTTTCTATGCCGGCGCCATGACCGCCGATGGCGCTCGCAAGGTCCGCCGCTTCCTGGAGATCTGCGATCAGTTTCACCTGCCCATGGTCTCCCTGGTCGACGAGCCGGGCTTCATGATCGGCCCCGACTCGGAGAAGGCGGGCGCGATCCGCGCCGGCACGGCGGCGGTCAACACGGCGGCCTGCTACGGCGCGCCCTGGGCCTCGGTGTTGATCAAGAAAAACTATGGCGTCGCCGCCGCGGCCCATTACGGCCCAGACGCCTATGTCCTGGCCTGGCCTTCGGCGGAGCTGGGTGCGCTGCCCCTGGAGGGCGGCGTCGCCGTCGCCTTCCGGCGGGAGATCGCGGCGGCCGACGATCCGGAGGCGAAACGCAAGGAGCTCGAAGACGCCATGGCGGCGCGCCTCAGCCCCTTCCCCCGCGCGGAGAGCTTCGCTTTCCACGAATTGATCGACCCACGCGAAACCCGGCCCGCGCTTTGCGATTGGATCGAGCGCATCCAGCCAGGATTACCGCTACTTTGCGGTGAAAGACGTTTTGGCATCATGCCTTGATATGCGATACTGCGCCGAAAGAAGGCGCGAAACGCGTTCGAGGGCGGCATGAAAACCAAAATCATCGTCAATCCAGCGGCACGCAAGGGCAAGTCGGCGGAAAACTGGCCAACCGTGGAAGAGCGGCTGCAGGATCATATCGATTCCTTCGACGTGACCTTCACCGAGCGCCCGGGCGACGGCATGATCCAAGCGGCCCGCGCGGTCGAAGAAGGGTATGAACGACTGGTCCCCGTCGGCGGCGACGGTACGGTCAACGAAGTCATCAATGGCGTGACCGACAATGGCGCCTTGAAGAATCCTGCCCTGGTGCTGTCGCCGATCCCGGGTGGGACAGGTAACGACATGTCACGCAGCCTCGGTTTCCTGGACGATCCGATGGCGCCCTACTTGGCGCTGGCGGAAGGCAAAGCGGTGAAAGTCGATATGCAGCGGGTAACCTGCGAAGACTTGAACGGCAACACGCGCCAACATCACGCCGCCTTATTGACCTCCGTCGGCGCGGCCGCGGAAATCAGCTACAAAACCAACCATTCCCGCTTCATCAAAAAGCTGGGTGCCGAGTTCAGCTATTTTATGGTCGCCTTCCTGGTGACGATCAGATATCAGCCGTCCCGCTATCTCGTGCAAATCGACGATGAACCACCGGAAGACATGCTGCTCTATTCGGGTCTCGCCTGCAATATGGAGCGGGTCGGTGGCGGTATGCGGCTGGCGCCGGGCGCGTTGCGGGACGACGGCGAGTTCGACTTCGTCGTATTCGGCGATATCAGCCGTTGGGATGTCCTGCTGAAGCCGCCGAGTTGGTTGATCGAAGGCCATCATGTGGAGCATCCCAACATCTATATCCGTCGGGGCCGCCGGCTGCGCATCACGCAAAACGACAGCAGTTTTGTGGATTCGGACGGCGAATCCATCGGCCGCCTGCCACTCGATATCGAGGTGATGCCAAAGGCGCTGAACTTTCTAAGTCTCGCGAGCTAGAGAATCGAAGGCGACTGCGCCTATATCGTCGGATCCAGGACGGACAACGAGAATGCCAACCAGATCGTCCGCGCCATTTTCGGGATATCCTACATGATGCAGGAAGAGGTCGTCGCGGAAGGGGTGGAAACGGTCCATCAGGAATCTTTGCCGCACGACTTGAATTGCGACTTCGGACAGGGCTATTACTTCGCCAAGCCGCTACCGGTCGAGAAGATTATTCAGCACCTGAACGCGCCGAATTCTTTCAGCTTTTTATTTGCACAGTTAGAAAACTAAATTGAGCGACAATACCGATCCACGCAAAAGCCGTGTCGACAAGGATCTATCCCGTTTCGACAAGGCCGAGCGGCAGGCCCTCTCCGCGCCGACGGAGAAAATCAAACTCGCCTATGGTTTGGCGTTCCTCATCGCCGCCCTATTCTACGCCACCAGTCAGGCGGGCGACGTGGAAGGTCGTATTTTCATTATCGTCGCCGGCGTGATCGGCGGTTACATGGCGCTCAATATCGGTGCCAACGACGTCGCCAACAATATCGGGCCGGCCGTCGGCGCCCGCGCGCTGACCATGACCGGGGCGCTAATTATCGCCGCCGTCTTCGAGGCGGCCGGCGCGATTTTGGCCGGCGGCGACGTGGTCTCGACGATTTCCAAAGGTATCATCGACCCGGACCTGATCGCCGACAGCCGCACCTTCATACTGGCGATGATGGCGGCGTTGCTGGCGGCGGCGCTGTGGATCAATCTCGCCACGAAGATCGGCGCGCCGGTCTCGACCACCCACTCGATCGTCGGCGGCGTGTTGGGCGGCGGCATCGCCGCGGTCGGTAGTCAGGTGGTGAATTGGCCCGTGATGGGCAAGATCGCGGCGAGCTGGGTGATCTCTCCGGTCCTCGGCGGCATCATCGCCGCGCTTTTTCTCGCCGTCGTGAAATACGCCATCCTCTATCGTGAGGACAAGATCGCCGCCGCGAAGCGTTGGTTGCCGGTTTTGGTCGCGGTCATGGCGGCGGCCTTTGCCGCCTATTTGTCGGTGAAGGGATTGAAGCGGATCTGGCGGCCCGACCTTGCGACAATCCTTTTCGTCTCCGCCGCCGCCTTCGCCATCGCATACTTTCTGGTCCGACCCATGGTCGCCCGCCGCGCGGAAGGTATGGAAAACCGTAACAAGTCGGTCAATCAGCTCTTCGTCATCCCGTTGATCTGCGCGGCCGCCCTGCTGTCCTTCGCCCACGGCGCCAACGATGTCGCCAATGCGGTCGGCCCGCTCGCCGCCATCGTGTCGGCGACCACTAGCGGAGATGTAGCCGGCAAAGTCGAGATTCCGTTTTGGGTCATGGTTATCGGCGCCCTTGGTATATCCATCGGCCTGGCGCTCTTCGGACCGAAACTGATCCGCACTGTCGGCGAACAGATCACCAAGCTGAACCCCACTCGGGCCTATTGTGTCGCCCTGTCGGCGGCGATCACGGTGATTATTGCCTCCTGGCTCGGCCTTCCGGTCAGCTCCACCCATATCGCCGTCGGCGGCGTCTTCGGCGTTGGCCTATTCCGCGAGATGGACAGCGCCCGACGGCGCCGACGACGGCGAAAGTTGGGCGAACTCGCGGCGGCGGCGGAAAATCCGACCCTGCCGCCCTCCGCACAACAGAAGCGAGCGCAAAAGGCGCAACGGCGCAAACTCGTCCGCCGGCGCCATGCTTTGACCATCGCCGCAGCCTGGGTAATTACCGTACCGTCCGCCGCCCTGCTGTCCGCCGTCCTTTATTTCGTATTGAATTATCTCTTCGCCTAATGGCCAATAGCGTAGCAGGCGCGGCGCGGATCGGCGCCTGCTTCGAGTATACCGCGCTCCATATCTTGGCGAATCACGCACATGGCGCCCGCACGCCAATCCCAGCTTTGCCAGGCCTCCACGTCATGCCCCCGCTCCCGCAGCGCCGTATCCCGCTCGCCGTCCGCCAGCCGCCCTTCGATCTGCAAGCGGCCGGGCAGATAGTTGTGCGGGTAGAAGGAATTCGGGAAGCTGAAACTGGCGAAACGCGGCTCTTCCACCGCGGTTTGGGGATTCATGCCGAACTGGGTGATGTTCAATAGAGTCTGCATCATCGCCTGGCACTGCACGTCGCCACCTGGCGTCCCGAAGGGAATGGCGAATTCGCCCGCTTTCATGGCAATCGCCGGATTGGGCGTCAACCGGCCCCGTTTGCCCGCTTCGACGCTGGAGGGATGACCTTCCTCCAACCAAAACTGCGAACCGCGCGAGGACGGGCAAAGCCCGGTGCCTGGAATTACTTCCGTGTCCGACGACGTATCGCTCGGCGTTGAAGAGAACATGTTCCCGGCCTCGTCGATCACGCAGAGATAGGACGTATCCAGCGCATAAACCCCGTCGTCCGCCGCCGCCGGCTCCAAATAGTCGGGATGAATGGCGGCCAGGTTCGCTGGATCGCCGGGCGGCGGCATGCCGGACGCCGCGCGATCCGGGTCGATCAAAGCGCGGCGCAAATCGCCATAGTCCGAGGACAACAGCCCGTCGATCGGTACGTCGTTGAAATTGGGATCGCCATAGTATTTCTCGCGGTCGGCCGCCGCGAGCTTGAAAGCCTCCGTCATCAAATGGATGTAATCGACGGAGTTATGCCCCAAACCGGCAAGGTTGTAGCGCTTCAGCATTTCCAGGGTCTGCAGCATGACCGGTCCCTGGCTCCACGGACCGCAGGCATAGACGTCGATGCCGTGATAGTCGATCGATACCGGCGGCTCCAACGCCGCATCGAAACCGGCCATGTCGGCCATGGTCATCAAGCCGCCGTTCCGCTCATGATAGTCGACGATCGTGCGGGCGATGTCGCCGCGGTAGAAGGCGTCATGGGCGGCTTGCAATCCGGCGTCACGGTCGCCACCCTTGGCCAACGCCGCCGCCTCCTCGTCGACCATGTATTGCAGGCTGCGCCCCAGATCGGCCTGCACGAACAGATCGCCGACGGGCGGCACCCCACCGCCGGGCAGGAATATTTCCGCGTTCGAGGCGTAGCGACGGTAGTTCGCCTCCCGCTCGGTCAGCTTGGATGTCAGCAGCGGATACATGACGAAGCCGTCGCGGGCATAGTCCGTGGCGGATTTTGCGATGTCGGCAAAGGACATGGTGCCGTAGAGCCGTACCGCTTTGATCCAGGCGCCGGGAGAGCCCGGCACGACGGTCCGTAAGATACTCTGCGGGATCTCGCCGCCGCATTCTTTCATGAAGAACTCGACACTCGCCTTGGCCGGCCAGCCGCCGAGGCCGGCGATGGTGACGATCTCGTCCCGCTCCTTCAAATAGAGCATGATTGGCGCCACGCCGGCGACATTGACCAATTCCGGCTGAACGACGCCAAGCACAAGGCCGCCGGCCGCGCCGGCATCCACGGCATTGCCGCCCGCCTCGAGGATCGCCATCGCAGCATTTGCGGCCAGATAATGGCCGGCGGAAACCATATGGCGGCGTCCGCGCACAACCGGACGATGGGCATCCATGAAATCGGGAAGTGTCATTGTCAATTACTCCATAGGCCAATGTTCTCTCTAAAATCCGCCGGCGGCCGACGATCCTCTTTAGCTTAGGCGGTCGTGCGAACATCGAAAAGGACTCGATTGGACTATTGACGTTTACGTAAACGTAAAGTACGGTCGGCGCGAACAAATTATGGGGAAATGGGGATGAACCAGCAAATCACGACCGATCCGGCCTATAACACGGTCGATCCGGACGATTTCCGCGCGATGATCCAGGTCGAACGCTACAGCCAGCGCAGCGACGCATTCGATAAAATCATTTCGCAGACCCACGATCACTTCTGGGATCCGATGGACGAGAAATATATCGATTTCTCCACCCCCTTCGATGTCGAGAATGATTACATGATGCCGCCGGAACGGGTTCCCGAATTGAACTCTGCCGTGACCGAGGTGCTCGACGAGAAACAGCAGATCAAACTCTGTAACGAGAGCATGCGTTGGCAGCTTTCGAATATTCTACACGGCGAGCAAGGCGCGCTGTCGTTAAGCGCCAATCTCTGCCATATCCTGAAGGATCCGGGCGCCCAGGAATATGCCAGCAATCAGGCCCGTGAGGAGGCCCGGCACGTCACCGGATTTTCCCGCTATATCGAGAGCCGCTGGGGCAGCGCCTATCCGGTTGGCGACGTGCTTGGCAATCTGCTGACGGATCTTGTGCAAACGCCCATCGTTTACAAGAAAATCGTCGGCATGCAGATGTTGCTCGAAGGTCTTGCCATGGGTGCTTTCGCCAACTTGCATTCCCACAGCACCGACCCGCTGCTAAAACGCCTGACCCAGTTGGTGATGACCGATGAGGCCTTCCATCACAAGTTCGGCCGCATCTGGGCCGACCGCACCATCGACAAACTCGATGAAGCGGAACGGATTGCCGTCGAGGATTGGGCGGCCGAGGTCTTCGAGATGCTTCTGTTCAATCTCGTAAATGTGCGACAGAAGCGGCATATCTACGCCGCTGTCGGCTTGGACTGGGAGTGGGTTCGCGACGCGGTGCGTGAGAACTTCGGCGACAACGAACGCAAGGAAGAGCTGAAGCGCGGCACCAACGTCTTTCGGGTCCTGACCAAGACCCTACTGCAGGCCAACATCATCACCGACCGCACCCGCCACATCTATGGCGCCTGGGTCGATATGAAGGAGTTGGACGACGAGGGCGACTTCGTGATCGGCGATGCCATCGCCGCCGAAGGCATCGAATATCTGCAAGCGATCAACCGGGATCGCAAGGTAATCGGCCAGAAATTGACCAACTAAGACTACCCGCGAATTCGCGATGGGGTACATTGGGCGGCTTTGCGCCGCCCAATTTCGTTAGAGGAAGAGAATGACCAAAACCCGCTTGGTTCGCACCACTGTTGAAGACCATATCGCCACCATCGCAATCGACCGGCCGCCGGTCAACGCGCTGACCCGGGAACTGATCGTCGAGATCATCTCCGCATTGCGTCAAGCGGGAGAGGATAACGATGTGCGTGCCGTCATTCTGACCAGCGCGCTGTCCCGCGTGTTTTGCGCCGGCCTCGATCTCAGCGTGGTCAGTGGTGGCGACGGTCTCGTCATGCGCGGCTTTCTGGAGAAGCTCTATATGGAGCTTTACGACGTGCAGTACCGCTTGGGCAAACCGTCCATTGCCGCGGTCAATGGCGCGGCACGGGCCGGCGGCATGACCCTCGCCGTCTCATGCGACATGATCGTCGCCGGCGAAAGCGCCAGTTTCGGCTACCCGGAAATCGATGTCGGCATCGTCCCGGCCCTGCATTTCGTCCACCTGCCGCGTCAGATCGGCCGTCATCGCGCCTTCGAGCTGTTGTTCACCGGCGAGAATTTCTCGGCCGAGACGGCCCACGATCTCGGTATCGTCAATCACATTGTCGACGACGAGAACGTGATGGAGAAGGCGCGGGAGCTCGCCGGCAAATTCGCTCAAAAATCCCCGTTGGTTATGCGCATGGGCCGCAACGCCTGGATGCGCGCCAACGATCTCGACTATCGCCGCGCCATCGAAAACGTCGCCGAAACCATGTGCGCCATCGTCGAGACGGAAGAAAGCCAGGAAGGCCTCAAAGCCTTCATCGAAAAACGCCCACCGAATTGGAACTTGTGACAAGCTCCACTGACTAGTTCTTGACGGGCGACTTCGTTTGAACAAGCCGGTCGAGAAAAGTACGAATGTTCTTTTTGATCGACCCCTCGTTGGCGTATTGCAAACGCTGTACGGCCAATACCGAATCGGAAAACTTCGCGGTGTAGGAAACTTTGACCAGCTCATCGAACCAAACGGCTTTTGTGGCGGATTCCACCACGCGGTACAGCACCGCCGAGGTAACTGTGAGATCCAGGCCGAACAACGGTTGGTCGACCTGTTGCAGATCTGCGGTCAACGCGAACTTCGGTTCCTTGTTATTCTTGGCCAACAATTCGTTGCCTTGCAACGACAGTTTCAGCGCTTCGGCGAATTCAGGTTGGCCGACTTCCGACGTCCATGCCGGGTTGGTGGCTTCACCGCCTGTGACCTCGGCAATCGACATCGCTTGATAGAATGGTGTCGTCGCATACGACTTCGTGGCCTCGGTTCGCAGCACCGTCATCCGCGACGTTTCGGCGGGTGCCGCGCAACCCGTCAAAACCGCCAGTCCAACGAGCACGAGAATCTGCGACAGCAATGGTAATCTCATGACAAAACACCTGATACAAATATCTCTTCCGAATCCGTGAATGGTTGTCGAAAGCCATTGCGATGTCAATCAACGCCGAAATCGGCTTGACCGAAACCGCCCTCCTCTACACCTTCATTGGAAATACTGCGTGGTCCAGATTTGGCAATAAGGGAGACTGAAAGTGCACCGCGATGAGTTTTGAGGGCCGGGTCCTGTTGGCCATGTGCTGTTTGATCGCGGTAAATCAGCTTGGCTTCGGCGCTATCATTCCGGTTTTGCCGCTATACGCTCAGTCGTTCGGCGTGCCGGCGTCAGCGATCGGCATGGCGGTGGCTGTCTATGGTTTTGCGCGGTTCCTGGTCGCGGCGCCCTCCGGCCGCTTCTCCGACAAAATCGGCCGGCGGAAGACCTTGGCCCTGGGCGGGATCGTTTCGGCCTTGGGCAGTTTTTGGTGCGCCGCGGCGACGCTCTATCCGGAGTTCATCGTCGCCCGGTTTATCTCCGGCGCCGGTGCCGGCATCGTGTTGACCACCGGTCAGGTGGTGCTGGCGGATATCTCGACGCCGGAGCGGCGGGGGCGCATTATCGCCATCTATCAAGGCACATTTCTGTTCGCCGTTGGCATCGGTCCGCTTCCCGGCGGCTTGCTGGCACAGCATTTCGGGTTGGCAGCGCCGTTCTGGGCCTATGGCTGCGCCAGCCTGTTGGCGATGATGGTTGCCTGGTTTGCCGTCATGGAAACCCGCGACTTGGCAAAACTCTCTGCGGCGGCGAGCGGCGGTTTCTCCTATCTGCGGCAGATCGCGCTTCTCCTGCGCCAAACCGGCTACGCTTTGGTCTGCTTTGTCGCCTTCACGAATGCTTTCGCGCGCACTGGCGGACTGTTCGTCATCGTCCCGGTCTTCGCCAGCTTGCGTCTCGACCTCACCGTGGCGGAGATCGGCTTCGGCCTCGCGTTGGGCAGCGTCTGCGGACTGGCGGCCGCTTATCCGGCGGGCATGCTGGTCGACCTTTACGGCCGCAAAGTCGTGATCGTCCCGGCAACGCTGATCACCGGCGCGGCCATGCTCTCGTTCCTGTTCGCACCGAGTTATGCCTGGTTTTTGCTCGCCTGTGTGGTTTGGGGCGTCGCCGCGGCTACGGGTGGGACGGCGCCAGCGGCCTATGCCGCCGATTCGGCGCCAGCGGGTATGAATGCCGCCGCCATGAGCACCTTTCGCATGATCGGCGACTTCGGCTATGTCGTCGGTCCGATCGTTTTGGGTCTGGTGGCCGACTTGAGCGGCGTTGAGGCAGCCCTCTGGTTGACCGCGGCGGTGAGCCTATCTGCCGGATTGCTGTTCAAGTTCTACGCGCCGGAAACCTATGCCGGCTCAAGCGGTCGTCGTCAACGGGACTAATGCGATTACGAGACAACGTCGTAGGCCGCATCGACCAGCGACTGGCCGCGTTCGTTGAGTAGCAGACCCAGGCCCTTGCGGTTCATGACGTAACCAAAGCTCATGCGTTTGGCCGGGTCGGCGAAACCGATGCTGCCGCCGGCGCCGACATGGCCGAAGGCGCTCTCCCCGATCAAGGCGCTTTCATGGCCAAGGGCGCGGTTGTCCATCGCTTTCATGAAACCAAGGGCGAAGCGGGTCGGGATCACCAGCGTGGCGTCCTGATGGTTCGCCGTCGACACCCGGCTCATCCGCGCCACGGTCTCGGCGGACACCAGCGGCCCACCGCCATTGGCCAGGGGCGCGTACATGCCGGCGAGGCCGCGGCCGTTGGTGACGCCGTTGGCCGCGCCGATCTCCGCCTGCAGACCTTCCGGCGTGTTGTACCCCGAATTCAGCCCACCGGCGGAGTCGCGCAGGAACAGGCTGGCGATCGAACCTTTCTGCTTCAGCGCCGCTTGCAGAAATGGCGGCAGCGCTTCGCCGGCGGGATGCCGCTCCGTAATCACTGGAGAGACCCGGTGATGCTGCGCCGCCGGCGTACCGATCCAGAATTCCAGCTCGAGCGGTTGCGCGATCTCGTCTTGGAAAAATGCTCCCAATGACTTGCCGGATACCCGACGAACCAGCTCTCCCACCGTCCAGCCGAATGTCAAGCCATGATAACCGTGCCGCGTTCCGGGCGGCCAATGCGGGGCCTCCGCCGCCAACCGGGCGACCATATAGTCCCAATCGTAAATCGCGTTCTCCGGTAATGGCTCGCGAAACGCCGGTACGCCGGCGGAATGATCCAGCATCATCGCCACGGTGACGGCTTCCTTGCCGCCCGTGGCGAATTCCGGCCAGATCTCCGCCACCGGCGTTTCCGGCACCATCAGACCGCGATCGATGAGAATATGGGCGCAGAGCGCCGTCGCGCCCTTGGTCGAGGAGAAGACGACGCAGATGGTATCTTCCGTCCAAGCATCGCCGTCGCGGGTCTTATGACCGCCCCAAAGATCGACCACCTTCTCGCCTTCAATGGTAAGGGCGACGCTGGCGCCGAGTTCCCGGCGGCTGCGGAAGTTTTCCGCGAACGCTTCCGCTACCGCCGCGAAACGGTCGTCGCAATAGCCGTGGACGTCCGGTTCAGCCATGCTTGGTCAAGAAGTCGTAGGCGACGGACGCATGGGTGGCGACGCCGATCGCCATCGCCTTCTCATCCAACATCATGCGGTTGGAGTGACAGGTATGCGCCTCATGCAGCGGCACGCCTTCCGGCGCGGTGCCGAGGAAGGCGAAGGCGCCCTGATATTTCTGCAGCAGATAGGAGAAATCTTCCGCCCCCATCACCGGCGCGTCCATCTCCTCGAAGCCGTCCTCGCCCAACATGTCGACCACCGAATTTCGGACGAAGGCGGCAAAAGCGTCATCGTTGATGGTGGTCGGATACCCGTGTTTCAAATGAACGTCCGCCGTCATGTCGTAGGCGGCGGCCGTATGTTCCGCGAGTTTGCTGATCCCCTCATGGGCCTTTTGCCGCGAGACCGGTGAGAAGGAGCGCAAGGTCGCCTGAATTTCGGCGAATTCCGGGATCACGTTGCTGGCCGTGCCGGCATGGATCTTCCCAACCGTCAAAACGATGGGGTCGAAGGCATTGATCTTACGGGTGACGAAAGTCTGCATGCTTAGAACGAGCTGACAGGCGACCGGGACCGGATCGTTCGACTGATGCGGACGGGAGCCGTGACCGCCCTGACCGACGATCTTGATCGTAAAGGTATCGGCGGCGGCCAGCACCGGTCCGGGCTTACTGAGAATGCGGCCGGAGGTCTGGTTCGGCGAGACGTGCAGGGCGAACACCGCGTCCGGCTCCCTACCGGCCTCGATAACCCCCTCGTCCAACATCACCTTGGCGCCGCGATAACCTTCCTCCCCGGGCTGGAACATGAACTTGACCGAGCCAGGCAAACGCTCGCGATGCCGGTCCAGCAGTTTCACCGCGCCGACCAGCATGGCGGTATGGGCGTCGTGGCCGCAGGCATGCATTCGACCCTCGATTTCGGAGGCGAAGTCGAGATCCGTATCTTCCGGCATCGGCAAGGCGTCCATATCCCCGCGCAATAGGATCGTCGGACCGTTCTTCTCCGCGTTCATGGTGGCGACGATACCGCTGGTTTCCTGACTATGGACAATGTCGAGGTCGATCCCCTCAAGCGCGTCCATCACCTTCTGCTTGGTCAGCGGTAGGTCGTTGCCCAGTTCCGGTTCGCGATGAATGGCGCGGCGGATCGAAATAACCTCCGGCAGCACGTCTTGCGCGCCGGTTAAAATGGTTTCCTTGAAATTGCTCATGATAAGTTTCCGTTATTCTGTAAATAATTCATGGCTACGGCCGCGTGGGTCGCGACGCCCACGGCCATGGCGTCCTCGTTTAGGATCATCCGGTTGGAATGGCAAGCCGGCCCCGTGGCCGGGTCGATACCGTCCGGCGCCACACCGATCATCGCCATCGCGCCGGGCATGCGATGCAGGACATAGGAAAAATCCTCCGCCGCCATCAAGGGCTGCGGCATGTCCTGGTAGCGCTCGGCGCCGAACTGCCCGGTCACCGTATTTTCGACGAAGCGAACGAATTCGGCGTGGTTGATCGTCGCCGGATAGCCCTTGTCCAGATCGATGTCGACCCGCATGTCATGGGCCGCCGCGATGGATTCGATCAGACGATGCAGCCCTTTATGCAACTTCTCCCGGCTTTCCGGCGAATAGCTGCGCATCGTCGCCTCTAGAACACCGCTCTCCGGTATGACATTGTTCGTCGAGCCGGCGGCGATACGGCCGACCGTCACGACGGCCGGGTCGAAAGCAGCGATCTTCCGCGTGACGAAGGTCTGTATAGCTTGGACGATTTCGCAGAGCACGGGCACCGGATCGTTGGCATCGTGCGGCATGGAACCGTGACCGCCTTGTCCCCAGAGCCGAACGAACAACCGGTCGGCGGCGGCTAACATGTTTCCGGGCCGGCAGGAAACAAGCCCGGCCTGAGTGTTCGGCGATATATGCAGCGCGAAGGCCGCGTCCGCCTCGATCAAACCTTCCTCGATCATCGGCATGGCGCCGCCCGGTCCCTCCTCGCCCGGCTGGAACATGAACTTCACCCGTCCCGGCAAATCATCTCGCAGGTCGCAGAGCAGCCGCGCCGCCGAGGCCAACATGGCGGTATGGGCGTCGTGTCCGCAGGCATGCATGCGGCCGTCGATGGTGGACGCAAATTCGAGGCCCGTATCCTCCGGCATCGGCAGGGCGTCCATGTCGCCGCGCAGCAGAATGGTCGGCCCCTCGCCGCCCGCCAGCGTGGCCACCACGCCGCTGGTCGACGGGCTTTCCTCGATCTCGAGGTCCAATCCGTCGAGCGCGGACATCACCGCCGCCTTCGTTTGCGGCAGGTTGTTGCCCAATTCGGGATGCCGGTGAATGCGCCGGCGAAGATCGATCGTTTGTGGCAATAAGGCTTGCGCTTTCGCGAGCAAGCCGTCTTTGTCATGCGACATACGTAATAAATCCTTTGAATGAAATTCGGTCAGATCGCCCTAATTGGCGCCCCATAGGCTTGATGATACCCGGTCAAACCACGGGATTGGAAGCGCGATTTGCGGGCCAGAAGTTGCTCCATGCAGGTCCGCGCGGCCGCTGAGTAGACCGGATCGTCGATCACATTGCGGGTTTCATGCGGATCTTCGGCAAGATCGAACAAGAGCGGTGGCAGGCCGGCGAAATGGACATACTTGTACCGATCGCCGCGTAGGACAGAGAGGTTGCAGTCGCTCGACACCAATCCAAACGCCGCTTCCGCGCCTGGATGCTCGGGGCTGCGGAAGTCGAACTCGAAAAACGCGGCGTCGCGCCAATCCGTCGGTCTTCTCCCCCGCAGGAAGGGCAGCAACGAGCGCCCGTCGCATTGCGCGGGAACCGGTAGATCGAAAGCTTCCAGCAAGGTCGGCATCAGATCAACATGTTCGGTAAACGCATCGACGATCCTCCCCGCCTCGCCGGGCATGCGAACGATCAGAGGGACATGAAAGTGACCGTCGAAATAGCCGCGCCGGCCATACAGCCAATTGTTGCCGAACTGCTCACCATGGTCCGAACAGAAGACGATCATGGTGTCGTCATAGGCGCCGGCGGATTTCAAGCGGGTCAATAAGCGGCCAACCTGCGCGTCGACCTCGCCGCAATTGCCATAATAGATCGCCCGCATGCGCCGGTCGACCTCGGGCCTCAGGTCCTCAAGCCCGATGTCGCGGTTGAAATACTCCTTGAGGAACTGGGTTTCGATCGACCAGTCCAAAAACGGATGCTGGGCCCGAGTGTCCGCCAAAGATTGCGGCCTGCTCGGCGCCGGGATGGCATCGGGGTCGTACTGCCGGTCATAAGGGGTCGGCGCGAAGAGCGGCGGGTGCGGCCGCAAGGGCGTCAGGTGAACGAACCAGGGATTGTCGCCCTTTGCGTCGATATGCTCGATCGCACGATCCACCAGATAGGCCGTGTCGCTGTGCTCCGCCGAGAATTGCGACGGCGGGTGCGGGTTGTCGACGGTTATGGCATCCCGCTCGACCGGCCCGTAAAAGCGGCGAATGTTGTCGGGTACGTCATAGCCGAGCGACTCGAGATAGGCTCGCCAACCGGCGCAGCCGTCGCCGAGCAGGAAGGGCGCCACTGGTACGAAACCAGGACAGATCCACTCGTCCCCGTCATTCTGGGTCGGATCGAGCGGCGTGTCGGTATAGCCGCAGAGCGCCGGATCGTAGCCGGCAAGGGCGAACGCCTTGGCCAGATTGTCCAGACGATGATCCAGCGGCGTGCCATTGGCCACCTGGCGATGGTTGAACAAGTACATGCCGGTCAGGATCGAGGCCCGCGCCGGCCCGCAGGGCGAGGCTTGCGTGAAATGCCGGCGGAATACCATGCTCTCCGCCGCCAACGCGTCGAGATGAGGCGTGTGTACGCAAGGGTGTCCGAGCGCGCCGAGGGTATCGCCGCGCCATTGATCGGCAATGATGAACAGGAGGTTCTTCGGTTTGTTCACCAGCTGTTGCGCAGTTCGCGCAGCTTCAGGAACACGGTCTTGGGATCGACCTCGTCCGGAAGGTCGGGAAAGCTCTCCCGCAACCGTGCGATCACGCTCGGGCTGCGCAGCCGGAAGAAGGTGTTGATCTCCCGCTCCTGCGCCAGGGTAGTGACCATGGCATCATTCGGATCCTGATCCTGTAATTCGTCCAGCAGGCGTTTGGCCCTGTCGTTGTCCGGTTCCCGATCCAAGGTGAATTCCAAATTGTTGGTGATGTAGTCATGACCGGGATAGATCAGGGTGTTTTCGGGCAGTTGGTTGAGCTGATGAACGAAAGTGTCGTAGAGCTCCTCCGGATGACCGCCATTGTGGCAGTTGCCGGCACCGGCGTTGAACAGGGTGTCGCCGCAAACCAAAGCCGGCTGATCGGTTTTCGACACCAAACAGACATGGCTCATGGTATGGCCGGGGGTATCGAGCGCCTCCAGCTCCACGCTCGAGCCGACCTTGACCACGTCGCCGGCGCCGAGCCCGCGGTCCATGCCCGGAATCTTGTCCTTGGCATTGGCGTGCGCCAATAGCTTGGCCCCCGTCGCCTCGATCACCTGCCGGTTTCCGCCCGTATGATCGCCATGTTCATGGGTATTCAACACCTGAGTGATGCTCCACCCCTTGGCCTTGGCGGTGGCGAGACATTTCTCATGGTCCAGCGGATCGATCGCCATGGCTTCGCCCGTTTCCGGGCAGACGATCAGATAATTGAAATTGCGATAGGCATTGCCGGTCCAGATTTGTTCGACGATCATGGGTTTCAGTTCCTCCGTTTCGCCGCATCCTAAACGGCAATGCGGTTCGCGTCACCCCGGCGGTTGAAGCGGATGGGAAGTCGTTTTATGGTGCCGGACCACACAGTCGAAAGTCAGCCAACATGCCGGACAATTACCGTATTTTCGGATCGGAGCTGTCGCCCTATTCGGTCAAGGTTCGTTCCTATTTTCGTTTTAAGGACATTCCTCACGAATGGGTCGTACGGACGCCTGCGAATATGGCGGAGTTTCAGGCCCACGCCAAATTGCCGTTGATCCCGCTGGTCCTGTCGCCGGACGAGCAAGCGATGCAGGATTCGACGCCGATCATGGAAAAACTCGATGCATTGGCGCCGGAACCGTCGAGTCATCCGGACGATCCCGCCCTCGCCTTTATCTCCGTGCTGTTGGAGGAATATGGCGACGAATGGCTGAACAAGCCGATGTTCCACTACCGCTGGAGCTATCCCGCCGATCAAACCGCAACGTCCGAATATATCGCCAAGACGTCCATGGGTGCGTCGACACCGCAAGAGATAGAGGATGCCGCCGCCCGCGTGCGCGAGCGCATGGTCCCACGCCTGAGCTTCGTCGGCTCTTCCGCGGAGACCCGCGACCAGATCGAAGGCAGTTTCCACCGGGTGTTGGGACATCTCGAACCGCATCTGGAGGCCCGGCCCTATCTCCTAGGCGGGCGTCCCAGCTTCGGCGATTTCGGGATTTGGGCCCAGCTTTACGAATGTTCCTTGGACCCAACACCGTCTCAGATAATCGAGTCGAAGGCTCCACATGTTTCGGCATGGATCGAACGCATGCTGCATCCGCGCGTCATCGGCGCGTTCGAGCCATGGAGTAATTTGCGGGATACGCTTTTGCCGTTTCTGAAGCAAGAGGTCGGTGATGTCTTCCTACCCTGGACCCACGCAAACGCCAAGGCGCTGGAAGCCGGCGAGAAACGGTTCGGTCTGGAATTGGACGGCCATGCTTTCAACCAGGACACGCAGAAATATCATGCCCGCTCACTGAGCGTTCTTCTATCGAAATATCAGTCTGTCACGGACAAACGCAGTCTAGACCCGATCTTGCGCGACGCAGGCATCGATTTCTAATCCCGCCGGCCGACGGCCGGCCCCGAACGTAAAATCAGAAAGGATCCGTAAGAATGACCGCAGTCACAGACATGGTCGATTATGATGTCGTGGACGGCGTCGCCGTCGTCACCGTCAACAACCCGCCCGTCAATGCCCTGAGCCAGGGCGTCCGTCTCGGGCTTCAAGAAGGCGTTAATCTGGCCCTGGCCGATGACGATGTGAAGGCGGTCCTAATTATTTGCGACGGCCGCACCTATATCGCCGGCGCCGATATCACCGAGTTCGGCAAACCGCCGAAGGAGCCTGGTTTGCACGGCGTATTGGATACCATGGAGAATGCCGGCAAACCGATCGTCTCCGCTATTCACGGCACCGCGTTGGGCGGCGGTTTGGAAACCGCGCTGGCCTGCCACTATCGTGTCGCCGACGACAAAGCTCGATTTGGCCTGCCGGAAGTGAAGCTCGGCCTGTTGCCCGGCGCCGGCGGCACCCAGCGTCTACCCCGGATCATGGGGGTTGAGAAGGCTTTGGACATGGTCACCACCGGCAACATGATCGGCGCCAAGGAAGCGCTGGCCAACGGTCTGATCGACGAAATCGTCGGCGATCTGCGCCAGGGCGGTATCGACTTCGCCAAGAAGGTGGTCTCCGGCAATCGCGAGTTGGTCAAGGTTCGCGACAAGAACGACAAGCTGGAAGCGGCCCGCGCCAATCCGGGGCTGTTCGACGACTACCGCAAGAAGAACGCCAAGCGCATGCGTGGTTTCGAAGCGCCGGAAGCCAATATCAAATGCATCGAAGCGGCGGTGAATATGCCGTTCGACGAAGGTCTGAAGTTCGAGCGGGAAGAATTTTCCAAGCTGATGGCGGGCAATCAATCGGCGGCGCAGCGTTACTTCTTCTTCGCGGAACGGGAAGCGGCCAAGATCCCGGACGTGCCGAAGGACACGCAACTGATCCCGATCAATAAGGCAGCGGTGATCGGCGGCGGCACCATGGGCGGCGGCATTTCCATGAACTTCGCCAATGCCGGTATCCCGGTCACCATGGTCGAGGTATCGGACGAGGCGCTGGAACGCGGCCTCGGCATCATCCGCCGCAACTACGAAAACACCGCCAAGAAAGGCCGCCTGACCCAGGACCAGGTCGAGGAACGCATGGGTCTGATCAGCGGCGCCACGGATAAAAAAGACATCGGCGATGCCGACATCGTCATCGAAGCGGTCTTCGAGAACATGGATCTGAAGAAGCAGATCTTCGCCGAGCTGGACGGCATCATGAAGGATGGCGCGATCCTGGCCACCAATACGTCGGCCTTGAACGTGAACGAAATCGCCAGCGCCACGAAGCGGCCGGAAGCGGTCATCGGCACCCACTTCTTCAGCCCGGCCAACGTCATGCGCCTGGTCGAGGTGGTGCGCGGCGACGCCACCGCCAAGGATGTCATTGCGACCTGCATGTCCCTGTCAAAGCGGATCGGCAAAGTCGCCGTGCTGTGCGGCGTCTGTCACGGCTTCGTCGGCAACCGCATGCTCTACGGCCGCTCCGTGCAGTCGGACCAGTTGATCCTGGAAGGCGCCCTGCCGCAGCAGGTCGACAAGGTGCTATTCGACTTCGGCTTCCCGATGGGCCCCTTCGCCATGCGCGATCTGGCCGGCAACGATATTGGCTGGAACAAGGAAACCAGCTCCTCTTCGACGATCCGGGAAATCCTCTGCGAAATGGATCGCCGCGGTCAGAAGACCAGTGCCGGCTATTACGACTACAAACCCGGCGACCGCACCCCCATCCCGAACGACGAAGTGCAGGAGATCATCCGCAAGTTCGCGGAGGAGCGCCAGATCATCCAGCGCGACGTCAGCGACGAGGAAATCCTAGAACGTTGTCTCTTCCCCATGGTCAACGAAGGCGCCAAGATTCTCGAGGAAGGCATCGCCATCCGACCGAGCGACATCGACGTGGTCTGGATCTACGGCTATGGCTGGCCGATCTACACCGGCGGTCCGATGTTCTGGGCGGACAGCTACGGTCTCGACAAACTGCTGGCCAAGATGAAGGAGTACCAGGCCCAGCATGGCGACGAGTTCGCACCGGCCAAACTCCTCGAAGACCTTGTCGCGGAGGGCAAGAGCTTCAAGGACTTCAAGGCGGGGTAGGCGACCCCAGAACCGTCACCCCGGTCCTAGCGAAGCGGAGAACCGGGGTCCATTCCGCCAGACTTAGCGACAACATTGGTGTTGCAAATTCAGGCGGCATGGATCCCGGATGGTCCAGACCGGGGAGATGGGTAACATTTTAGACCGGAGACATGGGTAACAGGTATGAGTTGGTGGGGAGGACCTGCCGATGGCTTGGAGAGAGACCTGTGTAATGGAAGAGCGCTGTGGATTTATTGATCGACTTTTGTTGGGCGAGCAGACGATGACGGAGCTTTGCCTTGACTATGGGATCAGTCGGAAGACCGGCTACAAGTGGCATCGTCGGTTTTTGTCCGGCGGTTATGAGAACCTGTCGGACCGTTCGCGGCGGCCGCATCATTCGTCGCAGCAGACGCCGGCGCCTA
>CBDCGJ010000042.1:0-189292 GCA_965216645.1 Alphaproteobacteria bacterium | reverse complement strand
TCGGCCGCGGAGGCGTTCAACGCGCTACGGGACGAGATGGATAGCCATGTCTTGTCGGAGGCGCCGTTGTCGGCACTGATGACCGCTTTGAGAGTGGCCAAGCGCCGGGCGGCGCTGCTGATCGCACTCGCCGATATCGCCGGGGTTTGGCGGGAAGGCCGGGTGACTTGGGCCATTACCCGCTTTGCCGATCATGCGGTTTCCGTCGCGATCCGGCGCTTGCTTTTGGACGCGCAGCGAAAGGGCGATCTGGAACTGCCCGACCCGTCGCGGCCGGACATCGGCTCGGGCCTGATCCTGATCGCCATGGGCAAACAGGGCGCCTATGAACTGAACTATTCCAGCGATATCGATTTCATCGTGCTCTACGATCCGGAGGTCACGGTCTATCTGGCCGCAAGACCGCGCAACAATGTTTCATTCGCATGACCATGTCTCTGGTCAAGGTGATGCAGGAGATAACGGCGGACGGCTATGTGTTGCGGACCGACCTGCGGCTGCGGCCCGATCCGGGGGTCACGCCCGTCGCGATTTCCACCACCGCCGCGGAATCTTACTATGAAAGCATGGGCCAGAATTGGGAGCGGGCGGCCTGGATCAAAGCCCGCGCGTTTGCCGGCGATCTGACGGCGGGGGAGGCGTTTCTGAAGCGCATGCGGCCCTTCATCTGGCGTCGTAACCTGGATTTCGCGGCCATCGAGGATGTGCATTCGATCAAACGCCAAATCCACGATCATAAGGGTCATAAGGAAATTGCGGTCCAAGGCCATAATATCAAAGTCGGCCGTGGCGGCATTCGGGATATCGAATTCTTCGTTCAAACCCAGCAACTGATCGCCGGCGGCAGGGACCGCAGTCTGCGGGTGCGTGGCACCATTGATGCGATGGAGGCGCTGCATGATGCAGGCTGGATCGACCGCCGAACCGCCGACGACATGATCGTCGCCTACCATTTTCACCGCCGAATAGAGCATCGGTTGCAGATGATTGGCGACGAGCAGACCCATGCCATCGGCGACCGCCGCCGCGATGTCGATCATATCGCCCGGTTCTGCGGTTACGGCGAAACGGCAGAGTTCGAGACGGCGCTGCTCGAGCAACTTGAGATCGTGCAGCACCATTACCGTGCCCTGTTCGAGGATGAGGAGAGCCTGGCGGAAGTCGGCAATCTGGTCTTCACCGGCACCGACGACGATCCGGAGACCTTGGCCTCTCTCGAAAAAATGGGATACGGCGATCCGAAGCATGCCTCCGAACTGGTGCGGGGCTGGCATCACGGCCGCTATCGGGCGGTAAAGAGCGCCCGGTCCCGGGAATTGCTGACGAAACTGGTGCCGAACCTGTTGCAGGAATTCGCCAGCACCGCCGATCCGAACGCGGCGATCACCCGCTTCGACCGGTTTTTGAGCGGCCTGCCGGCCGGTGTGCAGCTCTTCTCCCTGCTGACGGCATCCGGGTTTGCTGGAGTTTCTGTCCGAAACCATCGGCAATGCGCCGCGATTGGCGAATTATCTTAGTCGAAACGCTTCGGTGCTGGACGCCGTCTTGTCCGGCGATTTCTGGGAGCCGCTGCCGCCGGTGCCCGAAATGCGGAAGAGCATTACCGGCGGTCTGCGTCTGGCTCAGGATTTTCAGGAGAAGCTGGATATCGTCCGCCGCTTCGTCAAGGAACGGAAGTTCCAGATGGGCGCGCAGATGATGCGCGGTCTGACCGACGCGGACGGCAATGGTGCCGCGCTGGCCGATCTCGCCAGCGCCGCGATCAACGCGCTGTTGCCGCATGTGGTCGAGGACTTCGCGGTTCGGGAGCGGCGCGGTGTCGTGCCCGGCGGGCGCCATGGTCGTCCTGGCCATGGGGAAGTACGGCAGTTGGGAGATGACGGAGACGTCCGATCTCGATCTGATCTTCATTTACGATTTCGACGCCGACGCCGGGCAATCGGATGGCGAACGGCCGATGTCGCCACCCCATTACTTCGCCCGCCTGGCGCAGCGCTTGTTGAACAGCTTGACCGCGCCGACGGCGGAAGGCGTGATGTATGAAGTCGATATGCGGCTGCGCCCGTCCGGCAATAAAGGGCCGGCGGCGACGCAGTTTTCCGGCTTCGTCGACTATCAGCGGACGGAGGCCTGGACCTGGGAGCATATGGCCCTGACCCGCGCGCGGGTGGTCGCCGGCGACGCCGAATTGGCGGAAAAAGTAGAGGCGGTCATTGCCGAGGTACTGCGGCGGCCGCGGGATCCGGCCAAGGTCGCGAAAGACGCCCTCGATATGCGGCGGCGCATCGAGCAAGATCGGGGTACGGACAATCTTTGGGAATTGAAACAGGTCCGTGGCGGTCTGGTCGATCAGGAATTCATCGCCCAGTATCTCCAGCTGATTCATGGTGCCGAGCATCCGGACGTCCTCGACACCCGCTTACGATTCGCGCTGCGGAATATGGCGGATGCGGATTTGCTGCCGCGGGCCGACGCGGCCGCGTTGATCGACGCCTCAATGCTGGTTTCCAACCTGTCCGCGACCATGCGGGTGGCCCTCGACGGGGGTTCGACCCGGCAAGTGCGCCGGCAGGCCTACGCGCTGCGCTGGCCCGGGCCGCCGGTCACGACGATTTCGCCGCGTTGGAAAACCATTTGCGGCAGGCGACGGACAAGGTCACGCAACTGTTCGAAAACTTGATCGTCGCCGAAGCGAATTAATACGACCGAGGCAGGCCCAAGACGTGTTGGGCGACATAGGCGAGGATCAGGTTGGTGGAAATCGGCGCGGTTTTGTAGAGCCGGGCTTCCCGCCATTTGCGTTCGATGTCGTATTCCTTGGCAAAGGCGAAGCCGCCATAGGTTTGCATGCAGCATTCACCGGCGTTCCAGGCCGCTTCCGATGCCAGCATTTTCGCCATGTTGGCGTCCGCGCCCATGGATTTGCCATTGTCGAACAGGGCAGCGGCCTTGCGCACCATCATCTCCGCTGCCTGCAGTTCCGCATAGGCGCGGGCGATCGGGAATTGGATGCCTGGTTCTTACCGATCGGCGCCCCGAAAACGACGCGGTCGTTGGCATAGGCCACCGCTTTCTCGATGAACCAGCGGCCGTCGCCGAGGGATTCCGAGGCCACCAGCACCCGCTCCGCATTCATGCCGTCGAGGATGTAGCGGAAGCCCTTGCCTTCTTCGCCGATCAGGTTCTCCGCGGGGATGCGCAAATCGTCGAAGAAGACTTGGGTCGTGTTGTGGTTGATCATGGTTGGGATTTTTTTGGATCTCCATACCGTTGCCAAGCGCGGCCTTCATGTCGACGATGAAGGTGGAGATGCCGTCGGTCCGCTTGGCCACCTGATCCGCCGGCGTGGTGCGGGCCAGCAGCAGCATCAGGTCGGAATAGAAAGCGCGGCTGGTCCCAGATTTTCTGACCGTTGATGACATAATCGTCGCCATCGCGCCGGGCCCGCGTTTTCAATTGGGTCGTGTCGGTCCCCGTCGTCGGTTCGGACACGCCGAAAGCTTGCAGGCGCAAAATCGCCCGGTCGCGATCCCCGGCAAATATTTGCGTTTCTGCTCCTCGTCGCCGTGACGGAGCAGGGTGCCCATGATGTACATTTGTGCGTGGCACGCGGCCGCGCTGCAGCCGGCGGCGTGAATTTCCTCCAGGATCACGGATGCGGCCCGCAAAGGCAGGCCGGCACCGCCATATTCCTCCGGGATCAAGGCGGCCAAATAGCCGGCGGCGGCCAACGCATCGACGAATTCGCCGGGATATTCCTCGGCCCTCGTCCTTCTCCCGCCAATATTCCGCGGGATAGTCAGCGCAGACTTTGCGCACGCCATCGCGGATCTCGACGAAATCCTCGCCGACCGGGACTTGGGTCAATTCGCTTGACATACTCGTTCCTTCTCTCGCTTAGGCCAGCCGCTCGCGGCCCTTCGATGGGGTAGGCGGGATCGTTTGTAACCCGGGGTGGAGGGATGGCCGGTCACGACCAAGCCGTCGATCAACTCCTCGTCCTCGGCGGTGAATTGATGGTCGAAAGTACCGAGATAATCCTGCCATTGTTCGATCGTGCGCGGGCCGGCGATGGCCGAGGTAACGATGGCGTTGTTGAGCACCCAAAGTACGGCAAACTGGGCCGGCGACATGCCGCGGCTCTCCGCATGCGCCTTCACTTTCTGCGCGATCTCCCAAAGACTCGTGTCGCCACTCCGTCTGCATCATCCGGGTATCGTCGCGGCCGGCGCGGGTGGTCTCGTCCGGTTTTACGTTCGGCGCATATTTGCCGGTGAGGACGCCGCGTGCCACCGGACTGTAAGAAGCGACGCCGAGCCCGTAGTAATCGCAGGGCCGGTAGATGCTCGACTTTCAGGCATCCGGTTCAGGGCGTTGTAGTAAGGCTGACTGACGACCGGCCGGTCGATGCCCATGGTCGTCGCAGATATTGCAGATCTCGGCGACGCGCCAACTGCGGTGATTGGACAGGCCGAAATAGCGGATCTTGCCGTCCCGTTGCAGGTCGCCCATGGCGCGGACCGATTCCTCGAGCTGGCGTCTCGTGATCTTCCTTATGCCAGTAATAGATATCGACATAGTCGGTGCCGAGCCGGCGCAAACTGTCCTCGCAGGCCTGCAGCGCCCAGCGCCGGGGAAAGGCCGCGATGGTTCGGGTCGGCACTCATGGGGCCGGCCAGTTTGGTCGCCAGAATCCAGTTCTGCCGTTTTTCGGCAATGGCGCGGCCGGTAATCTCCTCCGACAGCCCGCCGTTATAGACATCGGCCGTGTCGATGAAATTGACGCCATGGTCCAGCCCCATATCGATGATCTTCTTCGAGGTGGATTCGTCGGTACGGTCGCCGAACATCATGGCGCCGAGGCAGATGGGCGAAACTTTCAGCCCGCTCATGCCCAGGGGTCGGTGTTCCATTGCTGCTTCCAATTTGCTGATTAGACGTGTGGAGGTGCCGCTAAAATGCCCACCCTGATGCCGCTTTGTCGAGCTTGAACCGGGTCCGTAAGCTGCCTATGGTGCCCACCGAGTTGTGAGGAAAGGAATACAGATGGCCTTGTCATCGCCCGTAAAGCGTGAAGAACTGCATACCCCGTCGCCTGGAAATGAAAGGCTACCGCCGGGGAAGACGGCCTGTTCGATATCGAGGGCAATATCCAAGACCTGCGTCCGAAGCCGTTTCGCATGGAAGACGATTATCGCCTGCCAAGCCAACCCATGCATGACCTTTGGATACGGCTAACCGTCGACAGCGAAATGACGGTGGTGGAGGCGGAGGCGGCGATGCCGCAAGGCGCCTATGCCACCTGCCACGAAATAGCGCCGAACTTCGCCAAGTTAAAAGGGCTGAAAATCGGACCCGGTTGGAACAAAAACGTGCGGTCCCGCGTTGGTGGCGTCAACGGTTGTACCCATATCGTCGAGATGCTGTCGCAGATCGCGACCACCGCCATCCAGGCGCTATGGGAATTGCTCTACGGCAACGGCGATCTGCCGCCGGAAGAGCGCCGCACCAACCAGCTCAACACTTGTTATGCTTACCGTGCCGATGGACCTTTGGTTCGAAACGTCTATCCGGCGCAATATACCGGCGACCTAGCCGCGGCATTGTCAGCGGAGCCTGCTGATTGAGCTTACGGGAACGTGAAATCCCGATGGAACACGCGCGTCCTTTTCCGGTTGACGCGGTCGGATACAGGGTGTGCAATCGGCTGAATCTCCGAATTGGACCTAGAGATATTCAATGCTTGTAAAATCTTGGCGATTATTGATCGTAATGTTGTGCGGCCCGATTTTGCTGGCCGGCTCGATCACGACGGCCGCCCTGGCACAAAAAGTGCCGACACCGGTCATCGCTATCTTGGACACAGACAAGGTATTTCAGGAATCGAAGGCTTGGAAGACGGCGGTCGCATCCGTGCAACTGCGGGCACAAAAATTCGAGAAGGAAATCTATGCCGAGCGGGACTCTCTCAAAGCCAAAGAAGATGAACTGCGGAAGCAGAAATCGGTACTTGCGAAGGATGAGTTGCAGCGACGGGTCGGCGAGTTGCGACGCAAGCAGATAGATTTGGGCCGCAAGGCGGAAGGTATGCGGGCGCGGCTAAACCGCTCCATGCAATCCGCCAAAGCCAAGCTGGGCAAGGAAATACGGAAAACCCTGCCGGAGATCCAGAAGCGGAAGAAGATCACCATTGTCATCGAACGCAGCCGGGTCTTGGTTTTCGATCAGAATCTGGATATCACGAAGGATGTCATCGCCGCGCTTAACAAACGGGTGACCAAGATCAATATCGACGATCCGATCCGCAATAACTAGGACCGGGAGCAACATCACAGATGTCAGACGCCGCTATCGCCACCGTACAGGCCGACAACGAGCGGGTGCGCGTCACCGAATGGCGCTTTCAGCCGGGACAGGCCACCGGCTGGCACCGGCACGCGTGGGACTATGTGGTCATCCCGCAGACTGACGGCGTGTTGCGATTGGAGACGGCGGACGGCGCGCAATCGGCACAACTGACCGCCGGCCAATCCTATTATCGGACGGCCGGCGTCGAACATGATGTTATCAATGCCGGCGATCAGGAATTGGTTTTCATCGAAGTGGAAATGAAGGCGCACGGGATCGACTAGGACGCAAGCATGGATATCGAACGAGATGGCGCCGCAATCGCTTACCATATCGACGGACCGGCGGACGGAACGGCCGTTGTCATGAGCCATTCCCTTGGCTCGAGCTCGGTGATGTGGGAGCCGCAATTGCCCGCCCTGACAGACGCGTACCGGGTCGTGCGCTTCGACACGCGGGGCCATGGCGACAGCGGCGCGCCGGACGAGCCCTATAGTCTCGACCAATTGGCCGGCGATGCCGCCGCCGTTATCGAGGCGGAAGCGTCGGCGCCGGTGCATTGGATCGGTCTCTCCATGGGCGGCATGATCGGCCAAACCCTCGCCTTGAAGCGCCCGGAATTGTTGCGCAGCCTGATGCTCTGCGACACCTCGGCGCAGGTACCGGCGGACGGTCAGGCGGTTTGGGACGACCGGATCGCCGCGGTCCGAGAAGAAGGTATGGCGGCGCTGGCGGAGCCGACCATGCAGCGCTGGTTCACGCCGAACTATCTGCGCGAAGACCCGCCGGCGGTGCTGCCGATCCGGGCGCAGTTCGAGGCCACGGACGTCGCCGGTTATGCGGGCTGTTGCGAGGCGATCCGACGGCTCGACAATCTAACAAGATTGCATGAAATCGAACTGCCGACCCTGATCATTGTCGGTGAGGACGATCCCGGAACGCCGGTCGCGGCGTCCGAAGCCATGCAGCGGGAAATTGCCGGGGCCGAATTGGTGGTCTTGCCGAACGCCTCCCATCTCTCCAACGTGGAGCAGGAGGAGGCCTTCAACGACGCCATGCGCGGCTTCCTCGACCGCAATTAAGGCGACACGGTTTTCCGCCGAGCTTCTTCGATGCTGTCCTTCGACACCGTCTTCGCCAGTCGCTCGACTTGCGTCGCGGCATGGTCGTTACCGCCGCGAGCCGCCCTATCGAACCAGACGAAAGCCATCGCCGGATCCCGGCCAACGCCATGACCGCGCTCATACTTTTCGGCCAAGGCGATCTGGGCGATCGGGTCGCCGGCTTGCGCCGCCCGTCGATACCAGTCGGCGGCCCTGGCGGGATCGGCGGTGACCCCGAGACCCTGGTCGTAAAGCAGCGCCAATGCCGACTGCGCCGGTACGTTCCCAGCCTCGGCGAGCTCCCGCCAAACGAGCGCGGCCTTTCGGTAATCGCCGGCATCATAGGCGGCAAGCGCGTCGCCGAAATCGTTTGCCGAGGCGAAAGCCGGCGCCAGCAACGCCAAAAAAAGACAAAGCCAGCGAAGTTTCTTCATCCGCACAGTTTATTGGTCGCCAAATCCCGCGGCGACACAACTTGTCTCACAAGCGCTTGACCGGCCGCGTCAGACAAGTCGGGCCGCCGGCCCCTTTCTGCGAAATCTCGACGCCGCGATAGGTTTCGACCTGACAACCGGCCGCAGCCAGCCGACGGCGGGTTTCCGGATTGCCTTCCAACATCAAGCAATGACGGGGTTCGAGAGCCAGGACATTGCAGCCCATGCTCTCGAATTCCTCCTCCGGGACCTCGACCAGCTCGATGCCGCGGTCGAGCAACCAGCGCCGGAAGGGCACCGGCATCAGAGGCGAAAACGCGACGGCGAGGTCGCGGTCGACCGGGCTGAGGATGGACATCAGGTGAAAGACGTCGTCCGGACCTTTGTAATGTGGCAGCGGGATCGACGCGACGGTGACGCCGTCGCCGAACAACTCGGACAATTGACCGGCCGCCTCTCGATTGCTTCGGTAGCCGTCGGCGACGGCGGCGTTGGCCTCATCGAACCAGATGAAATCGCCGCCTTCCAAAAACCCATAACCGTCGACCTGGCCGGCGATCGTGACAGGCGGGCGGGCCGCCAGCACCTCGACTTCGCCTTGCCGGTCGGGCTTACCCATTTGGCAGAGGATGAGCCCGTTCGGCCCGGACAAGGCGGCGTCGCGGACATAGATGGAATCCGGCGTCAGGCGGTCGTCCGCATCAAGCCAGATAATCTCCGCACCCATGTCCTCGAGACGTCGGGCGAACGCGTCATATTCGGCCAAAGCGGCGTCGAAGTCGACCGATGCCGGATAGTTCAACCGGCGCCACCAGCGGTCGATCTGTGCCTGGTTGCCATAGGCATCCCGGGCGTGCCGCAGGATCACCTGCGTCAGTTTTCCGTATTCGTTTAGCATGGTCACTTTGCAAGGTCCGGAGACTGCGCCATAATTCTCACCATTGAGATCAAGAATTGGAGGCGGAATATGGGTGATCTTGTCCTAACCAGCAATAGTTTTAACGATAGCGAGTATCTCGGTGTCGACCATATCCTTTCGGAGGATTATGGCTTCGGCTGTACCGGTGGGAATAAGTCGCCGCATCTGTCTTGGACCGATCCGCCGGCCGGGACGGAGAGTTTCGCTCTGACCTGCTTCGATCCGGACGCCCCGACCGGGAGCGGCTTTTGGCATTGGGTCATGGTCAATATCCCCAAAGACGTGCGGGAACTGGCGCTGGGCGCCGGTAATCCGGGCGGCGATCTGCCGGCGGGCGCGTTGCAAACCCGAACCGATTTCGGCGCGCCCGGATATGGCGGCCCTTGTCCGCCGGAAGGTGACCACGCGCATCGATACTTCTTCAATTTGCACGCCGTCGGTGTGCCGGCGTTGGAGGTTGCGGCGGAGACGCCGGCGGCCGTGGTCGGATTCATGTTGAACTTCAATACCGTGGCCAAGGCCAGCTTGATGGGATTGTATAAGCGCTAGGTTTCGGGGGCCGCGCGCCGGTCGCGGCGGTCTCGGTTACGAACGGAGGAACGGCATGGCCTTGTGGAGCGATGTTTCGGCGCTGCTTCCCGCGGGCGGTCTTGAAGGCTGTTTCTTAGGCAGGGTTTGGCTGCCGGGCGACGATGGCGGGCCGACCCCGGTTCGAGTGCGGGACGACGGTGTTTATGATCTAAGCGCCGCGGCACCGACCTTGGCGCAGTTGCTGACCTTGCCCGATCCAGCGGCGGCAATGGGGCCACGCGTCGGCGATTTGGACGAGATCCTCGAAAACAGTGCCCATGACCGACGGGACGCATCGGCCCCCCATTTCCTTGCGCCCGCGGACCTGCAGGCAATTAAAGCCTGCGGCGTCACCTTCGTGAAGAGTATGTTGGAACGGGTGATCGAGGAGCAGGCGCGGGGCGATCTACGATTGGCCGAGGAAATCCGCGTTAGCATGAGCGAGGAGATCGGCGGTAGCCTACGCGACATTGTGCCGGGATCTGAGGAAGCGGCGCGGGTGAAACAGGTGCTGGTCGAGCGCGGTCTCTGGTCGCAATATCTGGAAGTCGGGATCGGGCCGGACGCCGAAATCTTCACAAAATGCCAGCCGATGGCGTCGGTCGGCCTCGGCGCGGAAATCGGCATTCATCCCGGATCGACCTGGAACAATCCCGAACCGGAAGTGGTTCTGGCCATCGCGCCGGATGGCCGGATCGTCGGCGCGACGCTGGGCAACGACGTAAATCTCCGCGACTTCGAAGGGCGCAGCGCCCTGCTGCTCGGCAAGGCCAAGGACAACCGGGCCTCAAGCGCGTTGGGTCCGTTTGTTCGCCTGTTCGATGCGGATTTCACGCTGGACGACGTGCGGGCCATGGACATCGAGCTGAACGTTCGTGGCGAGGATGATTTTGTCCTAACGGGGCACAGTTCGCTGGCGGAGATCAGCCGCGATCCCGCGGACCTGGCGGCCGCGGCCGTCGGCGAGATGAACCAGTATCCCGACGGCTTGATGCTCTATACCGGGACGATGTTCGCGCCGACGGAGGATCGGGATGCCGCCGGGCAAGGCTTCACCCATCATATCGGCGACGTGGTGACGATCGCCAATCGGCATCTCGGCGCGCTGGTCAATCGGATCAATTATTGCGATGTCATCGCGCCTTGGCGCTTCGGCTTGTCGCAGCTCATGAGTAACTTGGCCCGGCGAGGTCTATTGGAGCGACCGGAATGACGGATATCGACGACAATACGCTGGAGCTGTTGCGGCATGTTTCGACCGCGACGATCACGACAAGGCTCGGCAAGCTGGGGATACGAAACGTCTTCATGCGCGGACCGCGGCCGATCAATCCGTCGCTGCCTCGTTTGGTCGGCGAGGCCTATACCTTGCGCTACATTCCCATGCGCGAGGACCTGACGGTGGAGGAGGTGTTGGCGGACCCGAAATATCCGCAGAGAAAAGCGATCGAGAGCACGCCGCCCGGAGCGGTGTTGGTCATGGATTGCCGGGGTGTGCCCGATACAGGGGTGCTCGGCGACATTCTGGCCACCCGATTACAAGTCCGCGGTGTTGCCGGCGTGGTCGCGGACGGCCCAGTTCGCGATGTGGCGGAATTTACCGAAATGGCACTGCCAGTGTTTTGCCTGGGCGGGGCCGCGCCGGCCAGTTTGACCAGTCATCACGCGGCGGATCTGCAACAACCGATCGGTTGCGGCGGTGTCGCGGTTATTCCAGGCGACATTATCGTCGGCGACGAGGACGGGGTCGTCGTAATCCCCCGGGCATTGGCGGGCGAGATCGCGACGGAAGGCGGCGAGCAGGAATTGATGGAAGCTTTCATCAAATCTCGCATCGAGGCGGGGGCTCGGATTCCGGGTACATATCCCCCCAATGACGCGACACGCCGGTCGTTCGATAAGTGGAAACAATCTCAAGGTTAATAATTTATCAGTAAGTTTCGTTTAAATTGTCTTTCTCTTCAAAGACTTAATAGACTACCTTATAACTTGGTAACCATACGAAACGTTGTAGCGGTCCGAAATGGAAGACGAAATCGCCGCGCGCGTTGAGCGTGCAAAAGCATCGGTTCGCGAGTTGGCGGAACAATTCCCGTCCTTCGTCGCGGCGGATATCAACAAGGCGCGTGTCGCTTTGGACACCGCCCTGCCGAAACCGCTCGATTGCGCGGCGGAAATGGCGGACTATTTCGACGCTATGCATAACATCAAGGGCCTCGGCGGCAGTTTCAATTATCAGCTTGTTACCGACGTGGCGGATTCGAACTGCCGGCTATTGAAAGAAGGCGGCGATTCCGGCGAAGACGTATTGAAACTTTGCCAGGCGCATCTCAACACCCTGACGTCGATCGTCGACCGGAGAATACAGGGCAGCGGCGGCGACACGGGCGCTCAGATCGTTGCCACGCTAACCGCGAATGTGGACAAAGTCATCGCGGAGATAAAGGCCTAATGAGACCTGTGCGCGGGTCAGCTATCCCTTTGTTTTTCTGATGATATTTGATAGGCGAGAGAGATTTTCCGTGGCCATCCGGCTTTGTTGTCGGTTTGACCGCCGATTGTCAGCAGACGGGGCCTCGTCGGTCCCATTTGCTCATGCTCTTTGCAGATTGAGGGCCCGCTTCAGGTTGTAGGCGATGGCGGTGAAGAGGACCTGGAGCGTTGCCTTGTCAAGGCCGATACCGGTCATGGCGCGTAGGCCATAATGACGCTTGGCCGTGCCGAAGATCTTTTCGATCCGCCCGCGCACTTTGTGGATCGGTCCGTTAACAGCCTTCAGTTTCGCCGCCGCATCTTCGTGCCTGCGCGCCCAAACGCCGGTCACCACCACCCGGGCTCGACCGCCTCGCGCCTCTACGGCCTTGCGGAAGCGTTCGCCTCGATAGGCACTGTCCGCGTAAACCTCGCCCGGGTCGTCCGGGATAATATTGCAGCCGGCCTTGCCATCGTTGACATTGGCCGGCGTCACCGCCACCCGTTCGATCAACGCCGTGTCCTCGTCGCAAGCCACATGCGCCTTATAACCGTGTGCGGCCTTGAGGTTCTTGTGCTTGACCCAACGGGCCTCACCGTCTTTCTTGGAGGCCGAAGCGATGATCGTCGCGTCGACCAGGGTGCCGCGCTTCACTTCGACATGTTGGCGGTAAAGTTGTTCGGTGATGACATCGAACAACCTGTCGCCGAGACCGAGGCGGACCAGGGTTCGGCGAAAGCGCACGAAGGCAGTGCGTTCCGGTGTCGCTTCGTTGCGAGAAAAGCCGCAAAAGCGGCGGAAGGAAGCCCGGTCATCCAGCGCCTCGGCCAGCTTCACATCGCTCAGATCATACCAGCGCGCCAGCAGCAGAGCCTTTAGCAAACAGAGCGGCGGCCAGCCCTGCTCGCCCTTTGCCCCAGCCGAGATCGGCATCATCAAAGTGTCGGCGGCAGACCAATCGATCAGGTGCGCAAGCGCGTCCAGATCCGAAGCTCTACTCCCCGACATAAAGGAAAAGCCTTCCTGTCCAATCGTCCGCCGAGCCATCACATCGCCTCCCGTTCACTTCGATAAAACGAGAGAATCAAAACTATCAAATCATGTAAACCCTTACCCGCGCACAGGTCTCATAAGAACGCTTGAATTTGCCGGATATTGTCGGCGGATTGGGGAGTTTGTGGCGGTGTTGCTTGAGGCGGCTGGGATTGTCGCCGTTTTGCGGCGGTTTGTTGTGTGTTTTCCGGTGGTTTTCCGGCTTTTTCCGGTTATCCGGGCGCGGCTCGGCTCTCGAGCCAGAGGTAGCGCTGGAAGTTGTAGACCAGGTTGGCCAGGCCGATCCGGGTCTCGGCCCGGGCCAGGCCGATCGAGCGGATCGTGAGCCGCATCGGCCCCTTCAGCCGGGCGAAGGGATGCTCGACCAGGGCGCGTATCTTCGATCGCTTGCCATTGGCGGCGGCGGCGCGCCGGCTCATCGGTTTGCCCGGCGGTTTCTTGGTGTGGATGTGGGAGCGGAAGCCGTGCCGCGCCAGCCAGGTCTCGTTCTTCTTCGAGCGATAGGCGGTGTCCGCCCAGACCCCGGAAGCGGTGTTGTTGCGGTCCAGCAGCTCGGCCAGTTGCGCGCCGTCATAGCGGGCCGCGTCGGTGACTTTGTAGCGCCGGATCAGGCCGTGCTCGCGGTCGATACAAATGTGGCTGCGCGGGCTTATGCCGCGCCACCGGCGCGATATTCCTGCTCGCTTATAACCGAATACCGGGATCGCGAGGTCGGTCTTGTGTTTGCCGCCGTCGGCCCGGGTCTTGGCCTTGGTCTGCTTCACCGTCCAGCGCGCCTGCGTGTCCTTCTGCGCCGCCTTGTGGGGATCGTCCGGCCAGATCTCGGCGGCGGTCTTGCCGTCCTTGATCTGCCGCTTCTCGCCGTCCGTGTTGCGCGGCCGGGGTGCGGCCACCAGGCTGGCGTCGACGATCTGGCCGCCCATCGCCAGATAACCGGCCTTTTCGAGATGGCGCTCGAAGCGGGCGAACAGCTTCTCCACCGCGCCGGCCCGGCTCAATTGTTCGCGGAACAGCCAGATCGTCTTCGCGTCCGGCACCTTGTCGCCCAGCGAGAGGCCGAGAAAGCGCTGAAACGACAGCCGGTCGTTGATGACATATTCCGCCTGATCGTCCGACAGATCGTAGAGCGCCTGCAGCACCAGAATCTTGAACACCGAGAGCGTGCGCGCCATCGGTCCGAGCGAGCGCTCGAGGCACAGGCTCGAACGGCGGCCGCCCGCCCTTGGCCCGGTTCGAGCGCCGAAGCGCTTTCGCCAGCGGCTTGCGAAACACCCGCCACGGCACCACCCCAGCCAACCGCTCCAACGGATCGCCAGCCGCGCTCAACAACCGATAACGATCCTCCAAATCCCAAAACCCCATCTGTCCGGACATCGCAACACCTCAACGAATCAATACAACGATTGAATCAGATCAGAGCGAAAAAGGGGAGGTTTTTAGAGATGTCCAACGGGCCTCATCGTCTTCCTTGGAGGCCGAAGCGATGATCGTCGCGTCGACCAGGGTGCCGCGCTTCACTTCGACATGTTGGCGGTAAAGTTGTTCGGTGATGACATCGAACAACCTGTCGCCGAGACCGAGGCGGACCAGGGTTCGGCGAAAGCGCACGAAGGCGGTCCGCTCCGGTGTCGCTTCGTTGCGAGAAAAGCCGCAAAAGCGGCGGAAGGAAGCCCGGTCATCCAGCGCCTCGGCCAGCTTCACATCGCTCAGATCATACCAGCGCGCCAGCAGCAGAGCCTTTAGCAAACAGAGCGGCGGCCAGCCCTGCTCGCCCTTTGCCCCAGCCGAGATCGGCATCATCAAAGTGTCGGCGGCAGACCAATCGATCAGGTGCGCAAGCGCGTCCAGATCCGAAGCTCTACTCCCCGACATAAAGGAAAAGCCTTCCTGTCCAATCGTCCGCCGAGCCATCAGATCGCCTCCCGTTCACTTCGATAAAACGAGAGAATCAAAACTATCAAATCATGTAAACCCTTACCCGCGCACAGGTCTCGTTATACGGATTCCGTTTGATTCATACGGTTGGCCACCATTTGAAGGATGTTTTGGCTTTGATGAGATCGGGTTGCGCGGTCAGGGCGAGGCATCTTTTTTCCAGGGTTTGGCTGAGCTCATCGAGGCTCTCGTAGGGTTTGTTGGCGACCGCTTCATCGGTCAGCGGCCAGAGCCGTTCGGCCGGCTGTAGTTCCGGCGTATAGGGCGGCAGAAAACAGAGCTCAACACCCTCCGGCACGGTCAACTCCTTGGCGACATGCCAGCCGGCATTGTCGAGCACCAGGATCACGGTTTTCTCCGCCCCGGCGCCGACGGTGGCGGCGAACGAGCGCAAGATGGCCTCGAATAAGGGCGCATTGACGCTGTTGGCCAGCCACCATTCGACGGCCCCGCTGGCCGGGTGGACAAAGGCGTAAAGATAGAGCCATTGGTAGAGATGATGGCTCAGCGCCAGCGGTTGCTCGCCGCGTTTCGCCCAAACCCGCCGCGCCACCGGTTTCAGGCCGAGCCGGTGTTCGTCGAAGGCCCAGACTTCGAGCTTGCCGCCGGGCCTTCGCCGACGTGCTTCAGCCACCGTTTGGTGGAGTTTTTTTTATACGCCTGGTAGTCCTCCGGGCTGGCCGAGCGGCTGTGTTTCGGGCGCGGGCGCTGCAGGCTGTAGTCGAGCTTATGCAGATAGTCCAGGCCCCGCTTGACCGAGACCGGCCGGCCCAGATAAGCCGACATCCAAGCCGCCACTTGCCGGCCATTCCACAACCCGCCGTCCGCCGGCGCCGCCGCAAGGGCGGCCGCGAGCGCCGCTAGACCGGCCTCGTCGAGCAACGGCTTGGCGCCCGCGTTGCTGCGCCGCCGGTCGCCTAGACCGGCCGCGCCATGGGCATTCCAGCGGCCGATCAAAATCGCGATCCAGCGCCCCGAAAAGCCGGTTACCCGCGCCACTTCGGCCACCGGATCGCCGCTCAAGAGCAGCCAGATCACCTGCAAATGGGCCCGTCGAACCCGATCCTTCTCCCCCCGATAGGCCGCCAGAACAGATGCGGCATCCATGTGCTCGATCAAAGTCTCGCATGTAGTCATCACTCAACCCACCACATATTGTGTCAATAAGTTGAGAGAATCACAAACAGGACGAATCAATCAAGCGGAATTCGTATGAGTCGATATGCCAATTGCTTAGAAATTGCTCGCCGGCGCCGACGGTGTGAAAGGATTTGGCGACGAAGCTCGGTAGGTCCTGGCGAAGAAGGGCCCTTAGAACGCTTAGTTCATTTGTCGTCATCGCCGCCGTCGCTCGCCGCCCCTAGTACCAACTGGCGATTGAGATAGTCGTCCAAAATCGCCCGGTCATCGGCAGAGAGGGCGGATTCTACAGTTCCCTTGTCCTCCTGCATCAACAACCGCTCGATGAGTTGAAGGATGACTTGCACGGACCGGGTGTCGCCGTTTAGCGCCTTGGCCATAAGACTTTTCACCATGGCACGTTGTTTCGACACGGCGCGTTTGCGGCCGCCTTCACTAACCAAGACCCGCTCGCCAAGTTCCTCCATCAAGTCCGTCTTGATGTTTTTGCTGCCTTTCGGGCGGCCTTTTGGATTGCCCGATTGTCCGGGTTGAAACCGCGTATGAACCGGCGGTTTGCCATAGCCGACATCGTAATCTTTGCGATCGGCCATAACCTATCCTTTAAGCACTGGACCTGGCGCCACAACAGCGTCGTGACGCAGATTTATCACTTCGTCAAAACTCAGACCGTTGGCGTCGAGATGGGCGTCTCGGCCGGTTTCCTGTTGCCAGCGTCGAATGGCGCAGTCGACGTATTTCGGTTCCATCTCGACGGCATGACATGTCCGTCCGGTGCGCTCGGCCGCCAGGATCGTACTGCCGCTGCCGGCGAAGGTGTCTAAAACGATGTCGCCGCGTTCGCTGGCATCCAGGATCGCGTCGGCGATCAAGGCGATAGGTTTGACCGTCGGATGGTCCCCATGGCGGTCGCTGCAATCGGAACCGAAGCTGCTGGCGCCGAGATAATCCCAGACATTGGTTCGATTGCGGCCGTGCCGTCCCAGTTCGATATTGTTGATATGAGCGCCGCGGCCATGCTTGAACACGGCGATCAGTTCGTGCTTGGACCGGTACAAGGATCCCATGCCGCCGTTCGATTTGTTCCACACGCAAATATTCTTCAGTTCGAGGTCGCCACGGCGGCCGGCCGACAGCAGATCACAGATGTGGTGCCAGTCCATACATACATAAGAGAGGGCGCCGTCGTGGGAATGGCGGCTCAATGTGGACAAAGCCTCGCTCAGGAACGCCGCGAACCGGGGTTCCGTCATCTCGCCGCCGGCCATGGCGAAATCGTCGTGATGGATTGCGGCCTTGCTCACGACTACATGGCCTTGGATTGGGACATTATAGGGTGGGTCCGTAAACGCCAGGCGGGCTTTGTCCCCCGCCATCAATCTTTCAACGACATTATTTTCTAGGCTGTTACCGCACGCCAATCGATGAGGGCCGAGCCGCCAAATGTCGCCTTCCCGGGCGATCGCCGGCACGGACGGGTCGACGTCGATGGCTTCGTGCTCCAGCGGTTCGTCGGAGGAAAGCGACTGGATCTTCAGGTCGATTTCCGGTCCGGTGAATCCAGTCACGCCTAAATCGAAGTCTGAGTCGATGGCAAGCAGATGCTGAAGTTCAATAGCCAAGACATCCTCGTCCCAGCCCGCGAGCTCGGCCAGGCGGTTGTCGGTAATGGCATAGGCGCGGACTTGCGCGTCGGTCATATGAGCAAGGCGGATCGTCGGCACGACCGTCCAACCCAGCTGACGCGCCGCCGCCAGACGGCCATGACCGGCAATGACTTGATCTTTGTCGTCGATCAATACCGGGTTGTTGAAGCCGAGTGTACGGATGCTGTCGGCGATCAGATTGATTTGCTTCGCGTCATGAGTACGGGCATTGCGTGGATTGTCGCGCAGCTGGTTGACAGGCCGTTCGACAACTGCAAGATCGGCGTTTTCGTTTTTGGCGTGGGCTTGTCGAATACTCATACTGACCTCATACAGGGTTACAAAAAGTTAACAAACTATCCTTTTTTTGATGGGCGACCGCGGCGCCGGGCGGGGGTTTCTTCCAACGTTCGGGCAACGACAACGGCGAGTTCCGCGATTTCGACAATCAAGGCCAGGCGTTCGTCGATGCCGAACTTGGCGAGCCGTCGGCTAAGTCGCGCGCGGCCGGGAAAAAACTCTGACATCATGAATACGGGTTCTTGTCCGGCGCTGGGCGGCAGCAGTTCCGACATTTCGACCTTGCGGATCAGCATGAACCGCGAACAGTCGGCCATCGTAGTGCCTTTATGTTCGTAGGTCGGGCCCGCGGACCGGTCTTCGGCCAGAACATGCGACGACGGTACCGGCGGGCGTCGTTGCACAAGCTGGTATTGGCGTTCCAGGTCCGGGCGGATTTGCTGCAACAAATAGACGATCTCGCTCTGTTTGTAGCCGCTGTCCAGCAAATCGAGACCGAGCGCCATACAGAATACGTTGAAGGAAGAATACTGCGTCTCCGACCCCAACCCGGTCGGTGCAGTATCGAAGAAAGCGTATCCCACGCCGCTACCGCCCGACCCGCGATCCAGTTCGAGCAAACGTTTAACCCTGGTCAAAAACTTACGCGACACCGGCGCTACCCGATTGGGCGCAAACACCCGCCAAAGCGCGCCGTCCACCTGATTGCGTTTGTAATAAACTACATTCATGCCATTCGAATCTTATTAATGAAACCTCGTATAGGGTTATTTAATATCTGACGACATTTTTTGCAACCTTTTTTGGGTAATATTTTTGAGATTTTTCGCGCTATCAAAATTTTGACGATTACGCTCGATGAGCGGTCGGGTCCCGCGCCAACTACGGCGGCGCGGTTGCGTGGGTTTACGAGACCGCGGTCCGTCACGTCCGCGAGTTGCTGATACTCGATGCCTAGACCTGATCCTATGCAGAACTTTCTGTACAGGATCCCAATCACATCCTTGGTCTACGGGCGGGAAGACGAGCGGATTGGCGTTAGGCCCTGTCCCCATGCGGACAGCGTTTTGTGCCATGGACAAACTGTTAGGATCGGCGGATCGAAGCGAATGGCGTTGCTGGTCAATTGACGTACACGCGCGGCCGAAACCGGAACACCCAACAGATTGGCCAGACGGCGAACAAATTGCCTGCCTTGCGATCCGCCGCCGACCTGGCAGCCATGCAATTCTAAAGAACCGCATTCGGCAAAATAGGGCTTTAGTTGCCGCATGGCTTGATCGACTTCCGGCAGATCGAGGCTGCGGTTGCTGATGTTCGAACGCGATCTTGCCAGACCCGCCTGCGCCAGTTCTTCTGGCGTGATCCCCACGTCGGCCGGATCTCGAGGTAGGGCATGGCTGTCAGGCACTGCTTCGCCACGAATGGCGTCAAAAATAATGTGCACAGTCGTGCCATATCCGACAACCTGACTGCCTCTATTTCCATGTCCTTGAATACGTAGCAGCGCTAGAGTGCCCGGCTGGACTCCGCTGGCTTGCAAACTACTTGGAATAACGGACACGGCATTACTCATGCCGCCGAATACGATCGGCGTACTGCCGGCCTGCTGCACGACCGCCATCAATTCGTGACCCACAGGATTGTCAAATGTGTCGACAATGTCGCGGACTTGCAAACGATGATGATCGGTCAGTGCCTCCCACATCGCCGGACCCACAATAGTGTGGTGTCCGGGAAATTGCATGACGTTCCGGTGAAATGCGATGACCGCATTCTCCGTTTTCGAACCAAAAGCACCGTCGACAACCAAAGGAGGATTGATTTCGGGCATGGCGGAATTTAACAAAAGCTGTACCGTCGCGACCGTCGGAAGACGATCACCTTTTGTCAATGCGATCATTGTGTCGATCCTATGAATTCCAATCCAATGTACGGGAACGAGATTACCAGTTTGCTACTTTTTAAGACAGTACACCACACTTGTTTGTCGCTAACAGATGATATGTCCGGTCTATGTAACAAAAGAACTGCCCGGTTTTAGACTCTCTCGAAAGAGGGAGAACAGATGCGCCGGACGGAACAGTTACAAGGATTGCGATTGATGAAGTTTGGAGAGGTTTGAGCTGGTTCCTCTTTCCTGGGCAGTTTTGCGGCGTTGTTAAGGTGTATTTCGGTGTCTGATCATGACGCCAAGCTGTCCAGGGAAGTGGGACCACTACATGCATTCTGACCGCATCTCACGAGTGAACATCAACTCGCCGTATGTAGTCGCCTGTTAAAGAACTGTTTTGAGGTTAGGCGTTGTCTGTATCTCGTTGGCGATGGCGTGGAGGATCAGGCGTAAAAGTGACTTCAGCCATTTGAGCAGGAGGCGGCAGTTGTGGCCGACGGCGCTCATGATGGCGTTGATCTGGTCGCCCTGGCGGCCTTTCAGGAAGTTGCGGCTTAAATGGCCGTCGGTTTTGCAGTGGCCGATCACGGCCTCGATGGCGCTGCGCCGACGCAGTTCCCGCTTGATCTGGCCGTGCACGCCGCGCTTCTGGCCGGAACGGAAGACCCGGTTGGGTTTTGCCGCCTTGTGGCCGCGATAGCCCTTGTCGACATAAGCCCGCTTGATCTCGCGGCCGGTCAGCGCTTCGGTTTCCTGTAAAACTTCTGCCAGGGTATGGCCATCATAGGGATTACCCGGCAAGGCTTTGGCGTGGAGGATGAACAGGCCGCCCTTGCAGCGCTTGTTGGTGGTGGTCAGCGAGACCTTGACGCCGAACTCATAAGCCGCCTGGGCCTTGCCCTTGCCGATGCATTCGGTCTCGGGCGCGTGCCAGGAATAGAGCTTCCAGCCGCGCTGACGCTGCTTCTGCTTGCGGATTTGCTCGGCCTTGATCAACGGCGTCAGGAAGTTCGCCTTGAGGCCGGCATCGTCCTCGATCTTGCGGCGGATGTCCCGGGTCAACCGGCCGAGCCGGGTGCGCAGAAACTTCAGTTCCCCGTTCATGCGCTTGTACTGCTTGGCATGGGCGTAGCGCCCGGCCATCATCGCCGCCCGCTTGGCCACCCGGGTATAGGATTGCCGGAGCTTGACATCATGCCGCTTGGCCAGCTTGCCGAGCTGCTGGATCGCCGTCTCGAGCAGTTTGGCGTCGGTCGGAAAGGTGATGTTCTTGGGCTGCACCGTGGTGTCGACCGTGACCCGAGCCAAGTCGCGCTTCTTCAGCGCCCCGGTGTCGTGCGCGATGCGCAGGCTCTCGGCCAACAGGATCTCCAGCTTGCCGCCCAGGCGCTTGCGCCAATGGGACAGGCCGGAGCGCTCGTGGCGCAGCTGGTGCTGATAATATTCCTCGCCGGTGAAGTACTGGAAATAGGGATCGTAGACCCAGCGGTCCCAAAGCTCCTCGTCCGACAGGGCGAAGGTATGCTTCAACAGAAACATCCCGATCATGAACCGCGACGGCGTCGCCGGCCCGCCCTTGTCTGAGAACAACGGCGCGATCTCCGCGTCGATCCAGTCCCAGTCGATCTTGTCCGCCAACAGCGCCAACTCATGGCGCCGGTTGATCAACTGATCCAGGCGAACCTTGAACAGATCGTCCTGCCGCGACGGCTCAGGTTTCTTCGGACGCATCGAACCCCTCCAAATCACTCCCTTGAAGGAATCACGATCGGCCCAAAAAAGGAATCCCAAATCGCAAGAAAACACGCCAAAAAACGCCACTTCCTTGCAATTCCAGGTCTCAGAAATCAGAATATCCGCACGACGCTACAAGGACTTACGCGTCTTTAACAGTCAACTATGTAATCGAAGGTTAGTTTCATTCGCGCAACCGAAAGCCCGCCGGTTTGTTTGACTGCGGCGAGCTTGTACCAAGTTTCTTAAATTTCATATCCTATCAGTCTGCGAACAATGTGGTCATGCCTTCCGGGGATGTGAAACGGCTTCACACCGGCTTCCTACCGCCGACTTGACAGCTCGACTGGTAAGGGATCACATATTGACGTTTGATTGTGGCGTGTTCGCTAAATTCGTTACAACGATGCGGGGGTAGAATGGCAAGTGAAACTGCGTCCCAAGACTTACGGCACGTTCGAGTCATAAGTTCTGTTGGAAAGGATGCGTTGCTATTTCAAAACCTCCGGACCACAGAACAACTCGGTCGTCTTTTCCTGCTCGAATTGAACGCGCTAAGCACCGATTTTTCATTAGATTTCGATGCCCTTCTTGGCAAACAGATAACTATTGAATTGGTACTAGGAAGATCTCAAAATCCGCGGCATTTCAACGGATACGTCAGTAAGGTCACGCAAGGGGGCCAAATCGGTAGATTTGCCTCCTATCAAATCATCATTCGACCCTGGCTTTGGTTTCTTACGCAAACCAACGATTGCCGGATATTTCAGAACAAATCTGTTCCGGAAATCGTCACCAGTGTGTTGCGCGAAAACAACGCTGCTGATTTCAAGGATTCCTTATCCACCGCCTACCCACAGCGCGAGTATGTCGTCCAGTATTGCGAAAGCGATTTCAACTTTATCGCCCGGCTGTTGGAGTCCGAGGGCATCTACTATTTTTTCGAGCACACGGATAACAGCCACACGATGGTGCTGGCCGACGACTACAATGCGCATAAATCGATCAAGGGTGACCCAAACGTTCCCTACTTCCCGCCATTCGACAGCGATCGTAGGGAGCGCGATCACGTTTTTGGCTGGTCGCCGACCAGTGAGGTGAGAACCGGGCAGGTCACGCTAAACGACTTCGATTTTGTTAAACCTCGACTGCCAAATCGCCGGCTGCGCCATACCGAATCCATTACCTCGGCACACGATCACGGCGATTACGAGGTGTTCGATTATCCCGGAAATTACTTCAAGACCGACGACAGAGAGCACTATTCGAAACGCCGGATCGAGGAGCTACACGCGACAAAATCCATCGTCACCGGACAGGGTAATGTCGCCAGCCTTGCCGCCGGCTATCTATTTGACTTGTGCGATCATCCCAGAAACGATCAGAACGCCGAATATCTGATCGTATCAGCGGACTACAAAATTTCCAACAATGCCTATCAAACCGGCACGGCGGGTGAGGGATTCGACGTCGACTGCGAGTTTCAGTCGATCAATTCGAAACAACCCTTCCGGCCAGCCCGGACGACGCCCAAGCCGGTCCTGAACGGACCACAATCGGCCATCGTCACCGGGCCGTCCGGCGAAGAAATCTGGACTGACAAACATGGCCGCGTGAAGTGTCAGTTCCACTGGGACCGGTATGGCAGCTATGACGAAAAGAGTTCCTGTTGGATCCGTGTCTCAAGCATCTGGGCGGGCAAGAGCTGGGGTGGCGTGGCGATACCGCGAATCGGCCAGGAAGTCGTCGTCGAGTTCTTGGACGGCGATCCCGACCGGCCGATGATCACCGGCCGCGTCTACAACGGCGAGCAGACACCGCCCTATACCCTGCCGGAGGGGAAAGTGTTCAGCGGCATGAAATCGAACAGCACAAAAGGTGGCAACGGCTACAACGAGTTCGTTTTCGACGATACCAAAGGCAATGAACTAATCCGCGTACATGGACAGTTCGATATGGATTCGACGATCGAAAACGACTTGCGCGAACATGTCCTCAACAATCGAAGCCGCGATGTGGCCGTCGACGAAACTATTCAGATCGGTAATGACAGAACGGAATCAGTCGGCTGCAACGAGACGACGAATATCGGCTCGGATCGAACAGAAATGGTCGGCGCCAACGAAATCATCGCCATCGCCCTCAATCGCACGCATACCATCGGCGCCAACGAATTGATGACAGTCGCTCTCAATAGAGGCAAGAAGATCGGCATGTCAGAAAAAGTCGATATCGGCACTAGCCTTTCCAAGGATGTCGGCACGAGTGAAACAAAGACAGTTGGAAGCACCCAGAGCCTAACCGTCGGCAGCGACCAGACGACTAAAATCGGCAGCAATCGGACCCTGGAGGTTGCCGACGATGAGACGGTCGCAATCGGCAAGAAGCGTAGCCACAGTGTCGGTGAAGATGACGCATTGGACGTAGGTAAAACCCTGAGCATCGTTGCCGGCGACGAGATTAGCTTACAGACCGGACAATCCAGTATCGTCATGAAAAAAGACGGTACAATAACAATTAAAGGAAAAAACATCTTGGCGGAAGGCTCGACCGCAATTAACCTGAAAGCGGCTGGAAATGTTGTGATAAAGGGTAAGAAGATACTGGAGAACTGATCGTTCGTTCATTTTGCCTAATTATTCATATCAAAAGGAATTTGCCTCATGACCATTATGGACAAACTTCCATCGGAAGAAAGACTACGGAAATTCTTGTCCATATCAAGCAATGGCTTAGTTATCGGCAAACTCGTCGACGCATCGAATCCGCTGTCACCTAAAGTAGATTTCACCGGGAACCCGAACGAGCAACCCCTGACCGCAAGAACTACTGTATTGTTAGATGCGGCGAGCAGCAGCATGCCGGTGGCGTTACTTTTTGAACAGGGCGATCCGCTGAGACCGGTGGTCATCGGGCCCGTCCTAAGTGCCGAAAACACGGTGCCGGAAACCCTCGAAGCGGCCGTGGACGGCGAGCATGTTTGCTTGGAAGGCGAGCAAGAAGTCGTCCTTAAATGCGGGAAAGCCAGTATTACGTTGACCAAGGCTGGGAAGATTATTCTTCGCGGGGCCTATATCTCCAGCCGATCCTCCGGCGCCAATCGGATCAAAGGGGCGTCCGTGCAAATCAACTGAGCGACCATGGAACTTCTGAACGCGACCCCGTTTGCCGCCGGTTACACCATGGGCCTGGAACCGAGCGGTCGTGAATATCTCGTCGTTGTCGTGAAAGGCACGTACTCTCTTACCGAGAGCGGTAATCCGGTCGAATTGGCACCGGACCAAGTGCCGTTGGTCTATGCTGATACGTTTTTCGATGAACCTGGTTTTTCTTCCCCCATTTATGAGTCGGATTTTGCACTGACCAAACAGAAATGCGATGTCTTGATCGTCGGAAACGTATACCCGCCCAACGGAGAGCCGTCATCGAGATGCGACGTCGGCATCCGCATCGGAGAATGGCAGAAGAAGTTCGTTGCGGTCGGTGACCGCTATTGGGATGAATCGCTGACTGGTACCAAATCCAGCGATCCAGCGCCGTTCGAAACCATGCCGATTACCTATGAAACTGCTTTCGGCGGTGTCGACGATCTTGATCCCGATACCAGCAAACACGATGCTTATACGGACAACCCGGTCGGCCGCGGCTGGTATTACGACCCGACCCCTTCACGGATCGGCGGCCGGCCGCTGCCGAACACGGAAGAAGTGGACCGGCCGGTCAGCAGCCCGACCGGCAGCTACCGCCCCATGGCGTTGGGCGTCGTCGGTCGCAATTGGACACCGCGCGCGGGCTATGCGGGCACGTATGACGATGCCTGGTTCGAGGACGTGTTTCCTTTCCTGCCGGCGGATTTCGATGATGCCTATTTTCAGGCCGCGCCGGCGGATCAGCAGATACCCTATCCGACGGGTGGCGAAGAGGTGTTCCTGCTCAACCTGACGCCGACCGGCATCTACCGCTTTTCCTTACCGCGGCAAAACGTACCGGTGGTTTATTTTCATAGCGACGGCGGCCGCCATGAAACCAAGGGCGTGATCGACACGGTGTTGATCGAGCCGGAGAAACTGCGGCTGTCGATAACCTGGCGCGCCGCCCTGCCGATCAAACGGAACATTTTTGAGATCGCGCAGGTGCTGGTCGGCGAAAAACCGCGCGGCTGGTGGCGGGCGCGGGAGCTCGGCAAAACTTACTATCCCTCGCTCGGCGATCTGGTGCGGGCGAACCGGGAGGAGGCGGCGGAGGAATGACCGGCACGCCTCTCATGCTCGGTCCGTGCGGCATGGTCACCGCGATCGGTCTCGACGCGCTGGCGAGCTGCGCCGCCATGCGGGCCGCGCTCGACAACTTCCAGGACACGCGCTTCATCGATGAGGGCGGCGAATGGATCGTCGGCAGCGAGGTGCAGCTGGCCAAACCTTGGCGTGGGTTGACGAAACTGGCAAAAATGGCCGCCGCCAGTATTATCGAATGTCTTAAGCAAGTCCCGGATCTCGATCCGAACGAGCTGCCGCTGTTTCTCTGCGTGGCGGAGCCGGATCGTGCCGGCCGCCTGGCCGCGTTGAACGACCGGTTGTTCGAGGAGATCGAGCGGGAAACCGGCTATAAGTTCGCCGAGTCCTCCGCTCTGATCGCTCGGGGTCGGGTCGGGGCGGCGGTGGCGCTTCACATGGCCCGGCAGCGCATTGCGGATAAGGCGGCGTCGGCGGTGTTGATCGTCGGCGTCGACAGTCTGTTGAGCGCGGCCACCCTCAGCGATTTTCAGGAGCACGGGCAGCTGCTCACCAGCGAGAACTCGAACGGCTTCATTCCGGGCGAGGCGGCGGCCGCCATTCTGGTCCGGCCGCTGCGCAAATCGGAATCGCCGCAATTGGTCTGCGTCGGCCTGGGCTTCGCCGTCGAGGAGGCGACCGTTCGCGCGGAATTACCGTTGCGCGCCGACGGCTTGGCGGCAGCTATTAAGAAGTCGGTTGCGGACGCGGGGATCACCATGGGGGCCCTGGACTTTCGCATTACCGATTTATCCGGCGAACAATATTATTTCAAGGAAGCCAGTCTGGCCTTGAGCCGGACACTGCGCGAACTGAAGGAGGAGTTCGACATCTGGCATCCGGCGGACACCATCGGCGAAGTCGGCGCCGCGATCGGTCCGATCGTGCTCGCCGTCTCTTTGATCGCAAACCGCAAGCAATATAGTCCCGGGCAAAACCTGCTCTGCCATTTCGGCGACACCAACGGGACGCGGGCGGCGCTGGTCTTGACCTATCGACCGATCGGGGGGCGGTGATGGCTAACAATGTCTTCGCCAACGGCCGGGAGATTTCCTGCAAATCCGGCGACGGCAAATCCATCGCCGCGTTCCCCGACGTCTGTTTCACGCCGCCGCAAACCACCGTAACCCCGACGGGCGTGCCCATTCCCTATCCCAATACCGGCTTCGCCCGCGACACCTCCTCCGGCAGCCGCACCGTCAAGATCACCGATAAGGAGGTGATGCTCAAGAACAAGTCCTATTTCAAAACCAGCACTGGCGACGAAGCGGGCAACGCTCCGAAGAAAGGCGTCATGACCAGCAAGATCAAAGGCAAGGTCTATTTCATCGCTTGGTCCATGGACGTCAAATTCGAGGGCGAAAACGTCGTCCGACACCTGGACATGACGACTCATAATCATGGGTCGAACGCGAATACATTAATGGTTGCTTATATTGATTCGCTTAGTGTTGCTGGAAAGTCGTGCAAACAGACATTCAAGAAAGAGAGGATAGATGTACACCCCCACAGCAGGAAAGATTGTTCCGAAGGTTATGAATCTGACCATATTCTTCAAAACGCTTGCTTTCAAAACAAACGTGGCAGTGGTCGACATTCAATTACCGCATGCCCGGACTATAAAACTGGGCAAGCACCGTGTATTTGCTTAAAAGGAGGGAGTACGGAACTGGACAGTCAACACTATAAAAAAACTCGAGATCAAATAGATATGCAAAGTGAATGGTCCGGTAAAAAAACAGTTACTTACAAAGAAGTTCGAGATAGGAACTTAGATGCTGTTTTTGCTGCAAGATCAAAACCACCCAGCAAAACTGCTCAAGCTTGTATAAAAAAAATTGTTGATTTCTATTTTAAAAAGCAACTTGGATTGAAAGATAGTACACCGGTACGTGTACCTGGAAGTGGGCGTTACAGGCGGCCACCTTCTGGACCAAGAGGTTAAGTTGGAGGCTGGTCTATGAATTCCCTAGCGAGTTTTACAGACGATGACGGATGGAGTTGGACAGCAGCGCCCGCAATTTCCGATGATCACGGGAAACTATTTTGCAATGTAGTAGCGTATGACGGTGAATTCGCCGTTTCCTACCTGTACGCTCACGATGACATGAAAAGTCGTCGGAACGTTATTTATGAGTTCGATGGGTGGTTTGCAGATCTCTATATCAGTCCGGATGGTAGGAAATACGTGGCTGGCAATGCCGGCCGTCTCCACGTTCAAATTGACGGCGAATGGTCGGTGTCGCAGTGCCCGGTAACACATATGTTGACCTCAATATGTTTGGGATCTGGTGCTGTATTGGTCACCTCGAAAAACGGCATATTTCGCTTCGAAGATGATAGGTGGAGCCACGTGTATGACACGGATGGAAACTACTTAAATCGAATTATTTGCCTACCTGACGGCAGAAAATACGCCGTGGGGTGCTCTGGGCAACTAATACAGTTTAACGGACGCAATTGGTCAGCTATCGAGTTAGACACAAATATCGATATTAACAGTGTGGCAGTATCGCCGGCAGGAACGATATATGCTTGTGGTGACGTCGGAACATTGATCGTCGGAGAAAATCAGAACTGGAACATTATTGAAATCGGGGACGTTGACTTCGTCGACATTGCTGTTTTTGACAATCAAATTTACCTAGCAGGAGGAGTTGACGGTCTCTTTTTACTAGAAGACGGACAATCGATAGTAAATAATTATGAAATCCTTGCGAGTAGACTAAGAAGTTCAGAAAAGTATTTATGTGCCTCCGGGGGGATTGAAGTACACAGGTTCGACAAAATTAGCTGGGAAAAAATCAGATATTGATAATCTTTCTATCAATTTTCGCGAATTGCTGTCTGGCGTTTCATTATCCAAAAAATAACGTTTCAATATCAACATCGGTTTTTTATGTCTGTCATTTTACCCAACATCCTCGCCCAACACGCTGAAGAGGCGGCGTTTCTTTGGGGGTTGCGGGACGATGCGGTGGGGGCGGCGCATTATGATGTGGGGCATTTGCGGCGTTTGGAGAACCGGCTGGCGGCGCATTTGGACGGGCTGGTGGTGGCCGGCGAGGCGGGCCGGGCGCTCTGTGACGAGGCGCTGGAGCGCTACCCGGAAAGCGGCGAAATGTTCGCCGCGGCGACCCTGGCGCTGCTTACCAACGACCGGAATCGGTTGAGTCACTATCTCGACGTGGCGACCGGGGCGGAGGCGACCTGGCGGGGCCTGAAGGCGGCCTTCGGCTGGGTCGGCTTCGATGGCGCGGCCGCCCCTATCGCCCAATGGCTTGGCGGCGCAAACCCGGTCGGCCGCGCCGTCGCCGTCGCCGCCTACCGGATGCACCGGAGAAACCCGGGCTCCCTGCTGGTGGCCATGATCGACGATGACGACCCGGCGGTGCGGGCCGAGGCCCTGCGCCTGGCCGGTGTGGTCAAGGCCGAAACGGCGCAACGGCAACTCGAAGACGCCTGTCAATCGGAGGATCCGGATTGCCGGTTCTGGGCGATCTGGTCGTCGGTGCTGCTGGGCGACCGGCGTGCCTGTCCCGCGCTTGCTAAAATGGCCGTAACCCCGGGACCGCGGCAACGCACCGCCATCGATCTCTATGTCCGCGCCGGCGGCCGCGACACCACCAAAGAATGGGTCACCGAGATCGTAAGAGCGGGCCGTGACGACCGCCTGGCGATCCAAGCCATCGGCGCCATCGGCGATCCCGTCGCCGTCCACTGGTTGCTCGACCGCATGTCCGATCCCGCCCTCGCCAGAACCGCCGGCGAAGCCTTCACCCTGATCACCGGCGCCGATCTTGAGTTGCTCGATCTCGAAACCGACAAGCCCGAGGATTTCGACCTGCCCGGCCCGACCGACGACCCGCGGGACGACAATGTCGACCTCGACCCGGACGACAACCTACCCTGGCCGGCCCCGGATTTAGTCGAGACATGGTGGGCCGAAAACCGGCAAAATTTAGAAGTCGGTCAACGCTATCTACTCGGCGGACCCATCGCCCTGGAGCGTTGCCGGCAAATACTGGCCAGCGGCCGCCAACCCCATCGCCGGGCCGCGGCCTTGGAACTCGCCCTACAGGACCCAAATTCACCGTTGCCGAGCGTTAAGGCAATCACGAACTGGAGTGATCTGGCCCCCGTTTCGAGCGGACACCTAGGGTAACCTAGAGCGGTACCGAAATAGATTGGATCGGGATTTTGTCTGGTGGATTCCCTTTTCTTTTGCGCTGTGATTCCTTTGTGTATTGATTCGCGAAGGAGTACCAGTGATGACGATTTCCGAAGATTTGCGGCTTCGAGTGGTAAAAAAAGTAGCTTCCGGCATGTCGCGCAGGCGGGCGGCGGCACATTTCGATGTCAGCGTCAGTTCCGCCATTCGCTTTGTCAAACAGCATGAAGAGGAAGGCAGCGTGGCGCCGCGCCGGCGGCGGCCATACAAACGTCGTCTCGATCCCTATGGCGATGATATCCTGCGTTGGATCAAAGAGACCCCGGATCTCACGCTTGGCGAGCTTTCCGAGCGGCTTCTTGAGGTCCATGGCATCGAGGCGGCGACCTCGACGATTGACGACTGGCTGCGGGCGAACAAGATCAGCTTCAAAAAAAACCGCACACGCCAGTGAGCAAGAACGCTCAGATGTCCAAGCCGCCCGCGTGGTTTGGCGCAAACGCCAAGCCTGGCTCTTGGCCCACCCGGAACGCATCGCCAACATCGTCTTCATCGATGAAACCGGCCTGACGACGAAAATGGCCCGGCCGCGCGGACGCTGCCACAAGGGCCAGCGGCTGGTGGCCAGCATCCCCCATGGTCATTGGAAAACCCTGACCTTTATCGCCGGGCTCCGCGCGGACGGTCTGGTGGCGCCCTGTGATCTTGCCCCCGTTTCGGCGGACACCTAGGCGGTCAGTTTTTGGGTTTTGATGAACTCGCGCGGAGATTTCATCTTCAACCCGGAATGTGGATGGTTCTCGTTGTACAACAGGGTTTTCCAACGCCCACATTACAGGTGAGCAGGAGGTTTTTTACCGCCATCATCCTTGGTATGGCCGGACCGTCTTGATCACAAGCGTTGTTGAGAAGTCTTTTGGTTTGATCGCTCGGTGCCGACTGGGCGGTGGCGGATTTTGCCTTCCCCTTGAAGTACCGCTTTGGATGTTGGAGCGATCGGTGTGCTCGGCGGCTCGATCTGGAGACTACCCCGAGGTTGATGTCGCGGCCCTTGCTGCCTTGCAGGCGTTGCTGGGTGAAGTTGGCGACAGTGTTCTGGCCGGCCCCCGGAATCCTACGACAGTCCCTGATTTGAGCGCAGACTCGATGTCTGGTGATCAGATTCGGGGAGATACTCATGCGCCATCATCGCAAGCCGCCCATCCAGTTCAACTTGTTCGATCCTTCAAACCTAGCCGAACCGATGACAATGCCGGGTTGGCAGGCCCTTCCGTTTCAGACCCGCGAGACACTCACCGGGCTGATGGCGCACCTGTTGCTGGCGCACGACCAAGTGTCAGCGAGAAGACAAGGACAGGACGTCGGGGAGGTCAATGATGACTGAGAAGATCCAACGCCATCATCTGGCGCGCAAAGCTATCCTGTATGTTCGCCAATCATCGCTTCATCAGGTGCTGCACAATCGTGAGAGCAGGGCACTGCAATATGCCATGGCCGGACGGCTCGGCCAGTTGGGTTGGAGGGATATCGAGACCGTCGATGAAGACCTTGGCCGCTCGGCCTCCGGCAGTGCCGAGCGGGCCGGTTTCGAGCGCATGGTCGCGGAAGTCTGTCTCGGCAAGGTCGGCGCGGTGGCGGCTCGCGAAGTCTCCCGCTTTGCCCGCAACAGCAGGGACTGGCAGCAATTGATCGAGATGTGCCGGGTTGTGGATTGCGTGCTGATCGACCAGGAGACGGTCTACGCGCCGCGCCAGAGCAATGACCGGCTGCTGCTTGGTTTGAAGGGTTCCCTCAACGAATATGAACTTGACCTTTTACGCCAGCGCTCACTTGCCGCGCGCCATGAGAAAGCCAAGCGGGGCGAACTTATCGTTGCCGCCCCGGTTGGCTATATAAAAGCCGGCGACCGCTTGGAGAAAGACCCTGACCGCCGGGTGCAGGAAGCGATCAAACTGGTTTTCGACAAAGTCGCTGAATTGGGCAGTGTCCGCCAGGCTCTGTTGTGGTTTTTGGAGCACGGGATCGATTTACCGGCAAAACGGAAGAATGGCGAGACGATCTGGCGCCGGCCTTGTTATCATACGCTGCACCGGATGATTGCAAACCCGGTTTACGGTGGCGCCTACGCCTATGGCAAAACCAAGGCGGTAACAGGTTACGGCGCCTCGGGCCTGCGCGTTAAAGCCCAGCGCATACCGCGTGGTGAATGGTTGGCGCTAAAGCCTGGAGCGCATGAAGGCTATGTTGATTGGGAGCGAGCGGAAGCAATACGCAAAATGGTCAGTGACAATACTCCAACAAGCCGGCACCATGGCGCCGCCAAACACGGCGATGCATTGCTTGCCGGATTGCTTCGATGCCGGCGTTGCGGGCGCAAACTGTCGCTTCGCTATACCGGCGCCAAGCACAATATTCCGCGCTATTCCTGTTGTCGCGGACAGCTCGACAACGGCGAGCCACGCTGTATCGCCTTTGGCGGCCTGCGTGTTGATGACGCTATCGAAGAAGTTTTGCTTGCGGTGGTCGCGCCTGGCGCCATCGAAGCGGCAATCAAAGCGCAAGCTGAAGCGGCGAGCCGGCGTGATCAGGTCCGCGATGCGCTCGCCCGTGATCTGGAAGCGGCGCGCTATGCGAGCGACCGCGCCTTCCGGCAATACGATGCCACGGACCCGGCCAACCGGCTGGTGGCCGGAGAATTGGAGGCAAGATGGAATGCCGCTCTTATCCGGCAAAGCGAGATTGATGCCAAGATCAATGCCCATGATGCCTCAGAAGTTCTAAGCCTGCCCGCCATGCCTGACACCTTCGCGACCTTGGCCGGCAATCTGCAAACCGTTTGGCAGGCGCCGACAACCGATGCCCGTTTGAAGAAGCGTATCACGCGCACCCTGATCCACGAAGTCATCGCCGATATTGACGACAAAAAAACAGACGGTTCGGGCGAGATTGTGCTGATCATTCATTGGATGGGTGGCGTCCATACCGAGCTACGCCTGCCACGGCGGCGGCGCGGCCAGCGCAACAGCACACCAGGCGATGTTGTCGAGGCAATCACACAGCTGACTTTAATTGCCAATGATGATCTGATTGCCGGGATCCTCAATCGCAATGGTCTTCGTACCGGACACGGTAATCGTTGGACCCGCGAGCGGGTCTGTTCGCTACGCTCGCATCGCAAAATTCCAGCCTTCCGCCCCGCCCCCGATGGTGTGGAAGCTTGGCTCAATCTGACCAAAGCGGCCGCGTTCCTGGGCATCGCGCCAAAGACCCTTAGACTGGCGGCCCAAGCAGGCCGGATCAACGCCATCCATCCACTGCCCGATGGCCCGTGGCTGTTCGAACGCACGGAATTGCAAGGATCGGCAGGTCAAAGCGTCGCGGGACAAGCCAAAAAACGACCAAACCACCCCACAGGACCATGCCCAGAACAACAAAACCTATTCAAATCAACAGCATAGAGAGATGGGTGTTATGAAACAGGATTGTAGTCTTCGATCCATCCGGCGATCAATTTCAAAGCGGTTTCGGCATCCGGCAACGGCGTCACGCGGACGTAATCCCGCTTCAGCGTATTCACGAAGGCTTCTGACATGCCGTTTGATTGCGGACTGGCGACCGGCGTGAAGCAGGGTTTCAAGTTCAGTTGTCTGGCAAAGGTTTTCGTGTCCTTGGCGGTGTAGCAGGCGCCGTTGTCGCTCAGCATCTCGATCTGCTCCGGCGCCCGGATCGCGCCAAAACGTTTTTCGACAGCTTCCAGCATCATATCCCGAACGTCGGAACCGGAGATGCCGGCGCCGACAACGCCGCGCCAGGCGATGACCTCGCGATCATGGGCATCGATGATGAAGCCGCCACGGACCACGTCGCCATTCCAGCAGGTGAACTCGAAGCCGTCGGAACACCAGCGCAGGTTCGAGCGCAGGACGACAACCTTGCCATCATGCAGATGTTCCGGGCGGATCCTGTATTTACGGGCCAGCAACAGATTGTTGGCCTTCATGATCCGGTAAACCCGCTTGTGATTGACCGGATTTTCGCCGTTTTCCTTGCGTTCCCGGTTCAACAGCGCGGTGATGCGGCGATAGCCATAGGTCGGCCGTTTGTCCACTAGGAGACCTGTGCGCGGGTCAGCTATCCCTTTGTTTTTCTGATGATATTTGATAGGCGAGAGAGATTTTCCGTGGCCATCCGGCTTTGTTGTCGGTTTGACCGCCGATTGTCAGCAGACGGGGCCTCGTCGGTCCCATTTGCTCATGCTCTTTGCAGATTGAGGGCCCGCTTCAGGTTGTAGGCGATGGCGGTGAAGAGGACCTGGAGCGTTGCCTTGTCAAGGCCGATACCGGTCATGGCGCGTAGGCCATAATGACGCTTGGCCGTGCCGAAGATCTTTTCGATCCGCCCGCGCACTTTGTGGATCGGTCCGTTAACAGCCTTCAGTTTCGCCGCCGCATCTTCGTGCCTGCGCGCCCAAACGCCGGTCACCACCACCCGGGCTCGACCGCCTCGCGCCTCTACGGCCTTGCGGAAGCGTTCGCCTCGATAGGCACTGTCCGCGTAAACCTCGCCCGGGTCGTCCGGGATAATATTGCAGCCGGCCTTGCCATCGTTGACATTGGCCGGCGTCACCGCCACCCGTTCGATCAACGCCGTGTCCTCGTCGCAAGCCACATGCGCCTTATAACCGTGTACGGCCTTGCGGTTCTTGTGCTTGACCCAACGGGCCTCATCGTCTTCCTTGGAGGCCGAAGCGATGATCGTCGCGTCGACCAGGGTGCCGCGCTTCACTTCGACATGTTGGCGGTAAAGTTGTTCGGTGATGACATCGAACAACCTGTCGCCGAGACCGAGGCGGACCAGGGTTCGGCGAAAGCGCACGAAGGCAGTGCGTTCCGGTGTCGCTTCGTTGCGAGAAAAGCCGCAAAAGCGGCGGAAGGAAGCCCGGTCATCCAGCGCCTCGGCCAGCTTCACATCGCTCAGATCATACCAGCGCGCCAGCAGCAGAGCCTTTAGCAAACAGAGCGGCGGCCAGCCCTGCTCGCCCTTTGCCCCAGCCGAGATCGGCATCATCAAAGTGTCGGCGGCAGACCAATCGATCAGGTGCGCAAGCGCGTCCAGATCCGAAGCTCTACTCCCCGACATAAAGGAAAAGCCTTCCTGTCCAATCGTCCGCCGAGCCATCACATCGCCTCCCGTTCACTTCGATAAAACGAGAGAATCAAAACTATCAAATCATGTAAACCCTTACCCGCGCACAGGTCTCAAACTAGAGCATTTCCGGATTATTCTGGAGCATATCCATCTGCGACGAAGAAATTCCAGCATTCGTCGGGTTTGAAGAGGTCGCAGACCCTTCCTGTTGTTTTCCAGAGTTCCTCGACAGTCCGGGGCTTCATGCGTTTGAGGTGTGCCTTCAGCTTCGAGTAGGCCAGTTCGATGGGGTTGTAGTCTGGTGAATATGGCGGCAGGAACAAGAGCCAAGCACCGCGTTTTTGAACCGCTTTTTTGGCTTTTTCGCGTTTGTGGGCCGTCAGGCTGACCAACAATGTGGGACCAGCTCACGAGTAAAGCTTGCCCACGGTGAAGTCTTAAACTTGCTGGATAATTTGTATGGGGTGCATCCTGTTGATGCGAATCTTTAACCGAGGATGGCGCTGCCGTCCTCAGCATCAGGAGGACACCCCATGGGGAAGAGAGTACCGGCAAAGCCTGCCCCGGACTTGATCCGGGGATGGCGACGCGGCAACAGTTATCGGACTTGATCGAGGGCCGTCTGTCGACGCCGTCGGAGAAGACGGCGCTGCTCAAGCTGGCGACGCAATTGATCATCGAGGAAGCCCTTGAGGCGGAGGCCGGCGATGCGCTGGGCCGGGACTATTACGAGCATGGCGGCGATCCGGCACGGGGCTACCGCAACGGCAACCGGCGGGGTCGTTTGAAGACCGCCGAGGGGTTCGTGGCATTCTCCGCCCCGCAGATCGCCGGCCGCGACGCGCCGTTCCGCTCCGAGATCCGGGATCATCTGAAGGGCCATAGCCAGGCGCTTGAGGATCTGACCGTGGAGATGCTGGCCCGCGGCCTGTCGGTCAGGGACATCGAGGACGCCTTCCGGGACGAAAGCGGCCGCTTGCTGCTCTCCAAGACGGCGGCGTCGGAGATGGGCGAACGGCTGTGGGCCGACTATCAGGCCTTCATCCGCCGCGATCTCGCCAAGTATGACATTCAATATCTCTATGTCGACGGCGTCGCCGAGCGGCTGCGGCCGGGTCAGCGGCGCGAGCCGGTTTTGGCGGCCTGGGGCTTTGGCGCCAATGGCAAGCGGATACTGCTGCATCTGATGGCCGGCTCGAAAGAGGATCATGAGACGGTCAGCGCTTTCTTTCAGGATATGCGGGCACGCGGTCTGGGCGATCCGCTGCTGGCGGTCTCGGACGGCGCCGGCGGCATCATCAAGGCGATCGAGAGCTGCTTTCCCCGCTCGGCCCGGCAACGCTGCCTGGCGCACCGCATGCGCAATCTGGCGGCGAAGCTGCCGGAGGACGTCTGGCCCGAGTTCAAGGCCCGGGCCAAGGCCAGCTACGAGGCGCCGAGCCGGGCCATCGCCCGCGATCTGGCGGCCGGCCTTGTGGCCGATTACGAGCGCGACTATCCGAGCGCCGTGGCTTGCTTCATGGACGATTACGAAGCCTGCATCGCGCATTTGCGCACGCCGATCACGCACCGCCGGGCCACGCGGACCACCAACCTGCTTGAACGCCTGTTCGTCGAAGAGCGCCGGCGGCTCAAAATCATCCCCAACGCCTGGGGCGAGAAGGCGGTGCTGAAGCTGATGTTCGCGGCCATGATCCGGGCCGCCGAACGCTGGCGGGCGATCAAGATCACCGACTTCGAACGACGCCAGATGACGGCGCTCAGAGAAGAACTCGACACCGAATACGAGACCCAAACCGGCCTCGTCAAACAAGCATCAACCAAAACCGCCGCAGAGAATTTATCCAGCAGAAATCAGACTTGACCCATCGCCTTTCCGCAAGGTCGGCGCCAATTGGGTTTCGATATAGGTTTGAAAGGCATCCCCGTTCATCGCCCCTGCGATGACCCAGGCTGATCTGGCCCCTGTTTTGAGCGGACACCTAGGCTGGTCCTAGGGAGGCTTAGGAATATCCCTAAGCATATGCTTATGTCCGACTTTGAAATCATCACAGATGGCGGCGGTCGCCGTTATTGGTCTGCGGCGGAGAAACTGCGGATTGTTGAAGAAACCCTCCCCGGCACGGAGAGCGTCTCGGCCGTGGCGCGGCGTAATGGCGTGCCGCCCAATTTGTTGTATCGTTGGCGCAAATTGATGCTTGAGGGAGGCACGGTTGCCGTGAAGGGCGACGATGATGTGACCAGCAACAAGGCCGTGCGTCAGATGGAGGCACGGATCCGCGAGTTGGAGCGGCAACTGGGCCGCAAGACCCTGGAAAACGAAATCCTGAAGGAAGCGTTGGAAAAGAGCCGGTCAAAAAAACCGACCTTGCTTGCGCGCTCGTTGAAGGGGGACGATTTGCCATGAAGACCGTCGCCGACACCTTGGGCGTCTCGCGCTCCAATCTGCACGACCGTTTGAAGGGTATCTCCAAGCCCCGGCGGCGCTATCATAAAGCGCAAGACGGGGCGCTGTTGCCGCATATTCAGGCCCTTGTGGCAAAACGCCCGACCTATGGTTATCGCCGGATCACGGCGGTGTTGAACCGGGAATTGGCGGAAAACGGCGAAGAACCGGTCAACCACAAGCGGGTCTACCGGATCATGCAAGCCAATAATCTGTTGCCGGCCCGCAAATATACGATCCGCCCCGAGCATGTGCATGACGGCAAGGTCATCGTCATGCGCTCCAACATACGTTGGTGTTCGGATGGCTTCGAGTTCACCTGCTGGAATGGCGACGTGGTCCGTGGCGGCTTCATCATCGATGCCCATGATCGCGAGGTCATCACCTGGCGCGGCGTTGCCGGCGCCGGGATCAGCGGTTCCGACATTCGGGATATGATGCTGGAAGTTGTCGAAAAACGTTTTGGCGCGATCCGGGCGCCGGAGCAGATCGAGATGCTGAGCGACAACGGCGCCTGCTACACCGCCAAGGACACGAAAACCTTTGCCAGACAACCGAACTTGAAACCCTGCTTCACGCCGGTCGCCAATCCGCAATCAAACGGCATGTCGGAAGCCTTCGTGAATACGCTGAAGCGGTACTACATCCGCGTGACACCGTTGCCGGACGCCGATACCGCTTTGAAATTGATCGCCGGATGGATCGAAGATTACAATCCTGTTTCATAACACCCATCTCTCTATGCTGTTGATTTGAATAGGTTTTGTTGTTCTGGGCATGGTCCTGTGGGGTGGTTTGGTCGTTTTTTGGCTTGTCCCGCGACGCTTTGACCTGCCGATCCTTGCAATTCCGTGCGTTCGAACAGCCACGGGCCATCGGGCAGTGGATGGATGGCGTTGATCCGGCCTGCTTGGGCCGCCAGTCTAAGGGTCTTTGGCGCGATGCCCAGGAACGCGGCCGCTTTGGTCAGATTGAGCCAAGCTTCCACACCATCGGGGGCGGGGCGGAAGGCTGGAATTTTGCGATGCGAGCGTAGCGAACAGACCCGCTCGCGGGTCCAACGATTACCGTGTCCGGTACGAAGACCGTTGCGATTGAGGATCCCGGCAATCAGATCATCATTGGCAATTAAAGTCAGCTGTGTGATTGCCTCGACAACATCGCCTGGTGTGCTGTTGCGCTGGCCGCGCCGCCGCCGTGGCAGGCGTAGCTCGGTATGGACGCCACCCATCCAATGAATGATCAGCACAATCTCGCCCGAACCGTCTGTTTTTTTGTCGTCAATATCGGCGATGACTTCGTGGATCAGGGTGCGCGTGATACGCTTCTTCAAACGGGCATCGGTTGTCGGCGCCTGCCAAACGGTTTGCAGATTGCCGGCCAAGGTCGCGAAGGTGTCAGGCATGGCGGGCAGGCTTAGAACTTCTGAGGCATCATGGGCATTGATCTTGGCATCAATCTCGCTTTGCCGGATAAGAGCGGCATTCCATCTTGCCTCCAATTCTCCGGCCACCAGCCGGTTGGCCGGGTCCGTGGCATCGTATTGCCGGAAGGCGCGGTCGCTCGCATAGCGCGCCGCTTCCAGATCACGGGCGAGCGCATCGCGGACCTGATCACGCCGGCTCGCCGCTTCAGCTTGCGCTTTGATTGCCGCTTCGATGGCGCCAGGCGCGACCACCGCAAGCAAAACTTCTTCGATAGCGTCATCAACACGCAGGCCGCCAAAGGCGATACAGCGTGGCTCGCCGTTGTCGAGCTGTCCGCGACAACAGGAATAGCGCGGAATATTGTGCTTGGCGCCGGTATAGCGAAGCGACAGTTTGCGCCCGCAACGCCGGCATCGAAGCAATCCGGCAAGCAATGCATCGCCGTGTTTGGCGGCGCCATGGTGCCGGCTTGTTGGAGTATTGTCACTGACCATTTTGCGTATTGCTTCCGCTCGCTCCCAATCAACATAGCCTTCATGCGCTCCAGGCTTTAGCGCCAACCATTCACCACGCGGTATGCGCTGGGCTTTAACGCGCAGGCCCGAGGCGCCGTAACCTGTTACCGCCTTGGTTTTGCCATAGGCGTAGGCGCCACCGTAAACCGGGTTTGCAATCATCCGGTGCAGCGTATGATAACAAGGCCGGCGCCAGATCGTCTCGCCATTCTTCCGTTTTGCCGGTAAATCGATCCCGTGCTCCAAAAACCACAACAGAGCCTGGCGGACACTGCCCAATTCAGCGACTTTGTCGAAAACCAGTTTGATCGCTTCCTGCACCCGGCGGTCAGGGTCTTTCTCCAAGCGGTCGCCGGCTTTTATATAGCCAACCGGGGCGGCAACGATAAGTTCGCCCCGCTTGGCTTTCTCATGGCGCGCGGCAAGTGAGCGCTGGCGTAAAAGGTCAAGTTCATATTCGTTGAGGGAACCCTTCAAACCAAGCAGCAGCCGGTCATTGCTCTGGCGCGGCGCGTAGACCGTCTCCTGGTCGATCAGCACGCAATCCACAACCCGGCACATCTCGATCAATTGCTGCCAGTCCCTGCTGTTGCGGGCAAAGCGGGAGACTTCGCGAGCCGCCACCGCGCCGACCTTGCCGAGACAGACTTCCGCGACCATGCGCTCGAAACCGGCCCGCTCGGCACTGCCGGAGGCCGAGCGGCCAAGGTCTTCATCGACGGTCTCGATATCCCTCCAACCCAACTGGCCGAGCCGTCCGGCCATGGCATATTGCAGTGCCCTGCTCTCACGATTGTGCAGCACCTGATGAAGCGATGATTGGCGAACATACAGGATAGCTTTGCGCGCCAGATGATGGCGTTGGATCTTCTCAGTCATCATTGACCTCCCCGACGTCCTGTCCTTGTCTTCTCGCTGACACTTGGTCGTGCGCCAGCAACAGGTGCGCCATCAGCCCGGTGAGTGTCTCGCGGGTCTGAAACGGAAGGGCCTGCCAACCCGGCATTGTCATCGGTTCGGCTAGGTTTGAAGGATCGAACAAGTTGAACTGGATGGGCGGCTTGCGATGATGGCGCATGAGTATCTCCCCGAATCTGATCACCAGACATCGAGTCTGCGCTCAAATCAGGGACTGTCGTAGGATTCCGGGGGCCGGCCAGAACACTGTCGCCAACTTCACCCAGCAACGCCTGCAAGGCAGCAAGGGCCGCGACATCAACCTCGGGGTAGTCTCCAGATCGAGCCGCCGAGCACACCGATCGCTCCAACATCCAAAGCGGTACTTCAAGGGGAAGGCAAAATCCGCCACCGCCCAGTCGGCACCGAGCGATCAAACCAAAAGACTTCTCAACAACGCTTGTGATCAAGACGGTCCGGCCATACCAAGGATGATGGCGGTAAAAAACCTCCTGCTCACCTGTAATGTGGGCGTTGGAAAACCCTGTTGTATAACGACGAGCGCCCGCACGAGGCGCTCGGCCTGGTGCCGCCGGCCGCGTTCTATCGACCCTCGCCGCGGCTGTGGTGCGGCACGGCGCCGGAGCCGGTTTATGGCGACGACCTGGCGCCGCGTCGGGTCAAGCCGCGCGGACAAATCAAATGGCGCGGCAAGACGATCTATGTCGGCTTGGCGCTGGCCGGCGAACTGGTCGCCATGGCCGAACAGGAAACCGGCTGGCAGGTCAACTTCGCCAGCCTGCCGCTCGGTCTGATCGACAACAAGGCCCTGACCAGCGGCAAAATCTCGCCGATCCCCAAACCTGTGGATAAGACTGCCGTCTTACCCACAGCCCGCAACAAAAACGATCGGAATACAAAACAGGACAAACAGGAACAGAGATGACAAAGTGTTACCCATGTCCCCGGTCTAAAATGTTACCCATGTCTCGGTCCGAACAGGATATCGCTGATGCGATTCCGGGATGACGGGGTCTATTCGAGCTTCGCCTACAAGCCCATGCGCATCTTCTGCAGGCCGGGCAGAATATTGTTCTCCGCGACGATGTTCTGCGACCGGCTGTCGCTGGCCAGCATGCGCTCCCGCAGCGCCAGCATCAGTTGGCCCGCGGCCGTGTCGCGCCAGAACCAGTCGGCAAGCTGCGTGCTGCTCGGCGCGGCGGTCGCGGCGGCGGCTTCCATGTAAAAGGCTTTGACGTCGTCCAAGGCGAAGCGCAACGACATGACCGGAGAGAATTTCTCCATCAAACTGTCGCCCCCCTGCTCGTTCCAAACGGATGCCACATAGGCGGCCGCGACCGCCGGTTCGACGCCGGTCAGGCCGGCGCTGCTGCGGGAGAACTTCGTCACCGCCTGACCATGAAGGTCGGACAGAGCTTCGAATTCGCGTAGCATGGACCCCGCCAAATCGCCGGCGTCCACCGCGGGCATCCCGACCGGCGCTGTCCAGGCGGGATCGTCCTCCCTGTTCGGGGCTTCGGTGTCGAAGTCCGCCAAAATCACCGGTCCGTCGTCGCGTACCAGCAGATCCAGCGCCGCCTGCAGCACCCGCCGTTGAAACGCCGCGTCATTGGGCGCGCCCAGGGGCCGGCCTAGCTCGAACGGCACCCACAGGGCCCGCGGCGGCTTCGCCCGCTCCGCATTGTCGCGGATCAGGGCAATCAAAGTCGTCGCCAGGCCTTCGTCTTCCAGATAATGCGCCAGCGTGCTCACGGCACGCGTGCAAAACGGTCAGACCGGCAGCAAGACGACGCTGTCGACCCCATCATTGTGAAGACGTTCGGCCAATTCCCGCGCATCCGCCTCCATGGTCACAGGATCGGTCGCGCCCATAAACGAGTAGTGGGTATGCGCGACATCGGCGATCACGCCCTCCGCTTTCAGTTCGTTCAGTCGGTCCCGGGGGAATGCGACGTTGATGTCCTGATAGAAGCCGGTGCGGTCGAAGTTCACCGAGGCATGGCTCATCAACAAATCGTTGCCGTCGATATCGTGGGGAATGGCATGATAATGATGGTCGCCGCCCTTAAATGGCGTCTCGCCGCGGCGCAACAGGCCGGCGGTCGAAACCATCGCGACTTTTCGGTTGCTCAGCGGCGGACCTTCGACGAACGGGGCGGTCTCGAACGTCGCGCATTCGAGGCCGAGAACCCGATCGCGTGTTCCCGGCGCCAAATCGGACAGGTGAACCATAATCTCTCCCTCATGGATTCCATAGTCGCCGGCGACGTTAGGCAAGCGCGGCGGCGCGGTCAACGAATAACTGACTAAATAAGTCAAGTTACCGTCAACAGACTCAATACTGCTTCAGTTCGTTGTCCGTAAACGGCCTCAGGACCGGATCGGCGCCCATGATCGTCTGCAGCAAACCGTTCATGGTTGCCGCGTCATTGTCGAAACCCTCATGCCCTTTGCTGTCGGTGTTGGCGGCGCCGGCGCCGGCATAGAAGAAATTGACCCCGGCTTTCGGCGGCAGGTTACGGTTATAGACCTGCATCCCCAGCAAAGGCATCTTCTTACGTTCCTCGAACGCGTTGGAAACCAGCCAGAGCAGGGATTTGCGGTAGACCAGGGCGACACTGTCGTCCTCCTCCCGCTGCTCGGATAGGCAGAGATTATTCAACGCCCGCACTTTGCCGGGGCCTGCGCCGATCCGCGGCCGGTACTCGTCTTCGTAAAGCTCGTTCGTGCAGGCTGGCGCCATCAAGTTGATGGTCTCGAAGTTCGGCCGATGCGCGCCCAATCGCTCGATGTTTTTCAGCAGATGCCCGATCAAGATCGAACCTGCGCTATGGGCGATGACATGGACCTTCAACCGATGCGCCGGCGCGGCGGTCGATCGGGCCTTCATGAGGATACGCACGGCTTTCAACCCGTCGCCGGTATGGATGAAGCTCCTCTCCGCCCCGCGTTTCATCTCGTTCCAGACCGCGGTGCCCAAGGGACCGGCGAGAACTTCGAGCATCTTGTCGGTGAAATCGGTGATGCCGCCGACCCGCTCCCTGGCTTCGTCCGCGCGCCCGAACAGGACATCCTTCAATTCCTCCAGCAATCCCGTATCCCACATGAAATGGTAGGGATAGATGCCATTGTCCTTGAAAACATCCCGCATCCAGCGGATGCGATTGGCGGAGGCCGAGACACTGTTGAGGCCGCCATGGGCGTAGAACAACAGATGTTTGTACTTACCCCGGCCCTCGCCGTGAAACAGCCGATCGGCGGTTTCTTCGACATCGTCGGCGTTGCTCCAGAATTTTCCGCCTTCGTGAAAGCCGCCGTCGTCGAGATGGACATAATGGCCGGCGATTTCGCTGCGCCGCGGCGAATCGGGTTCGCTGATCCGGCCCTCGCTGCCGGCGACCGCGACCGCCGGCACCCGGCCGAACACCTGAGGTACGGGAATGGCAAGGCGCAGGACCCAAGCGTCCATGACGTTTTCGATCCAATCTTCGTAGAGCCACAGTGCCAGACCGCCACGTCCCCAATCGCTGCCCCAGGAATTCTGTACCCAGAACCCGCGGTCGTCGTAACCGACTAATGCAAAGGCGTGGCCGCCGATGACTTGCGCATGCGGTTCGATGCGGTCGTAAGCGGGGTTCTGCCAACCGGCATGGATCTGCGCCGAACAGATGACCGCGCCGGATTCGGAGATAGCGGCGTGATACTCGTTCAAAACCGGCATAACCCGGTAATAGGCGCCGAGAGACAGGGACCGCGCCGCGCGCGCGCGCTTCACTGTCAGGCCACCGGGCCGCCCTTGAACATACGGCCATTGCCGCCATGTGCAGACGCCGTTGTGGAAGAAACCGCGCACGACGCCGCGGATACTCGACCCGTCATAGTCCTCGCCTTCCCACTCGTCATTGAAACGGGCCATTTCATAGAGCATGCGGGCGCTGGCGCCGTCCTCCTTGCGAGAGATCGTGTGGGCGCCGTAGCGTAACTGGTTCAACTTGTTGACCACCGCCGCCATGGCGAAGCCGGTGCAAGCACCCTCCTGCTGCTGATCGAGAATCACCAATCCCGCCGGCGGATCCAGCTTCAGCGGCAGTTGCTCCAAATGGGGTTCGTATGTGCGATCGCGCAAATCCGGGCGGTCGGCCACGGCGGTCAAGGCCCGGTGACCCAATTTCGGCGCGCCAGCGGTGAGTTTTTGTAGAGCTGCCATGTCCCATTTCCTTCGTTTTTGTTAGTTCGGCACTCAATCACGCTCACTTTCTACAATCTTTGGGAATATAATCTCATTGTAATATCCATTTAATTTGTGCCCGCAGCCTGAATCAATCAAGGCGGAAGCACCGAAAAACATGATCAAACCGCCATTTTCTTATGAATTAGGTTATCGTTAAGTATTTGTTAAGTAATGACATAACGATGGTCATCTAAACACCCCGCCAGTTCACAAGAATTTGCCTAAAATTGTAGGCGAATTCCTGTCGATTAGACGTGACTGATATTGAAACCGGCTTTTTGTTAACGATTTTTTTTAACATAACCAGTTAAAGTTTCCGAATTGAGGCGATGGTCGTCTCAAAGTACCTAAGGAGGACGTGATGTTACGTACAATTGCAATCAGCATCGTCGCGGCCTTCGTCTTCGCGCTCAATGTGTCGGCGGCGAACGCCCAGATGATTTGCGGGGAGCGCGCTAAATTCATTGACCACCTCGCCAAGGCGCATAAGGAAGCGCCGAGTTCGATCGGCATGACCTCGAGCGGTCAGGTCATCGAAGTATTGACATCGGCGAAAGGATCTTGGTCGATCATTATCACCCAGCCGAACGGGAAATCCTGCCTTGTCGCCACCGGCGAGGCTTGGGAAGCCGTAAAGCAGCAGGTCGCCCTCGGGCCAATGACCTGATCGGTTGGTCTCGGGGCCACAGGGGGTGACGGCGATGGGGCCGTCACCCAATCACGTGACCGCAGCGCGGGCGTGAAACTCGGGCTGATCCCAATCGCCGGACGCCATCACATCCCTAAGGATCTCGATGGCCTGCCAAACATCCTCATAACTGAGATAAAGCGGCGCGAAGCCGAATCGAAGCACGTCCGGCGCCCGGAAGTCTCCGATCACACCGCGATCGATTAGCGCCTGCATGATGGCGTAGCCGTGTTCGTGGCGAAGGCAAACCTGACTGCCCCTTTGATTTGCGTCGCGCGGACTGACGACCGACAAACCGAACTCGGCACAGTCGCGTTCGACGAGATCGACGAACAGGTCGCCCATGGCCATCGACTTCGCCCGCAGTTTCGTCAAGTCGACGTCCGCAAAGTGATCCAAGGCGCTGTCGAAAGCCGACATCGAGATCACCGGCGGTGTGCCGCAGAGATTGCGCGCAATGCCGTCGGCGGGATGATAGCGGTTTTCGAAGGCAAACGGTTCCCGATGGCCGAGCCAGCCGGACAGCGGTTGCTGCAAAGCCGCTTGATGACGTTCGGCCACATAGAGATAGGCCGGCGCACCGGGCCCGCCATTTAGAAACTTGTAGCCGCAGCCGACAGCCAAATCCGCACCGGCGGCATTCAGTTCCACCGGCATCGCCCCGGTGCTATGCGACAGATCCCAAAGCATCACCGCACCAGCGTCCCGGGCGGCGGCGGTAACCGCGGCCATATCCAACATGAAGCCGGTGCGGTAGTCCACATGGGTCAAAGACACCACGGCCACGTCCTGATCGATCCCGCCGATCGGGTCCGCATGATCCACATAGCGAATTTCATAGTCGCCGCCCAGCTGCCGAACCAAACCTTCGGCGATATAGATATCCGTAGGGAAATTGTCGTCAGCGGTCAGGATCACCTTGCGATCGGGCCGGAGCTTCAGGGCGGCGGACAATAGCTTGAACAGGTTGACCGAGGTCGAATCGCCGCAAATGACTTCTCCCGGCTCCGCGCCGATGAGCGGCGCCAGCTTTTCACCGACTTTGCCGGCAAGCGCCATCCAACCGTGATCGTTCCATCCGCGGATCAGGCTGTTCCGCCATTCGTCGTTGACCACCCGATTCAGGCGCTCGGCCACGCCGCGGGGTAGCGGCCCCAGGGAATTGCCGTCGAGATAGATCACGCCGCGCGGCAATTCGAAGCATCCGCGCTTATCGGCCAGCTGATCGTCGCGATCGAGATCGCGCACCATCGATAGCGTCCAGTCCGTCATTTTTGTTTCCTTTGATCCGAAGTCTCTGCCCACCATTCCTTAGGCCGTCGACGTCGCCATTGTCCAAGCCGATCGTCGAGCCAAAGGACGAACTTCCGTAAACCGGTCCCCGCCAAGCGACGGCCCAGCCGAAAATACCATTTGGAAAAATCCTTGTTATAGGGACAAACCCGCAGGCAGATTGCGCAATCCGTCTTCAGCTTAGCCCAATAGCCAAAGCATTTTTCGCAGTCGGCGGTCCATTTGACCACCCCCTTGATTGCGGACCGATTGGCCCCACTCGCTTCCGGCGGTCCGAACGGGAGCGCTTTCGGCGGGCATTCCTGGGCGCAGCGGTTACAGACATCGCAGAACTCCCGCACGCCGAATCGTTTCGGCGCGTCGTGGCTTAGCGGTAGATCGGTGAAAATCTTGGAGAAACGAACCCGTGGGCCATATTCCTCCGTAATTACCATCTGATTGCGGCCATATTCGCCAAGGCCGGCTTTCACCGCGTATGGAATCACCAACGCCGTGTCGTTCATCGAGGCCACCGCATGGTAGCCCAGATTATGGATGAAGCTGGCAAGCTGCACCACTGTCTTTGCCTCGCCGGAATAACCGGCCCCCACCGCCGCGCCGGCCAAGGCGGACGGGTAGGTCTGAACCAAGTCCAGATCCATCTCATGGGCCAGAACGATAACGCTGCTTATCCCCGGCGGTAACTCGTTCGACCGGGCGGAGAAATCGCGGACGTCGACCGCACGACTATAGAGCCAGCGTTCATCATGCTCGCAGATGCCGACAAGGTCGGCGCCGAAAAACTTGGCGACCCGTTTGATCTCGGCACTCATCTTTTGTGGATCGTCGACCGGCCACGCGTCCTCGAAGCGCGGTTGCGTCAATTCGATCGGGGCTTGGAAGCCTTCTCGCAAACCGCGCGCGTTGGCCCGGTCGGCGTAATCGTCGGCAACCGACCAGGCGGCATTGCGCAAGGCGAAATCCCGTTGATTGAAACCATCCCCGGAACGCGGTGCCGCCGCCATACGATAACTGGCGAAAAACGCGTCCGCATCCTTACTGCGCACGCTGTCGTCCCAGAACGCGCGATTGAACATATCGTCGCGTTGCTCGAACCGCTCAAAGTCGTCGGCGACTTCGATCCCGGCCGCCGCGTCACCGACGCGCGTCCATCCCTCAGGCGGTCGATTGGCGGGAAAATGCTTGGAAATATCGTTCATCGAAATCTCATTTTCTTCAAATGAATACCAACATATTCCCTTTGGCCCGGTGCGGAAACCGGCTATGAGATGGCGTTTTCTATCCTCGAGCAATCGCCATGCAAAAATCTTCCGCCGCCGCGACCGGCGTGGTGGCCATTTTAGGCCTGCTTGCCGCCTATGGGCCGGTATCGATCGACATGTATCTGCCGGCCTTGCCGGCCCTCGCGGCCGATCTCGGCGCCACCGCGGAGGCGGCTCAAGCGACCTTGAGCGCAACCTTCATCGGTTTCGCACTGGGTCAACTGCTGATGGGCCCACTGTCCGATCGTTTTGGGCGTCGGCCCATTCTGCTGTATGGCAGCGCGCTCTATGTCTTGAGTAGCATCGGCTGTGCCGTGATTGGGGACATCGGTACGATGACCGGCTTGCGATTCCTGCAGGCGATCGCCGCCAGCAGCGGCGTGGTGATTGCCCGCGCGGTCGTCCGCGATCTGTTCGACGTTCGCGAAGCGGCGCGGGTGCAGTCCCTGATCATGTTGGTCATGTCGATGGCGCCGTTGCTGGCACCGTTCGTCGGCGGTTATGTCCTGACCTGGTTCGGCTGGCGGGTGATTTTCTGGATTCTGGCCCTGTTCGGTGCGGTCTGCCTGCTGACCGTCTTGCGTGGCCTGCCGGAGAGCCTGGACCGCGAATATCGGCAAGCCGGCCCTTGGACCGGCGTCCTGGTCCAATATATCCGTGTCTTGAAAGACCGGCAGGCGGTCGGTCTGATCCTCACCAGCTCCTTCAGTTTCGCCGGCATGTTCGCTTTTTTCGCCGGCTCCCCCTTCGTCTATATCGAGCTCTATGGCGTGCCGGCGGAACATTACGGCCTACTGTTCGCGGTCAATGTCCTGGGCCTGACTTTCTTCTCTTTCCTCAACAGTCGCCTGGTGATGCGGCTCGGGATCAAACGGATGACCACCGCCGGCTGCACGATTATTGTCGTGTCCGGTTTGATCTTGGTGGCCGTCGCGGCGAGCGGTGTCGGCGGTCTCGCCGCGCTTGTCGCCGCTATCCTTGGCTGCATCGGCTGTTTGGCCCTGGTCGGCGCCAATGCATTGGCAGGGGCCTTGGTCCATTTTCCGAGCTCCGCCGGGACCGCGGCGGCGCTATTCGGTGGCTGCCAGTTCACCGCGGGTGCCCTTGCAGCCACATTTGTGGGTTTGCTCCATGACGGCACGGCCCTGCCCATGGCTTTGGTCATGTCCGCCTGTGGCTTGCTGTCGCTTTTCTCCCTATTGTGCGTGGCGCGCCTCGATTAACGAGAAGGAACGACTTGTGAGCAGAAAGAACAACTGGCAGCCGGAGACCAACGCCGCCCAAGCGCTCGGCTGGATCGACGAGCGGACCAAGGCGGTGACGCCGCCGGTCCACCCATCCAGCACTTTTATCCGCGACCCGGATAACCGGTACCGGACCGGCTATTCCTACGGGCGCGATACCAATCCAACCTACGATCAGGCCGAGGCACTGCTGGCGGACTTGGAAGGGGCCGAGGACGCCATGTTGTTCGCGTCCGGTCTGGCCGCGGCGGCCGCCATCTTCCAGGCCCTGAAGCCCGGCGACAGGGTCATTACGGGCGACGTGATGTATTGGGGCGTGAAGGCCTGGTTCGATGAGTTCGGCGAGCCCTGGGGTCTGAAGGTCGATTATGTCCCGGCCGGCGACCTCGACGCGCTCGCGCATGCCTTCGCCGACGGTCCGGTCCAACTCGTCTGGCTCGAAACGCCGACCAATCCGCTTTGGTCGATTTGGGATATTGCCGCGGCGGCGGATCTATGCCGGCGACATGGCGCGATATTAGCCGTCGATAACACGGTGGCGACGCCAGTGCTGACGCGCCCGCTCGCCCTCGGCGCCGATATCGTCATGCATTCCGCCACCAAATATCTCAACGGCCATAGCGACATCATCGCCGGCGCCCTGGCGACGCGGGAAGACAGCGCGTTCTGGCAACGAGTTCGCGAAGCCCGCCATATCAGCGGCGGCATTCTCGGCAGTTTCGAGGCTTGGTTGCTACTGCGCGGCATGCGGACACTGTTCCTGAGGGTCCGGGAAAGCGCCGCCACGGCCTTGAAGATCGCTCGGCATTTCGACGGCCATCCGCGGATCGAGCAGGTTCTCTATCCCGGTTTGCCGCACACCCCCGGCCACGACGTCGCCGCGCGTCAGATGACCGGCGGCTTCGGCGCCATGCTGTCGATCCGGGTCAAAGGCGGCGAAGCCGCGGCCGTCGGTGCCGCGGCGCGCGTGCGACTTTGGAAACGGGCCACCTCCCTCGGCGGGGTCGAAAGCCTGATCGAGCATCGGGCCAGCGTCGAAGGACCGGACAGCCCGGTGCCGACCGACCTGTTGCGCCTGTCATGCGGCATCGAAGCGGTGGAGGATCTGATCGCGGACCTGGAACAGGCCCTCGACAATTGAGCCGCTTCGCCCCATTCTAGCGGCAAAATTTACCCTTCTTGGAAGCATTACGAAGACGGACAAATCGATGATCGAACTTTACACCTGGGGCACATCCAACGGCAAAAAAGCCTCCATCATGTTGGAGGAATGCGGCCTTCCCTACAATGTTCACCCGATCAATATCGGCGCCGACGACCAGTTCTCGCCGGAGTTCGTGAAGATCAATCCGAACAGCAAAATCCCGGCCATCGTCGACCAGGACGGCCCTGAAGGAAAGCCATATACGGTGATCGAATCCGGCGCCATTCTGATGTATCTGGCGGAGAAGACCGGTAAATTCATGCCTAGGGATACCGCCGGCCGCTACGAGGTCATTCAATGGCTGATGTTCCAGATGGGCGGCATCGGCCCGATGTTCGGCCAGGTGCATCACTTCAAGCGCGCGGCGAAGGAAACCGTGCCTTACGCGATCAATCGATACTTCACCGAATGCTTGAGATTGTACGGCGTGCTGAACGGCCGGTTGGAGGGCCGGGAATATCTCGCCGGCGATCTTTCCATTGCCGACTTCGCCACCTTGCCCTGGGTGTTCCGGCACGACTGGCAGGAAGTCGATTTGAGCGAGTTCCCCAACGTCAACCGCTGGTATGACGACCTGATGTCGCGGCCGGCGCTGTCCAGGGGCATGAATGTCCCGGGCTGATCCGACATCCAACGCCTCGGTCCTCCGTGTCGCCGAGGCGCTCTCCACCGCCGGCGCGGATCACGAAGTGATCGCCTTGGCCGAAACCGCGCGCAGCGCTCAGGACGCCGCCGACAGTATCGGCTGCCCGCTCGGCGCGATCGTCAAGTCTCTGGTCTTCGCGATCGACGGCGACGCCGTGATGGCGCTGGTCGCGGGTGACCGTCAATGCGACACCAAGGCCCTGCCCGCCGCGCTCGGCCGGACAGGCAAATGCACGCGCGCCGACGCCGATCTGGTCCGCGCGGCGACCGGTTTCGCGATCGGCGGCGTCGCGCCGGTCGGTCATACGGGCAAGGTAGATCTGGTCATCGACGACAGTCTGGGCCGTTTCGAGACGATTTATGCCGCCGCTGGGCATCCGCACTGCGTCTTCCAAACCAATCCCAAGGAACTCGCTCGTCTCACCGGCGCCCCATTGGTGTCGGGCATCTCAAAATAGGAACCGCCGGCATGTTTCCCCTCTCCCGCCTGCTTACCGCTTTCGTGCAAAAAGGCCGCTTGACGGTAACCGATGCCGATGGCCAGCAACATATTTTCGGCGGCCTTGTGGACGGGCCGGAAGCGGCCATGCAGCTGCATGACAAAAGCCTTTACCGTAAGCTCTTCTTCAATCCGGAACTGCATGCGGGTGAGGCCTATATGGACGGGCGCTTGACTTTCGACGGTAGCGGCCTGCGGGCCTTCCTGGTCCTGTTTTCCGTCAATCGTTTGTCGATCGGCGGCTATCCGCTGCAGAAAGTATTGCGGCGCGTCTCGAAATCCCTGCGGGGATTTCAACAAGCCAACCCAGCCGGCAAGGCGCAGGCGAATGTGCAGCACCATTACGATCTGGGTAACGAGCTTTACGGCCTCTTCCTCGACGACGACATGCAATATTCCTGCGCCTATTTCGTCGAGCCGGACGACACGCTGGAACAGGCCCAGCGCAACAAGCAGCGGCTGCTGGCGGCGAAGCTGGAATTGCGGCCGGGCCTGAAAATTCTCGACATCGGCAGCGGCTGGGGCGGATTGGCGCTCTACCTCGCCGCGATGCAGGACGATGTCGAGGTGCTGGGCGTGACCTTATCGCAGGAGCAATTCGAGCTGTCCAACCGGCGGGCCAAAGAAGCCGGTTTGGCCGACCGCGTCCGATTCGAACTTCTCGACTACCGCGATGTCCAGGGCAAGTTCGACCGCATCGTCTCGGTCGGCATGTTCGAACATGTGGGCGTGAAATATTATCCCGATTTCTTCGCCAAGGTGAACAGTCTGCTCGACGAAGACGGCGTTTGCGTCCTGCATTCGATCGGGCATATGAGCCCGCCCGGCACCGCCAGCCCCTGGCTGCGCAAATACATTTTCCCCGGCGCCTATTCCCCCGCCTTATCGGAAGTCTTCGAGGTAGTGGAGCAGCATCAGCTCTGGGTGACGGACTTGGAGTTCCTCCGCATGCATTACGCGGACACGTTGAAGGAATGGCATGCGCGATTCGAGCGGAATCGGGAGCAGATTGCAAACCTGTATGACGAACGATTTTGCCGAATGTGGGAGTTCTATCTGATCAGCGCCGAAATGATGTTCCGGACCGGCAGTCAATTGGTCTTCCACATGCAATTGGCCCACAAGCGCGATGCCGCACCGCTAACCCGTGACTATGTGTCGGCGCGGCAAGCGGAGCTGAAAAGTCAGGAGGCGGAGCGATTGGCAACCCTCGACCGGATATCGATTCGAGATATGCTGAAGAAAGGTTACGACCACAAGCGGCCCGCAACGACGTCCGATGAGCCTGGAAAGCCGGTTGAATAGGTCTCTATCATCGAAAGTTCGTATTAGGGAGACCTGTGCGCGGGTCAGCTATCCCTTTGTTTTTCTGATGATATTTGATAGGCGAGAGAGATTTTCCGTGGCCATCCGGCTTTGTTGTCGGTTTGACCGCCGATTGTCAGCAGACGGGGCCTCGTCGGTCCCATTTGCTCATGCTCTTTGCAGATTGAGGGCCCGCTTCAGGTTGTAGGCGATGGCGGTGAAGAGGACCTGGAGCGTTGCCTTGTCAAGGCCGATACCGGTCATGGCGCGTAGGCCATAATGACGCTTGGCCGTGCCGAAGATCTTTTCGATCCGCCCGCGCACTTTGTGGATCGGTCCGTTAACAGCCTTCAGTTTCGCCGCCGCATCTTCGTGCCTGCGCGCCCAAACGCCGGTCACCACCACCCGGGCTCGACCGCCTCGCGCCTCTACGGCCTTGCGGAAGCGTTCGCCTCGATAGGCACTGTCCGCGTAAACCTCGCCCGGGTCGTCCGGGATAATATTGCAGCCGGCCTTGCCATCGTTGATATGGGCCGGCGTCACCGCCACCCGTTCGATCAACGCCGTGTCCTCGTCGCAAGCCACATGCGCCTTATAACCGTGTACGGCCTTGCGGTTCTTGTGCTTGACCCAACGGGCCTCATCGTCTTCCTTGGAGGCCGAAGCGATGATCGTCGCGTCGACCAGGGTGCCGCGCTTCACTTCGACATGTTGGCGGTAAAGTTGTTCGGTGATGACATCGAACAACCTGTCGCCGAGACCGAGGCGGACCAGGGTTCGGCGAAAGCGCACGAAGGCAGTGCGTTCCGGTGTCGCTTCGTTGCGAGAAAAGCCGCAAAAGCGGTGGAAGGAAGCCCGGTCATCCAGCGCCTCGGCCAGCTTCACATCGCTCAGATCATACCAGCGCGCCAGCAGCAGAGCCTTTAGCAAACAGAGCGGCGGCCAGCCCTGCTCGCCCTTTGCCCCAGCCGAGATCGGCATCATCAAAGTGTCGGCGGCAGACCAATCGATCAGGTGCGCAAGCGCGTCCAGATCCGAAGCTCTACTCCCCGACATAAAGGAAAAGCCTTCCTGTCCAATCGTCCGCCGAGCCATCACATCGCCTCCCGTTCACTTCGATAAAACGAGAGAATCAAAACTATCAAATCATGTAAACCCTTACCCGCGCACAGGTCTCATAAGAACAAAGGTTCGTAGCTCCGCGACCGGCATCACAGGCGGCAAGCCCTTCACCCACGGACATTTGTATCAGTTATTGCGCAACCCGATCTATGTCGGCGAAATTCGCCATAAAGGAAAAACCTATCCCGGATTGCACGAGCCCATAATCGATCGCGATACCTGGAATCTTGTCCAGAACAAGCTCAAAGAAAATGCCAAGGCCCGTCAAACGCCGCGCAACGGCAAACAATTCAATCTCCTCGCCGGGCTGTTATTCGACAACAATGGCCGAGCCTTCTCGCCCGATTATGCCGTGAAGAAGGGCCGTCGTTATCGTTACTACGTCTCGAAGCGGTTGGATCATGACGGATACCACGACAAACAAACTTTGCGGCTGCCGGCACCTAAATTGGAAGACGCGGTACGTCAGACCGTTATCCGAGCATTGAAGTATCCCAAAAACCTTGTCGATAATCTTAAACTTGAATCAGAGACCGCATGCTCCGCAAAGTCCATCCTAACGGCCGCATCAAATCTCGCCGAAGACCTGGCAAAATCCGACCAGGTTACCACGCGCCGGCTGTTGGATGACTTGGTCCGACGCATTGTCGTCACCGACGACAACATCACCATTGAATTGTCCTCGGCGGTTTTCGACGGATCGTCGCGATCAATCATTTTGCGGGAATCGCTTGCAGTTTGTCGCCGTGGTGTCGAGGCGAAGATCGTATTGCCCTCCAATAACACGCCACGGGTCGATCGCAGGCTAGTCGATCTGATTGTCGATGCGCGCCGATGGCTGCAATCGCTCGCCAATGGTACCGCCTTGTCCATTCGCCAGCTGGCCGCTCTCGAGGGTCGGTCCGAGAACGATATCACGCGGTTTCTGCAATTGGCCTTTTTGGCCCCCGATATCGTCGAAGCCATTTTAAATGGGCAGCAACCTGTCGGCTTGACCGCCGAAAAGCTGAAGCGCCTCCCGTCTCTGCCCCACGACTGGGTCGAACAGCGCCGAATTCTTGGATTTTACAGACAATCCTAGGCGCAGTCTGGTGGCCAATTACGGCCGTTAGAGACAAGTCAACGATATTCTCGAAATGAGCTGAATTCAGCGTCTCTCTCGCAGATTGTCATGCCAAATGCACCTCGGAAAGCCCCAGAAATTGCCGATTTTCACGTCACTGACGGAAACGCCGACGGTTTTCGGGGGTGGTTGGTGGTGGACGCAGTCTGCTGCGAACCCGTCTTTGCGGCGGTTCCCTGTTGGCCGGGAAAATACAGGGAAGCCTAAAGGAAATCTGTGAGGTTTTCGCGGAAGGGACGCGACAACACGCTATTTATCTGCGCAATTACCGAGATTTCCCTAAGCCAGACAACAGGGAATTGCTGAATGAAATTAGCGAAGGGTACCGTACAAATCAAAACTCCATGTGCGCATTCGACATACAGATCCGACCGGAGCGAATTATGAATGACGGCCGGAGACGACACCGGACTAGCGCAACAGTAATGATTGCAGACGGAAACTGGGTCATTGACCAATCGGTGGTTGACCATTGGGGCGACATGTCCATCGAGAAGGCTCTACGGTGTAAGAATTTGACCGGAGATAAGACGCAACTTAGCAAACCTAAGCCCAGAAGTTTTTGATCTCATGCCGCGCCAGAAACGCCTTGGTCGCTTCTCGATCGATAGAGCAATCCCAGCTGTCGATATTTCTCCCGTTTCGATTTCCCGGCCAAATGCACAAAACCCAATTTATGGTGAGGATAATCCGGCGTTGTTAGGTGGCCGGTATTGGGATCGCGGGTGGGCAGCGCATAGTGACACATCCAGTTGTGGGTTGCAGGCATGAGCGCCGCCTTCAAATTTTTCTTGCGCGGGTGGTAGTGAATCAGAACGGCATAGTTAGCTGCGATCTGCTCGCTGAGATGACGCGGTGGGGATTGAAAGGCGACTTGCAGCGCCCAGCTATAACGCTGCCAGAACGGAGAATCATGCGGTGCGCAAAAGACCCCACTGTTCAGCATCGGCGTGTCGCAAAACGCAGCCGCCACGCGACGATCGAAGGCGTGCTCGAATTCCCGGTAGCGCATACGCCGAATGGTCCCCGCCTCGGGCCAAATCAAACGGTAGGAGCGATGGAGTTCTGGCGCAATGGCAATCTCCAGCCGGCCTTTGGGATCATCGAGCGCGATCATGTAGTCCTCTAACGCTTGGCCGTCCTGCACCCAAACATCGGCGTCGATCCAAAAGTAACAGTCATGCCCGGGAAAATACTCACGCAGGAACGGTCGACAGATCTGCGCTTGCATATAAGGCTCAGGACGATGGGAAGTCGGCACCATCAAGTCCTTACGTGGCTCGCAAATGTGATCAACCCTTGCCGAAACCCAACGGCGCTGCTCAACGGTAAGACCAATATCTAAGAAGCAAAGTTCGATTGGCCGTTGAGCCTGTTCCCTCAAGGATAGGATTAAGCCTTGAAGTAACTCGTACATATTCTTGTCACAAGCGGTGACGATCGCAACGGACATGATATCGACAACAGTTGCTATCAGGTCGTCCAGTTCGCAACGATCGCAGCGTCCACCGCCGTCGGCAGTATCGGATTGCCGCTAGCGTCAAACGTCACGTCGTCAGGATCGAACGCCGCCATCGCACTGACCAGTGCGGCGACATCTGACTTATCTAGGACATCGCCGGTCGCGGTTTCGTATTGGTCCAGTTCCTTCGAACCGCCGTCATCCCACTCGTCCAGCATGATCCAGTCATCGCTACCGAGTAGGTGCATATACAAATCGTCCGCAACCTGGCTGAACCAGATATGTTCGCGGGTCACGCCGGCTTCAAAAATCAGTTTGTCGATGGTCGTACTGGAATCTGAGTTGTCCAGGTTATTGATGATGACGTCATGACCGTCGCCGAAACCGAACCGATAAGTATCGTTACCGCTTTGACCATGCAGGCTGTCGTTGCCAGCACCTCCATGCAAGGAATCATCGGCGAGATTGCCGTAAAGTTTGTCGTCGCCGTCGCCGCCATGCAGATCGTCATTGTGCTGACCGCCATACATTGTGTCGTTGCCGCCGTCACCATAGAGCACATCGTCGTTCTGGTTACCGTAGACGATGTCGTCGCCGTCACCGCCATAGGCGATATCGTTACCGTAGTCGCCATAGATGGTATCCGACCCGGTACCGCCGGAAATCAGATCGTCACCGCCATTACCGTCGAGGAAATCGTTGCCGCCGAGGCCAAAGATCAAACTGCTTTGACCGTTGCCGCTCAGGCTATTGTTGCCGTTTGTACCGGTCTTGACGTTGTTGTCCACCGCGACATGGACCGTTCCGGTCCCCGTCGCGCCATAAGTGTCCGACATTGTGTAGCTGAAGCTGTCGAGGCCGTCGAAACCGGTGTTTGGCGTATAGGTTACAGTCCCATCGCCATTCAGAACGAGGCTACCGTTGCTGGCGCCGCTGGCGCTGTCCAACGAAATCGCATCGCCTTCCGGATCGACGTCATTGGTCAATACCGAGATCACCAGCGCCGTGTCATCCGGTGTGGACACCAGGTCGGTCACGCCGGTTGGCCCGTCATTGACCCCGGTGACCGTCAGATCGACAATGCCGATCGCCTTTTCGGCGCCGTCGAAGGCGGTGTAGGTCAGTTGGATCACCTCGCTCTCGCCGTTGGCCAAATAGGCGAAATCGTCGCCCGGATCGAAGCGGAGCTGACCGCCCGCCGCCAAGGCCGTACCCTGGTTGGACAGGTTCTCGACGTTTTTGATTGTCAGTGAGTCGCCGTCCGGATCCGTGTCATTTGCCAGCACGTCGATAAAGATATCGCTGTCTTCATCCGTCGTCGCCGTATCGTCGACGGCGGTCGGCGCCGCATTGGGGAACCAAGCCGCGGCGAAATCGCTCGCCAAGGCACTTGCCACCGAGGTGGGCAGGTCCGTATCGCTGGTATAGCCCGTGTATCCGGTCGCCGCCATGGCATCAACCAAGGCATCCACGTCCCAGGCCGACATGATATGGCCGTCCGCCGTCTGGAACAAATCGATGTGGCGTTTCGTATCGTAGTAGTCCGGCCAATCCGCAGGGTCGCTGGGCACGCTATAACGGTACCATTCGTCTATTTGGAAATACTCGGCCGACCCCAATACATAAACGTTGAGGCGGGCCCCGCTCTTCTGCAACCAAACTTGGTCATAGTCGATCCAGTCCTCGAAGCGTAGAATATCGAAATCGCCCGAATTGAAATCGTCTGTTAGTTCGTCGGTATTTTGACCACTGTTCGTACGGCCGTAAACGAACACGTCATCGCCGCCAAAGCCTCGGATATTGTCGTTGCCGTCCAGGCCGACAATAATATTGTCGGCGTCATCACCCCATAGTTTGTCATTGAAATTCGAACCGACAATATTTTCAATCGAGTAAAGATTATCACCCCTGGCATCGCCGTCACGATCACCTCTTTGGCTGCCGGTGCTAGTTAAATCAATCTCAACAAATGCGGGCGAGTTCGAATAATTGACCGTGTCCGAGCCGGCTCCCCCATATATGCTGTCCTCGTCAGGGCCGCCGTCGATCCAATCGTCACCGCCATTACCGTAGATCAGATCGTCGCCGGCATAGCCGTAGAAGGTCTCTCCCGCATCGCCGCCGCTGAGCGTGTCATCACCGGTTGTGCCGAGAATCTCGCTCTTGATCACATCCACGGTTACCGTCGCGGTATCCGTGCCGCCATTGCCGTCGGCGACCACATAGGTGAAATTGTCGAGACCGGAAAAGCCACTGTCCGGCGTGTAGGTCAGTGTCCCATCCGTCTCGATTGCGACGCTGCCGTTGCTGCCATCACTGGCGCTCTGGACGCTAAGGCTATCGCCGTCGATGTCACTGTCGTTGCTCAACACGTCGATGGTGATCGGCACATCTTCGTCGGTCGCGGCCGTATTGTCCGCCGCCAGCGGCGCGTCGTTGACGCCGGTTACCGTGATTTGTGCCGTACCTGGGCTGTTGAGACCGTGACTATCGGCAACCGTATAGTCCAATTCGACGGTCGCGGATTGCCCCACCGCCAAATTGTCGTAAGCGCCGGTCGGATCGTATACGATCTGATCGTTCTGAATGGATACCGCGCCCGCCCCGTTGGCGAGGGACGCCGCTATCAGGCTGAGCGCATCGCCATCCGGATCGCTGTCATTGGCCAACACCGCGACCGTGGTGGCAGTATCTTCATTCGTACTCGCCGTATCGGCCGTGACGACGGGCCCGTCATTGCTGCCGGTTACCGTGACGGTAACATCCGCGCTGTCGCTGCCGCCATTGCCGTCGTCGATGGTGTAGGTGAGCACGGAGTTGGCGGTCGCGCCGATGGCCAGATATTGGAAATCGGTGCCGGGGTCGAAACTCAATTGGTTGTTCTGGATCGAAACCGCACCCCCGCCGCTCGTCACGGAGGCGGCGGTCACGGTCAGGGTGTCGCCATCGATATCGCTGTCGTTGCTCAACACATCGATGGAAACGCTCGAATCCTCGTCAGTACTGCCGTTGTCGGCCAGGGCGTCCGGCCCATCATTGACGCCATCGACAGTCACGACGACGCTGCTCGACTGTTGCGCCCCGTGTGTATCGGCGATGGTGTAATCAAGCGTGACTGTCGCGCTGTCGCCGACCGCCAGATCCTGATAGGCGCTGCCGGGATCGTAATGCACTTGGCCAGATTGCAGAGAGACACTGCCCAAGCCGTTCGCCAACGTCGCTGCCGTCACCGCGATGGTATCCCCGTCGATGTCGCTATCGTTGCTCAACACGTCGATCAGCAACGCCGTCTCTTCATCCGTCGACACCGTGTCGCCGTTCGCGGTCGGATCGTCGTTCAGGCCGGTCACCGTGACCGTGACCGCCGCACTGTCGCTGCCGCCTTGACCATCGCCCGCGGTATAGCTGAGCTCGACCTCGGCGCTATCGCCGACGCCCAGATTTTGATAGGCCTGTTGCGGGTCGTAGGTGACTTCGCCATTGACAACTGTCGCACTGCCACCGCCGCTGACGATCGAAACGTCATCCAGGCTCAACGTGCCGCCATCGACATCGCTATCGTTGGCCAGCACGTCGATATTGGTCGAACTGTCCTCGTCGGTGGTGGCCAGATCGGCGACCAGGGACGGATCATCGTTGGTCCCCGTTACTGTCACCGCGACCGTGCCGTTAGCGGTCCCGCCTTGTCCATCGGCGATAGCGTAGGCGAGGTCGACCGTGACCGTGGCGCCGTCGGCGAGATAGTCGTAATCCGAGCCCGGATCGTAATTCAGTTTCGTGCCGTCGACGATCGAGACGCCGCCCAGGCCATTGGACACACTGGCGCTGGTTACGGTCAGATCGTCGCCGTCGACATCGCTATCGTTGGCCAGCACCATGATTTGGATGGCGTTGTTCTCGTCCGTCGCGGCGCTGTCGGCTACCGCTTGCGGGCCGTCATTGACGCCGGTGACCGTCACCGTCGCCAACGCCGAATCCGTTCCGCCATTGCCGTCGCCGATATCGTAGCCGACTATGACATCGGCGCTTTCGCCGACACCCAAACTTTCATATTGACCGTTCGGGTCGTAGACGATCTCATCGTTGACGATCGACAGACTGCCATTGCCGGAATTGATCGTCGCACCGGTCAGGCTCAACAAGTCGCTGGCGTCGATATCCGTATCGTTGCCGAGCACCGCCAACGTGATCGCGGACTCTTCATCCGTCGAACCGCCGGTATCGTCGACCGCACTAGGGCCATCGTTGACGCCGGCTATTGTCACTGTAACAGTAGCGGTGTCGCTGCCGCCATTGCCGTCATCGATCATGTAACTCAGACCGACGACGGCGCTCTCGCCGACCGCCAGGGATTGATAGTGGCTGCCCGGATCGTAGCGCAGCTTGCCATTCTCGACAACCACCGAGCCTAGACCGCTGTCAAGCGACGCGGACTGGATAGTCAGGACATCGCCATCAATATCGCTGTCGTTGGCCAAGACATCGATCAGTACCGTGTTGTCTTCGTCGGCCGCGACATTATCCGCTGCGGCGGTTGGGCCGTCGTTCAGGCCATTAACGGTGATCTGAAGCGTGCTGCCGTCGCTGCCGCCATGATCGTCTTCGATGGTGTAGGCAATGTCGACAACGGCGCTTTCGCCGACGCCGAGATACTCGTAGCCGCCGGCTGGGTCATAGACCACCTGACCATTCTGAACGCTGGCCGCGCCGTTGCCCGAAGATACCGAGGCCGCTGTCACGGTCAACAGATCGCCGGTATCGATGTCGGTGTCGTTCGCCAGCACATCGACCGTCACTGCCGTGCCTTCGTCCGTCGCACCGCTGTCAGCGGCCGCCACGGGACCGTCGTTGGTGCCGGTAATCGTCACCACCACTGTGCTACTGGCGCCGAGGCCGTGATTGTCCTCGATTCCGTAATCTAGCGTCACTTGTGCGGTTTGTCCCACCGCCAAGGACTGATAGTCGCTGCCCGGATCGTAGCGCAACTTGCCATTCTCAATGGTAACGCTGCCCAGGCCGTTCGCCACCGACGCCGAGACGATGCTCAAGACGTCGCTCGTATCCGGATCGCTGTCGTTGGCCAAGACGTCGATTAGGATCGAGCTGTCTTCGTCCGTGCCGGCATTGTTGGACATCGCCACGGGTGCGTCGTTACTGCCGGTCACCGTGACCGTGGCCGAACCGGTCCCGATGGCACCGCGATCGTCTTGCAGGGTATAGGACAGGATGGCATCCGAAGATTCACCGTCGGCCAAATATTGATAGTCGGTCCCCGGATCGTAAACGATCTGGCCGGCGGACACCGACGCGGTGCCGCCGCCTGAGACAACGCTGACGTCGACCAGGGAGAGCGTGTCGCCCTCCGGATCTGTATCGTTCAGCAACGGATCGAAGCTGACCGTACCATCTTCATCCACCGTCGCCGTATCATCACCGGCGATGCCGCCGTCGTTCAGGCCGAACACGGTCAAGGCCACGCTGGCGCTGTCGCCCAGGCCATGGGGATCGACGATACTGTAATCGATGCTGACGGTCACATTCTCATTATCGTCGAGATAGTCGTAGGCGCCGTCCGGGCTGTAGATCAATACGTCGTTGCCGATCGCCAGGCTGCCCAGCCCCGCGGTCAGGGTCGCCGCCGTGATCGAGAGATCGTCCGACAGATCCGGATCGACGTCGTTGCCCAACACGTCGATCACGATGTCGCCGTTGGCGAAGCCGCCGGCATTGAGATCGTCGACCGCGTCCGGCGCGTCATTCAGGCCGCTGACCGTGACAACCAAAGCCCCGGTATTGGCCGCGCCGTGCACGTCTTCCGCCGTGTAACTGACGGTAACGTCGGCGGTTTCCTGATCCGCCAGCCATTGCATATCGCTGCCGGGATCGTAAGTCACGCTGTTGCCGCTAAAGCTGGCACTGCCTTGGCCGGGTTGGGTCGAAACCCCGGTCAGGCTGAAGCCGTCGCCTTCCGGATCGCTGTCGTTGGCCAACACGTCCGCTACCGTGACTGCGCTGTCTTCGTCCGTGGCCGCCGTATCCGCGCCCAGGGTCGGTGCGTCGTTGATGCCGTCGACGGTTAGGAACACCGTGGCGCCGTCGCTGCCGCCGAGACCGTCGTCAACCGTATAGTCGATCTGAACCGCGACGCTCTCGCCGTCGCTCATATGGTTGTAATGGCTGCCCGGATCGTAGACCAGTTGGTTGTCGACGATGCTCACGTCGCCCAGGCCGGTGCTGACCGTGGCCCCAGTCAACGTATAGGCGCCGCCGTCGAGCGCGACATCGTTGGCCAACGCGTCGATGGTCAGCACATTGTCCTCGTCGCCGGTCACCGTGTCGTTCGCCGTGCCCGGCCGGATCGCCAGGAACTCGAGATGCTCCACGTCATGCAGCTCGTCCGTGCCGTCGCCGCCGACCGCCTGCAGATCGGTCACCGTGGTGATATTGCCGTTCACCGTCACCAGATAATCTTCGACCGGCCCGTAGAACACCGCCGTGTCCGCACCATCACCCGCCAATATGGTGTCGTGGCCATAATGGCCGACCAGCCAATCGTCACCCTTGTCGCCTTCGATGAAGTCGTCGGTGCGGAAGCCGGTGATGGAATCGTCACCCCAGGTCACCTGCTGCGCCAGGATGATCTCCTGCACCTCCTGCCAGCTATAGACCGTCCCGTCCGTAAACTCGAAGCTCTCGACAGGAATGTCCGTGGCGCTGGCAAACTGGTCCTCCACCAGCATGGTCAAACGTTCGACACCACCGACCTCGATGAACAGATCGTCGCCATCCTCGCCGACCCGGCTGAACTGCACCTCGTTGACCAACACGCCGGCCCCGAACGAGATCATGTCGTTACCGCCGGAATCGACGATCACGTCTTCCTCATATCCGCGATCGAAGACAAAGACATCGTTGCCGGAACCGCCTTGCAGCACGTCGTTGCCGTCACCGCCGTCTAACGTCCCACCGGAGAAGTCGGTGGAGAGCACATTGTCGCCCTCGATCAGAACTTCCGACGCCAAATTAGCAATGTCGACACGATTGAGCGTCAGCCCGGAGCCGTCGGTGAATTCAACGAAGTCGATGCCGTCGCGAAATCTGGAGCCTTCATCCCAGGGATTATGGTTCAGATCCCAGTGCATAACGCCGACGGGAATGTCTTTCCATGTAACGTCTTCGCTCGTCAATTCGTTCGGATCATCGAACCCTTCTGGCAGTTGGTACCTACCTTCTTCTTCTGTGAGGATAATGCTGAGATCGAAGTGTGAAAAATCGCTAAACTGGCCTTTTACGATGAATTGATCACCGGTGTCGTCGATCTCTATAATTAGATCTTCGAGTTCCGGGCCACTGCGATAGAAAGTCAGGTCGCTGAGAGTTAGGTCGCCTGTCAGCTGAACTGTGTCCTCGGCTCTATCGTCTTCCCAACCGACGTAGGGATAGCCGGGGATATTGCTATAAATTTTTTGGTCGTCGTAAGTATCGACACCATATCCGGTGCCAAATATTATTGTCGCATCATCGTAGTAACTAAATATATAGTCGTTGCCCCCGAGCGGATCGATCGTATCATAGCCGTGTGCCCAATCGTCCCAATTAAGAAGATCATCGCCCTCAGTACCGTTTTTGTCATACCCATATAACGTTTTAAGTATGTCCCAGGAACCTTTCGATATCTCCACGGGATTACCGCTTGTGTCCAGATAGCTAAAAACATACGCCTGCGGCATCGTTGTCACCGAACCACCGTAATATGACATGATTGGCATGGTGATGCTTTCGCCGGTACTGTTGATAGTTGCAACTAGTTCCAAAGGATTTGTCTGCGACCATGAAACATCTGTCTCTTGCAGGCCGACAAACTTCAAAGTATCCCAATCAAAATGTGGAGAGTCAGCGAAGACACCAATTCCTCCGATCGTGTCGTGGCCACCGCCAACTCCGAACTCGTAAAGATCATCTCCGATGCCGCCAACCAAAAAGTCGTTACCCCCGCCGCCGTTGATCGTATCGTTACCGTAGCCGCCGATCAGCGTGTCGGCGTGGTTGGTCGCCTCTTCCGCGAGGACGGCGCTGAGTAGTGCATCCTGGTTCCAGATCGGACCGCCAGAAAACGCGAACGAACTGATTTGCCGATCCTCGGCAAACTGGTCGACGATGGTCAGCTGATCCGTAGTACCGCGAACACCAAGGACCAAATCGACGGTACCATCGGCATTGGAAACACGTGATACGTGGATGTCCTCCGGTGTAAGGGATGAGCCGAATTCGATCGAGATATTGACTGGATAGTCCACCAGAACATCTTGACCCGATCCGATGTCGAGAAGGACGGTATTGCCGGACGCCGCCCGCAAGGTATCGTCGCCAACGCCGCCATCGAGCGTGATCGAGCCAATGATGCCGGAAAGACTGTCAGCACCTGTGGTAGCTGTTTGATCAAGCGCCATTTGCGCCGCCTGCTCGTAACTCCATACCGTGGTCGAAGCATCGCTGAACTCGACGCTTTCTATGCCGGGACCGAAGGTAATCGCGTCGGCGCTGCCGACGAGACCCAATTTGACACTGTTTCCATCCGCGCCTCGTTCCGCGTATATGTTGGAAACCAGCACATTGGACCCGAAGACGATCTTGTCGGCCGTGCCTACGCTGTCAACGATGGTGTCGCTGCCGTCGCCGGCGTTGAACAGATATCGGTCATTGCCGACACCACCCTCAAGATGGTCGTCGCCCGCGCCGCCGCTCAACGTGTCGTCCGCGGTGCCGCCGAAGATCAAATCGTCGCCGTCAACCATGGCAGCGACATCCTGCTGCAATTTCGCTCGATCCCAAATGACCGCCGGTTCGTCGACGAATTGTACCTGCGCGATGCCGACCGTGTCGTCGGCTTGGAAGTGATCCAATACCCGTACCGAGTCCCCGCTCGGCATATGAGTCAGAATAAGGGTGTGTCCTTCGAAGTCGACAAAAATATCGGTCGAGGATATGCCCACGCCGAACCTGATCCTGTTCACCGTCCCCGCCCGATCGTCGATGACATCATGTCCGAAGCCGAGATCGAAGATGTATTCGTCGTTGCCCTGATCGCCCGCGAGATAGTCGTTGCCCGACAATCCGTCCAGATCGTCGTCGTTCCAAGAACCGAAAATTTTATCGTCGCCCGTAGTCCCGGCGGCTTCAGCGATCATTTGGATCACGTCCTCGCGAAGCAAGGGGCCGGTCGTGTCGAACTCAATGTAGGTGACGAGTTCCCGATGCGCGAGGTGTATCCACTCGTTCGTGCCGCTCAACTGGAACTTGGCTTGCTGATCAAAGAATTCCGCCGGTAAGTTTGTCCGGTTTTCCAACCAATAATCGTTTTCATACTCGACATAAACGTCGCGATGGTAGTTGATGCCGCTGTCGTCCACGAGTAGAAAGGCGATGTCGTTGGGTAAGATGTCCGCGCCGAACCGCAGTACGTTCTCGTCGCCCCCGGCATAGTCGGCCCAGTTTTCGTAAACCAGATCTCGGCCGCTACCAGCGCCAAAGACATAGACGTCATTGCCGCCGCCGCCCAAGAGTGAATCGTCGTTGCTGGATCCGGAGATCGTATCGGCGTAGTCATAGTCGAGTAGATCATCGACGTCGTATATTTCGGCGGATAGATAGATGTTTTCCGCCTCCACTGTTGATTTAAGTGCCGCAAAGATGTCATACGGCGTCCAAATCGTGCCTTCCTCGAAACGCACTTCAAACAAATCGTGGTAATCGAACGTCCCTTGGGCCTCATTTTGAATGATCAGTCGATCATCCGTAGCAACAATCAGGAACTCCAAATGCGAAATATTGGTGGTATTTCGCCCCCCATAACGAGGCCCCTCCCAACTTATCCCCCCTCTGATATGGATGTCGTCCGGCGAAATACCTTCGCCCATGAGAATGACTGGTGCTGTAGATGTGACAGCGGTATCGACATAAGTTAGATAGTCACCAAGGTTAAATTCAAGGTGATCGCCATCGTCCATGGTAACCATATCCACGCCGCCACCGGGCGCAAAGAACTCGACTGTCGAACCGTCCCAACCGTCAAATACATTGAAATCGTCCCCGCCCTGTACGAACGGCGCGTTGGCCAGGCCGAGGGTGGCGATGACATCGGCGATGGTCATACTGCCGTCGGCGAAATCGAGGGTGTAGTTGTTCGTGTGTTCGAAATAGTCCGCAACAGTGACGCTGCCGCCGGCACCGGCGGTGACGTCGACGATCAGGCCAAGGCCGTCGGCGGTCACCGATAAAGTCGCGTCGGTCGCCTGGTTGATGGCGTTGAAATCTACCGAGTTGATTCCAGCACCATCTAGAATCCGATCGTCACCGTCGCCGGCGGCGAAATTGTAGGTGTCGTTGCCGCCGAGCCCGCGCAAGGTATCGTTGCCGAGGCCGCCGGTGAGCGAATTGTTGCTGCCGTTGCCGTAGATCAAATCGTCGCCAGCCGTGGGGAGGAGATCGATGCCCATTTCAGTCAGCATGTCGTCCGCCGTCAGGGTATCGTTATCGAACTCGAACGTGGCGACCCGCGGATTGGTGTTGGTATATTGGTCATGGATGGTGATGCGCTCACCGGTCGCGGTTAGGGTCAATACGAGATCCACTTGGTTCTCGCCTCCCGTCCGCGTGACCTCGAAATCGCCGATGTCGAGGCCGCCGGTGATCCGCAGGATATTGTTATGGCCACTGTCGAAAATATCGTCTCGGCCATCGCCGCTGCCAAAATAGTACCGATCGTCGCCGCCAAGCCCGCGGAAATCGTCGTTGCCCGGCGAGTTGACCATCTCGTCGGCCCCAGGCGTGCCGGTGATTTTGTCATTGCCGGAAGTGCCGGCGAGCATCAGGTCGGTCACCTGCTGCGCCGTCAAAATCTCGTTGCCGCCATCGAAGGAGAAGGTTTCAATGACCGGAGTTGTGCTGTTGTACTGCCCAACGATGCGTATCTCGTCGCCAGCCGTCGGCAGCGTGATGTAGAGATCGCTGTTGTCATAGCCGGTATAGTATGTGGACCTGTGCCCCAACGCGACGGATGTGGAAAGAACCCCGCTGGCAAACGCGATCATGTCGCCGTTGCCGCCGGTCTCGAAGATGACGTCCTGACCGTCGCCGTCCGCATATGCATAGGTATCGTTACCCAAGCCGCCATAGAGTTCGTCATAGCCGGGCCCGCCACTGAGCAGATCGCCGTTATCGCTGGCGTAGTGCAGGAAATTTGTACCTTCACCCAAAGTGGCGAGATCCCATAACTCCAACGGCGTATGGGAAACGACAGCATTGCTGGCCGAATCTATGAATCGGAACTCGGAGATATCCGGATGGGTCTGCAGATCGAAGCCGAAGCCGAGGTAAGTCAAGCTATCCGCTGAGCCGGCAAGCGACATGGTCAAGTCGCTCCCGTGGTAGCCTGTATAGCTCAGCGTGATATCGGAGGGATCGACACCGGCCAAGAACTGAACGACCGTATTATTGTTACTCCAATCCCTAATTGTGTCATGGCCATCGCCGTACCCGAATAAATAGATATCGGAACCCTGATCGCCATCAAGATAATCGTTGCCACCGCCGCCATAAATAACATTGTCTTTTGAAAAGCTGATTTCGCTTTGGACGCCGCCGTAATAAGGCGCTGCGTTGGGGCCAACAATAAATTGGTCCCCATCCCCGCCAAGCAAAGCGCTACGCAGCTGTTCATATGTCAAATGAACGCCATCACCTGCAGCGGCTGCGGAAAAGTCCGTGGAGATTTGGCTTGCGCTTTCCGCCATATCGTCCGTCAGGATATGGAGCAACAGCGACATGCTGTGCCAGTACGATATCTTCTCGCCGCCGTTGGAGGGTGCGTTAGCGGTCAACGTGCTGAGAAGTCCGGACAACGTCGTGCCGGAGTCGATGGTCAAGAATGCCAGAAGGTCATACGAGATTCCCGGCACGAGGCTTTGCCCGAGAGATGTTTGCGCCAACAGGCGGGTCATCGTCGCGGCATGGAACTCCTTGAACTGCTCCATGATATAGGCGCCGGCATAGGGGCGCGGATTTTTTTCCAAGCCGAATTGTTTGAAGTCGTATCCCTGCAACTTCTCGACCACCGCCAGCCAGGCACCATTCGTGTTTGGACCGCGGCTGCGCGGGTCGATGTCGTCCGCGCCGAACCAACGCAAAATGATCGCTTCGGTTTTGGCCGCTAGTTCGGACGCATCGGTCAACGTCATCGCGTCGAAGTCTCGAACCATCTGCTCCAGCACCGGGTCGAGCGCCATGGCCTGCCAAAGATTTCGGACGTCGCTCCATCCGCGTAGGTCGGGCAAGTCTTCCACGCTGCTGGTATCGATTGCCGGACTACGATCAATGCTGGCACGCGGATCGTAAGCGAACCATGCATCTGCGATCTCCGCCCCCGGGCCGAGGTTGGCGCTGTCGTAACTGCCCGTTTGATAGATGTAGTTCCCGGCAACCAGCTGGTTAGCGTCCATGAAATCGAAGTTGATGGCGGTTATCCCGGCTGCGCTGGCGCTCGTGAGTTCGCCGGCTTCGCTCAACCCGTTGCTGTTGACATCCTGCCACAACAACAAGTCAGCAAACTGCGCATCATTGGCGTCGATGACATTATCCTGGTTGCTGTCGAATAGCGCCAAGGCATCGAAGCCGTTGGTGATCGTCGATTGGCTAACTGACGTACTCGGCGGCACGAAGCCGTCGCCGAACAGCTCCGACGCGTCGTTGATTATGCCGTCACCGTTGGCGTCATAAGCCAATAGCCCGTCGTCCGGGGCCACCCAGCCGATACGCTCAGCGAAACCGTCCTTGTCGATGTCGAAGAAAACCGGCGACTGGGCCAGATCGATCAGCTCGACGCCATCACCGTCCAGGTCGAGAACCAAAGGCGAAGCGTAATCCGTCGGATCCGTATCGCCATCGCCATCATTCGGGTCGTCCTCGTCCTCTTCCAAGTTTATGCCGGCGGCGCCGTTCTGAAAGTTATCGAGATAGAAGGTTACGCCATCTATTTCCACCCTTAGAACACCATTTTGTTCCTTGTAATATCGCGATCCGTCGGCTTCGTTCTCGTAGTAGTCGTCGCCCTCTTTTTTCTTTCCGCCTTTCAGCAGGACGTCGCCGGCGTAAACGTGATCGCCTTGATGGTCGGGATCCAAAACGCGGTCGTCTTGACCCATATTGAATCTATCACCACCAGCGCCACCGGTGAATTCGTCGGCAACCGTATCGTCTTCCCCGCCTTCGCTGCCGCCATAGAAAACGTCGGTCCCATCGTCGCCGAAGAGTTCGTCCGCACCGCTACCTCCGGCCAAAGTGTCGTCGCCAGAGCCGCCGTACAGAACATCGTTGTCGCCTTCGCCGTCGATGAGATCGCCACCGTCATCGCCTTGCAATATGTCCGCGTCGGCTCCCCCTTTGAGCGTGTCCATACCTTCGCCGCCGAACAAGTTGTCCAAGCCGGCGTCGCCATGCAACTCGTCACCGCCTTTGTCGCCATACAAGACATCGTCGCCGGTCCCACCGCGTAAGGTGTCGGCGTCATCGCCACCATGCAGGCCATCGCTACCGTCCTCGCCTTCCAAAACGTCACGGCCGACGCCGCCGTAGATTTGGTCGTTGTCGCCCCCTCCACGTAAGGTGTTGTTTCCGCTATCGCTGCCGAGTTCCGGCCACCAGAACTGGGTCACCGCCCAATCGAATGGACCAACGGAAACATTAACGATGGGGTCGCGCGGGTCGTAGGCGATGATTGTGTCGGCACCGCCACCGCCGTCAATTTCGTCGCCACCGGCCAGACCGACAAGCACGTTGTCGCCGTCATCGCCGTTCAGCGTGTCGCCGTGGGCGGAGCCGGCGAGGTGCTGGATATTGGTATACGTATCGCCGTCGTTATTGCTGTTGTCCGCCAGGTTGGCCGACACGCCGCTGGAATTGCGGGTATACATCGCGACATTGACGCCGGCACCGCCGTCGAGAACGTCGCCCCCATCGCCGCCGTCAAGGAAATCGTTGCCATCGCCGCCGAGCAGCTGATCGGCGCCACCATCTCCGAACAACACGTCGCGCTTGGCGCCGCCATCGAGCGTATTGACGTGATTGTCTTCGACAAGGGGCGGCAGTTCGAAGGGGGATAAGCCACTGCCGGCGAATTCGGGGAGTTGGTTGGCGATAAGCACATCTTCGCCATCCTCCCCCTTCAAATGATCGGCGCCGCCCAAACCGTGAAAGACATTGTCCTTACTGTCGCCTGTGGCGACGTCGTCATGGTCCGAAAGAATCAAGGCTTCGAAGGATTTGGCTGTATCGCCTTCCGCATCGCCGCCCGAGGTCGTGTCATCGGCTGTATCGCTGTCGGCAAGGGTGACGGTAACTCCGACGGGACTTTCATAGTAACTCAGGGTGTCATTGCCGGCACCGCCCTCCAAATCGTCGGCACCCGCGCCACCGACGACCCAGTCGTCGCCCGTGCCCGCGTCGATTTTATCGTTCCCGGCGCCGCCGCTGATATAGTCGGCGCCGCCACCGCCGAGGATTGAGTCGGCGCCGGCCATGCCTCGAATGGAATCGTTGTCGGCGCCGCCGTCGACGGTATCGTTGCCCGCGTCGGCATTAATGGAATCGTGGCCCGCACCACCGGTGATCGAGTCGTGGTCGGCAACCAGGGTGTCGTTACCGCCGCCGTCGCGCCAACCCATGATGCGGTCATTGTCGGCCCCACCAAGCAGGGTATCGCCCATGATGCCGCCATAGAGGGAATCGTTGCCGGCTTCGCCTTCAATGCGGTTGCCCGCATTGTCTTCGGTAACAGGGTAGCCGTCCAGCGGGCTGTCCGGATCGACATAACCAAATAGGCTGTCGTTTCCTAACCCGCCGATTAAGGTATCTTTGCCCAACAACCCGACGAGCGCGTTCTTCTCTTTGTTGCCAGTGGCCTTGTCGTCATGTTCGGTAAGTATCAAACTTTCAATACTTACCAGTAAATCGCCAGTAGCATCACCACTACTTATTGGACTTACTTCTTCTTCGTCATCGTCAGAAAGTGTGACTTCGACAGATGATTGGTTTTTGCGGTAGTCGACGGTGTCGCTTCCAGTTCCACCATTTAAGTAGTCAGCACCTCGATCTCCGACCAGATAATCATTGCCGCCTTCGGCATAGATCGAATCATTCTCAGATACGTTGTCGTCGTACACACCATTTGATTGAGGTTCATACCCTGCAAAAATCGAGTCGTTCCCATCATCGGCCGTGATTTCGTCAGCTCCACCACCACCTTGGATGTAAGCGTGGTCGCTTAGCGCATAAACGAAGTCTTCTCCTGCCCCCCCATTAATTTTCGGTTTCGTCCCGAGCAATGTAACAATTATGTCGGCCCCAATACCGCCGTCGATCTCGAACCCCTCATCTGTATCGAAGGAAAAGATGACGTCATCGTCCTGTCCCCCAAAAATTTTTGCGCTTTCAAATCCAACAATTATGTCTTCGCCGACATTGCCATATGCAACAGCGCCACCAGCTGCGAATATCCAATCGTCAGCAGCCCCGCCACGTAGCTCGCTACTTTCCAAACCTACAATGATGTCGTCGTCTGCACCGCCAAATGCTTTCGCATCCGATTTTGCGAAGATAAAGTCTTCGCCGCCTTCGCCGTTGGCGTTTGCGCTATCGTAGGCAAATAGTAAATCTCCACCGTCACCCGCGTTGATTACGGCCGCTTGATAGGCGGAGATCATGTGGGCTTCTTTATCATCTGTGAACTGACTATCTGAGATCAGAAATAGCGGAAAGTCTTCCCAAACTGCTCCATTAGGTAGGCTGGACTCTGGCTCAAATTTAGCGCCGTTTGCGCCAGTGAATTCTTGGAGTTGTTGCCTCAGTCCAAAGTCCAAGGTGGAATCCGTGAACATAGATTCCACCAAGTCTTCGAATACTGAACCAGCAATAGATCCAGCAGCCTCATTAATCAAACCAACCAACGTTGGAAGTTGTGCTGCGGCTGCTGCTAAGAAAGGTGAAAGTGAGCCTGCGACAATCCAACCGGCTGCCGTTGCGTATCCAGGTTCCTCACGCACGAACTCCGGTACAAACTCGTCCAAAATCCCTAACTTATCTTCGACATAACGAATTTGACCGCTTGAATCTTTATACGCGACGTAATCTTCATGATATTCTATTTCTGTAATATTATAGTCGTCTGGCCTGAATCCAACTTGAGCCCCGAATATCAACTGATAACCTGCCAATGCCGCAGAAAGCGAACCAGCGGAGAAAAAATTCTCAAGTCCTTCCTCATCGACCCACCAAAGTTGAATGTTTCCAGGAAAATAGTCCTTTAACTGATTTGCCTCCCAAACGCCCTGATCGGCCGCTTGCATCTGTTGGGCAGTTAAAATACCGTCTCCATTTGCACTGCTAAAGTCAGCTTGTATGGCAGCAAGCATACCTACACAGATTTCATATGAAAAATTGTCCAACGGACCTGGATATGGTTCCGGATTTGCAGCTAGTGCTATCGCATTACCTAACAAAGCAGCGCCGCCAAAAAATCCGGAATATGTACTTATTTGGGTCTGGATAAGAATTTGCTTAAGCGCATCTACATCTGCGCCGTTATCCTTCAGAAGTTGATAATACGCCAGGTAAAATTCCGCGCGATTCCCAGCTGCATACCCACCCGACAATATTTCGCTAAGATTATCAATATTTTCCTGAGTTATCGGCATATCATTTACCTAATTTTCCTAGAATTTATTGAACTTGTGGGACTCTGTTTTCCAAAACAGGTAAAATCTTACATCGGATATACTTACACACAATATTCCGCCAAGCAGAAATACGTTCTGTTGCAAATTTCCGCCCTCCATGCAGCCTAAAATCAACAAAACTCAATTCTGCTACGAAGTATTCATTTAATATAATTGTGTATTTGCACCACCACCCGATATGAGAAAGCTCACGTGGCTTCGAGCATTCAGCAACCTGGAAAGGATCAGTAATAGACCCATAGAAACTAACAAATGAATCGAAATACGTATAAACGCGAAAACCCTCGTCTATGCCTGCAAAATTGCGAAATAGGTTTGAGGGCCTTTTTTCAGGGATGATTATCGACCGTACTAAACGATCATGTCCTCGGTTGTCGAAACGAATTAGGGTTTTCATAGTGTTATAGCGTAACAAACTTATCTTCTTTCCTTTAACCTCAACACTCTTATTACGGCTATCTTTAGCAAATATTTTATACGCTTCGCCGTTAGGATGAGCGAATAGCATGATAAGCCAAGGTATTGTTATACGATCTGGTAGCGGTCTGTTTTTTGTTGACCTATAGACGCCGGCTGGCCAGTGGATGTAAGCCCGTGGTAGCTTTACAGATACTGAGTTTTCATTGTTTACTGGCGCAAGTGGCTGGCGTCCGCTCTTGTCGAAAGCGGTAAATGTCACCTCTACCAAGGTCATATCTGAGGACGAAAAATAGTTACTGCTCGAACCAAAACCGCGGACATAATCCGCAAATGCGGGCAATGCAAAAATCGCAGAAGTTATTGCTAATATAATTGAATATGCAAATTTGATGTTCATTCCGATTTATCTCGGCCCTGCTGTTTGTCAGCATTTTTCATTTGAACAGTGTCTGATAGATTGCATGCAAAGTATCTGCAAACAATAACACTCCAAGCTGCCAACCTCTCAGTTACAAATTTGCGGCCGCCATGGAAACGAAAATCAAGAAACTCTACTTCAGCGATAAAGAGTTCGTTCAGCCGAATGAAATAGCTACACCAATTTGAGAGCATTGCACCGTTTGCCGACATCGGACAACGAGCAACTTGGAAATGATCCCTTGGTCCACCAAATAGGTAATCAGGTCCTTGATCCTGAGTGTATACGCGATATCCATCCCAAACTCCTGCAAAGCTTAAACGCACATCAATTGGAAGATCTTCGGGCTGGAAAAACGGGGGAACTTCATAAAAATTTTTGATGTTTGGCCTAAATACAATCGTAGTTCGCATTGTCAACTTGCGAATTAAACGTAGTTTATGTTCAACGCCCTGCTGAACAACAACTTCTCGCTTGTACAAGTTTTGCTCAGAGAAAGTTTTATGTACGTCACCGTCAGGATGAACGAAAATCAACATTAGCCAGGGCACAGCGATCTTGTCCGGTAGCGACTTCTCTCGCTCCGAGGTGTAGCGACCTGCTGCATTGTAAATATAGGCGCGAGGCAACTTGACTGTAACGTGGGTCTTTAATGCGGGCTCATTAGATTGTTTGCCGGTATGTTGTCGGTCCGCTTCGAAAGTAACCTCCACCAAATTCATATCGGTTGCAGAAAAGTAAAATCGATGCGTCCCGATACCGTGAACCTTGTCGGCAAAACTTGTTGGCACAAAGCCAACTATCATCAACATCCCCAATAAAAACCAATTATTCATGATAACTAAATATGCATTCCACTACTCATCTAGAGCACTATACAATCTCCACCACCCGCTCTCCCGTTTCCGGATCGAAACGGGTCAAATGGATCACCCGATCCTTCAGCACATCAGCCTTGAGCTGTTGGATCATCTGCGCTTGTCCGCCCATCGGCGCCACCAGGTCGATGAGCCAGCATTGGTCGCCGGAGCGCCAGTCGGTGGGTTTTAGGCGGCCTTGGCGGGCGGGCAGGTCTTTGGCGGTCTCTTCCGAGAGGAAGGCCCAGGTGACGTAGCCGATGGGGCCTTTTTCGGTTTGGAAGAGGCGAAACTGCTGCAGCGCCAGGGGCGGCAGCACCGACCATTCGATGTCGCTGACGAACTGATGGCGGTGGCGGCGGCTTTGCAGCATCAGCATCAGCACGCTGGCCATCACGTTCGGCGCCGGGGGTGGTGCCGTGCCCTCGCCGGCCGCCCCGGTCACGTCCTCCACATCCTCGACCGCGCCGGCGGCGACGCCGGTGCGGGCCTCGGCGGCCTGGCGCTGCTCGGCCACGGCGGCTTCCGGCAGCTCGGCGGTCAGGATGCCGTCGTCCACAGCCTCGGCCTCCAGGTTCTTTTGCTCGTTCATCTAGCTCTCCCAATATGTCGTAATTGCGGCGGCGGCTTCGTCCGGCAAGATCGGGTTGCCGTCGCCGTCCGTCGCGAAGGTATCCGGGTCGAAGGCGGCCATGGCCTGGACCAGACCGTCGATGTCGGTACCAGCCAACACCGCGCCGTCGGCCAACTCGATATTTTCGATCCGATGGTCGGCGTCGGCCCAATCGGTGACAATGACGCTATCGCCCGTGTCCATCAGCAGGATCTTGAGGTCGTCGCCCATTTCCTCGAACCAAATGTCGTCGGCCTCAACCCCATCGGCGAAGCGCAACACGTCGGCACCGCCGCCGGCATCATCGATCACATCGGCGCCGTCGCCAGGGGCCTGCAAATAGAGGTCACTGCCCAAGCCGCCCTCCAACGTATCGTCGCCGAGCCCACCGTGGAGCGTGTCGCCGCCTTCCCCGCCCTGCAGCAAATCGCCGTCCTGTCCGCCGTGCAGGGCATCCGTGCCTTGGCCGCCGACCAACGTGTCGGCCCCGGCGTTGCCATAGACCTGATCGCCGCCCTGATCGCCATCCAGCAGATCGTCGCCGTCATTGCCGACGAGCGTGTCGGCCCCCTGTCCGCCATGGACCGTATCGCCGTCCTGCCCGCCAAAAAGCGCATCGTCGCCTTGATTACCGTATATCGCGTCGGCCCCGGCGTTGCCGTAAATCAGATCGTTCCCCCGATTGCCGTGCAGGCCGTCGTCGCCGTCATTGCCGTGCAATTCGTCGCCGCCCTGACCGCCATAAGCCATGTCATTGCCTTGACCGCCCATGGCCGTATCGGCGCCCTGATTGCCGTAGATCAAATCCGCGCCTTCGTTACCGTAGATCAGATCTCCGCCAGCCGCGCCGGTCAACGCGTCATTACCCGCCCCGCCGATCAACACGTCGCCGGCCTGACCGCCGCGGGCCTGGTCATGGCCGCCCTGGCCGTCGATGATGACGCCTTGGGCCTGGCTGGACATCTGGCTGGCGGTGGCGGCCTGATTGCCCTGACCGCCATTACCCGGATGTTCGCCGGCGTTTTCGTTCGGCCCGTGGCCGCTATTGCCGACCGTAAAGACATCGTCGCCGGCGTTGCCGATCGCCGCCTCCACGCGGGCGGCCTGCAGATCGAATTGAACGCCCGGCGTATCGATCACGACCACGATGTCAGTACCGTCGCCGCCGTCGATCTGATCCGGGTCGTCAGCTGCGTCGATGCCAAGGAGATCGTCGCCGGCGCCGCCGTTCATCGTATCCCGGCCGGCGCCGCCCAACAGCACGTCCGATAGCTTGCCGCCCTGCAGATCATCGTCGCCATCCATCCCATCGGCGATAACACGGCCGACACGGCTCGGACGAATAGAAGCGATCGGCGCCGGCGCTGCCGGCGACTTGCTCGAAAACGCGCCAGTCGAAGTCATAATCGCCGCCGCGACCCTCTTCATCCATGAAGAAGCCCATGTCATGACCGGGCCCGCCTGAGCCGAGAAGCCGCGCGGAGCCGGTTCCTCCGCCGAATGGTTTCGCATGGATGCCGCGTAGATCTCCGCCCGCGCCGGCAGGAAGCCGATTATGTCGTCGCCGGCACCCGCGAAAACACCGGTCGTCACATCGGCCCAACTTTGGATCAGATCGTTGTGTCCGGTACCGCGTTGATCGTCGTCCGACACTTTGTCGTTTTTGACGTAGAGATTTGGACGGTGTTGAAAGGCCCCGCCATCGATCTCGACCGCCTCAATCAAATCGGCAAAACGGCTGTTGGAAAGAAATTCGAAGGGCATGCGCTCGGCGAACACATCATGAACCAGATTCCCGGCCCAGACGCAAACCTCTCCGTCGAACTGCCAGTCGAAAAATCGGGAACTTCGGCGCCCAATCGATTTTCTTCGATCGGGCTATAGATTTTGCCGTATTCGCCAATTCGCCCCCCAAAATATTCAAAAACTATTTGTGCGATACCGATTTATTGGGGCAACTGCGGATCACCCCGGTAAGGCGAACAGTAAACCCGGTATTGACCCGGATCGCAAGTTAAAATACGACTATAATTAGTTTAAATAACACAAGATGATGGATTTAGGTTTTAAGATTAAAAGTAGTGTCGTTTTAATTATTAATTACAGTATCTTATTAGAAATCACCTGCCGGCTTTCTGAAAAAGGCACTAATATAGAGAATCTAAATACATAGTCGGAAAATCACCATACCCGTGAAACCGATGATAGAAACGCAATGACAGAGGTCGACGAAAAGCCAATATCGGTGGAATCGGGCCCGGACAGCGCCGTCGCCTGTTTGGTGATGATGGCGCGGTTTTTGGAGCAGACGGTGGATCCGGCGCAGGTGATGCACAGTCATGGCACCGGCGCGCCCTTCGCCACGCCGGACCTGCTACGCGCGGCCAAGCGGCTCGGCTTGAAAGCGCGGGCGGTGAAGGCGAATTGGAAGCGGATTCAGTCCGTCTACCTGCCGGCCATCGCCGAGGGGCGGGACGGGCAGTATTTCATCCTTGCCAAAGCGGCGGAGGATAAAGTCCTGATCCAACGGCCCGGCGGCAAGCCGGAAACTCTGGGCCGCGACGACTTCGAAGCGCAGTGGGCTGGCCGCCTGATATTGATCACCAGCCGTCAGGCCTTGGCCGGCGACGGCCGGCGCTTCGATATCTCCTGGTTCATTCCAGCCATCATCAAGTACCGCCGATTGTTCGGCGAGGTACTGCTGGCATCGTTCTTCATCCAACTGTTCGGCCTGATCACGCCGTTATTCTTCCAGGTGATCATCGATAAAGTGTTGATCCATCGCGGCTTGTCGAGCTTGGATGTGTTGATCTTCGCCCTCATCGTCGTATCGATCTTCGAGGTACTGATCGGTGGGCTGCGGACCTACATCTTCTCCCACACCACCAACCGGGTCGATGTGGAACTCGGCGCCGCGCCTGTTCGATCATCTGATGCGCCTGCCGATCTCCTATTTCGGGGTGCGGCCGGTGGGCACGACCGTCGCCCGGGTGCGGGAGCTGGAGAATATCCGTAACTTCATCACCGGCTCCGGCCTGACCCTGGTGATCGATCTGGCCTTCACCGTGATTTTCTTCGCGGTGATGTTCTACTACGCGCCCTTGCTGACCTGGATCGTGGTCGGTTCGATCCCATTTTATGTGGCGATCTCCATCGTCGTCACACCGATCCTGCGCCGGCGCATCGACGAGAAATTCCAACGCGGGGCGGAAAACCAAGCCTTCCTGGTGGAGAGCGTCGGCGGCGTCGAGACTCTCAAATCCCTCGCCGTGGAGCCGCAGATGCAACGGCGTTGGGAGAAACAACTTGCCGGCTATGTCGGCGCCGCCTTCAAGGTTGCCAATCTATCCAATATCGGCGGGCAGAGCGTTCAATTGGTGCAGAAGCTGACCCTGGCGCTCACCTTGTACTTCGGCGCCAAGATGGTGATGGAAGGCCATATCACCGTCGGTCAATTGGTCGCCTTCAACATGCTGTCGAACCGGGTCAGCCAGCCGATCCTGCGCCTGGCCCAGCTTTGGCAGGATTTCCAGCAGGCCCGCGTGTCGATCCAGAAACTCGGCGACATTCTCAACAGCAAGACCGAACTGACCGATCAATCGAGCCGCACTTCGCTGCAACGCATCGCCGGCCAGGTCACCTTCGAGAACGTCATTTTCCGCTACAATCCGGAGACCCAACCGGTGCTGCGCCAGGTTTCGCTCAACGTGCCGGCGGGTCAGGTGGTCGGTATCGTCGGTCCCTCCGGCTCCGGCAAGAGCACACTGACCAAATTGATCCAGCGCATGTATATCCCGGAGACTGGGCGGGTGCTGATCGACGGCGTCGATCTCGGCATGATCGACCCGGCATGGCTGCGCCGACAGATCGGCATCGTCCTGCAGGAAAACTACCTCTTCAATCGCTCGGTACGGGAAAACATCGCATTATCGAACCCGATCATGCCCATGGAACGGGTGATCGCCGCCGCCAAGTTGGCCGGCGCCCACGAGTTCATTACCGAACTGCCGGAAGGCTATGACACTTTGCTCGGCGAACGCGGCAGCAACTTGTCGGGCGGTCAGCGTCAGCGCATCGCCATCGCCCGCGCACTCATCACCAATCCGCGCATCTTGATCTTCGACGAGGCCACATCGGCCCTCGACTACGAATCCGAGACTGTGATCCAAAACAATATGCGGCAAATCTGCCGCGACCGGACGGTGTTCATTATCGCCCACCGGCTCTCGACCGTACGCGACTGTCACCGCATCGTCACCGTCGAGGACGGCGCCTTGGTTGAAGACGGCACCCACGAACAGCTGCTGAAACAGGACGGACGCTACGCTAGCCTGTGGCGCCATCAGGCGGGACAAGGCCGAGGGGTCGTGGTCCCCGGCACCATCGTTCAGGACGCGGGGGACTGAGACGATGGCGTTCTGGGCCAACCTCAAGCATCACTGGGCCGTCGGCCGCGCCGCCCTGGAGAACGAGCACAAACAGGAGGCGCGGCCCGACGGCAAGCGCCAGGATCTGGCGTTCCTGCCGGCAGCGTTGGAGATTGTCGAAAAGCCGGCCTCGCCGATCGGCCGAGTGCTCGCCGCCGCCATCGCCGGCTTCTTCGTCATCGCCGTGCTTTGGGTGATCTTCGGCAAAGTCGACATCATCGCCACCGCCCGCGGCAAGGTCGTACCCACCGGCCGCAGCAAGGTGGTCCAACCCGTCGACACCGGCAAAATCAGCGCCATCCATGTGGAGGACGGTCAGCCGGTGCGTTCAGGCGATCCGTTGATCGACCTGGACCCCACCGAGCCCGAAGCGGATCGGTCCCGCTTGGCGACACAACTGGTACATGCGCGCCTGAACGAAGCCCGGCTGACGGCGCTGACCCACGACGATCCGCTGGCGGCCTTCACGCCACCCGACGACACGCCGGCCAACTTGGCTCAACTCCACTTTCGCAACCTGAAGAGCCGCTGGTCGGCGCATCGCGATCAATTGGCCACGGCCCAGGCTGACATCGACCGCCAGGCCGCGGCCGTCGCGCGCCACCCGCGCGGAGATCCAGCGTATCGAATTGGTCATGCCGTTGTTGACGGAGCGGGCCAACAGCCGCGACGGCCTCGTCGCCAAGGGCTATGCCGCCCGCCTCGACCAGCTCGAGAACAAGCAGGACCTGGCCGAATTGCAAGGTTCGCTATTGGTGCAAAAGAACCGACTGAAGGAGGCCCGCGCCGCACACGCCGCCACCAAGCGTCGCCACGCCGCCCTGATCACCGAATTTCAAAGCTCCGTACTTGACGAGTTGGTCCAGGCGCGGGAGCAGGCAGCGGCGCTGGAGCAAGAATTGATCAAGGCCGAGAAGCGGCGCGGCCGCCAGCGCCTGACCGCCCCCATTGACGGCGTCGTGCAGCAACTCGCTGTGCATACCGTCGGCGGCGTCGTCACCCCGGCGCAGGCGCTCATGGTGATCGTGCCGGAGGAAGGCGAGATCGAGGTCAACGCCCTGATCCTCAACAAGGATATCGGCTTCGTCCAAGTCGGCCAGAAGGTCGAGGTCAAGGTCGACAGCTTCCCCTTCACCAAATACGGCACCCTGGACGGCACCCTGAAAGTGATCTCCTCCGACGCCGTCGAGGACGAGGAAGCCGGCCTCACCTACCCGGCCCGCGTCGCCCTCCAACAAACCCAAATCCTCGTCGACAAGTCGTTCGTCCCCATCACCCCCGGCATGTCCGTCGCCATCGAAATCAAGACCGGCAAGCGAAAACTCATCGAATACATCCTGGCGCCACTACAGCGATACCAAGACGAGAGCTTGAGGGAACGATAGGACCGGGTCCACCGACCAAAATGTATCCTAGTTAATCGACCGAAAAGGTCGACCTCCAGTCAGAACATCAATTATTTATCCTTTATCAGGGTTGCAAAAATCGTTGCGGCGATATATAACCCTAAATGAAGTTTCTTTAATCAGATTCGGTTGGCATGAACATGGTTCATTTTAAACGCAATCAGTTGGAAGGTGCCCTTTGGCGGGTGTTTTCGCCGAACCGGGCGACGCCGGTGTCGCGGAAGTTTCTGACCAGGGTCAAAACGTTTTGCTTGAGTTGGATCGCAACTCTGGCGACGGATCGGCCTTCGCTTTTTTCGATGTTGCGCCGGCGGGATTGGGGTCGGAGATGCAATACTCGCCCTTCAATGTGTTTTGCCTGGCGCTGGGCCTCGATTTGCTGGACAGCGGGTATAAGCAAAGCGAGATCGTTTTTTTGCTGCAACGAATTCGACCGGAGTTGGAGCGCCAGTACAAGCTTGTGCAAAGGCGCCCTCCTGCACCGCCCATGCATATTCCCGCCGAAGATCGATCCGCAGGTCCTACTTACGAACATAAGGGTATCGCGATGGCCGACTGTTCGCGGTTCATGGTGATCCGCAAGGTCGAGATGTCGGAGCTGCTGTCCGCCAAATCGGGACATGAACCTATATTCACGAAACCCGAGTTCTTTGCGGGCCGCGCACGACTTTGCGAAAGGCTCGCCAAGTTCGGCATCGACGAACGCCTGTCCTTGATTGTCGAAATTGCGGAACTTGCCGTTGTCGTCGCCCAAACATTGGAAGAAACCCCTGCCCGGCGCCGCGGTCGCCCTACAAAACGGAAGTAAATATTTTTTTACTTATTTGCAACCCTTTATGAGGTTTTTTTATGAGCAATCGACCATGCCACGTTAATGACCGGAATACCAACCTTGCGATCGTCGAGCGGCCTGTCGACCATCTACACGACAATCCGCGCAACGCCCGCACCCATGATGCGGCACAGATCAAAATGATCGCCGACAGCATCCGTACCTTCGGCTTCAACAACCCAGTATTGATAGACGACAAAGATCAAGTCATTGCCGGTCATGGCCGCCTCGCGGCGGCGAGGCAGTTGGGTTGGACGGTCGTGCCGACGATCCGTCTTGACCATATGACAGATGCGGAAGTTCGCGCCTATACCATCGCCGATAACCGCCTGGCCGAACTTGCGGGTTGGGACGAGGAGGTATTGGCGATTGAACTGCAGCACCTACTCGCCATCGAAGCTAACTTCGACCTCAACGTGACCGGGTTCAGCGGTCCGGAAATCGACTTAAAAATCCAATCGCTATCCGCCGATGATCTGCCGGGGCAAGAACTCATCGACTTCGAACCGTCGACGCCGGCGGTCTCGCAAGAAGGCGATATCTGGCAGCTTGGCGCACATCGCTTGGCCTGCGGCAATAGTCTCCGTACAGATGTCGTCGAGAGATTGATGGCGGGAGACAAAGCCCGGATGGCGTTTACCGATCCACCCTACAATGTCCCAATCCAAGGGCATGTGGTCGCAAACAAAAACAACGCCCGTCACAGCGAGTTCGCCATGGCCGCCGGTGAAATGACGAAAGCACAGTTTACGGCGTTCCTGAGCGAAGCGTTGGCCATCTTGAGCCGCCAATCCCGCGATGGCGCCCTCTCTTATGTTTGTATGGACTGGCGTCACATCCACGATCTGCTCTCCGCCGGCCACCAGGGTGAGCTTGAGTTGAAGAATATTTGCGTTTGGAACAAATCGAACGGCGGCATGGGTTCGCTCTACCGGTCCAAGCACGAGTTCGTCGCCGTGTACAAGCACGGCAGTGGCGCCCATGTCAATAATATCGAATTGGGCCGACACGGCCGCAATCGAACCAATGTTTGGGATTATCCCGGCGCCAGCAGCTTCGGTTCGGATTGCAACGACCGCCATGGAGACCATCCGACGGTAAAACCTGTCGCCTTGATCGCCGACGCGATCCTGGATGCCAGCCAACGCGGCGACATCGTTTTAGACACCTTCGCCGGCAGCGGCAGTACGATCCTGGCGGCCGAGCGCACCGGACGGGCATGTCATGCCGTCGAGCTGGAACCGAAATACGTCGACTGCGCCATTCGACGCTGGCAACGGGAAACCGGCCGAGACGCCCATCTCGACGCCAACGGTCTGAGTTTTGACAAAGTATCAAATCTGCGTCACGACGCTGTCGCGGCGCCAGGTCCAGTGCGTAAAGGATAGGTTATGGCCGATCGCAAAGATTACGATGTCGGCTATGGCAAGCCGCCGGTTCATACGCGGTTTCAACCCGGACAATCGGGCAATCCGAAAGGGCGCCCGAAAGGCAGCAAAAACATCAAGACGGACTTGATGGAGGAACTTGGCGAGCGGGTCTTGGTTAGTGAAAGCGGCCGCAAACGCGCCGTGTCGAAACAACGTGCCATGGTGAAAAGTCTTATGGCCAAGGCGCTAAACGGCGACACCCGGTCTGTGCAAGTCATCCTTCAACTCATCGAGCGGTTGTTGATGCAGGAGGACAAGGGAACCGTAGAATCGGCCCTCTCCGCCGATGACCGGGCGATTTTGGACGACTACCTCAATCGCCAGTTGGTACTAGGGGCGGCGAGCGACGGCGGCGATGACGACAAATGAACTAAGCGTTCTAAGGGCCCTTCTTCGCCAGGACCTACCGAGCTTCGTCGCCAAATCCTTTCACACCGTCGGCGCCGGCGAGCAATTTCTAAGCAATTGGCATATCGACTTAATTGCCGACCGGCTGGCCAGCTGCCGCCGTCGCGAGATCACCCGTTTAGCCATCAATCTTCCGCCCCGCAGCTTGAAATCATTGTGCGTTTCCATTGCCTTCCCGGCCTGGTTATTGGGCCACGACCCGTCCTGTAAGGTCATTTGCGCGAGCTACTCGGGCGAGCTGGCACAGAAATTGGCACGCGACTGCCGAACCGTCATGACCAGCGATTGGTATCTCGATACGTTCTCGGCAACTCGGATCGATCGACGTAAGAACCGCGCGGAGGAGTTCGAAACCACCGCCGGTGGCTTCAGGCTTGCAACCTCGGTCGGCGGCACCCTGACCGGCCGGGGCGGGGATGTCATTATCGTCGACGACCCGCAAAAACCGCAGGAAGCCTTGTCGCCGGCGCAGCGCCAATCGGTCAAACAATGGTTCGACAGCACTCTCTATTCGCGTCTCGACAACAAGAGCGACGGCGCGATCATACTGGTCATGCAGCGGGTGCATATTGACGATCTCACCACCCACGTTCTCGCCAAAGGCGGTTGGCAGCTCCTCTCGCTCCCAGCCAGGGCGGAAGTGGAAGAGCGCCATGTGTTGTCCGACGGTCGCGTGTTCGCCCGATCCGCTGGACAGGCGTTACATGAGGCAAGGGAGCCCGATCATAGCCTTAAGGATATCGAACGAACGCTGGGCTCGTTCCACTTCGCTTCTCAGTATCAGCAATCCCCGGTCAATGAGCGCGGAAACATGCTGCGATGGACATGGTTCCGGCTATATGACGACATGCCCGCTGCCACAAAAGCCGACGATCACATCGTGCAAAGCTGGGATACCGCCATGACCGCGCATGATGGCAGCGACTGGTCGGTGTGCAGCACTTGGGCGATCCGCGGAGGCGATTACTATCTAATCGACATATACCGTGATCGGCATGATTTTCCGAGTTTGAAGCAGAAAGTCGTCGAGTTGCGTATGCAGTTCAATGCCCATCATGTGTTGATTGAAGATGCCGGCTCCGGCACCGCGTTGATCCAACAATTGTCGCAAGAAGGCGCTTTTCGACCGATTGCCATCAAACCGAAGGGATCCAAAGCCGACCGGATGGCGGCGCAATCGAGTTATATCGAGGCCGGTCATGTTCATGTCCCAAAGGCGGCACCCTGGCTCGAAGATCTGCGCGTCGAACTTTTGGCGTTTCCCCACGGGCGTCACGACGATCAGGTGGATAGCATCTCGCAATTTCTAAATTGGTTGCAGGAACGACGACAGCGGAGGGTTAGATCTGGCCGGGCCGTCGGTCTGGTCTGAGCTCGGCCCAAACGGGTCGTCAAACGGCACCCACGGCACCCGCGGTAAATGGAAAAAAGTTTGCTCCTCCCGTCACCTTCCGCTGGACTTGCGGCGACAAGAGAGCGCTACTGTCTGTGCGAGGCAAGGAATCATAGGCTCCTCCGCCGCCGACCCGGATCTGGGCGAAGCCCAAGCCGGGTTTACCGGGTAGCAACGTCCGCAGCGGGCGGACGACTACACCCGGAGGTACCGATGACAAATCCGATATCGAAGAAGCAACTAATCCTCAATCTCGTTCGCCGCAAATCCGGCGCCAGTATGACTCAATTACGGAATACCACCGGTTGGCAGCCGCATAGTATCCGCGCCACCCTCAGCGGTTGGCGAAAACGAGGGCACGATATCCGCCGCCGCCAAGCGAAAAACGGCAATACGGTCTATTTTCTTCGGCGGGACAAGACAGATGGTTAGGCGGCGCCGTGAGATGGATGTCGCCATCAAGCTGAACGAACTTGCCGATCTTTCCCGCTCGGATCTAATCGAAATCTGGATCGACACACATAAAAAACCACCGCCTAAGGGCTTGAGCAGACGATTGTTGGTTTACAATGCGGCCTATCGTATCCAGTCGAAGGTATCTGGCGGGCTCAAACCGGCATTGTGCCGAAAACTGGATCAGCGGATCGGCGGTCGAGCCGTCAAATCGACGAACCGAAACGCTAGATCCAACTCTACTACACCGCCGCCCGGCGCCCGGTTGATGCGCGACTGGCAGGGTCGAACCTATACCGTGGAAGTACTCGATGATGGCTTCCTATATGAGGGCGCGCATTATCGTTCGTTGTCGAAAGTGGCCCGCGTCATCACCGGCACCCACTGGTCGGGGCCAAGGTTCTTTGGCCTATGAAGCAACCGATCCGCTGCGCCATTTACACCCGGAAATCGACTGAAGAAGGTCTGGAACATGACTTCAACTCGCTCGATGCACAACGACAAGCTTGCGAAGATTTTGCCCGATCCCAAAAAGCCCTCGGCTGGCGACCGTCGGCGAAGAGTTACGACGATGGCGGCTGGTCGGGCGGTTCGATGGACCGGCCGGCTCTTGAATCTCTACTTTGCGATATCGCAAAAGGTAAAATCGACCTTGTTATCGTTTATAAAGTCGACCGCCTCACCCGATCGTTGGCGGACTTCGCCAGGATTGTCGATTTGTTCGATCAACACGACGTTTCCTTCGTCTCTGTTACGCAACAGTTCAACACAGCCAGTTCCATGGGTCGCTTAACATTGAACGTTTTGCTGTCTTTCGCCCAGTTCGAACGAGAGGTGACCGCCGAACGCATTCGCGACAAGATCGCCGCCTCGAAACGCAAAGGTATGTGGATGGGCGGTACGGTGCCGCTCGGATACGATGCCAAAGAAAAATCGCTGATGGTAAATGAAGCTGAGGCGCGGACAGTTCGAGCGCTCTTCCGGTTGTATCTCGCTCATGGCAGCGTGGCCGCGCTCAAGTGTGTCGCCGATGCCCAGGGACTAAGAACAAAAGTTCGTAGTTCCGCGACCGAAACAACGGGTGGGCGGCCCTTCACCCGTGGACATTTGTATCAGCTACTGCGCAACCCAATCTATGTCGGCGAAGTCCGCCATAAAGGTAAAACCTATCCCGGATTGCACGAGCCTATCGTCGATCGCGATACCTGGAGCCTTGTCCAGAGCAAGCTCAACGAAAATGCCGTTGCCCGTCAAACGCCGCGTAATGGTAAACAATTCAACCTCCTCGCCGGGCTGCTATTCGACAAAAATGGCCGCGCCTTCTCGCCTAATTATGCCGTGAAGAAGGGCCGTCGCTATCGATATTACGTCTCGAAAGGTTTGGATGTTGGTGGAAACTCTGACGCCCGGTCGTTACGTCTACCGGCACCTTCACTGGAGGATACGGTTTGTCGAATCATTACCAAAAATCTAAGGGATCAAAAGAGACTAACCGATAAACTTAATCTTGAAATCGAAACCGCGCGCTCTGCCTCATCCATCATATCCGCCGCATCGACCATTGCCGACAATTTGGCAAGTTCCGACCGGGTTGCCATGCGTCGGCTGCTAAAAGAGTTGGTCCGAGGTATTGTGGTTACGGACGACAGCATCACCGTTGAATTGTCGACGGCGATACTCAAAGCGCCCTCTCGGTCATTCATCTTGAAGGAACCGCTTGCTATTTGTCGCCGCGGCGTCGAGGCGAAGATTGTGTTGCCGTCCGGTAATGTTCCGAATGTCGACGAGAGGCTAATCGATTTAGTTGCCGATGCGCGCCATTGGTTGCAGTCGCTCGCCGACGGCACGGCATCGTCTATTCGCCAATTAGCTTCTCTAATGGGTCGATCCGAAAACGACATTACGCGGTTCATTCAACTGGCATTTTTAGCACCCGATATCGTCGAAGAAATTCTCAAAGGGCAGCATCCCGTCGACTTGACCGCCGAAAAGCTGAAGCGCCTCCCGTCTCTGCCCCACGACTGGGTCGAACAGCGCCGAATTCTTGGATTTTACAGACAATCCTAGGCGCAGTCTGGTGGCCAATTACGGCCGTTAGAGACAAGTCAACGATATTCTCGAAATGAGCTGAATTCAGCGTCTCTCTCGCAGATTGTCATGCCAAATGCACCTCGGAAAGCCCCAGAAATTGCCGATTTTCACGTCACTGACGGAAACGCCGACGGTTTTCGGGGGTGGTTGGTGGGCCCGGCAGGACTCGAACCTGCAACCAGACCGTTATGAGCGGCCGGCTCTAACCAATTGAGCTACAGGCCCAGAAAGGCATAAAGCTATGCATCAATGCATGCCATTGCACCCAGGGGGCGGGCATGCTTATACCAGGAGATCGGAAAGGGAGGGAAGCGAAATGGCGCGATTGCCCGCAATCGACCCGACAGAAATGACCGTGGCGCAACGCCAAGTCTACGATGCCATCCTGGCGGGACCGAGAACGGCTATCGGCGGGCCCTTCATGGCCTGGCTTAGATCGCCGGAACTGGCGGACAAAGCGCAGGAACTGGGCGCCTATTGCCGTTACAATACCAGCCTGCCGCCGCGTCTGTCGGAACTGGCGATTTTGATCACGGCGCGGCATTGGCGGGCGAATGTTGAGTGGGCAATCCATGCGCCAATCGCCATCGAGGCCGGCCTGAATAAGGACATAGCAGCCGCGATCTTGGTGGGCGAGCGGCCCTCGAACATGAGCGAGGACGAAACCGTGGTCTACGATTATGCCAACGCCCTTATCCGCGATCGTCGGGTCGGCGACGCTCTGCATGACCGCGCGATCGCCGCCTTCGGCGAGCAGGGCACGGTGGAACTAGTCGGCATCCTCGGCTATTACAGCCTGGTGGCAATGACATTGAATGCATTCCAAGTCCCGGTACCCGACGGCTATTCCGCCCCGTTCGAGGATTAAACGACATGCAAGACGACGATATCCAAGCCCCGTTCGAGGGCCACCGCGACGTGGTTCGCCCCGAATGGATCGACAACAACAATCACATGAATATGGGCTATTATCTGGTCGTCTTCGACCTCGCAACCGATGCCTGGATGCCCTATATCGGTCTCGATCGGGCCCATCGCCGGCGCCACAACATCACCACCTTCAGTCTCGAAGGTCATATTACCTATAATCAGGAAGTCCGGGTCGACGCGCCGCTGCACTTCACAACTCAGTTGATCGACTTCGACGAGAAGCGCATTCATTACATCCACCAAATGTTCCACGCCGAAGCAGGATTTCTGGCCAGCACCAACGAATTGATAAGCCTGCATGTCAGCGAGGAAACCCGCCGCGCCGCACCGATGACCGACGACATTCTCGCCCGGCTGACCCGGATCAAGGAAGTGCACGACCAACTGCCCCTGCCCTCCCAGGTCGGCCGCCGGATTGGTCTCAATCAAAAACCGGGGAAATGAACGCGGCGATCCTCTCATCCAGTCGATTGACCCGCAACATTCGGAAAGCGGTCGGCTCGGAATTCGACTAAACATCCGGGATGTCAACCGGTAACGATCTTATGCGCGAAGCGGCCGCACAGTCGCCAAGAATATCGGCCCGGGCGTGGGGCATGTTGATTGCCCTGTCTCTGCTCTGGGGCGGGTCTTTCTTCTTTGTTGGCGTTGCCGTCCATGACATCCCGACATTCACTTTGGTGCTCTATCGTGTCGGTTTCGCCGCCATTGCCCTTCTGTTTTGGCTGCGCCTTCGGGGCGAAAGCCTCCCTTCGACATGGACGTTTTGGCGGCCCTTCGCGATCATGTCGCTGTTGAACAACGTCATTCCATTCAGCCTGATCGTTTGGGGACAGGCCCATATCGCCAGCGGCCTGGCGTCGATCCTGAATGCCACGACGCCGTTCTTTACGGTAATATTGGCGAGCGCTGTGGTGGCGGAAGAGCGATTGTCCGCAAACCGGGTCGTCGGCATATTGATTGGGATCGTCGGCGTCGCCATTCTGATCGGACCTGGTGTATTCATAACGTTGGGCGATCATCTTTGGGCGCAACTGGCCTGCATTGCCGCCGCGATCTCTTACGCCGCCGCCGGCGTCTTTGCCCGCAAAAGCCCGATTTTCAAGCATCCGCCGAGCATCGCGGCGACGGCACAGCTAACCGCGGCGACTGTACTGCTGCTGCCGATGGTCCTGCTCGTCGATGGCGTAAGCGGGTTCGGATGGCAGCGGCCGAGCGTGCTGGCCGCCGTGCTTGGCCTATCGCTCGCGGCAACGGCGGTCGCCTATATCCTCTATTTCTATATCCTGCGCAGTGCCGGTGCCGTGAATTTGCTGCTTGTCACGTTTCTCGTTCCTGTCGGCGCGGTATTTCTAGGCATTCTGTTCCTGGGCGAAAGCCTAACCGGTATGCAAATCCTGGGCGCCGCCGGTATCGCATTGGCTTTGGCCATCATCGACGGGCGGCTGTTCGCCGCATGGACGCGGTAGTGCGGGATTGATAGATTGCCCCGGATCGTCAACAAAGGATGGGGCAACCAATGTTTCCGGAGACCAGATTGCGGCGCCTACGGCAGAATGGCAGGCTGCGCCGGTTGGTACGCGAAAACGCCGTCGGTCTGGACGATCTGATCTATCCCATCTTCATTGAGGAAGGTATCGACGCGCCGGCCCCGATCGGCAGCATGCCCGGCGTCGTCCGCGAACCCGAATCCCGGATCGGCGAACGCATGCGGGAGATTGCGGATATGGGTCTGCGCGCGGTCATGCTGTTCGGCGTCTCCAACCACAAGGACGCGACGGGCAGCGATAGCCTGATCGACGACGGTTTGCTGGCGCGCATGGTTCGGGCCGCCAAGGCGGCCGATACGGACATCGCCATCTTCGCCGATATCTGTTTCTGCGAGTACACCGATCACGGCCATTGCGGCGTCATCGTCGACGGCGTCCTAGATAACGACCGGACGCTGGACAATCTGGTGACCCAATCCGTGGTAGCGGCACGGGCCGGAGCCGACGTGATCGCGCCGTCCGGCATGATCGACGGCATGGTACAGGCGATCCGCGCCGGCCTGGACGCCGCCGATTTCGCCCATATCCCGATCATGTCCTACTCGACCAAATTCGCGTCGGCCTTTTATGGCCCCTTTCGTGAAGCCTCGGGTACCAGCTTGAAAGGCGACCGGAAGACCTATCAGATGGACCCGGCCAATGGCCGCGAGGGGTTACGGGAAAGTTTCGAAGATCTGGCGGAAGGCGCCGATATTCTAATGGTCAAACCAGGTCTGCCCTATCTCGATGTTATCGCCCGCCTGCGCGACGCCTGCGATCATCCCATTGCCGCCTATCAGGTCAGCGGCGAATACGCCATGATCCGCTTCGCGGGCCAAGCCGACGCGGTCGACGAAGACCAAGTTATGATGGAAAGCCTGGTCGCCTTCAAACGCGCCGGCGCCGATCTGATTCTAACCTATTTCGCGCCACGCGCGGCCGAACTGCTCGGTAAAGGTTAGTCGACTTCCTGTAGAATCTGGACGTCCGGACGGCCGGCCATATGGGCGCCCATGCGGGCCCCGACGGAACGGTAGTGATCGCTCGCCCGATGCGCCTCGACGGCCGCTTCGTCCCGATAACGCTCGATGAAAACGTATTGGTGCGGGTCTTCCGTGCGATGCAGCGCGTAATACTCGCAGCCGTCCTCGTTCTCGTTTACGGCCGCGGCCAATTCCTTGGCCAGCGCCTCGAATTCCGCCGACTGCCCATCCTTGATGTTCAGCGTCGCGACAATTGAAATCATTTTCACCCCTCTCCTAAAATTCTTAAAAAAATCGATCCGAACTGTCGCCTATTCGGCCCAAGGCGGCAAGCGCTTTTCGGTGAAAGCCGCGATACCTTCGGCCGCCGCGGGCTGCCGCAAAAGTTCGACCAGGCTTGTCACCGCGCCATCCAAGACCTCGTCGTCGGATTTCACCGCGCAATCGAGGACATGTCGCTTTACCGCCGCGATAGCGTTCGGTTCGCCTCGTTTGATCTGCGCCAGAACTTCCGCCAACGCCGCCTCCGCCGCCGCCAAATCGTCATGGACCTCATGGGCGATGCCCAGGCGAACCGCTTCACGGCCGTCGATGGTGATGCTGGTGACGGCAAGCCGGCGGGCCTGCGCCTCGCCGATCCGACGCACGACAAACGGAATAATTTGAGAGGGAATGAAACCGGCCCGCGGTTCCGGCATACCGAACTTGGTATCGGCCAAGGTGATGGCGATATCGGCGCAGCAAACCATCCCGAACCCGCCGCCCGCCGCCGCGCCCTCGACCAACGCGATCACGGGGATAGGTAGGCGGTTCAGGTCCTCCAATACCGGTCCAAAACTGCGATAGGGCGCATGCAGGGGATCGGCGTCGCCTGGCGCCGGCGGCGGCGGAATATCCGCCAGCATGGACATATCGCCGCCGGCACTAAAGTATCCCCCGCTACCGCGCAGGATCAGCGCCCGTATACCCGCCGTCTTACGTACCAGCGCCGTGGCCTCGCCGATTTCCGCCATCATCGCATGGGTCAAGGCGTTGCGCCGGTGCGGCCGGTTCATGGTCAGCGTCGCCCAGGGCGGCGACATCGTCAGTGTTATGGAGTCAAAATCGGTCATTCGGGTTTAGGATCGGCGGTTTCGCGGCAAAAAGTCTTCCGTTAAGTTGGCGTCACACATAGCACAAGACGCATTTCAGAAAAGCCCGAGGGAGGTACAATTCATGCAGTTGCAGGACAAAGTCGCCGTCGTCACCGGCGGCGCGCGCGGCCTCGGCCGCGCTTATGCGGAGGCCATGGCACGGGAAGGCGCGGCTGTTGTCGTCGGCGATGTCGCCAGCTGCGACGATACGGTCGCCGCCGTGGCCGGCGCCGGCGGTCGCGTCGGCGCCGTTCATCTCGACGTCACCGACATGGAAAGCTGCGCGAAGATGGCGGACTATGCAGTCGAACAGTTCGGCCGCATCGACGTTCTGGTCAACAACGCCGCGTTGTACGCCAATCTGAAAGGCGGCCGCTTCGAAACCTTGGCGGAAGACCAATTCGACGCGGTGATGAACGTCAACATCAAGGGCATTTGGCAGTGCTGTAAGGCCTGCGTCGGCCCGATGCGCGAGGCCGGTGGTGGTTCGATCATCAATATTTCCTCCCTCGCCGCGACCTACGGTCTCCCCTTCGGCCTCGACTACGCCATGTCGAAGGCGGCGGTGATCGGGATGAGCCGCAGCATGGCGCGCGAGTTGGGCAAGGATCTGATCCGGGTCAACTCGGTGGCCCCGTCCGCCGTGTTGACCGAGGGAACCGCCGAGTTTTTCGGCGACCGCCACGACCGCGCCACCCAGGTCATCGCGTCAGGCCAAGCCATCCAGCGCAATCTGACGGTCGAAGACATGACCGGCACCATCGTCTACCTCGCCTCCGACGCCAGCAAATTCGTCACCGGCCAGACCATCATGGTCGATGGCGGCACGGTGTTGCTGTAGGGCAAAAGCAATTTGGCCTTCCGGAAGCGCTGGTTACTTGACAAAAGAACAAAAAGAGAACAAACTACAGATCAATAGCCCGGTGCCGGTTGGCGTTGCGGCGGGGGAGCGCCCCGTCCCGGCAGTCAACTCCGCAGCCGGGCTCAATATTTAGCAGCAGCGGAATGGGCCACCCCCATCATGAGGTTGTCCCCGCCCGCCAAGTGCTTATACTGGAACCATGATTCGTTAGCGTAGCTTGTAATCGTGTGTTTGTAGCTTATGAACAAAACCATCGTGTCCGACCTGTTCGAAACGCCAGAGCGCAAAGCAAAAAAACCGAAAAAAGGGCCAACCGCGCCCAAAACCAAAGGCTATTCCGCCAAAGATATCGAAGTCCTGGAGGGGCTGGAGCCGGTTCGGCGGCGGCCCGGTATGTATATCGGTGGCACCGATGAGAGGGCCTTGCATCATCTGGCGGCGGAAATCCTCGATAACGCCATGGACGAAGCGGTGGCCGGCCATGCCAGCCGGATCGAGTTCGAGCTATTGGAAGACGGTCGGCTTCGGGTCAGCGACAATGGCCGCGGTATCCCGGTCGATCAACATCCGAAATTCAAAAACAAGTCCGCCCTTGAAGTGATCCTGACCACCCTGCATTCCGGCGGCAAGTTTTCCGGCGATGCTTATAAGACCTCTGGCGGTCTGCACGGCGTCGGCCTGTCGGTCGTCAATGCGCTGGCCGCCGAATTGACGGTGGAAGTGGCCCGCGATCGCACCTTATGGCGGCAGACTTACAAGCGGGGCAAACCGTCCGGGAAACTGAAGAACGAAGGCCCGGCACCGAACCGGCGGGGCACGCAAATCTGCTTCACGCCGGACGAGGAGATATTCGGCGAGGGCGCCGCTTTCAAGCCCGGCCGGCTCTACCGCATGGCCCGCTCGAAAGCCTATCTGTTCCGTGGCGTGGAAATTCGTTGGCGCTGCGCCAGCGCCTTAATGCCGGCGAAAGCGGATTTCGAAGCGGAAGAAAACATTCATTTTCCCAATGGCTTGGAAGATTTTCTTCAACATTCCTTGAATGGCGGGGCGACGGTGACGCCACAACCGTTCGTCGGCCGGGCCAAGTTTGCGGACGCGGAAGGCCAGGTTGAATGGGCCATGCACTGGCCGTTGGCGTCGGACGGTTTTCTCAACTCCTATTGCAATACCGTACCGACGAGCGACGGCGGCACCCATGAGACCGGGCTGCGTGGCGCGCTTTCGAAAAGCCTCCGGGCCTATGGTGAACTGACCCAAACCAAAAACGCCGGCAAGATCACCGCCGAAGACATTGTCGGCCCCGCCGCCGCGCTGTTATCCGTCTTCATTGCCGAACCGCAGTTCAGCGGTCAGACCAAGGAGAAGCTGGCCACGCCGGAAGCGGCCCGGCTCGTCGAAAATGTGGTGCGCGACCACTTCGATCATTGGCTCAGCGGCGATCCCGTCAGCGGCAATAAATTGCTCGCCTATGCCATTGAGCGCGCGACAGAACGCCAACGGCGCAAGCAGGAGCGGGAAGTCAACCGCAAGAGCGCCCATCGCAAAACCCGCCTGCCCGGCAAATTGACCGACTGCACCCAGCAAGCCGCCGCCGGCAGCGAACTGTTCATCGTCGAGGGCGATAGCGCCGGCGGCTCCGCCAAACAGGCGCGGAACCGGCAAACCCAGGCGGTCCTACCCTTGCGGGGCAAAATCCTGAACGTGGCCAGCGCTGGAAACGACAAACTTGCGGCCAATCAAGAGCTGTCCGATTTGATCACCGCGCTCGGCTGCGGCATCGGCACGAAGTACCGGGATGACGACTTGCGCTACGAACGGGTCATCATCATGACCGACGCGGATGTGGACGGCGCCCATATCGCCAGCCTGCTGATGACGTTCTTCTTCACCAAAATGCCGGAACTGGTGGCCAATGGGCATCTCTATATCGCCCTCCCCCCCCTCTATCGGATCAGTCAGGGCGGCAAGACTTTGTATGCCCGCGACGACGCCCATAAGGACGAACTGATCGCCACTGAATTTACCGGGCGCGGCAAGATAGAAATTAGCCGTTTCAAAGGCCTGGGCGAAATGCCTGCGGCACAACTGAAAGAAACGACGATGAACCCGGCCAACCGTGGCCTGTTGCAGGTCGTGGTGCCGGACGACGCCCATGCGACGACGAAAACTCTGGTCGACCGTTTGATGGGAAAGAAGGCGGAAGCAAGGTTTCAATTCCTGCAGGAAAACGCACAGTTCGTTTCCGATATCGACGTCTAAGCCGCTGTCACCCAGGATCACATGCCCGCGACCGCAGGGCGTTTCAGCTTGTTCCGGATCCGGCTGGATATTAGCCTGACCTTAAGGTTATCAATCGCAAAATTGTCAAACGGAACCTGCGCTATGAAACATCGCTATTTGACGGGAGTAGTGGCCGGATTTGCAATCCTCGCCGGCTGCGCCGTCGGGTCGGGACGCTTCACTCATACGGACTACACACCGGCTTACACGCCGTCATTGGTCAACTATGTCGGTCAAGCCGGCTATTTCCCGCTCGAAACCTACGGCGCGCCTTTCGGTGCGAAAGGCAATGAGGATATTGCCGCCTCCCTCCGCCTGCCCGGCGGATATGTCGACGTTCCCTTCAAGGACATAACGGGCCAACAGACCGAAGACCGCGGACGCCTGGTCCTGATCATGGATCCGCAGCGCATTCCCACGCAAAGAAACGCCTGCGGCGCGCCGGGCCGGGTAAAATTGGCGGAGAAGACCGGCGAGCAACTCATCGTCGTCGGCAATTTTTGCTATCAGGACGAGTTGATGACCCAAACGGTTCTAACCATGGATCGGCCCGCAGGCGCGGACGATCCCAAGCTGCAGGGGGCGCTCCGGATGATGACCGAATTGTTGTTTCGCGAGGATTTGCCCGACGGGGCGGACTGCTCGTCCTCGGCTGGGGATTGCTAGCGGCGCTCTACTCGGCTGTTTTTAGCGGGACAGAAGATTGCGCAAATGCTGGGTGACCACGGCCGGCCGTTCCATGGTCGACAGGTGACCGCAGTCTTCGAGGACGATTAGGTCGGCGTGCGGTATCCCTTGTTCGATGAGTTTCGCTTCCTCGACCGGGGTTAGTAAATCCTGCCGCCCGACCAGCACCATGGTCGGACAGTCGATCGCCGGTAGTAGATCCAAACTATCGGGCCGGCCCATGATCGCTTTCTGTTGCCTGAGAAATCCGTCCTTCCCAACATCCGATGCCATTTTCTTAACGTCATCGACGAGGTCGGTTTCGCCATACCGCGCCTCTGCGATGAAGGTCGGCCAGAGGCGGTCCGACACGCCAAGAAACCGCCCTTTCTCGGCTAATGCGATGAGATCCAGGCGGTTCTGTCGCTTTTCCGGTGTATCGGCCTGGGCGCTTGTGTTCAACAGTGCGAGATGGCTCACCCGGTCCGGCGCCTGTCGCAGGATTTCGAAACCGATATAGCCACCGAACGACAAACCCACGAGAGCGAAGCTGTCCGGCGCCTCGGTCAGTAGAGACGAAGCTATCGCCGAAATGTCGTCATGACGAATATGCTCTTCGGTGATGTGCACCCAATGGTCGGCACAGAGGTCTACCGCCTGATCGCGGTACAGGCGTGCGGTGCAACATAAGCCTGGAATCATCAACACGGACTGCCGCATCTCGGTGTGTTCCCTTGTCAAACGTTATCGGTAAATGCATTGCAATCCTTGACTTTCCACCGCCAGACCGCTATTTCGCATGCGCAACAACGAGTTTAACTGAAATTGATGAAGGCCCCAAAAGTTTTGGCCGAACAAACATCGTCCGACGTCGCGGAAGACGTCAAACAAACATTCGATCAACTTGGACTCAGCAAACCGGTTCTCGACGCGGTCAAGGACGCCGGTTATGTCAATCCAACGCCGATTCAGGCAAACGCCATCCCGGTAGTGCTGGACGGCCACGACGTCATGGGCACGGCACAGACCGGTACCGGCAAGACCGCCGGCTTTACCCTGCCGATGATCGATCTGCTGGCCAGCGGCCGGGCGCGGGCGCGCATGCCGCGGTCGCTGATCCTGGAACCGACCCGGGAATTGGCGGCGCAGGTGGCGGAAAACTTCGAAACCTACGGGAAAAACTGCCGCCTCAATATGGCTTTGCTGATTGGCGGCGTCTCCTTCGAAGACCAAAACAAAGTCATCGACCGGGGCGCCGACGTGCTGATCGCCACGCCGGGCCGCCTACTCGACCATTTCGAACGCGGCGGCTTGCTGTTACGCGGCATTGAGATCCTGGTGATCGACGAAGCGGACAGAATGTTGGATATGGGCTTCATCCCGGATGTGGAGCGGATCGTCCAACTCTGCAATCCGAAGCGGCAAACCCTGTTCTTCTCCGCCACCATGTCGCCGGTGATGCGCAAGATCGCGAATAAATTCCTCAGCGCGCCGGTTGAAATAGAAGTGGCGCCGCCGGCTTCCCCTGCGGAAAGCGTCGAGCAAAAAGTCGCCGTGGTCGGAGAACGAGACAAGCGCGAAGCGTTGCGCAGCCTTCTACGCAGCGAAGATGTCGGCAATGCCTTCATCTTCTGCAATCGAAAGCGCGATGTAGAAATTGTCGCCAAATCATTGAAAAAGCACGGCTTCAGTGCGGAGCCGATGCATGGCGATATGAGCCAAAGCCACCGCACCGCCACGCTGGAGCGTTTCCGCAACGATGAAATTCCGCTGCTTGTTTGCTCCGATGTGACCGCGCGCGGAATCGACGTTCAAGGCCTCAGCCATGTCTTCCTGTTCGACGTCCCAGTCAATCCGGAAGACTATGTCCACCGGATCGGTCGGACCGGCCGGGCGGGAAAAAAGGGGAAAGCCTTCACGCTGGCCACCCGGGCTGAGAAAAAAGCGCTCACCGCCGTCGAAAGCCTGATCGGTCGCGAAATCGAACGGATCGAGATCGAAGGACTGAAGAAATCCGGCAAAGACGACGAGGAACGGGCCGAACGTCCCCGCAAACGTACCAGTAAAAAAGAAAAACGCGAGGACAAATCGAAGACCGCCGCCAAATCCTCGAAGCGCCGGCCAAATCGCAAACGCGAAGAGGAGGATGAGCCGGTGATCGGTATGGGCGATCATGTTCCGGCCTTCCTTATGCAGGGTTACCCTCGCCCAGGCGGTAAAAAGTCGGCATAATCGACCCCAGCACAACTCGCCCAGTTCAGGAGATCCGCGATGCAGACCATTTTCGTCATGGTGAAATGCGACCTCGGCAAAACCTACGACGTGGCGGGCGCGGCCGTCGAAAGTACGGAACAGATCTCCGAAGTGCATTCGATTTCAGGGCAATACGACTTGATGATGAAGTGCTATCTAAATGACGGCGACGATATCGGTCACTTCGTCACGGAAAAGATCCAAACCCTGCCCGGGGTCAAAGACACCTTCACGCTGATCACCTTTAAGACCTTCAGTTAGCCGTCATGACAGGGGCGGCGAATACCGACCTGACGATCGCGTTGGCGGAGGCCGAGGATCGCTTCCGCAGAAATAATCCCAAAAGCCTGGCGCAATATGAAAGCGCGCTGGCCGCCATGCCGGGCGGCAACACGCGCACGGTGCTTTATTACCCACCCTTCCCGCTGACCATCGCCAGGGGCGAAGGCTGCCGGCTGTGGGATTTGGACGGGCACGAATTTGCCGACTTCCTCGGCGAGTATACGGCCGGGCTGTACGGCCATTCGCACCCCGCTATCCGCGCGGCTATCGACGAGGCTTTGGATGCCGGTATCGTTCTCGGCGGGCAAAACGAAGTCGAGGCCCGCTTCGCAGACGAAGTGGTGCGCCGGTTTCCGTTTATGGAACAAGTCCGCTTCACCAATTCCGGCACCGAAGGCAATTTGATGGCGATCTCCACCGCCTGCGCCTTCACGGGCCGTAAGAAGGTGATGGTGATGGAGGGCGGCTATCACGGCGGCGTTTTCTATTTCGCGCCGGGCGGCTCACCGATTAATGCGCCGTTCGACTATGTGCTCGGCCAATATAACGACGTCGACGGCTGTCGCGAATTGATTCGAGAAAATGCCGACGAGTTGGCCTGCGTGATCCTGGAGCCGATGTTGGGCGGCGGCGGTTGCCTTTCCGGCAGCCCGGAGTTTCTGGCCATGTTGCGGTCGGAGACCGAGGCTTGCGGCGCATTACTGATATTCGACGAAGTGATGACCTCCCGCCTCGGCCCGAACGGTCTGCAGGGTGAGCTTGGCATCACGGCCGATCTCAGCACGCTGGGCAAATATGTCGGGGGCGGCATGAGCTTCGGCGCCTTTGGCGGTCGTCGAGACCTCATGGCCATGTACGATCCCCGCGGCGATCATCCGACACCCCATGCTGGCACCTTCAACAACAACAAACTGACTATGACGGCCGGCCATCGCGGCCTGACAGACGTCTATACCGAAACCATGGCCCGCAACTTCAACGCCGCCGGCGATCAGCTACGCGGCCGGCTCCAGTCCCTATCGGATGAGCGGGGCGCCGCCGTTCAGATCACCGGCCGCGGCTCGATGATGGCGGTGCATTTTTGCAAGGAAACGCCGACCAAGGTCGCCGATTTGGTCGGCCAATCGCCCGAGTTGAAGCGATTGTTCCACATCGACATGATCAACCGCGGCATCTATACCGCCGCCCGCGGCATGATCGTGCTGTCGCTGCCCATGGGCGAAAGCGAATTCGACGCTCTCGCCGGCGCGTTCGAAGAGTTTCTCGACAGCCATAGGTCGCTCTTGGCATGATCACGCCTGCCCCGTCGGCAGGGGCGAGTTTTCCTGGTTTTCCATCATCGTCATCACCATCTGCGATAGCAGTTCTTCGCGGACGGGAGCATAGGCAGGATCGAACCAGAGATTTTCGCGCTCCTGCGGATCGTTCTCCAAATCGTAAAGTTCGGCGAACTCGGAGCCGAGATAACGTGATAGGCGCCAGCGGTCGGTGACGTAGCTGCGGGCACGGATCGGGCCGTCGAAATGGAAATTGGGCCGCTGCGCGTCTTGCTCGATGACGATCCCCGTATGCAGACGGTCGACCTCGCCGCGCATCAGGGGCCCGAGGTCGTGACCGCCCATGCCGTTGAAGGGCGCCAAACCGGCGCGGGCCAGAATTGTGCGGGCAATATCGAGGGTGCCGGCCAACGCATCGGTCCGCGCGCCTTCATGCCCATCCGCCGGATCGCTCCAGATGAAGGGTACTTTGACCAAGCCCTGATAATGCAATGGTCCTTTCAAGACGATGCCATGATCGCCCATGAAATCGCCGTGATCGCTGGTGAACAGCAACACCGTGTTGTCCCGCAAACCCAGCTCGTCGAGACAGGCTAGGACCCGGCCAATACAATCGTCGATCAAAGAGATCATGCCATAGGTGACCGCGGTGATCTCGCGTAGTTCCCGCTCCGTCACGGCGAAGGGCCAGACTGTTGCTTTATCGAACCCGTCGGCCTTCGATTGCTCTTTAACGAACGACACTGTCGGCACGTCGGACGGGGCGAAGAAGCTGTCCGGCAGATCGACGTCATCCGGGTCGAACTTCTTGAAATAATCACCCGGCGCCGAGAACGGATGATGGGGATCGGGGAAGGAGCATTTCAGGAAAAACGGCTCGCCTTCTTTCACACCCTGCCGAAGGAATTCCATCGACTTCTCGGCGATATAGCTAGATGGATAAAGCTCTGACGGCATGCGCGAGTGCCAAAGCTGCGGCGCCGAGTAGTCCGGCTCCGCGTAGGCATTGGCCGGTCCACGTAGGTCATCCGCGTCCCTGCGTTGTTCCTTCAGCCAAAGATCGTAATGCCCCAGCACCTTATCGCCGTGCAGCGTGCATAGATCCACGTGATCGAAGCCGTAGAACGGCGTTTGCAGATTGAGATAACCGGCACGCTCTTCAGCCGGCATCAGTTCCGCTTCGTATTCGCTGCCCGATATGGTGCCGCGGCGGGCTTCGGCGAGCGCTGATGGCGGCGGCGTACCGACCTCCGATGAGGGCGGCAAATCCGTGCCCCTGCCGGTAAAGTTCTGTAAGTGAGACTTGCCGACCAACCCCGTACGATAGCCCGCGGCACGCAGCAGATCGACGAGTGTGACCGCCCCGAGGTCGAGCGGTACGCCGTTGAAGCGGACGCCATGCAGCGACGGCATGCGGCCGGTCATCAACGTGGACCGGTTCGGCATGCAGACGGCACTCGCCACCGTAAAGCGGTCGAAGCTCATCCCCCGCGCGGCCATGCTGTCGATATGGGGCGTTTTCAGCACCGGATTGCCGTTGCAGCTTAGATGATTCCAGCGCTGCTGGTCGGTCATAAAGAGAATGAAGTTAGGTCGGTCGATCACGGGAAATCTCATAAAATAGGGAAAAAGCGAAACTTACCATGCCGCGCCGAAAATTTCGTGGCAATGGCGAAACGATTATTTTAAACTCAAAATATCGATACTTAAAACAGTTGCCATGACCGCTGAACATTTTCAACCTTTGTCCGGACGGCATGCCCTGATCACTGGGGCCAGCCGTGGCATTGGTCTGGCGATCAGCCGGGAACTAGCACGACTGGGCGTGGACATCACCTTGGCGGCGCGGGACGCCGACCGTCTGCGGGCCAACGCCGCAACGATTGCGGCCGATTTTGGCGTCAGCGCAACCCCGTTAACTCTCGATCTCTCGGCGGACGATCTGGCCGGGGCTTTGCCCGGACAGCCCGTCGATATACTGGTTAACAATGCCGGTATCGCGCCGGCCAATCCGTTCCACAAACAAGATTTGGAGGAATGGCGACGGGTCTTCGAAGTCAATGTGACCGCCGCCTTCCGATTGTCTCAGGCAGCCGTCGGAACAATGAAGGAAAACGACTGGGGCCGCATCGTCAATATCGCCTCGACCGCAGGTCTGACCGGCTATCCCTTTGTGGCGGCCTATGTGTCATCGAAACATGCGATGATCGGATTGACCCGGTCGCTGGCTTTGGAGTTGGCGAAGACCGGGATCACCGTGAATGCGGTCTGCCCCGGCTATACAGAGACGGATATGGCAGCGGGTGCGATCGAAAACATCGTCGCCGGCGGCAAGAGCGAAGACGAGGCCCGGCGCATCCTGGCCCGCAATAATCCGCAGGGCCGCCTGATCGATCCGGACGAAGTGGCGCAGGCCGTCGGCTGGCTTTGCTTGCCGGGCAGCAGTGCCATCACCGGGCAGTCGATCGCCGTCGCGGGCGGCGAGATTATGTAGGAGCGTTTGACATGGACGGCTTCGAACAAACCACCGGCGACAGCGACGGCGATTTCGAAACCGCGGTCCATGGTGACGATAAGCTGGAGTTGCGGGTTTGGCTGCGCTTGCTGACCTGCTCCAACCTGATCGAGCAGCGGGTGCGCCAGGGTCTGCGCGCCGACTTCGCCACCACCCTGCCCCGCTTCGATATCCTGGCTCAATTGGACCGCAGTCCGGACGGCCTGACCATGGGCGAACTGTCGAAACGGCTTATGGTTTCAAATGGTAACGTGACCGGCTTAATCGATCGGTTGACGAATGAGGGGTTGGTCAGCCGCGGGAGCGAGCCCGGCGACCGACGTACGATCCGGGTCAAGCTGACGAAACGCGGTAAACAAAAGTTCGACGCCATGACACCGGTCCACGAAGCCTGGATCGAAGAGATGTTGGGCGAACTTGATCGTGACGACCTAGCCGGGCTTTACGGTTTGCTCGGCGGGCTCAAATTGTCAATCCAAAACAATGAAGGTCCGGCCTGATCATGCGATTGTTCGAACCCCTCGACATCAATGGCATGGTGATCCCGAACCGGATCCTGGTACCGGCGATGGTGACCCGTTTGTCCGGCGAGGACGGCTATGTCAATGACGACATCATCGATCGCTATCGACGCTATGCCGAAGGCGGCATCGGGCTGATAGTTGTGGAGGCCATGGCGATCCACAGCGCCAAATCCGGTCCTTTGCTGCGCCTCAGCGACGACGACTTCATTCCCGGCCACCGGGAGCTGGTGCGGCAGGTGCACGATGCCTCCGACAGCAAAATCGTGCCGCAGATTATTCACTTTATGAAAGTCGCGCGGTCCGGTTGGCGGCAGAAGATCGAGAGCCTGGACGAAGCCGATATCGAACACATCATTCGCGACTTCGGATTGGCGGCGGCGCGGGCCAAAGAGGCCGGCTATGACGGCGTCGAGCTGCATTCCGCGCATGCTTATACCCTGTCCTCCTTCCTCTCCCGCCATAACCGTCGCCGGGATGCCTATGGCGGCAAAACGTTGGAAAGCCGACTGCACATGATCGGCCGGGTGATGCGGGAAGTCCGCCGGCAGGTCGGCAACGACTATCCTGTCGGCGTGCGTTTTCTGGCGGAGGAAGCGATTAAGGACGGCTACGGCCTGCCGGATTCGCAGCTGATCGCTTTGCGCATGGCTCAATTAGGGGTCGATTACATTTCGCTGTCCGTCGGCGGCAAGTTCGAGGACGCGGTACATCGGGAGGGGCAACCGCTTTATCCCTATACCGGCTATTCCGGCGACCGCTGCATGCCGGGCACAAACTATCCATCCCTGCCCCACGCCCATCTGCCGGCGGGCATCAAGAAATTCCTCAACGATCAGGGCTACGACGTTCCCGTCGTCTCCGCCGGTAAGATCAGTCAACCGGCCGAGGCGGAAAATCTATTGGCCGAGGGCAAAGCCGACATCGTCGGCATGGCCCGGCAATTACTCGCCGATCCCGATTGGCCGAATAAGGTAAAAGCCGGACGCGCGGACGATATCGTCCACTGCGTCTATTGCAATGTCTGCAAGCAACTCGACGAGAATTTCAAGAAAGTCACCTGCTTCCTCTGGCCGAAAGAAGTACTGCAAGCCCCACCGGACGCCCCGGAACTCGCGGCACCCGGTTGGCCCGAGGACGGCGCCGGATTGAAAGCCGAAATCGATGGCGGCCGGGTTAAGCTGACATACCAACCGGCTGTCGGCGACATCGCCTGCTATGACATTTACCGTGCGACGGGCGACGGCGAGATCACCTGCATCGAAGCGGTGAAAGGCCGGCGTTTCGTCGACAATCTGGTGCTCGGCGGGCTTAGTTACCAGTACTATGTTCGCGCCTGCGATGCCCATGGCCGGGCCAGCCCGCCGTCGAACACCGTCACCGTCGAGATGCCGATGCCCGACTTCGCACCCGTCAACGAAGGAGCGCCGATCCATGCCTGATGCGCCGTGGGCACCGACTGGAAAGAGCGCCCATGTCGACTCTTTCGGCCGCGACCACTTGCCGCCGGAGAGTGAGTGGGCGCGGATCGATTATTCGACCCTGCCGGAATTGGCGGCCTATCCCGCGCAAATGAACTGCGCCACTTGGTTGCTGGATCATCAAATCGAAAGCTTCGGCGATCGGCCGGTTCTGCGCACGTCGGTTTTTACATGGAGTTACAGAGACCTATTGGCAAAAGCCAATCAGATCGCTCATGTGCTGGTCGACGATTTGGGCGTGAAGCCGGGCAACCGGGTGTTGATGCGCAGCCCCAATAATCCGATGTATGTGGCCTGCTGGTTTGCCGCCATGAAGGTCGGCGCCATCGCCGTCGCCACCATGCCGCTGCTGCGCGCGCGGGAGATTGCCTATATCGCCGGCGTTACCGAAGTTGCCGTCGGCCTGTGCGACGATCGTCTCCGCGATGAGATGGAGGAGGCTGAAGCGGCAACCGACTGCCTGACCCGCGTGGTCTATTTCCACAGCGAGGCGGACGACGGGTTGGAAGCGCTGATGGCCGACAAACCGACCAGCTTCGACAATGTGGAGACGGCGGCGGACGATGTCTGCCTGATCGCTTTCACCAGCGGCACCACCGGCCCACCGAAGGGTTGCATGCATTTTCATCGGGATATACTGGCCATCTGCGACACTTTCAATCGCTATGTTCTGAAGCCGGGACCCGACGATGTCTTCGCCGGTTCGCCGCCGATCGCTTTTACCTTCGGTCTCGGCGCGTTGGTGACCTTCCCGATGCATGTCGGCGCCTCGACGCTGTTGATTGAGAGCTACACGCCGGATTCCATGATCGACGCGTTGCGGGAATATCAGGTCAGTATCCTATTCACCGCGCCGACCATGTTCCGCGCCATCACACCATCGATCCGGGAGCATTCCGCCCCCTATTTGAAGCAATGCGTTTCCGCCGGCGAAACCTTGCCGAAGCCGACTTTCGACGACTGGCGGGACGCCACGGGCATTCGGATCATCGACGGCCTGGGCTCGACGGAAATGCTGCATATCTTCGTCTCCGCCGCTGGCGACGACATCCGTCCCGGCACGACGGGCAAAGCGATTCCAGGTTATGAGGCGACGGTGCTGGACGACACCGGCAAAGAGGTGCCGCCCGGCACCATCGGACGCCTGGCCGTGCGCGGCCCCACCGGTTGCCGCTACATGGCCAATCCGGAACGGCAAGCGGCTTACGTGCAAGGCGGCTGGAACTTCACTGGCGACGCCTATGTAAAGGATGGGGACGGCTATCTACGCTACCAGGGACGCACCGACGATATGATTATTTCCGCTGGCTATAACATTTCCGGCACGGAGATCGAGGAAGTTCTGATGGAACATCCGAAGGTCGCCGAATGCGCCGTGGTTGGCCTACCCGATGAACAACGCGGCCAATTGGTCACCGCTTTCGTGGTTTTACGGGATAGCGAAGCCGGCAGCGACGAGACTGCCGAAGACCTGCAGGATCACGTGAAGCAAACCATCGCCCCCTACAAATATCCCCGCGCGGTGCATTTCGTCGACGCCCTACCGAAGACCCAAACCGGTAAAATCCAACGGTTTGCCTTGCGGGATCAGCAAAGCTCAGCGTCTTAAACGCCAATCCGTTAAGGACATTGTTGTCACCCCGAATGCGGCGCAGCATGCAATGATGCGCTGCTGTTCCGGGGTCCATGTTTGCCGGTCGAGTTCGAAACGTCGACATGGCTCCCGGACCAGCACAGCGTCACTTCGTGCCGCACTGCATCCGGGAAGACGACGTGGCAATTGGTTGTGACTGTATATAGAAAGCCTAAGAGGTTACATCGCCTCCACGTCCGCCTCGCCGAAGCTCCATTGTGACGGCTCGTCGAGTTCGGCGAAGAAGGCGTCTTCCGCCTTCGCCATGGCGTCGTCTTCGTCGTCGGCGACGACTTCGGAGACCCAATACATCTCGCCGCGGCTCAATTGGGCTTTCAGGGTGACGCTGTACTTTGGCATACTGTTTTCCTCCCGACCGCGACCCGATATTTCACACTGCGGGGCAATGCACAATGACTAAAAATTTCCCCTGGTCCGACAGGTTACTGCCGACCATCGGCGTGGGCAGTTATGCCACGCCGGGCTGGATGTTCCCGTTTCGCCGCGCCATGCGCGACGGCGGCTTGGGCGAAGCGGATATTGCGGAAGCCTTCGACGACGCCACCCGCATCGTTATTGCCGATCAGGTCGACGCCGGCGTCGATATCATCTCCGACGGAGAGCTGCGCCGCCAACGCTTCGTCTATGAAATGTACGATCGCATCGAGGGGATCGAGCGCATTCCGCCGGGCCGGCGCCTCGGCGTCCCCGGTTACGACATGGCCCCGGCCTTCGTCGCGAACGCGCGGGTTGCGGCACCATCCGGACTGGGATTGGTGGAAGAGTATAAAGGTCTCGTCGAACTGGCACCGATGGGGCCGATCCTGAAAATGGCGCTGCCGGGGCCCCTCACCTTCGCTGGAAACATCCAACCTGGCGATGCTTACGCGGATTCCGGCGATCTGCTCGAAGATATCGTCGCGCTGGTCCAGGCCGAGGTGGAGGCGCTCGCCGCCGCCGGTGTCCCGATCATTCAATTGGACGAACCCGGCTTGCCGCATCCGCCACTCGGGCTCGATCACATTGACGCGGCAGCGGCGATCAACCGCGCATTGCAGGGCATTGAAGTACCGACGGCGGTGCATGTCTGTTTCGGCAATAATGCCAGCAGGCCATTCGCCCTGCGCAGCTTCGACCGCTTGATGCCGGGTTTGGAAGCCTTGGACTGCGATATACTCATGCTGGAGTTCGCCAACCGGGAAATGGCCGACATCGAAAGTCTGAGCGGGTTGTCCGGGAAGTTCCACATCGCGGCCGGCGTCATCGACGTCAAAAACTTCTACGTGGAAAGCGCCGAGGACGTGGCCGAGCGTTTGCGCCGAATACTCAACCACATGCCGGCCGAAAGGCTGCTGGTGACCAGCGATTGCGGATTTTCCGCCATTCCGCGTTGGCTGGCGCGTGAGAAAATGCGGGCGATGACCGCCGGCGCCGCACTGGTCAGAGCAGAATTGTCATCTTGAACCCGGTTGCTTACCGAGTTGCGCTTCACGGAAAGCGATATAAGTCGTGCTGGCGAAGATGATAATGCCGCCGACCCAGGTCCAGATTTCCGGCACTTCGGCAAAGACGAAGTAACCCATCAGGCTGGCCCAAATCAGCCGCGTGAAGTCGATCGGCAGAAGCGCCGTCGCCTCAACGCCCTTGAAGGCTTGCGCCATGGCGACATGGGATAGGGAACCGACCGCGCCCATGCAGAAAAACAGGAAATATTCTTCCAAGGTCGGCCATTGCCAGAAAAACACGGCGGCAACGAACGTGAACGGCGTCAGGAATACGCCCATGTAAATCGTGATCGTGACGCTGGAATCCGTCTTCGACAGCACTTTGATGATCAACATGGCACAGGCCCAAAGCGCCGAAGAGCAGATTACCAGCATCGCGCCCAAATCGAATTCGATCATGCCGGGGCGCAGGATCACCAGCATCCCGACGAACCCCAGAATCAACGCCGCGATGCGTCGGAAACGCAATTTCTCCTTGAGGAAAATCACGGCGCCGATGGTCGCGAACAACGGTGCCGTAAAACTGACCGCCGATATCTTGGCCAGTTGCGACATCGCCAAGCCGGAGAAAAACATCAACATGGCGCCGACCTGCAACATGCCGCGCACCGCATGGAGATGCAGCTTGCTGGTCTTAAACGCCGCCGATCCCGCTTTGATGATAAATGGCGATAGGGCCAGAAGACCGAAAAAGTTTCTGAAAAATGCCACTTCGAACGGGTGATGGCTGGCCGTCAGCAGTTTGATGAACGTCTGCATGACGACGAAACCGACGGCAGAGATCAGCATCAGAATGGAACTGCGCCAAAGGACCGGAATGCGTTGCCAACGGTCGGCGGCCAATGTGAGGGACATACTCATGAACCGCCGCAATGAACCAGAATTTAGCCACGCCGACAAATGCCAAGGGCGCATGCCGGCCATGCGCGCTCATGTCGCAGACGCGGACCCGGAATGGGCTTCAATTCGACACGTGGTTCTGATATTTTAAGTTCAAAATATTTGACCGTCTAACAAATCGGGTCGGGACCGGTTTGCGGGCTGGTTCTCGGACAACGAATTGTCTAATCTACAGGCAAATATCCACAGGGAGGTTATTGAATTCATGCGCAAATCTCTACTACTTCTGACCGCCGCGGCGGCACTTGTGGCCAGCGACATGGCACTCGCCGCAGACAAGGTCAAAATCGGTTTCGTCACCACGCTGACGACGCCGGCCGGGGCCATGGGCCGCGACATGGTGGAGGCGGCGCAGATCGCCCTCGACCATATCGGCAACAAGATGGGCGGCAAGGAGGTCGAGTTCATCGTTGAGGATGACGGCTTCAAGCCCGAAATCGGCAAACAGAAAACCGATAAGCTGGTCAAGCAGGACGACGTCGATTTCGTCACCGGCTTTATCTGGAGCCACGTGCTGCTCGCCTCCCGCAAATCGGCGCTCGACGCGGGCAAGTTTTTGATCAGCGCCAATGCCGGCCCATCGCAACTGGCGGGCAAACTCTGCCACGAGAACTTCTTCTCCTCCTCATGGCAAAACGACCAAAACCCGATGGCCACCGGCGAGGTCCTGAACAAGGATGGCATCAAGAAGCTCTATATCATGGCGCCAAACTATGCCGCGGGCAAAAACATGGTCGCCGGTGTCGAGCGGACCTTTGCCGGCGAGATTGTCGGCAAGGACATGACCAAGTGGGGCAAGGATATGCAGCTCGACTTCTCCGCCGAGCTGGCGAAGGCCAAGGCCTCCGGCGCGGAAGCGATCTTCGTGTTTTACCCCGGTCCCGCCGGTCCGGCTTTCATCAAGCAATATGACCAGGCCGGCCTACGCGGCAAGGTGCCGCTTTACACCGTGTTCACGGTCGATGCGCTATCGCTCGCCCGCCTGCAGAAAGCCAATCTGGAAGGCGTGCTCGGCTCATTCAATACAATGTTCTGGGCGCCGGATCTCGACAATGCGGTGAACAAGAAGTTCGTCGCGGACTTCAAGAAGAAGACCGGACGCTATCCGACGCACTATGCCGCACAAAGCTACGACGCGATCATGCTGATCAAGAGCGGCGTCGACGCGGTGAAGGGCGACACCGGCAATAAGGACGGCATCCGTAAAGCCATGGCGAAGGCCAATTTCCCGTCGGTGCGCGGTGATTTCGACTATGGCCGCAATCACTTCCCGGTGCAGAATTTCTATCTGCGCACGGTGAAGAAGGATGCGGACGGCAATTGGTATGTCTCCTATGTCTCCAAGGTGTTGAGCCAGCATCAGGACAGCTACTTCACTAAGTGCAAGATGTAGGTCTACTGCCTTGCAATAATCCAAACTGAGGGAGGCGCTCGACAGCGCCTCCCTTCTTGCAACGGCAACCGCGCATATCCGCCATGGACGTCACCCTCCTGATCATCCAGCTGATCAACGGCCTGCAGCTCGGCATTTTGCTGTTCCTACTGGCCGCCGGACTGACCTTGATTTTCGGGATCATGGATTTCGTCAATCTGGCCCATGGCTCGCTCTATATGGTCGGCGCCTTCTTCTGCGCCACCTTGACCCATTGGACCGATAGTTTTGTCATCGGCGTGCTGCTGGCCATTCCGGCGACGGCATTGGTGGCTTTCATCGTCGAGATTGTGGTGATACGCCAGCTCTACCCGCGCGACCATCTCGACCATGTGCTCGCCACATTCGGCTTGATCCTGGCTTTCGACACGCTGGTGCAGATGATCTGGGGACCGGACGGCCTGACAATCCCGCTTCCTGCCTATCTCGATGGGCGGGTCGAGTTCGCGGGTATCGTGCTGCCGACCTACCGTCTGGTGATCATCGCCGTCGGCCTGATGGTCGCCGCCGGTTTGTTCTTCCTGGTCAGCAAGACGCGGCTCGGAATGCGGATACGTGCCGGCGCTTCGAATCGGGAAATGATCGGCGCCCTGGGGGTCGATATCAACCTGCTGTTCACGTTGGTCTTCGCGATCGGCGCGGTGCTGGCGGGCCTCGCCGGCATGATGATCGCGCCAATCACCGAAGCCTCCGTCGGCATGGGAAACCAGATCATCATCGTCGCCTTCGTGGTCATCGTCATCGGCGGCATCGGTTCGATCACCGGGGCTTTCATCGGCGCGCTTGTGGTCGGCCTGATCGACACCATGGGTCGATCCTATCTCGACGATCTTTTCAAGCTGGTGATGACCGATCAAAACGCGGAAACCTCGGCGCCGGCGGTATCGGCCATGCTGATTTACATCCTGATGGCGGTGATTTTGGCGATCCGGCCAAAGGGTCTGTTCCCGCCGCGGGGCCGATAGCGCGATGTTCGATTTCTCCAAATGGACGCCGCTAAATTGGGTTTCACTGGCCGTCCTCATTGTCCTGGCGGCCATGCCGTTGCTGACGGAAATATTCGCCGCCCCCTTCTATCTCGATGTCACCACCCGTCTCGTCGTGCTGGCGATCGCGGCGGTCAGCCTGAACCTGATCCTCGGTCATGGCGGCATGATCAGTTTCGGCCATGCCGCCTATCTCGGCATCGGCGCCTATGCGGTCGGCATCCCGGCTTACTATGAGATTTACAACGGATTTATCCAGATCGGTCTGGCCATCGTCGTCGCCGCCGCCTTCGCCTTGTTCACTGGCGCCATCTGTCTGCGGACCAAGGGCGTCAACTTCATCATGATTACCATGGCCTTCTCCCAAATGGTCTTCTTCGCCTTCGTCTCGATCGAGGAATATGGCGGCGACGACGGATTAGTGATCGAAGCCCGGAGCGAATTCGCCGGTCTGATCGATATCGAGAATAATGTCACGCTCTACTATCTGTGTTTCCTTTCACTGTTGGCGGCCTTGTATTTGGTCCGGCGGATCGCCAATTCGCGCTTCGGCATGGTGATCCAAGGGGCCAAGGGCAATGAGCAACGCGTGCAATCCCTCGGCTTCAATACCTACCGATACCAACTGATCTGCTATGTCATTTCCGGCACGATCTGCGGTTACGCCGGCGCATTACTGGGCAATTTCACAAATTTCATCAGCCCTGAAATGATGGACTGGACCCGTTCCGGCGAACTGATTTTCATGGTGGTGTTGGGCGGTGCGGGATCTCTGATCGGACCTGTACTGGGCACCTTGGCCTTTATCGTGCTGGAAGAGATATTGTCCTCTTTCTGGCTCTATTGGCAGCTGATTTTCGGGATCCTGCTTGTGCTGGTGGTGCTCTTCGCCCGCGGCGGCATCTCCGGCCTGTTGCAAAGACGGGGGTGACCGGTAGATGGCCGAATCCCTACTGCAAGTCCGCGATCTCTATAAATCCTTCGGCGGCATCGCCGCGACGGATCATATCGATCTTGAGGTCGAAACCGGGGAGATCCACGCCATCATCGGCCCCAACGGCGCGGGCAAAACCACGCTGATCGCTCAGCTTGCCGGCGAATTGCGACCGGATGGTGGCCGCATCGAGTTTGCCGGGCGCGACATCACCAACGAACCGGCCCACGCCCGCGCGTTGATGGGGTTGGCCCGTTCCTTCCAGATCACCAGCATCATGCATGACATGAGCGTACTGGATAACGTCACCCTGTCGATCCAAGCCCATCAGGGGCATTCATTCCGGTTTTGGCGCGACGCGCGGAAGGACGATCGCTTAATCGAGCCGGCCATGACGGCGCTCGACCAAGTCGGTTTAGCCGATCGAGCCGACCGGGTTTCCAGATTCATGTCCCATGGCGAACATCGCCAACTTGAGATCGCCATGGCGTTGGCGGCGAAACCATCCTTGTTGCTGCTGGACGAACCGATGGCCGGCATGGGCGCCGAAGAATCGGCCCGCATGATCGATATACTGAAGGAGGTGCGCGCCCGTCACACCATTCTTCTGATTGAGCATGATATGGATGCCGTGTTCGCGCTGGCTGACCGCATCACGGTGCTGGTCTACGGCCGCGCCATCGCCACGGACACACCGGACAAGATCCGCAACAACGAAGATGTGCGCCGTGCCTATCTCGGCGACGAAGAAAGTACCGGCCATGCTTGAAGTCCGCGAAATCGAGACATTCTACGGCGGCAGCCAGGCTCTGTTCGGCATGACCTTGGACGTGGCGGCGGCGGAAGTGGTTACCCTGCTCGGCCGTAACGGGATGGGTAAGACCACGACGGTACGGTCGATTATGGGACTGACGCCGGCACGAACAGGTGACATCACATTTGAAGGCCGATCGATCGACAAACTGCCGTCGTTCCGTATCGCCAAACTCGGCATCGGCCTGGTCCCCGAAGGGCGTCAGATTTTTCCCAACCTGACTGTCGAGGAGAACTTGGTATCAATCGCGGTTGGGCGCGGGACAGCGGAAGATTGGAGTATCGAACGAATTTACGACCTGTTTCCACGGCTTCTGGAACGACGGGAAAGCATGGGCAATCAACTGTCGGGCGGCGAGCAGCAAATGCTGGCTATCGGCCGCGCGCTAATGACCAACCCGAAACTGTTGATTCTTGATGAAGCGACGGAAGGTTTAGCGCCGCTGATCCGACAGGAAATCTGGCAAACCTTGACCAACCTGAAACGTGCCGGTCAGGCGATTCTATTGATCGATAAGAACTTGGAGTCGCTGCTCGAACTCGGCGACCGTCATTACATCATCGAAAAAGGCCGCATAGTCTGGAGCGGCGGATCGGACGCTCTGCGCACGGCTGATGAAGTCCAACAGCGTCATCTGGGAATTTGAAAAATTCAATCGGTTAACCTTCCTGCAACCTCGATCCGCGAAAATCCTGGGTCTGGATATCAAAAGTATTTCTTAAGATATTAATGCTTAAATTTGACTGCCAAAAAATTAACCACTTTTGTTGGAATTTGATGTGAGCGACGAAAAGATTAGAGACTTGGCGCTTGCCTCGATCCGAGATTCCGGATTGCTGGCGACCCCGAACAATTACCTTATTTGGTACACTTTCCATAAAAATGCTCTTCCCGATCTCAATCGCGAACTTACCAAGCGACTTTCCGTGGATCGTCGAATCGATCAGGAATCCATGACGGAACTTTACAACCGCTTCTTCGGCACCGAGCACGAATCGGAACTCCTGCAAAACGCCGGTGCCCAATTGCAACTGGTCGTAAACAACGTGATCGGTCGGGTAAAAATCGCCACCGATGACGCCGGTGCGTTCGGGGAGGCCTTGGCTGAATTCAGTGGCGGCATCGACGATCCGGCGGCCAGCGCCTCATTACAGATACTCGTCAACACAATCTTGGCTGAGACGCAAAAAATAGAATCCCAAAATGCCAAACTTCAAGATGAGTTAACGTCTTATTCGGAAGAAATGGATCAACTACGTCAAGATCTTGAGTATCTGCGCCTCGAGGCGCGGACGGACGCCTTGACTGGCTTAGCTAATCGCAACTATTTCGATCAGTTCATTAACGAAGCGGCGAGACTGGCGGCGGAGAACAATGACGAACTGTGCCTTTTGCTCGCCGATGTCGACAATTTCAAGAGTTTCAACGATACCTATGGCCACCAACTCGGCGATCAGGTCCTGAAGGTCGTCGGTACCATTCTGCGGGAAAACTCCAAGGGCCGTGATTTGGCCGCGCGATATGGCGGCGAGGAATTCTGCGTCGTGCTGCCGGCGACGAAACTGCAAAACGGTAAAATACTTGCCGACCAAATGCGAAACCTAATCGCGACAAAGAAGATCGTGCGCAAGCGAACCGGCGAGGAATTGCGGCAAATCACCATGTCCTTCGGCCTATCGCAGTTTCGCCATGGCGAATCCGTTTCGGATTTCATCGCGCGGGCGGACAGCGCGCTCTATTTCGCTAAGCAAACCGGAAGAAACCGAGTTTGCACGGAAACCGATATGGATCGGCCGGCGATCGCCGGTTAAAGCGATTTTGGAATTTCCGCAACAATCGATTCGGCTCCCCGGACTTGCCAAAACCCTACGAATAAGCGCATCATTCTAACACTAGCGTTTAGCGCTCGGGAATAGCCGCGCGCGCCACAACAGAAGCGGACGTAATGCGCGGCGACCCATTTGATGGAGAGATCGATGCATGTGCGTACGTTACTACCTGACAATCACAAAGTAATTTCCGTCGCCCCGGCGACGCCCGTCCACGAAGTGGCCGGTATATTGCGGGATCACCGCATTGGCGCCGTTTTGGTGCTCGAAGGATCGGATATTGCCGGCGTGCTTTCGGAGCGAGACATCGTTCGTAGCGTGGCCGAGCATGGCGGTCGCTGCCTCGATTTCGCCGCTAGCAAACTGATGACAAAGGACGTGATCACTTGCGATCCGGAAGACAGTATTGATCGGGTCATGGAAATGATGACCGAAAACCGGTTCCGACATCTGCCGGTGGTCAATGACTCCGGCCTTATGGGCATCATATCGATCGGCGATGTCGTGAAAAGCAAGATTCAAGAAGCGGAAGCGGAAGCCAAGGACCTGCGGGCATATATTGCCACCGCATGAACCAACCGATCCGGCTTGATCGATCGGCGCGGCCCCACTAGGCTGTGGCGAGCAAATCACGTTGGGATCTCACACATGACCAGAAAAACTGTCGTCGGCAGTGGCGGCGAATTGCTGATGCATCAGCTCGTCGCGCAAAATGTGGACTATGCATTCACCAATACGGGCAGCGCCGAGGCCGGATTCTTTGACGCCTTTTTGACTGTTCCCGGGGTTCAACCCGTTTTGCTTTTGGCGGAATCGATCGTTTTGTCGGCGGCTGACGGCTATGCCAAGGCCGCCCGCAAGCCGGCCTTCGTCAACGTCCACTTGGCGGCGGGGACACGACAGGGATCGGGTCAGTTGCAAAACGCTTATTTCGACGGCACGCCCATGGTGGTGACGGCGGCCCTGCGCGACAACGGTTCCTTCGGCGATCACAACACCCTGGGCGCGAGCGCAGGCTATTCGCAGATGGGTGCGGTCGACGACATCACGAAAAACCGGTGGGAGGTGACCGATGCCCGTGGCATTCCAATGGCGACCCGCCGGGCCTTCAAGGAAACGGAGACCATGCCAACGGGCCCGGTCTATCTCGCTTTCTCCGGCAAAGCCCTGGACGAAAAAGATATCGAGGGTACGATCCAATCGGCCGGACCGTTGGAAATGGCCGAAACGCCGCGGGACCGGACCATCGAGCAAATCCATGATGCCCTACTGAACGCGGAAAACCCGCTGGTGGTGGTCGGCCCCGACGTGCGCCATGCCGGCGCGGAGGCAGATCTGTTGGATATGGTTGAAAACTATGCCCTGCCGGTCGCCAACGGCTTCTTCGATTACGGCGCCTTCCCGGTCCGGCATCCGAACTATGTCGGCATGATGGAGACCATGTCGGACAAGGGCTATGACGTGGTCTGCTGTATCGGTTACCGTCAGAATACCCAAGCTAGGGCGGAGGACGAGAAATTCACCGACGCCAGCACCATCATCGGCATCGGCCACGATCCCGCGCTAATGGGCAACACCTTTCCGCTGGACCTGCATGTCTTCGGTAACGTCAAACACACGCTCACCGCGTTAAACGCCGTTTGGAAGCCGGATCATAGCAATCTCGCTCACATCCAGAAGCGCAAGATGGCACTCAAAGAACAAAGCGAGCTCCGAGCCCAGAAACAGCTGGAGAGCGCGAGCGAGCATGCCAGCGACAAACCGATCCACCCCGCCTATCTCGGCGATGTGATGGGTAAGGCCTTGGCCGAAAACACCATGGTGGTCTCCGAAAACTTCCGCGGATACGACCACTACATGCCGTTCGGCTATGGCGAGAAGGATTGGCGTCTGGTGCGCACTTCCGGCGGCAGCCTCGGCTACGGCCTCGGCGGCGCCATCGGCGCGCAACTTGGCGACCCGGATCGACCGGTGGTTCTATCCATCGGCGACGGCTCGGTAATGTACGGCTCCTCCGGCTTCTGGACCATGGCGCGCTACGGCCTGCCGATCCTGACCGTGGTCTGGAACAACATGAACTATCAGACCGTCCGGACCAACTTCGCGGCCTGGGGCGGTAATATGAAGGCCCAGAACAAGTATCCCGAAACCTTCCTGGGAGATCCGGAGATCGACTTCGTGATGCTGGCCAAGGCGCAGGGGATCGAGGGCGAACGGGTCGAGGAGCCGTCGGAATTGGAAGCAGCGCTGACCCGCGGTAAAGACGCGCAAGCGCGCGGCGAGCCCTATTTGCTCGACGTCCGCCTGACCAATGTCGGCGCCGGCGCCGACAGTTCCTGGTACAAGGCCTATAGATTGAGCAGCTAGCCCGAAGCGCCGTTCTTCTTCTTATAGGCGACGATCGCGGCCTTCAGCATGTCGTATTCCTGGCAACCGAAGAAACATTGCTTGTCCAATTCAGCCAACATCGCCTCCGCTTTGTCGAGCTGACCGGTTTGTAGATAGAGCTCGCCCAGATATTCCTTGGCCCCGCGATGTCTCGGGTTGATCTTCAAAGCGGTCTGGTAGTGGTTGTAGGCCTCGTCGTACTTGCCGCTCTGGCGTAGGGCGTAGCCGAGATAGTTATGCGCGTTCGCATGCTTCGGGCGTTTGGCTACAATTTTCTTTAGCAACGCGATGGCCGGCTCGAATTGATCCGCCTCGATATGACCGATCGCTTGATTGTAGGCCGCGTTTGTCGCCCGGTCGCCGGACTGATCGCTGCTGTCGTCATTGCCCCCGTCTCCACCGCCGCCCGAGCCACCGCCTCCTCCGGAACCACCGCAACCAGCAGCCAGGGACGATTGAAGAGGCAGTACAGCCGCAGCTAGGGCTCCACTGGAAAAGACCAACGCGAAGACGGCAATGCGGCCGAGCGAATTTAGTTTTGCCGGAAGTTTCATGATGACGCTGTATCCTTCTTTCGCCGGGGCGGTCCCCTTTGGACAGGAACGCTGTCAAAGCAACTTTATTCCGACCATTTTACCAAGTTCGGGTCGCGAAAGACGCCTCTCACACAGAATTGAGGCGGTGTTGAAGCGGTTGCTAATCTACCGAAACCGCCAGTGTCATAGAGATTTCGGCATGCGGACGGTCCTCAGCTTCCGCGAGATCGTGGATGATTTGGCCAATTCGCCGGGTCTCCTTTTTGCCTTTTCCGCTACCGTCGTAGAGGCCGAAATGCTGTAGGCCCCGGATCATGTCCGGCGACGGCATATGAGTGTCACGACCGACGAAGCGCAGGACCATGGGACCGGATCGACCGCCCAGCTGCTTGAACCGCTTTGCCATATCTTCCCATAAACCAACCAGATCGTCGTCCGGCCAATCGGCGATATATTTGCCGAAGCCGCCGAATTCTTCCGCGATTTGGCACAATGCGCCGGCATTGTGGTGGGTGGCGCGGATTTTGCCCCAATGACGGATGATGCGGCTGTCCTGCATCAAAGCTTCCAGCTGCTCGTCGTTCATGGCCCGGACCTTCAGCGGGTCGAAGTTGTGAAAAACCTCTTCGAAGGCGGGCCATTTGTCACGCACCATACTGGCCTTGAGCCCGGCGCTAAAGACGCGGAAGGAGATCGTCGAGAAATAGCTGCTGTCCTTCGTCGCTTTCAGAGAACGGGTCGACTTTACGGACGGCAGTCGATCCTGCAATGCCGCCTCGCCGCCGAGCCGTTTGATCGCCGCCTTGCGTATATCCTTGAACCCGCTCACCTGATCCTCCCTTGCGTCGCCGTCCCGGTCTTCTATGATCCTAGACCACAATCTTAAGCGAAAAAACCAGGAGAGGCAGATGCGCAGTTGGCAAATCATCAAGTTCGGCGAGCCCTTGGAAGCACGAGAGGCACCGGACCCCGAACCGTCCGGTCGGGAAGTGTTGTTGAGGGTCACATCCTGCGGCGTCTGCCATTCCGATTTGCATCTCTGGGACGGATATTTCGACATGGGCGGCGGCAACAAACTGGACCTCGCCGGACGCATGCCTCTGCCCTTCACCATGGGACACGAAGCGCTCGGCGAAGTTATCGCCGTCGGTCCTGACGCCGAGGGCGCTCAGGTCGGCGACAAACGGGTCGTCTATCCCTGGATCGGTTGCGGGGAATGCAAGGTCTGCCAAGCCGGCGATAATCTCCTCTGCACGTCGCCGCAAACCGTCGGCACCCGCTATTCCGGCGGTTACAGCGACCGGCTGGTCGTACCCGAGGGTAAATATCTCGTCCCTTACGATGGCGTGTCGGAGGAGTTGGCCTGCACCTATGCCTGCTCCGGCATCACCGCCTATTCCGCGTTGAAGAAGATGCCAACGCAGGCCGGCGATGACTTCGTAATGATTGTCGGCTCCGGCGGTGTCGGCCTGAACGGGGTCGCCATGCATCACGCCATGAGCGACGCCAAGCTGATCGTCGCCGATGTCGACGACAGCAAACTCGCCTTGGCGAAAGAAGCCGGCGCGGATTTTGTCGTCAATAACGGCGAGCCCGGTGCCGTCGAGAAGGTCACGGAAATCAGCGGCGGCGGTGTCGCGGGCGCCGTCGACTTTGTCGGCGCGCCGGCCAGCGCCGGTTTCGGCATGCAATGCCTGGCGCGTGGCGGTAAATTGGTTGTGGTCGGGCTTTACGGCGGCGCCATCCCTCTACCGTTGGTCAGCCTGCCTTTGCAGATGCTGACGGTTCAGGGTTCCTATGTCGGTACGCTGGAGGATCTCAAGGAGCTGATGGCGCTCGCCCAGGCCGGTAAGTTGAACCCGTTGCCCGTGACGCCAACGCCGATCGACAATGTCAATCAGGTGTTGACCGATTTGAAGGCCGGTCAGGTCGATGGCCGCATGGTGTTGAAACCCTAGTCGTTCGGTAACAAAGCACCGCACACATCGTCCGTGTCGGCCAGCCAGCCGAACAGGTGATTTTCGCCTTGGATCGCGGTCAGTGTCGCGGCGTGAAGTTCCGGTGTGAGTGCAGCGCATGCATCGGCAACCGTGAGGCAATAAAACCCGCGATCCACCGCCTCCCGCAAGGTCGACTGCACGCAACATTGGCTGGTGATGCCGCAAACGATAAGATGAGAGATTTTGGCCTGCCTTAGAATCTCGTCCAATTCGGTTCGGTAGAAGGCACCAAAACCAGGCTTGTCGATCACCGTTTCGCCGGACGCGGGTTGAAGTGCGGGAATGAAATCGTGACCCGCTTCGCCCCGGATGAGGAAGCGGCCCAATGGCCCCTCCGTTCCGACCGATCCCCGCTCGGCCTTGGCCGGATGGACGTCAGAGAAGTCCGGGGCATAGCCCTCTCGAGTATGCATTACGCGTATCCCGGCTTGCCGCGCAGCCGCCTGTAAAGCGGTGACGTTCGGTATACAGGCGCGAAGGTGACCGATATCGTCACCCGATACCGCGCACATACCCTGCGGATCGAGAAAGTCCCGCTGCATGTCGATAGCCAACAAGACCGTCCGCGCCGGATCGAAGCGATAGCGTCGGTCATCCCAGCAGGGAATGTCGAATTCAGGCATTCTTGATGGTCAAGCCGCCGTCGACCGGCAGCACGGCACCGTTGATATAGCTGGCCGCGGGCAGGACCAGGCTCAAGGTGCCATGCGCCACTTCCTCCGGTTCCGCGTAGCGGCGCAGCGGCACCCGGCGCTTGGCGAATATGGTTTTATGCTCCTCCGGAATACGCGCCGTCATGCCGGTACGTATCGCCCCCGGACAAATGCAGTTTACGGTGACACCCTGGCGCCCCAGTTCCACAGCGAGAGATCGGGTCAAACCGATCACGCCGTGCTTGGCGGTGGTGTAGGGACTGGTCTCCGGCGTCGCGCCCAGGCCTTCGGTCGAAGCGATATTGACGATCCGCCCGGCGCCGCTAGCCTTGAGGTGGGGCAACGCGGCCCGGATCGTGCGGGTATGAGCGCGCAGCAGAATATCCAGATGGCGGTCATAGATCGCTTCATAGTCCTCATCGTCGATGGTGGTGTGTTGCGAGAAACCGGCATTGTTGACCAGGATGTCAAGGCCGCTAAACTTCTCCACGACCTCGGCGACAACCGCTTTAATGCGGTCGCCGTCGGCCAAGTCCAGATGCCAACCTTCGGCGCTGAGACCAGCGTCCTGAATTTCCTTCGTCACCGCGGCGACGCCTTCCGCGTTTACATCGCTAACCGCGACATGGGCGCCTTCGTCGGCGAAGAGATGGGCGGTGGCCCGCCCCATTCCGCTGGCGGCGCCGGTCACCAAGGCGACCTTACCGGCGATGGAACGGCTGAGTTTACTGAGTTTTGTCATCTATCGTTTCCTTGTTAGGCCGCGCTGTCTGCCGCATCGCGATCCGGCACCAAAGCGGCAGCGGCCAATAAAACTTCCGGTCCCGCGCCGGGTTTATGGGCATTCTCCGACAGGTAGCGCCGCCAAGCCCTTGCGCCCGGCTGCCCCTGGAACAAGCCGATCATGTGCCGGGTCACCGCGTTCAGACGCCATCCTGCCCGACACTGGCGCTCGACATAGTCCAGCATAGACCCCACGACCTCGTGCCGGCTCGGTATCGGACTTGGGTCTTCGAAGAACGCATGATCCACGTCAACCAGGCAGTATGGATTTTGATAAGCCTCTCGCCCGAACATGGCGCCGTCCAAATGGTCGAGCCGCACCGCCGTCTCCACCACACCACGAAGACCGCCGTTCAATACGACGGTCAATTCGGGAAAGGTTTCCTTTAGTCGATGTACGAATTGATATTTGAGTGGCGGGATATCCCGGTTCTGCTTCGGGCTGAGACCTGCCAATATGGCGTTGCGTGCATGGACGATGAAGACCCGGCACCCGGCCGTGCGTACCGGTTCGACGAAACGGACAAGGTCCTCGAACCGATTTTGATCGTCGATGCCGATACGGCACTTTACTGTCACCGGAACATCCACTGCCGACTGCATCGCCGAAAAACAGGCGGCGACGGTTTCGGGTTCCGCCATCAGGCAGGCGCCGAAGCGTCCCTTTTGCACTCGATCACTGGGGCAACCGACATTAATATTGATTTCGTCGTAGCCCCAATCGGCCGCGATCCAAGCCGCCCGCGCCATCTTGTCCGGCTCCGACCCTCCCAGCTGCAGGGCCAATGGATGCTCCGCCGGATCGAACGTCAATAATCGCTCGAGGTCGCCGTGAATTACCGCGTCCGCCGTCAGCATTTCCGTATAGAGACGCGCATGACGACTTATTTGCCGGTGGAAATACCGACAATGCCGATCGGTCCAATCCATCATCGGCGCCACGGAAAACCGATGCGCGCCTGTCATGTGCACTCTGTCCGTCATCGCCGGCAGTTAGCCATGACGGTCTGAGCCGGTCAACTACAGCGCAACTAAAAGAACGTCGATAAATTCTTTGCCGTCAGGATGTTCTGATCGAGAATAATCTCACGGCGGGCGATTTGCCAGCTGTCGCCGTGGTGGCGCAGAATGTCTGTACGGCGGCCGACGAAAGTGTAGGTCTCGTAAGCCACGCGGTTCTGGTAGACCAGGAAGCGGCTGGAGACGGTAACTTCGTCGCCTTCGACATCCGTCACCCGCACGTTGGAGATCATGTGGGTCACCCGGCTCAGCGGTTCCTCGGCGAAGTGGACGCCGGTTTCGAGTTGCTCGACGCGCTTGGTCAAGGTCCATTTGTCCTCGTCAAACCAACTTATGCCCTCGCCCTGACGGGTGTTTTCGTCGGCCTCGTTTCCGAAGGCAACGTTGCGGCGCATGGGCATGAAATAGACCAGATCGTCCGCCAACAGATCGAGCCAGGCACGGTATTGCCGCGTATCGAGGAGGTCTGCTTCGCGGTAAAGAAACTCTTGGATCTCAAATGTCAGCTTCATCCTGTCCATGCTTTACCCCGATGGAATCGGCCCGCCTTGGCGGTCGAAGCAGCCGACGTCGATGACGGTGCCGGAGATCACCTCGGCATCGTCGGAGAGCAGAAATGCGACGGTCTTGGCGACATCGTCGCCGGTGGCGACCCGTCCCGCCGCGGTGCCTGGTGCCCCTTTGCCGAACTTCGCGGCATCGCCGCCGACGCGCCCCAGGCTCATGCCGGTGACGATACCGCCGCCACCTGGGATCACCGTGTTCACCCGCACACCGTCGCGAAAATGGTCGTAGGCCAGCGCCATGCTGAGCGCGTGCAGACCGCCTTTGCTGGCCGCATAGGCCGCCATGTTGGGTTTGCCCCAGCCGGCGCCGGAGCCGATATTGACGATATGGCCGCCGCCCCGCTCGATCATCGCCGGCAGCACGGCGCGGGCGCAAAGATACGGACCCTTCACATTCACCGCCATGACACGCTCGAAATCGGCCTCTTCGGTTTCCAGAACCGTACCGAGCGGGCCGATGGCGGCATTGTTGATCAGCGCGTCGATGCGGCCGTGCCTCGCCAACACTCCATTGACCACACACTGAACGTCGGTGGCGTCGGACACGTCCACCTCCAGTAGCTCGGCATGCAACCCGGACGCCGTCAATTCCTGGCGCAGCCCCGGGATGGCGTTTTCGGCCAGGCTAGGGAGTTGACGTTGCTCGAGGCCAAGCGCGATCACGGCATGGCCACGTGCGGCCAACGTGAGGGTGATCGCGCGGCCGATGCCATAAGTCCCCCCGGTGACGATACAGACTTTACCCGCCACTACTCCGCCGCCTCGCCGGTGAAGAAACGGGGGTCGTCGCGGCCAAGCAAGGTCTCCCAGGAAGCGCCAGACAAATAGCTTTGCCAGCGCCGGTAGAAACCGCGGGCGATATGCTCCGTCACCTGCGTGCTGACCTCGCCCGGCACCGGGTCGTCGAGTTTCGCGGCATGCAATGACTGCTGATAGTTGAAGGGATAACGCCGCGCGATCGCGCCCTTGCTGGCTTCCGTGGCGTAGAGCCAGTTTTCCATATCGTCCTGCTCGGTCATGCCGGCGGGGCCGGAATAGCGCATGTAGAACTTACGCATGAAATCCTTGACGCTTGCCGGTGCGTCCTTGTCGACCAGGAAGAAGCGCCAGCCCTCCGTTTCCGTCGGTGCATGAGGATGCCAGGCGCAGAGCCCGCGTGGCTGCCGGCCGTGATAGCTGGTATTGGGAAAGATCGTGCCGACGAAAGGCATCAGCCGCGCCTTCTCGCCCAGCCGGCGCTTGCGTTCCTCGAAGCAGTGGCGGAAATAGGCGCCGATCTCCGGCTGGTCCAAATAGCTGTCGAGGAACTCGAAATTCGCCGGTTGTAGGGCGCTATGGATGCCGTGACCCTGGGGGTAGCTGATCCAGATATGCTGCGCCGTTTCCAATTCGTCGTCCCGGCGGCCTTTAATCCCTTTTTGTGCCGAGGGGCCGATACCGATCAAATCGACGCTGCGGTGGCTGGGATTGTGATAGGTATCGCCCAGAAAATTCTCCGCCGCGAACTTCCAATTGGCGGGAAAGACCCAACGATGCACGCCAATTACTTCCGATCCGCCCGGCCGGCCGTCGCGGCAATCGAGAGCCTGGTCCAGATGCTCCTTGGCGTCGCCCAGATATGACAGAAAATCGGGCGCGTCGGGATCCCAGGACGCCCAGATCGTGCCTTTGTAATTGGCCAGATTTGGCACTTCGATCAGCGCCCATTTCTCCCGCTCCAAAACACCGTCATAGAGTTGCTTGAACTGCGGCACGCCTTGCAGGCTGCCGTCCAGAGCGTAAGCCCAGGCGTGGTAGGGACAGGTGAAAACTGCCGTGTTTCCTTGATCGTAGCGGCAAACCTTCATGCCGCGATGGCGGCATGAATTCAGGAAAACATGGATCTTGTCGTCGTTATCCCGACACAGGATGACGGACTCCTCGCCCATGCGGGAGGTGAAGAAATCCCCGGCTTTCGGCACCAGACTTTCGTGGCCGACGAACAGCCAAGCCCGCGTGAACAGGGTTTCCAACTCCTGCTCGTAAAGCTCCTTGGAGACAAATATCTCCCGGCTGATGATACCGGCGTCGGCATCGACCAATTGATCCAATTCGGTTGTCGTCATGGACAATCTCGGCACTGCTTCGCTTGTCGCCTAGACTATCCCCTTTTCCCGCTGCCGGCCAAGCCCGGCCGCGCCCGTCACGCGAAGACGAGATCGCCGCTGTCCATGATCGCGTTCAGGAACGTAATCGAATTGCCGTCGACGAAGGTGAAGACCGTATTGCCTGTGTTCACGACTGTGCTGGCAACAGCGGTCCCGACGACAGCAACATCCGTGGTGAAATCCTCAACCGTGTCGTGACCGAAATCGCCGAAGAAATAGAAGGTGTCTGTGCCGTTTCCGCCCGACAGCGAGTCATTGCCGCGATTGCCGTACAGTTCATCCAACCCGCCTTCGCCAAGCAACGTATCGTCACCTTGGCCGCCATAAAGCGTGTCGTCGCCAGGCCCACCTTCCATATGCTCAACGCCGAAATTGCCATAGATCAGGTCGGACGCAAGGCCGCCATAGAGATACTCGATACCTTCCTGACTGCGCAGCACGCCGCTCGCATCCGGTGTCGGCGGGCCGTCATTCTGACCGCCATAGATGGTGTCTTGATTTTCGTTGCCGCGGATCGTGTCGGCCCCGACATTGCCGTAGATGAGATCGTTGCCGGTATCGCCCAATATGCTGTCCTGGCCGAGATTGCCGAAAATCACGTCATGACCGGAACCACCAAGCAACGTATCCGCGCCCTGGCCGCCATAGATCGTGTCGTCGTCGGCACCACCATAGACGATCTCGGCGCCGAAGTTACCGTATATCAAATCATCGCCGTGATTACCGAAGAGTGTCTCGACGCCTTCCATATTCCGCAAGACGCCACTTGCATCCGGCGTCGCGGGGCCATTGTTCTGACCGCCATAGAGCGTATCCGCTCCACTACCGCCGATCAAACTGTCGAGACCCAGATTGCCGTACAGCAGGTCTTCGCCATACCCACCGGAGACGACATCGTTTCCCGCACCACCGAGCAGCGTGTCCTCGGGATTGACGGGTGGTGCGATGAGGACGATGAAAGGTTGAAAATCACCCCATAACGTATCCACCCCATCACCACCTAAGAGGGAATCTTGGCCGCTGTATCCAGCAACCTCGTCGTCGCCTGACAGCGCAAGAACTGTGTCATTTCCAATAGTTCCATTGAATATGTCATCGCCTGTCGAAAGTGTCGTCTGCATGAGCTTTCTCCGTTAATGAATGCCTTACGCAAAAACCAAATCGTCGCTATCGAGGATCACGCCGGCGAAGGTAATCGAATTGCCGTCGACGAAGGTGAACGTGGTGTCGCCGCCGGCGGTGACCGTACTGGCCACGGCGGTCCCCACAATGGCGACATCGCTTCCGGTGGTGAAATCCATCACGTTGTCGTCGCCGAAGTCGCCAAGGAAGAAGAGCGTGTCGGCGCCGCCGCCGCCATAGATATCGTCGTTGCCGCGGTTGCCGTGAATCTCGTCCGCGCCGCCCTCGCCGTACAGGGTGTCGCTGCCCTGACCGCCATAGATCGTGTCGCTGGCCTGACCGCCTTCGATCACTTCAATGCCGAAATTGCCGTAAATCAGGTCGGTACCGAGGCCGCCAAAAAGATATTCGATACCGTCCTGATAGCGCAGCACGCCGCTCGCGTCCGGCGTCAGCACGCCGCCGTTCTGGCCGCCGTAAATCGTATCGCCATTGGCATTACCCTGGATGGTATCGAGCCCGATATTGCCGTAGATCACGTCGAAGCCACCGCCGCCCATCAGGCTGTCGTAACCGAGGTTACCCAGCAGCAAGTCGTCGTGCAGGCCGCCGTCGACCGTGTCGTTGCCTTGCCCACCATAGATCGTATCCATTTGCGAGCCACCGCTGATCGTCTCTGCACCGAAATTGCCGTAGATCAGGTCGTCGCCCAGATTGCCTTCGATGGTTTCGACGCCCTGCATCAAGCGCAGGACGCCGCTGGCATCTAGGGTCGCAGGGCCTTCGTTCTGACCGCCGTAGATGGTGTCGTCACCAAAGCCGCCGTCGATCTCATCCAAACCTTCGTTGCCATAGATCACGTCGGAGCCCGAAACTGCGGAAATGGTGTCCCGGCCGCCGCCGCCGATATAAGTGCCGCTGGCGCTGAAACCGATGAACAGATCGTCGCCCGGCCCGCCATCCATGTAGTGATGCCCCATAACGGCGACTAAGGTATCGTCGCCCTCGCTGCCGAAAACGGTGTCGTCGCCCGGGCCGGCGCTGACATTATCGTCGCCGCCGGCCATGAATAGCAGATCGTCGCCGGACAACGCACCGACCGCTTCGCTGCCGTCGGTGCCGGTAAATGTGTCGTTGCCTGCCGTGAATGCCATTATGAATTCTCCAATTTCCTGTCGAAGCAAGTTGCCAAGTTGCGCGACCGTCTTCTCTGTCGGTCGTTGAGACGTGCGTTCCGGTTCAATCGCCATGCAGTGCGGACACTGTCGATCGCTATGCGACCGCGGCAAAGTCCGTGCGATCCTTATCGTTCTGATATGGTGTTGATCCGCTGCGACGATGGCGTGGCATACCGAATTATGGCGTTCGATCGCCATTTTTTTGCCAATACCGGATAGAGTTGAGGATCGCGCATCGATTTGACGCTGATTTCCGAGCGCTCGGCTCCAACCACACGACTTGTTCCCGGCGTCGCTAGCCTGGTTTGCCGAGCGACCGCTTGCCTCGGTGAAAATATGCGCACTAATATATAAGGGTCCTAGTCGCGAGGAAAAATCCGAATGAATGAAATGAAGACGCCCTATAAGTGGGTGGGCACCACGCCGGTTCGGCCCGACGGCGTGCCGAAGGTGACCGGCCAGGCGAAATTCGGCAACGACTACAATCTGCCCGGCATGCTGTGCGGCAAGATTCTGCGCAGCCCCCATGCCCATGCCCGGATCAAGTCCATCGACACCTCGAAGGCGGAAGCCCTGCCCGGCGTGAAAGCGGTCTGCACGTCCGCGGATTTTCCCGACCAGGACTTCGCCTATGTCGGGCCGCCGCGGCTGCAGGTGAATTTCTGGCATGTCACCCGTAACGTCATGGCGCGGGAAAAAGCGCTCTACGAAGGCCACGCCGTGGCGGCTGTCGCCGCCATCGATGCGAAAACGGCGGACGAAGCGCTGGCGCTGATCGACGTCGACTATGAAGTACTGCCTCACGTTATCGACGTGGAAGACGCGATGGCAGCAGACGCGCCATTGCTGTTCGAGGACATGATCACCCGCGACATGGACCCACCGCCGGAAAACCCCTCGAACATCTCAAAATACATCAATTTTAAACTAGGCGACGTCGACGCCGGCTTCGCCGAAGCCGAAGTGGTGGTGGAGAAGGATTACCGCACCGCCGCCGTTCATCAGGGCTATATAGAACCTCATGCCTGCCTGGCCATGCATCACCCGGACGGACAGGTCGAATTGTGGAGCGCCAGCCAGGGTCATTTCGTGGTCCGCAATCTGACGGCACGACTGGTCGGCATGAACTTACACGACCTGAAGGTCGTCCCGGCGGAGATCGGTGGCGCTTTCGGCGGCAAGACCGTGGTCTATGTGGAACCGGTGGCGGTGGTGCTGTCGCGCAAGACCAGCCTGCCGGTGAAGGTCGCAATGACCCGACAGGAAGTCTTCCTTGGCTCCGGTCCGACCAGCGGTTCGGCGCTGCGGGTCAAGCTCGGCGCCATGAAGGACGGCCGCATCGTCGCGGCGGAAGGCGAGTTCAAATATCAGGCCGGCGCCTTCCCCACCTCTCCGGTGATGAACGGCTGCCTCTGCGCTTTCGCCATGTATGACATCCCGAACCAGCAGACCACCGGTTATGACGTGGTCTCGAACCGGCCGAAAACCGCCGCTTACCGGGCCCCGGGGTCGCCGATCTCCAATTTCGCGGTGGAGAGTACGGTCGACATCCTGGCCAAGGAGCTGGGTATGGACGCAGCCGAGCTGCGCCTCAAGAACGCCATTCATACCGGCGGCGATATGCTGGGCGGCGGTAAGATGAGCCATGAGGGCTTTAGCGAAACCGTCCAAGTGCTGCTCGACGATCCCGGCTACAAGGCGCCGCTGGGCCCAAACCAGGGCCGCGGCTTCGCGTCGGGCTATTGGTTCAACGGCGCCGGCGAGTCGGGCGCAACAGTCTATGTCAACGGCGATGGCACCGTGTCGGTCGCAACGGGCAGTCCCGATGTCGGCGGTTCCCGCGCCTCCATGGCACTGATGGCGGCGGAGACCTTCGGCGTCCCCTACGATCAAGTCCGCGCCACCGTGAACGACACCACCAGTGTACCCTATACCCATGTTACAGGCGGCAGCCGCGTCACCTACGCCAGCGGCCTTGCCGTGATCGGCGCCTGCGAGAAAGTGATCAACGATTTGAAGGAGCGCGCCGCCAAGATTTGGGGCGTCGATCCCGACGGCGTCGAATGGGAAGACGGCCACGCCAAGCCGGCAAGCAGCAATGTGGGCGAATTCGAGCCGCTTAGCCTCAAGGAGTTGGCCGCCAAGGCCGCCGCCACCGGCGGGCCCATCGGCAGTTCCAATTCCGTTGCCGCAGGCGGCCAGGCGCCCGGCTTCTCCAGTCAGTACTGCGATGTCGAAGTCGATCCGGATACCGGGAAAGTAACAATTCTGCGCTTCGTGGTGTCCCAGGACGCGGGCACAGCGATCCATCCGGGCTATGTGGAAGGTCAGATGCAAGGCGCCGTGGCGCAAGGCGTCGGTTGGGCCTTGAACGAGGAGTATATCTACGATGCCGAGGGCCATATGGAGAATCCCGGCTTCCTCGACTACCGCATGCCGGTCTGCTCCGACCTGCCGATGATCGAGACCCGGGTGGTCGAGGTTCCGAACCCGAACCACCCCTTCGGCGTCAAAGGCGTCGGCGAAGCCAGCATCTGCCCAACCATGGCCTGCGTCGCCAACGCCGTCGCCGATGCGGTTGGCCGGCGTATGCGGGAACTGCCGATCTCGCCGCCGAAACTGCTGCAGGCGCTCGACGAGCGCGACGGCGGGGAATTGTAGTCTCTTTTGCGGCCCGGCGCGGCTTTGTTGCGCCACCTTTTGGTCAAACGGCCGTTATTCGCGGGCCTACGAATGCGACGGCACGAGCGAACACTGGATTCCAGTTTTCGTTGTACACATTCTCGAATGGCTTCCAGAAGAACTCGAATACGTGCCCTTCGTCATCCACTGTCTTATGAGTCCATGCGTCCGGCAGCGATGGCGACCTACATCGATAGAAAAACCACCGCTGATCTGCGGCAATATTGAACGAAGCACCCAAATACCCGGCAATAACGGCATTCGAAATTCCCGCTTCTTCCCAAAGTTCCCGTAACGCGGCGGTTTCGGGTTGCTCACCTGGCTCTACCGTGCCCTTTACCAATTGAACACCCGCAAGAGGATGGCGGAGCATCAATAGATGCAGCTGGTCTCCTTTAACTCGCGTAACAATCGGGCAAGCTTTATCGACTATCAAAATACGGTCTCGATTTATGCATGGCTGGCACCTTGATTTCATTCGATTGATCGCTGGAGTAATCTATGTCGCTCGACGATTTGACGGTACCTGTAAATGCGGGTGTATACGTTTAATGACTGACACGATTTGCATCGGCATCAAACTGCGACGCGGCGGGCAGGCGGTGGTGCGGCTTTACGACGTGCGCTGGCACCATCCGTGCTGAGCATTACGCAGTTTTCTCAACTCAACGCGATTTGGCGTTTGAAGTCGCCGACCATCAGCAAATTGGCGGCGGATATCCATCTCGACCGCTTCGAACTCCTCGTCCTCAGCTTCATCGGACTGCCCGACGATAAGTAATACCGCACCGGTCAGCGGCACAGGCCGGAGCTCAGACGGCGGGTCCAGGACCCGGCCCTGTTCCTCGATCCCGGCGACGCCAGCAATCTCGGGTTGGGGGGAAGTGGTCGAACTGTCCCTTTGAGGGAAGGGCTCGTTGTAACGTCACAGTAAAAAGCGGACGAATTCGCATAAAAACTTCGATCAAGTCAATCTGAACCAATTTGACCCATAATATTTATTCACGAATATTGGGCCGATACGTCATTTCGTAAGACGAAGATGTTGCGCGACTTGTGACAATCGGCCTACTCTTTCAATATAAGACTGTACGGCGAACCATTTTCAACGTTTGACCGCCGTTTTCACTATGTGCCCGGGATCGCAGAAGACATGGAATTTTCGCCCCGCCGTATCCAGCGGCTGGCCGATCTTTTCGATTGGGAGGATCTCGTATGACCATACCGACACCTGGCGACGATACCTGCATCGGCACAGATGGACCGGAGACCATCAGCGCCTTGACTGGAAACGACTCCGTACTCATGGTCGGAGGTGACGACAGTTGCGTCGGTGGCCTCGGCAACGACACGATTTTCGGCGGCAGCGGTGACGATACTCTGCATGGTTCCACCGGTGACGACCTGTTGTTCGGCGACGCCGGAAACGATCTCATAACCGGTTGGGGCGGCAACGATACGCTGTGGGGCGGGGATGGTGTCGATTCGATATACGGCACCGGCGGCATGAACCTGATTTATGGCAATGTCGGCGCGGATTCGATCTGGGGCGGTACCGGCAGCGACACCCTCTATGGCGGTCAGAACAACGGCCCGCCGACACCCGACGCCTCGGGGCTTATGGCCGCGCAAGAGGGCGTGGAAACGATCGTCGCGTTGTCCGGCGACGATCTGGTGTACGGCAATTTCGGTGACGAGTCGATTTCGGGCGGATCCGGCGCCGACACGCTTTTCGGCGGTCAGGGCGCCGATACGATCATCGGTGGTGCCGGTGACGACATCCTGCACGGCAATCGCGGCGACGACTTGATCCTCGACGCTGGCGGCAACAATCAGGTTTGGGGCGGCGACGGCGCCGATACCATCATTGTCTGGGGCGGCAGTCTGATTTACGGCAATGTCGGCGCGGATTCGATTTGGGGCGACACCGTCGCGGACACCATTTACGGCGGTCAGAACGACGGACCGCCGACGCCGGACGCCTCCGGTCTGATGGCGTCGCAAGAGGGGATCGAGCATATCTTCGGATTGGCGGGCGACGATCTGATCTACGGCAACTTTGGCGACGAGTCCGTGCGCGGCGGCTCCGGCCACAATACGATCTATGGCGGTCAGGGCGAGGACACGATCGTCGGCTCCGCCGGCAACGACCATATCCACGGCAATCGCGGCAACGACAGCCTTGAGGGCATTACCGGCGCAGACCTGTTCTATTTTGCCGGCGGCTTCGGCGACGACACGGTGGCCGATTTCGCCAAAGGCAGCGACGCTGCCCTGTTCTATACGGCGCCGACGACGACCGCGATGGCCGGCGCGCACACGATCTTCACCTTCGCCGATGGTTCCTCGGTGACGTTTCTGAACGTCGCCCTGACATCGACGGATCTTGTTTTCGTATAACCGTCCAACTTAGGAGAATTTGCAATGACCATTCCCACCCCGGGCGACGACACATGCATCGGCACGGACGGCCCCGATACCATTAGCCCATTGGCCGGCAACGACTCCGTGGTCGCCTTCGGTGGCGACGATTGGGTCTTCGGCGATCTCGGTATAGACACGATCTTCGGCGGCGATGGTTTCGACAATCTCTATGGCAGCGAGGACGCGGACCTGATCTACGGCAATGTCGGCGCCGACTTCATAACCGGCGGCGATGGCGACGATACGCTTTACGGCGGTCAGAATGACGGACCGCCCAGCTTGGACGCCTCCGGCCTGATGGTCGCGCAGGAGGGAATCGAGACCATCAACGGCGATTCCGGTAACGATTTGATTTACGGCAATTTTGGCGACGATTCGATCGAGGGCGGATTCGGCAACAATACGATTTACGGCGGACAAGGTGACGACACGATAAGAGGAGCGACTTCGGGCAATCAATTGATCTTTGGCAATCGGGGGGACGACTTGTTGTATGGCGGCTCTCTTGACAACGCCACAATCTGGGGCGGCGACGGCGTCGATACGATTTGGAATTGGGGGATTTCCTTGATTTACGGCAATGTCGGCGCCGACTCGATTGAAGCTTATGGAAGTGCCGCGACAGTCTATGGCGGTCAAAACGATGGCCCGCCGACACCCGATGCCAGCGGCGTTCTACGCGGTCAGGAAGGTGTGGAGACGATCCTCGCTGGCAGCGGCGACGATCTTCTCTACGGCAACTTCGGCGACGAAACGATCATGGCCGGCCCCGGCGACGATCGGCTGTATGGCGGCCAGGGCGAAGACACGTTATTCGGTGATGCTGGGAACGATCAAATCTTCGGAAATCGAGGGAACGATAGCCTGATTGGCGGCAGCGACGTCGACAACTTTATTTTCGCCGGCGATTTCGGCAATGACACCTTGGTTGACTTTCACAAAGGAAGCGATATCGCCACGTTCGATACCATGCCGTTGTCGACCGTTACCTTGGGCGGTCATACGACCTTCCACTTTGCCAACGGTAATTCGGTGAGTTTCCTGAACGAAGTGTTGAGTTCGGCCGACTTGGTCTTCGTCTGAACCTTAGGCTGCCGTCATCCGCATGGTGACGCGCGGGGTCCAGTTTTTCGGCAGATCGTCGGGCGGGCCTTGGATGACCGTGAAGCCGGCTCGGTGGAACAGCGGCTCCGTGCCGTAGAAGGCGTTGTCGTCTTTCGTCCGCGTATTGCCGGCGCGGGGATAGGCTTCGACCGCGGGCGCGCCCTGCTCGAAGGCATAAGCCGCCGCCGCCTCGATTAGAGCGACGGCCACACCCTTACCCCGCGCGGGCGGAGTGACTGTGACGCAGGGGATGACCCAGACGTCCGTCTCGTCGACACGCGGCGTTGCGCGGGAGCGGTCGACACGACCCAGATCCGGCCGCGGCGCCACCGCGACCCAGCCGACCGGCGCGCCGTCGAGATAGGCCACCAAGCCCGGTTTGTGCTTTCGCCGCCGCGCCAGCGCCGTCATCGCCTCACGCCGACGCGGCCCCAACTTCCCGTCGCCAGGTAGCGCTTTCATCTCCGCATCGCTGAGCCGGGGATACATGCACCAACATGTGCTGCCCCAACTACCGCGCAGAACGCAGCCCATATCGTCCATCAACCGCGGCGTCAGCGGACGAATGTCGAGCCGCATGACTACGCAATCACCAAATCGCCCGCTGTCAGCGTCACGTTCTCGAAAGTGATCGAGCTGCCGTCGGCGAAGCTGAAGACGGTGTGGGCACCCGACATCGTCACCGTGGTCGGCGCGGTGTCGACGATCGCCGCGTCGGCGGTGGTCGAGAAGTCGTCCACCGTGTCGGTACCGAAACCGCCGGCGAAATAGAAACTGTCAGCGCCCGCACCGCCGATCAGCAGATCGTCGCCACGATTGCCATAGAGATGGTCGTCGTTCGTGCCGCCGTTTAGCGTATCCGCACCCTGACCGCCGAAGAGCGTATCATTCCCCTGGTCACCGCGTATTGAGTCGTCGCCAAAGTTGCCGTAGACCAGATCATCGCCAGCAAAGACGCGGATGTATTCGATACCTTCCTGCGCCGCCATCAGGCCGGAGGCATCCGGTGTTGGCGGGCCATTGTTCTGGCCGCCGAACACCGTGTCGCCGCCGGTGCCACCCAAGATCGAATCCGCACCAACATTGCCGTAAATCAAGTTCGAACCAAGTACATCAATGGTGTCGACGCCATCACCGCCCCACACCTGATTGTTACCGCCGACGGCATCATAGATAGAGTCGTCGCCCCGGTTGCCGCGCAGCACATCGTCGCCGTCGCCCCCGTTGATCGTATCGTCGCCCTGACCGCCATAGGCAGTGTCGTTGCCAAGACCGCCGGCAATCGACTCGTCGCCGAAATTGCCGTAAATCAGATCATCGCCAATCCCGCCGAAGATCGTCTCCACGCCTTCCTGGGAGACCAGCAAGCCAGAAGCATCCGCCGACGGCGGTCCGTTGTTCTGGCCGCCAAAGATAGTGTCATCGCCCGATCCGCCGAACAATGTGTCTGCACCGACATTGCCGTAAATCAAATCGCCGTCATTTACGCCACTGATCGTGTCGACGCCGTCGCCGCCCCAAATCGTGTCGTTGCCGCCCCAGCCGGTCAAAGAATCGTCGCCGGCATCACCGAAGATCAATTCGTCATCGCTGGACCCAATGATCGTATCCGCGCCGGACCCGCCGTAGATCGTATTGAAACCGAAGCCACCGAGTATCCGATCAGCACCAATGTCGCCGTAAAGAACATCGTCGCCAGTGCCGCCGACGATCGTATCCTTGCCGGGGCCGCCGAACACCGAGTCGTTGCCGCCCTTCATAGACAATGAATCGTCGCCGCTCAGGGCGAACACGGTTTCATCGCCAGCGGTGCCGGTATGGGTATCGTTGCCGAGAGTTAAATCCACCATCTCAGTTTCTCCATTCATAAATTCCGCCGGCCGCGTGCGGATTTACGCTGCACTTTGACCGCGATAATCAATCGATCATATCGACTTGCGCCGAAATAACTTGTGGTGATTTTCACACAGATCATACCGAGCGTTCAACGCGGGAAACCGGTAAATCAAGGGCCTACTTGACGCCCTTCGGCTTGAATGGCCGCAGCCAAGACTACGCCATTCCCACAGGCTCGCGCTGCCCGACGGTGTCGTCGGGGCGGCAGGCAAAGCCATAGCAATCGCCGTGTTGCTGATCGGAAGTGATGAGGAGGATATTGGGTTTGTACATAAACTCACACGAAGACGAGGTCCGTGGCGGTTAAGCCGACATTCAGAAAAGTCTGCGAACTGCCGACCGCGACAGCGAACATATTAGGAGCGCCGGACATGATCGTCGAAACGGGTGCGGTACGGACCAGTGTCTCGTCCGATGCGGTCGAGAAGTCCCGACGGTATCATTGCCGAAGCTGCCGGCAAAGAAGAACACACCCGAACCGGCGCAGCCTTCTATGCAGTCGTTGCCGCGGTTGCCATAAAAGTGGCTGATAGCGCTGCCGCCGAGGATCACATCGGCGCCCTGCCCCCGTCGATCGCTTCATCGCCGAAATTGCCGTCGATCACGTCGTCGCCGGCTATATCGGCTATATGCTCCAAGCCCAATTGATTAACCATCAAACCCGAAGCATCCGGTGTCGGCGGGCCGTTAGTTTGGCCGCCATAGATGATATCCGCGCCGACACCGCCGAATATCAAGTCATTGCCCAGACGGCTCTGTAGCCAGACCGCCCTGTAGAAAGCCGCGCCCCGCTCCGCCGTCGATTGTGTCCATTCCCGAGTTACCAAGGACGAGATCGTCACCGTCACCGCCAAGCAAGGAATCGTCACCAACCTGACCAAAAACGATATCTTCGCCGGGACCGGCCAACACGACATTGGCGCCGCCCGCCATGACTTAGAAATCGGCTCAAGCCAATGCCGTGACCGTTTCGGGGCCATCCGTCCCGGTCAACGTGTCGTCGCCGTCCGTGAGTAAAACCATACTGATCTCCATCACATTTTCCGCACGACCTTCAAATCGGCGGATCAAATACATGTTGGACTTTGCGCGATTTTACGACGACGCAACCTATTTCCGGCAAGACATTTGGAGATGTTGGAAAAGTCGGCGCGCGCGGGTTCACAGTATCTTAACCCGCGATTACGATATGCTCGCACAATATGATGTCAGCCCAGTTAGCCGACAACTGGATTGCACCAATCAAGACCGTTCGGCAGTTTTTCGGCACTATAGTCGACTTGCAGTACCCGGCGGCGGCGTGGTTTTCGGGCGGCGTCGGAGGCATGCAGCAGCACACACGATTGCAACCATATGTCACCTCGCTCCACGCGGTAAATGACAAGCCAAAGTCTATGCGCAACCGTGGCAGTCTGGCTTGCTTGGAAATGTTGGCCGCCATCGGCCTCGGATCCCACTTCGGCTGTCCTCGACTGCTTCAAATCTAATCTACTGTGACGCTAAATCTCCTCAAACTTAACGGCAAAGCCAGGCGCCTGTGATCGCGTAAGGCCGGGGGTGCGTGGACAGGCATTCGCCGAAGCCGCTATATGGGATCCTGCAGACGAGCGTGGGAGACAGAGACATGGCAGGCGAGATTTGGCAATGGGGTGCCGTCGAAACGGCGCGGGCGATCCGGGACGGCGAAATCAGCGCGCGGGAAGCGGTCGAGGCGGCGCTCGGCCGGATGGCCGCGGCCAACGGCGCGATCAATGCGGTCACCGTCGATCTCTCCGACGCCGCCAGGGCCGCCGCCCACTCCGCCGATACGGCGCAGGCCGCTGGCCTCGCCCTCGGCCCGCTCCACGGCGTGCCGATCACCATAAAGGAAAATGTCGATCAGGTTGGCGAGACCACGCCCAATGGATTGCCCAACCAGGACAAGATCGCCGCAACGGCGGACGCGCCGATCGTCGCCAATCTACGCCGCGCCGGCGCCATCATCATCGGCCGCAGCAATACGCCCGAATTCTCCATGCGCTGGTTCACGGACAATCCCTTGCGCGGAAAGACCCTGAACCCTTGGAACGCGGAGATTACGCCCGGCGGCTCTTCCGGTGGCGCGGCGGCGGCGGTGGCCGCGGGCATCGGCGCCATGGGGCACGGCAACGATTTGGGCGGCAGCCTGCGCTATCCGGCTTTTGCGTGCGGCGTGTCGACGATCCGGCCGAGCCTGGGGCGCGTCCCCGCCTATAACCCCTCGGCAACCGAGGAGCGGCCGCCATTGGTCCAACTCATGTCGGTGCAGGGACCGATCGCCGCCCGCATCGGCGACGTCCGCCTGTGCTTGCGGGTCATGGCCCAGCCCGATCCGCGTGACCCATGGCATACCCCAGCCCCGCTCGACGGTCCCCGTCCCGACACCCCGATCAAGGTCGCCTTGACAAAAACGCCGGCGGGCGTCGCCTGCGATCCAGCGGTGTCGGATGCCATCGATAGCGCCAGTAAGATTCTGTCTGACGCCGGCTATGTCGTGGAAGCGGTCGACCCGCCATTGACGGCGGAACTGGCGGCGTTCTGGCGCAGCTTCCTGATGGCAGACAGTTTGTCCATGACCGGCCAGGACATGCGCGATCATGGCTCCGCCGATTTCAACAAGGTGCTGGACGGTTGCGTCGCGGCGGCGGACCTGCCGGATTTGGATGGCTATATCAAGGGCGTTGCGGATCGCACCCGATTGCTCCGTGCCTGGTCCGAGTTTATGGCGGACTATCCGCTGGTCCTGGCCCCGGTCTCTCAGGTCGCGCCATTTCAGCAAGACCTCGACCTGCAGGGTAACGAGCAGATGCGTCAAATCCTCGATGCCCAGAGCATGTTGTACAGCGTCAACGTCCTCGGTCTACCCGCCGCTGCCGTACCGACGGGCTTGCATGACGGCGCACCGATGGGTGTGCAGATCATTGGCCGCCGTTTCCGCGAAGATATGTGCCTCGACGCCGCCCAGGCGATCGAAAACGCCGTCGGCGTGCTGGCGGAGCGACTCTGGTCGGCATAGGACCGGACGTCTTCTTCAATCCTCCGCCACCGTACTCGCCCGCTTCAGCACGCGAGCCAGGAAGCCGCGCCTTACGACATGCGCGATGTAAAGCGAGACCGGGATGTTCAGAATGGCGATGGCCAGAAAAATCGTACCGATCGGCAATTCCATCGCCAACATGGCCATAACCATGAGGCTCGACAGCACCATGGCCAGGGCATTCAGGATATTGTTGCCGGCGATAAGGCGGGCCATCACCTCGTCCTCGCCTCTGACCTGGACGATGGCATAAAGCGGCACGGCATAGAGGCCGCCGGCCACCGACAGCACGAACAAATCGGCAAGGATGCGCCAACCCGCCGGGCTCGCAAGAAAATCCCGGTAACCGATTAATGTGCCATCGCCCTGGAAGAAGGCGCTTTGGCTGGCGAAGAACAGATCGACGCCGGCGATGCTGATCCCGATCGCGCCGAAGGGGACCAGGATATCGCTGATCTTGCCTTTGGTCAGTTTGTTGCAGAGCAACGCGCCGACCGCGATGCCGATGGAGAAGAGCGACAAGAACAGCGTCACCACCTGCTCGTTGGCGCTAAGCGTGTCCCGCGCGTAGATCGGAAACAGCATGACGAAGGCGGCACCAATGAACCAGAACCAGGAGATACCGATTATCGCGCGGAAGCTCGGCCGGTCGGACCAAGTCAGTTTCATGATCGCCCAAGTTTCGCGCGGCAGGTTCGGATCGAGTTTCAGGTCGGGATCGCCCGGCGGCTGCCGCGGGATCCATCGGCTGGCGAGGTAACCGGCCACGGCCACCAATACCAAGCCGACGGAGATCAGATATTTCCCCGATGGCGTGGTGATCAGCAAGCCGCCGGCGATCGTGCCGAGCAGGATTGCCACAAAGGTCGCCGCCTCGATCAGAGCGTTTCCGGCGATCAACTCGTCGTCCGCCAATAGGTCGGGCAGGATGCCGTACTTCAATGGTCCGAAGAACGCCGATTGCGCGCCCATGAGGAACAAGACGCCCAAGAGGAACCAGGGGCTCTGCAGGACAAAACCGATGCCGGCGCAGAGCATCAGCGCGATCTCCGCCAGTTTCACCCGCCGGATCAGCCAGGCCTTATCGTATTTGTCCGCCAATTGCCCGGCGAAGGCGGAGAACAGAAAGAACGGCAGGATAAACAGGCCGGCGGCCAAGGTAACGAAGAGTTCGCCGCTGAGCCCCGCCGTCTCCAGGCCGGCAAACGTGACCAGGATGATCAGTGCGTTCTTGAAAAAATTGTCGTTGAAGGCGCCGAGCTTCTGGGTCACGAACATCGGCAGGAAGCGCCGGGTGCCCAGCAGTCTGAACTGACTTTGCTGTCGCCCCTCGCCGTCGGTCATGACACTTCCGCCACCAGCCGATTGCTCGCCGTCTCAACCCGTTCTTCGAGCAGGGCCATAAAGGTTTCCTTGTCCAGACCCGGCTGGATCGGCTCGAGAAATTCGATCGCCGCCGGCCCGCCGAATTTGCGCCAGCGCCGGCACTGCCAGCGCAGACCCAGATTGGTCGCCACCGGTACCACCGGCAACCCAAGGTCGGCATAGAGGAAATAGATGCCGGTCTTATATTCGGTGGGCGCGCCGACGGGAACCAGGCGGCCTTCCGGATAGATCAGGATCGACTTGCCGTTCTCCGCCGCTTTGCGACCGCCTTCGCTAACCCGGCGGCGTTGGGTCTCGCCGCCGCAGGTATCGACCAAAATCGCATCCATCTTTTTGAGGATACGACCGAGCACAGGCCAGCGCAGATTGCGTTCCTCGGCCACGAAAGCCAAGTCCGGCAGTTCGGACATCATGACGATGCCGTCGCCGAAGGCCTGATGCTTCGCCGCGACCAGATACTGACCGTCTTGGGGAATATGCTCCCGCCCGCGCACGTCGACGGTGATGCCGACCAGCCAATTCATCAATGTGACGATCCCGCGGGCCCAGGTATGGATGACCTTGCGGAAAAAACCGCCCTTGACGAAGGTCGCCACGGCGGCGACCAGGGCGAGGATGGTGGAGAAGCCGTAGAACGCGGTGGAGAATAGGGCTGATCGTAACCGACCACCCTCTTTGTTTCTGATGGCCGGCGGCTTGGCCGGGAATCCAGGCTCTGCCGTGTCGCTCAAGGTCACGGGCGCACCGCTATTGTCGGGCGGAGTTGGAATGTCGCCAGTCGGTGTCGCGGACGTGGGGAATACCCGACCGAACTTTCTTGCCTCGGCCCAATTCCAATTGTCGACAAAGCCAACCAAGTCCCGCCAATCGCCGGCCTCGTCCGTACAATTTGTTTTGTTCTTGCCGTCGATATGCAGATCGGATGCATCTGCCGCGCACAACTCACACTCAGAATTCGCTGTCCGCACACTCGCCAAAGCCTTGTTCATTGTCAATTCCTCCTTGAATGATCTAAAAGTAAGTGATTAATTACTTATGTCAAGGAAATATTCTCCTCTCCCGCGGTTCGCGCTCGTTATATTCCGCCGCCGATTCCCCCGAGATTTAGCTAAATAGCTGATTTTGTACATTTATTTAATCAAAGGGTCTGACCCTTTGATTAATGCGCGATGAGATGAATGGACCGCTTTCTTCGGCGGTTGCCGCAGGATAACTTGGGGATATGGCGGGACAACGGCGTAAGTTGATGTTTTTCGGCGGTATCGGGACCGCGGGGCATTATATCGAGGACATCACGCGGGCGTTTACCGACATCGGCGGTTTCGATGCGGAGGTTGGCGGTAAAGGTTGTTTGACCGGGCGTTTCGCCGACAGTTTGCTTGATCAACTCCTCCAATGCCTACTGGTGTTTCGTTACCGTGGACGCAAGCGCGCGCTGGGCGACGGCCAAAAATCTTACATCGATCGCGATATCGACATTCTCGCCGGCTACAGCTATGGCGGGCTGATCGCGGCTCAAATCGCGCTCCATCGGGTCCGTACCGATGACCTGGTCCTGATCGCCTGCCCGATCGGCCGCTCCCTGCTCGATGCGTTGACGGAACATGCGGGTGTCGGTCGGGTTCATTGCCTCGACTTGACCTCGTTCGGCGATCCTATCCATGCCGGCCAGTCGACGCCGGCCTTGCTCCGCGCAATCCCGCGCCTCCCCTATCAGTTTCCTGGCTATCGCGGCCATTTCCACTATGCCCAGCCGGCACCGGAAGGGCGCCATCGTCACATGGAATTGGCCATTTCCGTGGCGGAACTGATCAAGGCTCGAGATACTTAAACCATTTGCGCTGCAAGGCGGCTTCCAGATCGATATTCTGCCAACGGGCGAACAGCACCACTTGAGCAAATAGATCGGCCGTCTCGTCCGCGAGACGCTCCGCTGCCGGCGGAGCTGTGCCGTCCTCTGCCTGCCGGCCCCGTCCGGATTTCCGCAGATAGGCTTGGGTTAGCTCACCAAGTTCCTCCGACAGCTTCGCCAAATGCCAAGCCTCGTCCCGCTCAATCGCAAACCGGCCCGCATAAACATCCGAAACGGCGGAAATCTTGTCCGCCATCGTGGTGAATTCCATCCTGTGTCCTCGGCAAATTCCTTAAACTCGAATTTCGGTAGACTAACACCAACTTTCGATGATAGCGGCCGCCGAATATCCGTCTTTGAACATCCGTCTTTATCGTCGACCGATTAGAAATAGGGCTCCAAGCCATGGCCGCGGTCGGACCAGAAGATGCACCACCGCGCCGCCTGATCGACCACATGCAGTTGGCTGGCGGGATCGCCCTCGTCGTCCCAATCGAACGCGCGGTTGTTCAGAACGTGGGCCAAGGAGTGTTCTGCCGCGAACCGTTCGGCGCACCGGCTAAGCGATCGACCATAGTCCGCCAATTCCGGCGCCAGCAAAGGGGTCCAGGCCTGGTCGAGCAAATCGTCACCAATGACATCGGCGCAGCTTTCGAGAAATTTGCCGCGGAAACTGGTTCGATCCACGCCGTCATACAAATCGGCATGAGTGTAAATGGGAAAGCCATCGCAGACGGGTAGAAGCTCGATCACATGATATCCCGCAAAATCAGCGACCACTTTGTCCAACATTGTGTCGGCTGGAACCTTCAACTTGTCATTTTCGTACAATTCCTTGACCCAAGCGTCTGCTTCGGGGTCGCGCCCAACGACCGGTGCCCCGAGATTGGCGTAGGGCGGGATGGATATTTCCTGAAATCGGGCAATCGCTGCGTCTCGATCGAAAGCTGGCGGGTTACTTCCCAAGCGTAAACGCAAACTGGACCAGAAACTGGGTTTGCCGGCAGGGCCTTGCGAACCATCGGCCTCATTAAGCTGCCGCCAAAGGTCTTCAAATTCTGCGCCGCAGCCGTCTTTCGGTTTCGGCAAAGGTAACCAATCCAGACCCACCTGAGTGTCCTTTATCTCATTCCAATATTTTCCATCGTCCAAATTAGATACTTCTCCTACGAGCCGGCTTCGAGCTGCCCGGTTCAGGTTGTAACGGCTTTGATCAGGTTGGAAAACATTATCAATGCCGTAACTAAGCCATACATGACAACGTAGTTCATGATCGATTCTACATAAACCGCCGGAAGCAGGTTAACGGCTCCCTCCAGCGACCTTTTATTACGTCGGAATCTAACGGCTTGCAGGTCGCGGGAGCATTCGCTTTCATAGGTAGATGACCGAACTCAACCCTTCTTTTGGCGAAACGTCGATCTTCGGCGCCCTCAGCGGCAAAGCCAGACGCGCGATCGATACGGCCGCCGTCGAGGTCGAATTCAACGCCGGCGCAACAGTGTTCCTGCAAGGCGACAAGGGCGACGCCCTCTATACCGTCGTCGACGGATTAATCGAAATCAGTGTGCTGGCGGCAAATGGCCGAAAACTTTCGCTCAATCTAATGAAACCTGGCGAAGTATTTGGGGAGATAGCTTTGCTCGATGGCGGTCCCCGAACCAGTTCGGCTACGGCAATTCAAGACAGTTGCCTTTCTAAAGTATCGAAAGCAGATATCCAGCGCTTGCTGCGGGACAGGCCGGACATCGCACTGGAGTTGATCGAAGTGCTTTGCGGGCGACTGCGTTGGGTCAGCCAACAGGTCGAGGACCAAGTTTTCTTGCCCTTGACAGTTCGCTTGGCGAAACGGCTGTTGCTGCTACACGAACGAATGGAAGGAACGTCGGAAAGTCTCGAGATTTCGCAGGCCGAAGTAGCCAGTTTCGTCGGCGCCACCCGTGAGTCCACCAACAAAATTCTCAATACCTGGCGAAGCAAGGGTTGGATCGAAATGCGACGGGGCGAGCTTCGCATCTTGGATTGGCCGGCGCTGACTGGGGTAGCCGAAGCGTTGGACTAGTTTTTACGTAAATGTAACCTCGATTACATTCGCCGTGGAAGACGTGTCCTAAACTCCACCCATCGTCAATCATTCGACAAGGAAAGACAGCATGGGCACCGAAAACCTGACGATCTTGAAATCAGCCTGGGACGCTTTAGGCAAGGGTGAATTCGACGATTTGGCGAATATGTACAGCGACGACATGATCTTCGTATTACCCGGTCAAAACGACAGACTGACCGGTCGCGCCAATTTCCGAGCGGCCCTAGACGGCATCGGCGACGCCTTGCCGCCCGGTTTCGACATCAAGGATCTTCGCTACTATCCTGCGGAAGGCGAGATCGTCAATGTGGTGGAATGGACCGCCAACAAAGTGCCACACGGCAGCCAATCGGCCATTCTTTGGAAATTTGATAGCGCCGGCAAAATCACCGAAGAACGCTGGTTCATCGATACCGAACAATGGAAGGCGGCATTCTAGGCGACAGCCGCCAACACGCCTTGCATGCCCGTAGCCGATGCCAGACGCCTCGCGTCCGCAAGGCACTCGGCAGCGCGGGGCTCGGCACTCGCGGTCAATATTTCACCCAGTGCCAAGGCACAGAGCGCCGCGGCGCGAGGATGGGACGCCGCCTCAAACGCGGCTTGACTGGCCGAGAGCCACTCGACCGCGTGGACCATCTCGCCAGCTTCAGCCAAAGCCCGCCCATAATCGGCTTCGGACGCATAGGCGAAAAAGAGGGAGCCGACTTGATCGCCCAGTCGTTGCGAGCGTCCCAACAAAGCTTTACAGGCTTCGATATCTCCACGGCGCGCCTGGACGATCCCCAAACAGAGGTCGGCCATCAAATTGTCGAACGCGCACTGGGCCGCCGAGCGCGCGGCATGTGCAAACTCCGAGGCCGCGGTCAATTCACCCGCTTCCGCGGCGCAATAGGACTGCATACAATGCCCCCAATTCAGCGCCGGGGGATACCCGCCGCTACGACCGACGTCAACCAAGCTGTCGGCCACCGATCGCGCGGCGTCGACATTTCCGATATGTATCAGCGCCGCCCAACGTATGTAATGTGCCAATGTGTGGAGGTAATTGTCGCCGAGATTATCGGCGATATTCGCCAACCGATCGGCATGGTCCTCGAGCTCCGATAAGCCGTCGCCCAAGATCGTTATAGTTTTCAACCAGCCCAACTCACCCAACGCATAGCCAATGCTGTCGAGATCCTTTAGGCGTTCGCCGATGGACAATGCGCGTGACAGCAACTGATTGGCGGTAGCATAGTTCGAACAGTTCAAATGCCCCTCGCCCAGCCAACTCAACACGCGCGAGACTTCCCGGGTATCGCCTAACGCTTCGATCCGCGCGAGTTCGCCTTCCGCCAGGTCGATCATGTCGCTGAAACGGGCATCCCAACAACTGATCTGGATATGGTTCGAGATCGCCTGCGCCCGCAACCGCTCGTCGTCCGGGTCGGCGTCATCCGGGAATAGGTCGATGGCCCGACGGAACCAATGGTCAGCGCCGCGCAATGCAAACAGATCGAAAGCCTTGCCGCCGGCCCGATAGGCATACCGGGCGGCCTTCAATCGATCGCCCGCTATCTCGAAATGATGCGATAGGGATTCGGACATCTCGTATAGTCGGTCAGGATAGGCGGCTTCCGTCCGACGGCCGACAAGACCATGTATCACCCGCCGGTCTTCCGCCAGCAAGCCGTCATAAATTGCATCTTGAACCAGCGCGTGCTTGAAGCGGTAGCGGGCTTGTTGGCTGTCACCGTCCCGGACAATCAAGCCGCTATCCAACAGTTCCTGAAACGCGGGCTGATCCGCTTCCGGGTCGACCGCCCCGGCGACCAACGCAGAACTGAAATGGCGACCGGCGACGGAAGCGGTGCGCAATATGCGCTGTGCTCCAGCGGACTGTGCGTCCACCCGCTCCAACAATAGACCGGCCAACGTGTCCGGGATGGCACCGGCGTTGGGGTTGCGCATGTGACCAGCCAGTTCCTCGACGAAAAGCGGATTGCCGCCGGTCCGTCTCAGCGCTTCGCCGGATTGCTCGCCGACTCCGTCCCCGAAGCAATGGCTGAACAAGTCCGCCGTGTCTCCCGCGGACAAGGGCGTTAGTTCGATACGGACGACCGAAGCAGAAGCGGGCCAATCGGCGACATAGTCCGGCCGATAGGTGCAAAGAATAAGAATTTCGAGGTTGTCCTCCCGCACTGCAAGCGACCGCAGCACCTCTTCGGAACGTTCGTCTATCCAATGAAGGTCGTTGACGAACAAGATTGTCGGCAGGATCCTGCCTTGACTGCGCAGGTAACGGGTCAATGCGGCGGCCGTTCGTACGCCGATCAGATCGGGATCGACGTCGCGTTCATCACCGATCCCCATTAGGTGCTCGACATAAGGTATTTCACGACGCGGGTCCAATCCGGACCGCGCCAATATCTTCGCCAGATCGTCGCGCGTGACTTGACGGTCGCTATCTGCATCCCGCCTTAGCAACCGCTGAAACATGTCGATGAAAGGGAAGAATGCCGTGGACCCGGCGTGGGATGCGCAATGACAAGTCAGCAGACGGGTCGCACCCACGCGGTCCGAAAGAAACTCATGGACCAGCCGGGACTTTCCGATTCCGGGATCGCCGACAATTTCGACCAACTCGTTGCCGCCGGCGCGAACAGCTTCCAGGCATTTCCTAAGTCGTTTCAATTCCAGTTTGCGCCCGACAAAGTGGCTGAGTTGGCGATCCCGATGCCGCTCGAAACGACCGCCCGCAAAACCCAATCCCACCACCCGCCAAACCCGTAAAGTATTTTCGTAACCTTTTATTTGGCGGGGTCCGAGATCACGTAACTGGACATTGCCGCCGACCAAACCGCGTGCGGTGGGACCAATCACAACTTCCCCCGGCGCTGCCTCAGACTGTAATCGCGCGGCTAAGTTCGGGGTCTCGCCGACCACGGCACGCTCTCTGGAAACTCCCTCGCCAATTATGTCGCCAACGATCACCGGACCAGCCTCGATACCGATACGGACTTTGACCTCGACGCCTCTATCCCGTCCGAAGCCAGCGTCAATTTCGGACACCGCATCGATCAAGCGAAGACCAGCTCGTATCGCACGCTCCACATTGTCTTCATGAGACTGGGGATAACCGAAATAAACGACAATGCCGTCGCCGAGATATTGAGCCACATAACCGTCATAGCGCTCGATCGCCGCTTTCGAGGCATCTTGATATGCACGGATCAGGTCACGCAGATCCTCGGCGTCGAGTCGCTGGGACAGTTGCGTCGAGCCGACCAAATCGGCAAACAAAATGGTGAGTTGCCGGTGTTGCGCCAGGGGCGTATTCGCCTCTTCGATCGACTTTCCAGCGGTGTTGTTTTGGCCGCCTTCGATCGCTTTTAGGATGAGCTTCCGGTGCCCAACCGGACCCACGCCAATTTCTCTCAAATCGGCCATATCGAGGTGGGGGAGCACGGCTTCTGTTATCGCGTGCTCTTCAAACGCCGGGAAATAGTGCTCGAGACCAAGTCCCCGTAGCAAGGCCTCGATTGACATGACTCACGCCGCCCGGTTCAGACGGCAGAAGCAGGAGCAATCGACATCGATGTCGGCGCGGCCGGCGGCGAGGTCGAGGCGGAGCTTAATCATGGTTGCCTCATCCGTCTTACCCGTCCGCACAAGGCATTCATGGAGACCGTGCAGGCTCCAGATATTGTCCGGATGCTGACAAGCCCGCGCCAGTGTGGCGTCCAACCCTAAATCCGCGCGATAGACCGCTTCGGCCTCGGCCACATGGCCCTGCTCCAGCAGCAAGGCACCGAGCGCGTGCCGGGTCGGCTGCATCCAGCCCCAAGGTTCGTCGTACGGAAGATTATCGTCCAACGTCACGGACTTACGTAAATGTTCGAAAGCGGTGTCGAAGTTCCGTTTCCGGTATTCCAGCTCGCCCGTCATCATCTCCCGCGCCACGGCGAGGATGTCGATCATGGTGTTGTTGAAAAGGTAACGGCTGTCGGGCACCCGCGCCGCCGCCGCTTCGAACAACGCGACTTCCGCCTCGGCTTCCGCAATCTGGTCGAGCGTGGAATGCGCGACGACCTTGGCATAGTGGATCATCGCGGTGGTCGAGCAGAACAAATCCCGATTGGCCGGCAGTGGCGTATCGATGATCTGCCGCCACTTGCCGAAGCGGATCAGGACATGCATCTTCATCGGCACGAACGCCTCCAGCCAATCCGCCATTGGCGGCGATTCGATCTTCAGCAGATCCTCCGAAAGTTCCGCTTCCAATTCTTCCGCCGCGCCGATCGCCGCCTTGTAATTCCCCATGAACATGGCGCCGTAGATGGTGAAGTGAATGTTGTGAGCGCGGTAAAGGGCGTAGAAATTCAACGCGCCTTCGCGGTCCCTGAATCCGCGATCCGCCACCGTGGCCTTGCTGTTCCATGTCACCACATCAGAATAATTGCCACAGAGCACATCGATATGGGTCGGCATGTGAACCAGGTGGCCGCTGTCCGGCACCAGATCCCGCAGCAGGTCGCCGGCCGGTAATGCCTTCTGGGGATGCGGCGACATTTCCATCAGATGGATATAGAGGTGCAGCAGCCCTGGATGCGCCGCCCCAGCGGCCGCCGGCATTTGCGCCATCGCCTTTTCGAGAACCTCGGTCGCCTCGACAGTGTGGGCCCCTTCGGCGGGTTTCCCGGTCGGCAGATCCCAAAGCGCCCAGGGCGTGATGTTCATGATCGCCTCGGCAAACAGGCTGGCGACATCGAGATCGTCCGGGAAATGTCGATAGACGTCGCGCATGGCCGTTGCGTAATCGGCGTTCCAGGCTTCCATGTCTTCGGCCGGCTTATCATCCGGATAGCGGGCCTGCAAAGCTTCGATCAACGCGGCCTCGACATCGCTGGCCTTGTCCTTCAACGCCAGGGCTTGACGGGCCGCAACGTGTGAGATGTTGAGGGAGTGATCCATGTCGGCCTCGTCAAAAGCCTCCCATGGTTTGTTGTAATTCGGGCCGGCCGCATAGGCGATACCCCATTGCGCCATGGCACAGTCGGGATCCGCCTCCGCCGCCTTCTGAAAGCAGCGCACCGCTTCCTCGTGATTGAAACCGTAGGTCCAAACCAAGCCGCGATCGAACCAAAGCTGCGCCTCCGACGACGACGTCGTCACCGCGCGCCCATAGGTACCGAGATCATAATAACTCATCGTCCCCCCCTTTTCTTGTTTCATAAAATCAGCTCAAACTAGCCATAGGCCGCAAGTCTACAGGGCGTCACCGCATGTCGTCAGGCCGACATCGGCGACAAACCAAATCTGATGACAGCTGGCCGCTTCTTCTAATTTAGCATATTGTTAATTTAACTGGTAATTGACTTATTTCTGCAAATGTCATGAGGCGCCGGTAGAACATTGCGCTATAGCTTTAGATTGACAATCGAACGCCTTTTTATCGTTCAGCAAATTTGCCCGGACTACCGTTGGCATAAGGAATGACCGGCAACAAGATCGAAAATCCCTCCCACGCCGCGCTCTACGATCTTCTTGAGAACGCAGCTTTCGGCGTGATCGATACCGGAAACAAACGAGCCCACTTCGCCAACAAGATTGCAGCCAACTGGCTCCGTGCGCCCAATTTGCACCTGGCGCCGATCACAACAAAGCCGATCACAACAAAATTGTCTGAATTCCTTGAAGAAAGCCGGCATCGCCGCGTTGGCAATCTGAAAGGTAAAAACAATGCCATTCGCGTATTGGTCGTCGACGACCAACCGAACAATCAGGATATCCTGGTTCGCAGGGCGAAGCGGACCAGGTGGGGTCGGCGCCGTTCAAGGATCATCAAATTTTCGACGCGATCGGCAGCCATCTTGATATCTATTTTATATATTAATAAAATAAGTTATAGACATTTATTCATCTTGTAAGTGACTATCGCAATCGCACGGCCGTGCCTGAGGCGACGATCATCAGCATGCCCCCCTTATCCCCGCCGGACAGTTCTTGATAGTCGAGGTCGACCGCGATCACCGCGTCCGCACCGAGATCGTGCGCCTCTTCCCTCAGTTCGGACAAGGCCGTGCGGCGGGCGTCGCGCAGCACCTTCTGCGTGGCGCCGCTACGTCCGCCGAACATGTCGGTAATGCCTGCGAAGAAGTCTCGGAACAAGTTCATGCCAAACACGCATTCCGCGGTGATTACCTCCAATTCGCGCTCGACATCCCGGCCGGCGACCTGGAACGAAGTAGTGAGAATTATGTCGTCTCTTGCGGTGGCCATGGGATTTAGTCCTTTCGAAAATGAGCTTGAAATGGAACTGAACGCTTAAGCCGAAGGTCCCACGAAACGCAACATTGAGGAACCGCTTATCCGGCACAACGAATTAGACAGTGATCAGATTACTGATCCGCTTCCGGTTGCCACCCCGTGGCCATGGCCTCACTGACCGAATAAGCCGCATCGGCAAACGCCGGCAAGGCTTCGCAGGCTTGGCGGTGACGCTCAAGCTGGGGATATTGCATTGGCGTAAAAAACTTCGGCACTTTCTCAGAAAGATAGGTCGTCGCGACAGCAACAGCCAAGTCCGCGCGGCTAAGCGAAGTACCGGCGAGCCAGGCCGTGTCCGCCCTTTCCTCAAGCCACATCAGCGTCGAGACGATTTGGCGCTCGAGCCGCGCCGTCCAACTCGGGTCTCGATAACCCGGCCGTCGCCGCGAGAACTCGATACTACGCTCATAGGTTTTTTCGGCCAGGCCAATGCCCATCGCTTCGACACGTAATGCCCGAAGAAACGCCGCCTCATCGCGCGGCGTCAACCGCCGATTTGCCGGCACCCGCCGCTCCAAGAACTCGAAAATGGCGCGACTGTCATAGAGGCGCTCACCATCATCGAGAATCAACACCGGCACTTTAGCCAGCGGATTGATCTCCAGCATTTCCTGAAAATCCTGAAACACCGAAAGGACTTGGCGTTCGAACGGCACTTCAAAATGATTGAGCGCCACCGCGATGCGGCGAACGAAGGGAGAATCGAACTGTCCAACAAGTATCACGGCGAATTCGCAATCAAAAATCCAGCCAAGCGGCAATCGAAGGCGTCTACTAAAAGCAAAAACTGGCGGCCGTCAATTGCCGCCTTGCCGACGGCCGGTCGCGTACCGCACCAAAAACAGCCAAACCGCCACAGCGCAATTCATCCCTTCCAACGCCATGGTCCAATGCAACAGGAAGTTCAATTGATGGGAGTGATACAGCGCCGGCACAGTAACCAGGTTCAATGACCAGTCGTCAAACGGCGCCAGCCAATGAATCCGCCCGGCAATACGCTTCCCACCAGGATCGCTAGCCGCATTGACCTATCCCGACAAGCCTGCGCAGCCACATAACCGGCCGGCTGATGGGCAATGAACAATATCGCCTCCCTTCGCTATTTCGAACGAAGACTAAACTAAGATTGCGGTGTCGATGGGGCTGTATTGCGACACCGCTATGGCGAGAGAGTTTTAATATTGGCCAACATAGATATAATCTATCGGTGTCGATTCACGCGCGGCTTCTGGAACGCACTGCGCTCATTTGCCTAGACGCGACGGCCTACAATGTGGGTTCTAAGGGATTTTTCGTTATGGTAAACGACAACGAAGACACGGATGACGCCCGTAGACACCGGCGGGCGCGCACATTGAAAACCGGTAAGGTCTGGTTCAACGGAAACCAAAGTGTGATGAATTGCCAGGTTCGCAACATGTCGGAAACTGGCGCATTGGTACGGTTCGAAATTCCATTCAACTGCCCTGACCGTGTCGCACTATATCTTCCCATCGACGAGAAACAGGGCAATATCAGGGGTTGCGAGACTATATGGTCGCATGGCACCGATGCCGGCTTGCGATACACCTCTCCCGCTCAGCTCGTGAAGCTTGAAGACATCCCAAAGTACAAAATGGACGCGGCATGGATGACGCCTACATGGACCCCGGTGGAATGACGCATCGAATTCGGGACAAAATGACAAATTAGTGACACGAGGTCACATTGTCGGATAATATTTGATTTGTTTCCGACGCATAAGTACAGCTTTGCGTTCGGAACCTAAAGACATTGAGCTACCAAATTGGAACGGTAAGAATGACAAATCAAGAATCCCGATCCAGTCGGCGCGGTCGCACGTTGAAGTCGGGCAAAGTTTGGTTCAACGAGAATCAAAGCGTGATGAATTGCCAAGTACGCGATATGTCCGACGGCGGTGCGCGTGTTCGTTTCGAAATCCCCTTTGAGTGCCCTGACATCGTCGCGCTTTATATGCCGGTCGACGAGAAGCAGGGCAATATACGTGGCTGCCAAACAAAATGGGTCCGCGGCAACGAAGCCGGTTTCTGTTATTCGTCCGACGCTCAGCTCGTCAATTTGGAGGATGTTCCCAAATTCCGCATGGACGCGGGCTGGATGTCGCCAACTTGGACGCCGGTCAGCTAGCGGAATTCTCCCGCAATCGGCGGCGCGCAGCTTAACTTCGTTGCGACTGGATAATATATTGCCGCGCGCTACGGACCTTATCGATGCAGCTTTGGTAATACTCCAGTTCATGTTGCACTTTAGCCGTGCTCAATAAACTCGCGGCCTTACTCCACGCGACCGTGCCGGAAAAGCCTTTCGACTTGGCGAAGTCCAATTCCTTATAGCCGGTATCCAAATCGCGTTGGCACTTCCGTGCCACACTGCTGTTCGGATTGCCGGCGCAACCGGCGAGCACGGCAAGCGCAAATGCGGCCGCGCAGAAGGGTGCGAAATACTTTTGCACGGACATGTCCTCCTGAGCTGATTCCAGATGCATATGTTACCCGCAATTGCCAGACGGTTAAACGCCGTAGCGGACCCTCGGATCGAAAAAACCATAGCTGAGGTCGACGGCCAAATTGAGCATCATTACGAGAAGGCTGACCACCAATGCGATACCGGCGATCAGCGGATAATCACGCGCGCCCACCGCGTCCAGGAGCAGCGTGCCCATGCCCGGTATGTTAAAAATATTTTCGATGATGACCGTTGTGCCAAAAAGTACGGGTATCTGCATACCCAACAAGGATGCCACAGGGATCATCACGTTCCGCAAGGCGTGGCGATAGACGATTGCCCTTTCATTTAGACCTTTTGCCCAAGCAGTCCGAACAAAATCCTCACCCATAACGTCAAGCAACATATTGCGCGTCATGCGCGCGGTTGCGGCGGCGAAACTGAGCCCGAGAATGACCGATGGCAAAAAGAACTTTTGCAAGTTCATCCATGGATCCTCAAACAAACTGACGACTTCCAACGGCGGCAGCCAACCCCACCAAATCGATGGCAGCACCACCGCAAGGGTACCGAGCCAAAATCCCGGAACAGCCAACCCCAGGATCGCGCCGCCGCGACAGATATTGTCGCTCAGACTGTCCGGTCGACGAGCCGAGAAAACGCCCGTCGCAATCCCGACGGTAACGGCAAATAGCAAGGAAAGGGCCGCCAACTCCAAGGTTGTTGGTAGATGCCGTAAGATCTCAACGATTACCGGCGTCCCATGGCTTAGCGACATACCTAGATCGCCGCGCAACAGGAACCCGGCAACCCAATCGACAAACTGCAGCGGTATCGGTTGATCAAGGCCGAGGGCCCGCGCCAGTCTCGCCCGCTCGACCGCGTCCGCCGCCTCACCATCTCTGCCGGTTAGGATGAGGTCGACCAAACTACCCGGCATAACCCGGGTGGCCGAAAACACAATCGCACTAGCCAAAACTAATGTCGGCGGAAACGCCAACAAACGGCGGAGCAAATATCGTTGCATACGGGACCGAAAAGGGAACCTGAAATCTCGTCAAGCAATGTCGCCGACGATCGGGCCATTATAGATGCGCCGGTTGGCGGATAGAAATGCTTCATGAGATGCCGAACTCGGCAAACTCAGCTCAAGCCGTAGACGTCAAATCCGGCGGCGCCCATAACGCGTTGGTGCGAACTTTGGGCACGTCGATCAGACGAACATGTTGTGCGTTCGACATATACACGAGCCCCACCTCTCCGCCTCGGTTCCACTTGATCTCGCAGTCCCGGATCTCGCCCCGCATGTCGTCATCGGGTAGATAGAGGGAAACCCGTTCGGGACAGAGGAACGGAATGCCGAATTTGACGCGCGCACCCAATTCGGACATGTCGCGGACTTGGCAATCCAAAACGTTCTGGTTTCGATTGAACCAGACTTTGCCTGATTTCAGAGTCCGCTCTCTCCTCTCTCGACGCCTTTCCAATGCTGTCGAACTTTTGGTATCCATTGATATGTCTTAATTTCCTTGGCGGTCACAAATCTGATTTGATATCAAACGATCGTTTTTGTGGAGTCGTTGGTTCTTTAAATTCAAATGCAACCAAACCGTTGGACTCCATACAATTTCACATAAATTTTAATTATTGGTGTAAATTTAGGAAGCAGACTGTCATGGGTCAATCTGAATCTAAACAATTTTTGGAATATCGTCCCTCAAAATGGCATTATTTTTGAGTAAACTGTGGAACTATGCTCAAATTAACCATAATAAAATGCTATCGGTCGTTTGTATTTTGGGATTTTCAATCAAATTCGACTCATCTATCAAATACTAGTTAACCGAGTACGCATACCTATAGTTGGAACGGAACAGCACGAGATGGACAACAAATCGGCGGACGGGGCGGAGGAGCGGGGCGTCCCGACCTTCAGCACCGAGCGCCTCATTCTTCGGCGGCCGACATTGGCCGACGCCGCATCATATCAACGGCATTTCGCGGATTACGAGGTGATCCGTCATCTGGCGTCCCATATTTCCTGGCCCTACCCGCCCGACGGCGCGCGGCAGTTCCTCTGCAACGTTATCTTGCCGAACCAGGGTAACGACCGCTGGGCTTGGGGCATATTTCTGAAAGAAAACCCAGCGGAGATCATCGGACTGGTCGATCTTTGGCGCGACGGTCGACCGGAACATCGCGGCTTTTGGCTGTCGCGACAGCACTGGGGTAAAGGCTATATGACGGAGGCTGTCGAGCCGGTGATGGATCACGCCTTCGGTCCGCTCGGCTTCGAAGAGCTGATATTCGCCAACGCTTTCGGCAACCAGCGCTCCGGCCGTATCAAGGAAAAGACCGGTGCCAGCTTCCTCCGGCGCGAACCCGCCGAATATGTCGATCCGGCATATACGGAGCAGGAAATCTGGCGGTTGACGAAGCAGGATTGGCTGACTCACCGCATGCGAGTCGACTAATCCCGACATTTACTGGAAAACGACTTTACCCCTCGCCCTTCAACGCCATATTCAGTGCAGTTTGACGCGTTGCCGGAAAGGACTATGACAGAAGCAAAAGATATCAAAACCGGCGGCTTCGACCGCCGATGGCTGGCCGGGTTCGTCGAAAGCCGCGGCTGCACCGTGGCGATCACAACACTCATCCTGGTCAACGCGGTGACCTTAGGGTTTGAGACCGATAAGGACATCGTCGCCCGATACGGCACGCTGCTCCATTGGATCGACCGTGTGATCCTGGTTCTGTTCACCCTCGAGATCTCGGCCAAGCTCTATGCCTTCCGGCTCGGCTTTTTCCGCTCCGGCTGGAACCTATTCGACTTCGCTATCGTCACCATTGCCTGGCTGCCGGCCAGCGGTGCTCTTTCGATCCTGCGGGCGTTACGCATCCTGCGTATCCTGCGGCTGTTAAGCGTGGTGCCGCAGCTGAACCGGGTGATCACGGCCATCGGCCAATCGATTCCGGGCATGCTATCCGTCATCGGTGTGTTGGGACTGGTGTTCTATGTCTCCGCCGTGTTGGCGACCAAGCTGTTCGGCCAGCATCCAGACCCGAACCTGCAGGAATGGTTCGGCAATGTCGGCGCCTCGGCCTATTCGCTGTTCCAGATCATGACGTTGGAAAGCTGGTCGATGGGGATCGTCCGCCCAACCATGGAGTTTTTCCCCTGGGCTTGGGTTTTCTTCGTGCCCTTCATTATCATCACCAGTTTCGCCGTGCTGAACCTGTTCATCGGCATCATCGTCGACGCCATGCAGTCGTCCCAGCTAAAACCCCGGCGGGAAGATGTGGGCGAAATCAAGGAATTCACCGCCCAAGAGGTGGATATACTGCTGTCGCGCTTCGATACCTTGCAGATGGAGTTGGACCACGTGAAGAAACTGCTTGCGGACCAAAAGGACAGAGGCACCTAACCGCTATGGGATTGGCCATCGGATCGCTCTCTACTTTTCCCAGGTCTCATACCGTTCCCGCATCCAGGCCAGATCGGCGTCAACGATGTGATGCAGAACGTCGAGATCGATGTCGGCGAGTTTGTTGAGATAGAGGCAGCTTTTGCTGTGCCGGTGTTTGCCGAGCTTGGCGAGCAGTGCGGTCTTGTCGGAAAAGCCGGACATGACATAGACCGTCATCCCCGCCTTGCGGGGGCTGAACCCGGTCAGCGGCCATTCGCCGCCATGACCGCTTTTGTATTTGTAGCGGTAGCGGCCGAAACCGACGATCGATGGCCCCCACATGACCGCCGGCATGCCGGTAACCCGGTCGAAGAAGTCGAGCAGTACCAGCCCCTCCTCCCGCCGCCGGACCGGCTCCACAGAGGCAATGAAATCTCTCGAATCGACGCCGGTCGGTTGGGTCTTGTTCTGATATTTGGCCATGACACCAGTCTAGCGCCGAACCCGATCCGTGTTGACCCTTACTTGCCCCGGCACGCCAACCGGGCCAGGATCGCCGGCGAAGGGAGACCCCATGGAATTCGATTTCAGCAAGCTTTCGCCCAAAGACCGCTACAAACTCATGAGCGCCACGGTAATCCCCCGGCCGATTGCCTTGGTCTCAACGATCGACGAAGACGGCACCCTGAACGCGGCGCCCTACAGCTTCTTCAACGTCTTCGCCGAAAACCCCGCGACCTGCGTGATCGGCGTGCAGCGCCGGGAAGACGGCGCCTACAAAGACACATCCCGCCTGATCCGGGAAACCGGGGAATTCGTGGTCAACTTGGTCGACATGGCGCTTGCCGAGGGCATGAATATTTGCGCTGTCGATTTCGATCCGGAATTCGACGAGTTCGCGCTTGCCGGCTTCACCTCGGTCGCCAGTCGATTGGTGGCGCCGCCGCGCATCGGCGAAGCGCCCGTCGCCTTCGAATGCCGGCGTACGGTCACCCTGCAATTGAGCGGAGAGCGTGATTTGGTGGTCGGCGAAATCCTCACCATGCATGCCCGCGACGGCTTGATCGATCCGGAGCGGCTCTATCTCAATCTCGACCGCTACGACATTGTCGGCCGCCTCTATGCCGACAAGTATGCGCCCCTCGGCGAGACCTTCGCCTTGCCCCGCTGGGACCCGGCCGACTGGCTCGCCGCCCACGGCAATCCCGGCCCGGACGGACAGCGCGCGAAAACTGCGGAACGGGATTAGATGTTGTTTGGCGTTTATCCCGGGATCGAAGCTGGTCGCCCCTCTCTAACCTGAGGCCACGAATTCGGATATCCAACAGGCCTTGCTTAGGTATCGACAGCATTGGTCATGATCTCGCCCGAATTCGTGGCGTAATATGGCGTCCCAACAACCTACTCAGACGACAAAAGGTGACCTGGTATGTCGAGGGTTTGCCGTTTTTGCTTATGTCTTATGTCGGCGCTTGCGTTCGGTGCCGGTACCATGTCGGCGCAGCCAGCGGACGAGCGTGTGCTTAACATTAAGGGCGGTTTCCAAGGCACGGTCTATGCCCTGCCTGAATGGAGCCGCAAGTTGCCTGATTTCGCTAGGCTGGCCGCCCTGGGCACGCTTACTCTTCCGGCGCTCGACGTGGCGCAACGGAACTATACGGACGGCTTTCCCGGCGTGGCGGGCAGGGTCGAATGGTTCGCCATCGACTTCCATGGCGTACTGGAGGTTGACGGCACCGCGCCCTGCAGCTTCCGCCTGTCGAGCGACGATGGTGCGAAGCTCTATATCGACGATCGGCTGGTGATCGATAATGACGGCGTCCATCCGACCCGGTCCGAACGCGCCACGGTGGATCTCGACCCTGGGCCGCATAAGATCAATGTCGCCTATTTCCAGGGCCCGAGGACCTATATCGCCCTGCAGCTCTTCGTATCGGGCTGCACTCAACAGAAGGAGCCGGTGTCCTAATCGTGTTTACGTCACGCGGCGGTGTTTCGTGTTATGGCGCCGGCGCCGGCGCGGATTTGCCCGGTGATGCGCGGCCCCGCCTCGGCGGCGACGGGAAATTCGAGATAGAAACAACTGCCCTCGCCATCGGTACTGTCGAACCAGACCCGACCGCCCATGGCCTCGACCAGCTGTTTGGTGAAATAGAGGCCGATCCCCACGCCCTCGGCGCTATGTTCGCTCATATGCAGACGGCGGAACTGATGGAAGACCTGATCCTGACTTTCCGTGGCGATGCCGATACCGTTGTCGGCGACGAAGAACTGGACGGCACCGCTCTCCGCCAAGCGGCTGCCATAGGCGACCCAACCGCCCGGCCGATTGTATTTGATCGCGTTCGAGAGAAGGTTGACCAGAGCCTGGCGCAGCCGCTTGCGGTCGATCTCCAGAATGGCGTCCGCATTGCCCTTGTCGATCAGAGAGATGTCCCGGCTCACCGCCATATGCCGGATCAGCGGTAGCGCCTCGTCGAACACCGTCTCGGGCGGCAAACGCTCGAGGTCGAAGTTCATCCGCCCGGCCTCGAGGGTGGTCAGATCCAGCAGGTCCTCGATCATGCCAAGTAGATGCATGCCGGCATGCATGACCTGGTCGGAGGCATCCGCCACTTCCCGGCGCTGGGTCTCCGGATCGTAGACTTTCAGCATCTGGGCGAAGCCGATAATGGCGTTCAGCGGCGTGCGCAACTCGTGGCTCATGGAGGTCAGGAAATCCGACTTCGCCCGGTTGGCTTTGAAGGCCTGTCGGCGCTCCTTCTCCAGGTCCCGCTCGACATAGTCGTTGACGACGACAATGATGATCACCGTGCCGTTGGCCACGCAAGCGACGATCAACGCCACGTCGAACAGGTTGGAAACATGGGCGATGTTGCTAATTGCGCCCGCGTCGACCGAGAAATAGAGAAAGCCCAGCGCGGCATAAACCATGACCATGGTCACAATCGCACCGCGCTTGCCGTCGAACAGGGCGGCCCAAAGCGGCATCTGTGCCAGCACGATGACCTGAGGGGCGCGGATTCCGTCCGCCGCGAAACTGCCGCCGGTCAGGACGGCCACCATGGCCAGAACCAACATCACGCCGATGGCGCGCACGTCGCGGAACAGGACGTAGAAGATCGGCGTGACCAGCGTGATGAGAATGGCGAGGATCGAGGTCACCCGGCTCGCCGTGTCGGCCAGATAAGGCTCGTTCCAGAACGCCACGGTAATGGCGATGCCGACGGACCCGAGCAGCGGCAGCACATGAGTGACCGTGGCCACCCGCACCAACTCCCGCCCGCTCAAACGCTCGCCGTCCCGCCGCAGGCGGATCAGGTCGTTCAATCGGACAGGATGTAATTTGGGTAAGGACACGTGCGAAAATCGAACCTAATGAATCAATTGACTCCAATGGGCCCGAATCGCAATGCGTTCATGATCCGTCTCGCCCCACTACATGAGGTCCCTTCCGCCAATACAGATCAAAAGAAACCCTGTCATAGGTAAATATGCAAAAAGCCTAAACAAATGGTTAGTAAGTCGTCATGAAAGGTTATCGCGGGCGATTAATCGCCGTCTTCAATAGGCTTTGACAAAACAGAGCGTCCAAGCAGGTAGAAAGTTGCTCGCATAGAATGGAAAGACATTCTTGTCCGGGATATTGAAATCGGATGCTTTGGCCCACATGCTCCACCACTTAGCAACATGAGTGGAATACAGCGCGGCGCCATGCTAGCGTAATGCCATTCTCGAAATTGATTTTATGTAGATGGTACCGCGTTATGGCATTGAAATTTCCGATCCTGATGGCCTTTTGCGTTTTATGTTTTTCCGTCTTCGGCGGCTGCGCCCGACCACCCTTGACCGACGCCGAATTGGGCCCCTATCCAGCCGATTACAAAACGATCGTCCTTCGATATGTCGCTGCAAACCGAATCGAGTTCGAGCATTTCGGTGGATGGGAAGTATCTGAACCGGTGAAGGCGCGGACACGGGAACGGACATTGTTTCTACCGAAGCACCATTCGGGCTGGTTTGTCTGCGTCAGCTATATCGCCGAAAGAGTCCTACTGCCCGGTCGAGTCCGAATCTATCGCGCGTTTTTGATCAATCGGAATACTGTGGTGCACTATATTGAAAGCGGCCGCCGCATGTGGGCCGAATGCAGAGCAATGAAACGCCAACCTTGGCCGGAATTCGAGGCGGAACTCAAAGCGCTGACTGGCGGTTAACGAGGCGCGATGGGTCAATGGGGCTGACCTTTGTTTCTTGTGAAACATAGGTCAGCAATGCTGCCCACTCTTATTGGACATTGTCCAATACGCGTACGCTGAGGTCGGCGGAGGTCAGCGGTAGCCTTCAGGTATCTTTCTCAATGTCGGCCATTGTTCGGGACAATGGCCGAAGATGACGACCGCGTCGCGTTGCCGGGCGATCTCCATCAACCGGTGGGCATGGCGTTCCGCAAGCTCCTCGTTCCAATAGCCGGCGAAGCCGTCGCGCAGCTCCGACGGCCGGGAGATCGTGTCCGAGGTCCAGACGATCGCCCCGGTCTCCGGCAACTCCACCAACAGCGACATTTGCCCGGGCGTGTGGCCCGGGGTTTCCAGGAGCGTCAAGCCGCCGCACAATTCCTGGTCGCCCGTAACCTCGATATAGGTCTGCCCGGCCGGCCAGTTGAAAGGGTGCCGGCCATGCCAATAGAGCGGTCTGTCCAACGCCCGCTCCGCCTCGTGGACCACCATCGGCACATGGGCGAAACCCTCAATGCCGCCGACATGATCGATATGGGAATGGGTCAGGATCTGCAGATCGATATCGTCGGGGGTCAGACCGAGTTTCGCCAATTGCCCGGCCGGGAGATTTTCCGCCGTCAGCTCCAGGATGATGGGATGGACCTTTCCCGCTTTCTATTCCTCAATGGACGGCTTCTAAGAGCCAGTGAGGTGGATTTGAAAGGAGAAAGGCCCATGACGGAGATTAGTTTGTTGAGCATCGATTTGGCAAAGAACATTTTTCACATTCACGGGACCGATGGGGCGGGCGAGACGGTGTTGGAGAAGAAACTGCGCCGCGCCGCTTTGAAGCGTTATCTGGCGGCCTTGCCGCCCTGTCGCATCGCCATGGAGAGCTGCGGCGGGGCGAACTATTGGGGCCGCTATTGCCAATCACTGGGCCATGAGGTGGTGCTGATCCATCCGCGCCGGGTGGCGATGTTTTTGGGCGCGCATAAGAGCGATACGCGGGACGCCCGCGCCATCACCACCGCGGCCAGGCAGCCGGACACACGGTTTATCCCGGTGAAGACGATGACGCAGCAGGACCTGGGCAGCCTCTTGCGCCTGCGCGAGGGCCTGCTCGGCCAGCGCACCGAGACGGTCAACCGGCTGCGCGGCCTGTTGGCCGAATACGGCCATGTCTACCCCAAAGGCCGGGCCCGCTTCTGCCGCCAGCTGCCGCTTTGGCTGGCCGAGCTCGAACTCGCTCCGGCGCTCCTGCGCGGCCTGGAAATGCAGGCACTGATGCTGCTCGAGATCGAGGCTCAGATCCGCGAACTCGACGGCCTGATCAAGGCTCAGCTGAAGGCCGACGAGCGCGCCCCGTGGCTGCTTTCGATCCCCGGCATCGGCCCCTTGACCGCCGCCGCCCTCATCGCCGCCGTCGACGATCCCGGCCTCTATGCCTCGGCCCGCATGTTCGCCGCCTGGCTCGGTCTGGTGCCCAGACAGCACGGCACCGGCGGGCGCACCCGATTGTTGCGCATCACCAAACGCGGCAACGCCCTGATCCGCAAATGGCTGGTCCAGGGCGCGCACAGCCTGATCACCGTCGCCGACCGCCAGCAACAGCCGCGCAACCGGCTCGAGGCCTTCATCATGCGCAAGCGCGCCGAAAACCTCAATCGCAACGTCCTCGCCGTCGCCGTCGCCAACCGACTGGCCCGCATCGCCTGGGCCTGCCTGAGCAAACAAACCAGCTTCAATCCCGCCGGCTGAAGCTGACCACCGCCACGCAACCGAAACCACGAACGAAACGCAAAAGACCAGCAAAACACAGCAGAAAAGGACAAACCCCATTCACCGCGAGAAGAAGACATGGCAGGACCGAGACCCGGGTCAGGACGGAGCGTCATCGACCAAAAAAGGTCGTCGGGATGATTGTACCGACCCGGGCCGCGATCGACCCATTCCGTCCAGGGCAACAAAACCCGCAAACAGGACGAATACATGAGCGTGGGTCAAAGCCACAGTTTCTTCTTGCAAATCCGGAAAGGTCCATACATGACGCCGAACGCGTCCAGGCGGTCCTCGGCCGCGGACTTCTCCCGATCGTCGACATATTTCGGCGGCATGCCGGTATCCACCAGTACCCATTTCCCATCGTCGGTACCGATCAAAGCGCCCATCAATCCGATCACGCGCCGGTTGGCATGGACCTGGAACAGGCCGTAATCGAGGATATAGAACTTATCGACCTTGCAGCGGCGGAACTCTTCGAGGATCGGGGACATCGGTCTGATGCGAGGTTGGGCAATTGGCGGGAGGCGGGAGGCGGACTATACGCCAATGCCTAGGAGACCTGTGCGCGGGTCAGCTATCCCTTTGTTTTTCTGATGATATTTGATAGGCGAGAGAGATTTTCCGTGGCCATCCGGCTTTGTTGTCGGTTTGACCGCCGATTGTCAGCAGACGGGGCCTCGTCGGTCCCATTTGCTCATGCTCTTTGCAGATTGAGGGCCCGCTTCAGGTTGTAGGCGATGGCGGTGAAGAGGACCTGGAGCGTTGCCTTGTCAAGGCCGATACCGGTCATGGCGCGTAGGCCATAATGACGCTTGGCCGTGCCGAAGATCTTTTCGATCCGCCCGCGCACTTTGTGGATCGGTCCGTTAACAGCCTTCAGTTTCGCCGCCGCATCTTCGTGCCTGCGCGCCCAAACGCCGGTCACCACCACCCGGGCTCGACCGCCTCGCGCCTCTACGGCCTTGCGGAAGCGTTCGCCTCGATAGGCACTGTCCGCGTAAACCTCGCCCGGGTCGTCCGGGATAATATTGCAGCCGGCCTTGCCATCGTTGACATTGGCCGGCGTCACCGCCACCCGTTCGATCAACGCCGTGTCCTCGTCGCAAGCCACATGCGCCTTATAACCGTGTACGGCCTTGCGGTTCTTGTGCTTGACCCAACGGGCCTCATCGTCTTCCTTGGAGGCCGAAGCGATGATCGTCGCGTCGACCAGGGTGCCGCGCTTCACTTCGACATGTTGGCGGTAAAGTTGTTCGGTGATGACATCGAACAACCTGTCGCCGAGACCGAGGCGGACCAGGGTTCGGCGAAAGCGCACGAAGGCAGTGCGTTCCGGTGTCGCTTCGTTGCGAGAAAAGCCGCAAAAGCGGCGGAAGGAAGCCCGGTCATCCAGCGCCTCGGCCAGCTTCACATCGCTCAGATCATACCAGCGCGCCAGCAGCAGAGCCTTTAGCAAACAGAGCGGCGGCCAGCCCTGCTCGCCCTTTGCCCCAGCCGAGATCGGCATCATCAAAGTGTCGGCGGCAGACCAATCGATCAGGTGCGCAAGCGCGTCCAGATCCGAAGCTCTACTCCCCGACATAAAGGAAAAGCCTTCCTGTCCAATCGTCCGCCGAGCCATCACATCGCCTCCCGTTCACTTCGATAAAACGAGAGAATCAAAACTATCAAATCATGTAAACCCTTACCCGCGCACAGGTCTCACTAGAGCAGATTCACTTTACTCCGGTTCATATCCGCATGCGGTGAAGTAGTTTTTACACTCACTGGCTTTGAATTCGTCGATAGCTTGTCCAATCACCTTCCATAATTCTGGGATTGTCCGGGCTGCTTCTTTTCTCAGCGCCGCCTTGAGTTTCGAGAATGCCTTTTCGATAGGGTTGAAGTCCGGTGAATATGGCGGGAGGTAGAGCAAACGCGCACCGGCCTTTTCGATTGCCGTCCTGACGCCGGTGACTTTGTGGGCGGGCAGGTTGTCCATGATGACCACATCCCCCGGCTTGAGTTCCGGGGCAAGCACTTGTTCGGTGTAGGCGATAAAGGCGTCGCCGTTCATCGGCCCATCCAGCACCATGGGTGCGACCAAGCTGTCGAGACGCAACCCGGCGGTAAAAGTGGTTGTTTTCCAATGCCCGTGGGGAATGGCGTCGCGGCAGCGTTCGCCCCGTTTGGACCGTCCGCGCCGCCGCGCCATCTTGGTGGAGGCGCCGGTTTCATCGACAAAGACAAGCTTTTCGGGATCAAGGTCGGGCTGAGCCTCAAACCAGAGTTCGCGCCGGGCTTTCACGTCCGCGCGTTCTTGTTCCGCTGCATGCGCTGTCTTTTTTTGAACGTGATACCGCGCTTCTTGAAAAAATTACAGACCGTTGCCGGACAGACCGAGACGTTGTGCTCCGCCTCAAGGCGCTCGGCGATCTCGTAGAGTGCGATGTCCGGCCGGTCCGCGACCAGGCCCAGAATATAGTCCTCATGACGATCAAGTTTGGAGCCGCCAGGTTGCCCCTGCTTGCGCGCCTCCGTTTCTCCGTAATCTCGATAGCGGCGATACCAGCGACCTGCCGTCGACACGCCAATATCGAAACGAGCCGCTGCTTTATGAGTTGAGAGACCACCCGAAATCGCGGAAAGTACCCGTTGGCGCAGGTCTGTGCTGTAACTTTGAGACATTGTTCCTCCTTGCGAATCAACGCAAAGATAGAATCATGGAACGGCTCAAACGGGAATCCCGTAAATGAATCTGTGTTCGATAAATCTGCTCTAATACATCCCATACAAAAGGAAAGTTGCTGCTCCCCGATTGAGGGCCGAAACTCTCATTTGGGAAATTATGAAAGGAGAGCAGCGATGCCATTTTATGCAGGTTTGGACATTGGCAACAAGACGACGTCTGTTTGTGTGATTGACGATGATGAGAGGATTGTCTGGCGCGGTGTGGTGGACACGCATCCGGAGATGATCTCCCAGGCGCTGTCGCGTGTTGTCGCGCGGGCGGGGCGGGGCCGGCTTGCTTTGGTGGGTCTTGAGAGCGGTTCGCTGACGCCCTGGCTCTATTGGTCTCTCGAAGGGCTTGGCATTCCGGTTGTCTGCATGGACGCCCGGGCCTGCGCCAACGCGGTCAAGGATCGCCTGGTGAAGTCGGACCGGGCCGATGCGCTGGCCTTGGCGCAGATGCTGCGGGCCGGCTGGTACCGACCGGTTCATGTCAAGTCGTGGGACAGTCATCGTCTGAAAGCTTTGCTGGGCGCGCGCGATCAGTTGGTCCGGGTGAAGCGGCAGATGAACGGTCAGATCCGCGGCCTGTTGAAGCCGTTCGGCATCCGGCTGGGGGCTGCACGCGGCTACAAGCGGTTTGCCGAAGCGGCGCGGGCGGCGGTGCGTCGGGACGGTTTGCTCTACGCTTGCGTCGATAGTTTGCTGGAGACCCTGGCCTCGGTGGAGGGCCAACTCGCCCGGCTTGACGGCGAGGTCCGCCGGATCACGTCTGCAAACGAGGTCTGTTGGCGCTTGATGAGCGTGCCGGGGGTGGGGCCGATCACGGCGCTGGCCTTTTACGCCACGATTGAGGATATCGACCGTTTTGGGCGGATGCGGGATATCGGCGCCTATTTGGGCCTGACGCCGAAGCGCTATCAATCGGGGGATCGTGATGTCACGCTTGGCATCTCCAAGCAAGGCGATCACATGGCCCGGCATTACCTCTACGAGGCGGCCAATGTGCTGCTGAGCACGGTGCGTTCGAGCTCGGACCTGAAGAGCTGGGGGCTGCGGGTGATGAAGCGGCGCGGGGCGAAGAAAGCCCGGGTCGCGGTGGCGCGCCGGCTGGCGGTGATCCTGGGCCGAATGTGGAAAGAGCAAAGCCACTTTCAAGCGCATGTGGGGGAAGCGACCGGTTAACCCAGCGGTGCAATATGTGCGGTATGTAACGAAGTGAGGCAAAGAGGACGTTGATGATCGGCTGGCGGGGCGAGCACGGGACGACTTGGTTGCAGGCAAAGAGCCGAAGCGCTCATGACACTGCGCTTAATACAGTGTGCCGCCCCACCGCTTCAAACAGGTCAGCCCAGGATAGTGACGCGGACCAACTCCGACGTCGGATAGAACCATGACCCTGTTGATCGACGATCAAAAACCCTTGGGATGAACTTGACGCAGCAGCTTTTTGTATAGAACCAACGGCAAAATTTTCTGACTCTGTTGGGATTCCCTTATCGGTCTGTCTGTGATTCAAGTGTGGCGAAGGAGATTCGCCATGTCAGTGAGTATTGTTTTGCGAGATGATTACGATGGTCGGGAACTTCGCCGTTTGGCCAAGCGCAGTGGCGATCCGCGTCAGGTTCGCCGGCTGTTGGCCTTGGCGGCGGTCTATGACGGGATGAGCCGCGCGGCGGCGGCGAAAGTCGGCGGCATGGACCGGCAGACGCTGCGGGATTGGGCCCACCGCTTCAATGACGAGGGTCCGGACGGCTTGAAGAACCGGGCCGGCGCGGGCCGGCCGCGGCGGTTAAGCGACGAACAGATGGCCGAGCTGTCTGCGATCGTCGCGCGCGGCCCCGATCCGGCGGTCGACGGCGTGGTGCGCTGGCGCCGGATCGATCTGGTGCGGGTGATCGAGGATCGCTTCGGTGTCCGCTATAGCGAGCGGGCGATCTCGGAATTGCTGAAGGCGCTGTGCTTCTCCCGCATCTCGGGCCGCCCGCAGCACCCGAAACAGGACCCGCGGGTGCTCGCGGCGTTCAAAAAAACTTCCCCCGCACCCTAGCCGCCCACATCGCCGGCCTGCCCGCAGGCGTGCGGATCGAGATCTGGTTTCAAGACGAAGCCAGACTGGGGCAGAAGAACGGCCGCACGCGGATCTGGGCGAAGAAGGGCAGCCGGCCGCGTCTGCCCGCCGATCAGCGCTACGCCAACGCCTATCTGTTCGGCGCCATCTGTCCCCTGGCCGCCAAGGGCGCCGCGCTGATGCTACCGTTCGCCAACACCGACGCCATGCAGCTGCATCTCGAGGAGATCAGCCGCAGCGTCGCCGCCAAGGCGCACGGCGTCGTGCTGATGGACCGCGCCGGCTGGCACTGTAGCGGCAAGCTCAAGGTGCCGAAAAACCTGACCATTATCCTGCTGCCGTCGCGCTCGCCCGAGTTGAACCCGGTCGAGAATATCTGGCAATACATGCGGCAAAACTGGCTCTCGAACAGCGTCTTCGAAGATTACGACGCCATCATCGAAGCTGGATGCGAAGCCTGGAACAAACTCATTGCCGAACCCGAGACAATCATGTCAATCGGCATGAGAGAATGGGCCATCACAAGTCAATAATTTATGCCGTTAGTATAACCCCGGCAAAGCGCAGGGCGGCGGTTAGATGTCTTCGATGTCAAGGAAGTCGTCGTCGCTGGTGATGCCGAAGAACTTCATCAGCCAAAGCAGGCCGGGCACCGCCAGGACGGGGGCAAGCGAGCCGATGATGGGTCCGCCCTCCCCCAACAGCCAGCCGCCGAGGACGACGAGACCGAACGTCAATACGAGGGACGGGATGACGCGGACCAACAGATAGGCCGAGACGAGCCAACCGAGAAACCAGTTATACCGAAAAATGCGTCCGCTCCTTTGCCATCGTTCGTAAATCGGCGATCGTCTCGACGGCGCGAAAGGTCAGTCAAGCGACCGACTCAGTCATCTTCTCTCCATCAATCCGTTGTCATTTTTGTACGTTAACCGCGACATCCTGGTGTTTGTATCGACCAGCCACATACGGTGAACGGTATGGACACGTCCTCGGCCGAACGGACCACGCCGCCCGATCATTAGAATAGCGGCATATCGCCCTTGTGGAATTATTGACAACTTGACAGGGCCACCATTGCCTCGGTCGAAGCTTCGCGTGTAGCCGGCGAGCGGCTCCTCGATATGCAAACGGTTCAACAGCGCGCCTTCGCTGTCCAAATAGAAGATGAGAGCGGTCCCGTCGCTTCGGCCGCTAATCCCGACGAATTGCTCCTTTACCTCATCGAATGCTAACGCTTCGAAGTTGATGCCCTGTGGCAGCCGGGCGTAATCTAGCCATTTTCGAGATTTCGCATCGAACCGTCCATATTTCAGATTGAACAAAACCATGACCAGCTTGCGCGCCGGATCGTAGGCGATACCCTTGAATAGGTCGAATTTCGGAAAATCGGCCGGTAAGGGATAGGCCTCCACGACTCCGGTCTTTATGTTTTCGATCGTCAGCTCTTTGCGCTTGGTGTATGCGAATTTTTCGTCGCCGCTTGTCGCTATGGTCTCCGGCGGGTATGCCATAAATGTGTCCGGGTTGACGGGACCGTTCCCGCGCCAACGCATTCGACGATCGCCTGCGGCCAGCAATGAGAAATCAAAACTCGCATGAGGTTTGACTGCTTTTGGCCAAGACAGTGTCCATCGCGGATCGGGAGGATGATCGAAACTCACGAATACCCGCAATGGTACTTTGTATCGGCCTAAAAAATAATCGACCCGGTCACGTTTGTAGTGCCGTTTTACCCAGCGTAAGGCTTTTACGAAGTTGATGTTTTCCGTTTCTTTGGCGTAACCGATATTCGCTGGATAGACCGGCGCGACTTGCGTCGAAAGGACAGATCCGGGAATCTCGTACCCACCCACAATAATGCCGACGAGGTTACTGCCGGGTAATACCTTTATGTTCCAGGAGATAGTCGAGTAGCTTGACAAAATGAGTAAGACATTACCGGCTTTTTCACCTATAACGACGAGACTGTCCTTCGTTTTCTGTCGCCCCCTGCCAACGGATTGGTAACCTGAGACAAGCGCTAACCGCGTATCTTCGGGCAGCTCTGTGACGATCCTGCGATCCAAAACGGGGATTTCATGATACTTCGGAGGAAGCGGAGGTGCTGAGACTTTTCGCGGCGTTGCCTGCTTTTGAACTGTCGGATTCTGCGGAGCGACTGAATAAGGCACCGACCCAATCGCGAGCAAGACGCTCGCCACCGCCGTAACAGCAACCAAAGAGATGAGCAGTATGGTTTTTACCTGAAATTTAGGCATCGAAGTTCGTTTCCTAGTTTATTCATTGGAATTTGGACCCTGCAAACCTGTTGTATGCTTGACGAAGCTGGCCGATGGATCGAACCCTAAAACAAACATAGCCATGATTTTGGCCAAATATTGTTCCACCTGTGCTGATCATTTCTCCACGCAATAGAGCAACATAAACTTGAACTGCGCGCCGGCGCGAGCGCAGGTTATTGGCGCCATCAATTCGTTAGCCATGCAATATACGGCTAGATTGATTTCGACAAAAATATATGCATGCGCGCTGATATTCTAGCTGCTATACTCCGTGACGATACGACCTATGCGGGATAGGATTAGACGCGAAGGGAACGATAGCACGGATGCGCGGCGGGGGCGGGAAGTTAGCGGGCATTTCTATGACGGCCTTCGGCGGTGCCTTGTTGATCGCGGCAGTGCTGGCGATCTCTCCCCACCCGGCCTCGGCGACAACCCTCCCCGGCCCCACCGCCGACACCCCCACCATCCACCACGGCGGCGGCTGCCGCAAAAGCTCCCCACCGGGGCAATGCTGTCACATGGATAGGAAACGGGGTGAGGTGCATTGTCATTAGTGACATTTAGAGAATAATATACAACCGCTTTTCCAAAAAATATTCTGCTATATTGAAAACATAATGAAAAATTATGATGCAAATAAATCAAAAGAATCCGCGCTCGAAACCAATGGCGATATATTCAATTTAATAAAAATATATATTACCGAAGATTTTGAACTAAATATAACAATATCTTTATTTCTTCTATCTCTTTTATCCATATTAATTATTATTATATGGGAATTATCTCGAAGATTTTTTAATAAAAAATTCAATGTTGTTGAGTTGAATATAAAACTAGGTAATATTGGCTCGGCGAAATTCACGCCAAATTCTGTAGACGTACAAATAGCACATAATATATGGACAGAGCTAAAAACACGGAAAGCAGCTGTCGAAATCGACTTAGAAAATGATGTGATAGATGAAATATACGACTCTTGGTACATTCTATTTCAAAAAGTACGGGAGCATATAGGAAATATTCCAGCAAATGAAATAAAGAAAAGTGAAAGTACAAGGAAATTAATAAATATTGCGGTTGATACGCTAAATGAAGGCCTTCGGCCCCACCTTACGCAATGGAACGCTAGGTATAGAAACTGGCTTGAGCATCAAAAAAACGAACTCAAAAATATGCCTCCACAAACTCTACAAAAGAGTTTTCCAGAGTATGAGGAATTAAGTCGCGATTTATTAGAGGTAAATAAAAAACTAATTCAATACGCTCATGAGTTAGAAAAAATTACTATAGAGTAAATTTAAAGTGGACTATTGCTTGGTTTAAGAGCTCGAGCATTGCTAATTAAGTTTTTTGGTCGATTGTTTGCTTCCTCTATTTTCCTACGGAGATGTGCGGGATTATCGATGATATCTTCCCACCACAGCCAAATAGCATAGCCACTGTCAATATTGTCCTGAAGCCTTGGTGGCTTATCACAACTATCTTCTACTACTTTTAGCGGAGGCAGTTTTACACCGATCAAGCCATGCTGTTTTTGAAGTGTTGCGCTTATTTCCCAATCTACGAATTTTCGCCCTGAGGTCAGCAGTCCGCAGAGAACAATTGCACAGGAACTGCCAGTGATAAAATCCTCCCTTATCCTTCTCATTACATATTCTGTATTGTCAGACTGTATTTCTCTATCCAGGGAGTTATCGTGAATAACATCATAAATTTCAGAGTATTTTAGAGATAGCTCATTGTAATATGCTTGGTCGCCATGGTGAAAATAGCTCACAAAAATCTTTCTTTTCGGTGTTGAAGACACAGATCCCATCGAAGACCTCTTACAACTTCTAATTTAGAGGTATGTTACCAAGCAACTTATCAAGTGCGCAAGTTTAAATTAGAAAATACTACAATCACAAATGCGTATTCCGAGTAAATTTTTACTATGAGGAATTTCGCGGACAGAGGAATTTGGGGCACAGTTCATAATTTCCGTACAGTCGTTGTGCTTTTTTAGTCATGCCTTCCGTTGCGACTAATCGGTTTAACAAATATTAGCAAAAATTCACAATATGCGCTAAGATTTCCTCACCTGAACTTCAAAAGGCATTGAATATGGCAACGATGACCGTATCCGTCCCCGACCAGATGAAAGCCTGGATCGAGGCGCAGGCGCGGAATGGGCAGTATGGGGGGGTGAGCGACTATATCCGCGATCTGGTGCGGCAGGACCAGGCGCGGCGGGATCGGCGGGAAGTGCTGATCCAAGCCCTCATCGACGGCGAGGAAAGCGGACCGGCACGAGATTGGACGCGAGAAGAGCTTTTGGCGGAGGCGAAGCGGCGGCTCGGCGCGGCGGATGACGAGTAAATATCGGCTCTCGCCACAAGCCACCGAGGATATTTTTCAGCTTCACGCCTACGGCGCTCGGACATTCGGAATAACCCAGGCGGATACCTATCTGAGCGAACTGCTCGACGCATTTGATTCGATTGAGAAATTTCCTGAAATTGGTAGAGACATCAGTATTTTGCGTGCCGGTTATCGTCGACACGAATTCAAAAGACACAGCATTTTCTACAAGATCGAGGACAACCGCGTCGTCATCATCCGTGTCCTCGACAATCGCAGGGATGCCGACCGCCATTTGTGACCGCGACAATTCGCCCCCATACCGCACCAATCTAGTCCCATTTTCCGCTTGACAGCGTGGCTCTCCCCTCCCCCATATACAGGACGAAATTGGTCCCTTTTTTGGGACAATCGATTTCGGCTTTAGATTTCAACGTCATGCCGGAAAATCCGGGAGGATTTATCCGGTATCTTGTGCAGGTTCTGCCTGAGATTCCGGATCGCGCTTCGCTTGTCCGGAATGACGTGGAAGAGCCGGCATGTGGCCGGCAGACGTAGAAAGCGCGGAAGGTATAGGAGAGAGCGATGCTCAGGCTTAATCGGATGACCCGATTACGGGGTGGTGGCCCTGTCGAAGATGGCGCTTGGCGGCGGTGCCGGGGCTTCGCCCGGCACTAGCGAAGATCGAGAAGACCAATCGCCGATGACGGTGGCGCAGCTTGCCGGCGACAGCGGAGTCAATCCGCCGACGGTGGCGAAGTTGATGAAGCAGTTGGCGCAGGCGGGGATCGTGACCTCCCACCGGGGTGCCCATGGCGGCTATACCCTGGCGCGGCCTGGCGGCGGCGATCACCGTATCCGAGATCATCGAGGCGCTGGAGGGGCCGATCGAGCTGACCTCCTGCGTCGACGGTGCCGAGACCAATTGCGGGGTCGAGAGCCTTTGCCCCATGCGCGGCAACTGGAACCGGGTCAACCAGGCGATCCGCGACGCGCTGGACGGCATCACCCTGGCCGACATGGCCGCCCCGCCCTGGCGCAACCAATTCCCCTCTCAAACACCGGAGCTCAGGCCATGAGCCTCAACGAATCCAATACTATATCCGGACAAGATCAGGTAGAAAGTCAAGCCGGCGACAAGTATAAATACGGCTTCGTCACCGACATTGAGGCGGATACCGCGCCCAAGGGCCCTGAACGAGGACATCATCCGCTTCATCTCCGCCAAGAAGGAGGAGCCGGACTGGCTGCTCGACTGGCGGCTGAAGGCCTATCACATGTGGCTGGAGATGGCGGAGCATGACCTGGGCCGCCGTCGACTATCCGCCCATCGACTATCAGGACGCCTATTACTATTCCGCGCCGAAGAGCATGGAGGACGGGCCGAAGAGCCTGGACGAGGTCGACCCGGAGCTTTTGGAGACCTACAACAAGCTCGGCATCCCGCTGCACGAACAGAAGATCCTGGCCGGTGTCGCCGTCGACGCGGTGTTCGACAGCGTCTCCGTCGCCACCACCTTTAAGAAGAAGCTGGAGGAAGTCGGCGTCATCTTCTGCCCGATCTCCGAAGCGGTGCAGAACCATCCGGAGCTGGTGCGGAAATATCTCGGCTCCGTCGTGCCGGCGAGCGATAATTTCTACGCCACCCTGAACACCGCCGTGTTCACCGACGGCAGCTTCGTCTACGTGCCGAAGGGCGTGCGCTGCCCCATGGAGCTGAGCACCTATTTCCGCATCAACGCGGCCAATACCGGCCAGTTCGAGCGCACCCTGATCATCGCCGACGAAGGCAGCTATGTGAGTTATCTCGAAGGCTGCACCGCGCCGATGCGGGACGAGAACCAGTTGCACGCCGCCGTGGTCGAGCTGGTGGCGCTGGACGATGCGGAGATTAAGTATTCCACGGTGCAGAACTGGTATCCCGGCGACGAAAACGGCGTCGGCGGCATCTACAACTTCGTCACCAAGCGGGCCGCCTGCCGGGGCCGCAACTCCAAGGTCTCCTGGACCCAGGTCGAGACCGGCTCCGCCATCACCTGGAAATATCCGAGCTGTCTGCTGATCGGCGACAATTCGGTCGGCGAGTTCTATTCCGTCGCCATCTCCAACCACCGGCAGCAGGCGGATACCGGCACCAAGATGATCCATCTCGGCCGCAACACCTCCTCGACCATCATCTCCAAGGGCATTTCCGCCGGGCACGGTCAGCAGACCTATCGCGGCCTGGTGCGGATGCAGCCGAAAGCGGCGAACGCCCGCAACTATACCCAGTGCGACAGCCTGCTGATCGGCGATACCTGCGGCGCCCATACCGTGCCCTATATCGAAAGCCGCAACCCGACGGCTCAGGTGGAGCATGAGGCGACCACGGCCAAGATCAGCGAGGATCAGCTCTTCTACTGCCGCCAGCGCGGGCTGAGCGAGGAAGACGCCGTCTCCATGATCGTCAACGGCTTCTGCCGCGAGGTGATGAAGGAACTCCCCATGGAATTCGCCGTCGAGGCCCAGAAGCTGATCGGTATCTCGCTCGAGGGGAGCGTTGGGTGATGGCTTATCGTTCGAAATACCGTCATTCCGGCCGGCCTATTTGTCATTCCGGCCTTGAGCCGGAATCTCATGCGCGGCGAAGCACATATCTCGACGAGATCCCGGCTCAAGGCCGGGATGACGCCGCTTATTAAAGAAAGAGCAAGACATGCTTGAAATCATCAACCTGCACGTCACCGTCGACGGCACCGAGATTCTGAAGGGGATCGATCTGCGCATCGATGCGGGGGAAGTGCATGCGATCATGGGGCCGAACGGCTCCGGCAAGAGCACGCTGTCCTACGCGTTGGCCGGCCGCGACGGTTACGAGGTCACCGACGGCGCCGTCCTCTATAAGGGCGAGAACCTGCTGGATCTGGAGATCGAAGACCGCGCTGCCGCCGGCTTCTTCCTGGCCTTCCAATATCCGGTAGAACTGCCCGGCGTCACCAACATGCAGTTCCTGAAGGAAGCGCTGAACGCGGTGCGCCAGGGCCGGGGCGAAAGCCCGCTCGACGCCATGCAGTTTCTGAAGCTCGTGCGTGGCAAGATCGCCGAATTGGAAATTCCGGAAGAGATGCTGCGCCGCGGCGTCAATGTCGGCTTCTCCGGCGGCGAGAAGAAGCGCAACGAGGCGCTGCAGATGGCCATTCTCGAGCCAAGCTTCGCCGTGCTGGACGAAACCGACAGCGGCCTCGACATCGATGCGCTGAAGATCGTCGCCGACGGCGTCAACAAGCTGCGCAGCCCCGACCGGTCCATGCTGGTGATCACCCACTATCAGCGCCTGTTAGATTATATCGTGCCGGACCAAGTGCATGTGTTGGCCAACGGCAAGATCCAGAAATCCGGTGGCAAGGAACTGGCCCTCGAGCTCGAGGCCAAGGGCTATGCCGCCTTCGAGAAGTCGGCGGCCTGAGATGGGCGCGGCTTTCGACATCGCGGCCCTGCCGGCGGAGCCGGCCTGGTTGACCGAGGCCCGGCGCCACGCCGCCGACGGCTTCGCCCTACCGACCCAGAAGCAGGAAGCCTGGAAGTTCACCGCTCTGCATAGCTTGAAGGACCAGCGTCTGGACGCGGAAGAGATATCAGACCTAACGTTTGCCGGCCCCGTGCCGGACGGCGTACGTCTGCTGTGCTTCGCCGACGCTTTGGCCGAGATGCCGGACCTGATCGAAGCCCATCTGAAGGCGGAAGGGGTCAACCTGCTGCCCTTCCCAGCCCTGAACACCGCCTGCGCGCGGGACGGCTACGTCCTGGTGGTCGAGGACGGCGTTCGGGCGGAGACGCCGATCGAGATTTCGTTCGCCGGCGATGCGGCGCAGCATCCGCGCAACCTGATCGTCGCTGGCGCGGGCAGCCGGGTCAGCGTCCTGCAACGCCATACCGGCGGCGGCTTCACCAATGCTGTCACCAAGCTGCTGCTGGCGGCGGACGCACGGGTCGGTTTCTACCGCCTGCAGGCGGAAAACGCGGAAGCCCATCATATCTCGACGGTGGAAGCCCGTCTCGCCGCCGGCGCACAGCTCAACAACTACACTTTGACCTTGGGCGGCGCCCTCTCCCGCAACGAGATCCACGTCGCCCTGGCCGGCACCGGTGCGTTCGCGCGGGTCGACGGCGGGTATCTGCTCGCCGGCGCTCAACATGGCGACACCACCACCTATATCGACCATCGGGCGCCGGAGACGGAGAGCACACAAACCTACAAAGGCGTGCTGGACGACAAAGCGCATGGCGTTTTCGCCGGCCGCATCAAGATCCACCCGGACGCCCAACGGGTCGAGGGCCGGCAATTGTCGAGGGCGCTGCTGCTCTCCACCGATGCCACCATCAATGCGAAGCCGGAGCTGGAGATCCATGCCGACGACGTGAAATGCAGCCACGGCGCCACAGCCGGCGAATTGGCGGAAGATGCGCTTTTCTATCTGCGTAGCCGCGGCATTCCCGAACGGCTGGCCCGGCATATGCTGATCGAGGCCTTCGTCGCCGAAGGTATCGAGGAGATCGCCGACGAAACCGTGCGCGAGAGCTTCCGCGCCGAAGTCGGTCAGTGGTTGGAGGCGCATCGGCGATGAACGACCTGTCCACCATGACCGCGCCGTCCCCCACGTTCGATATCGATAAGGTTCGGGCCGATTTCCCGATCCTGTCCAAGGAAATCTATGGCAAGCCACTGGTGTTCCTGGATTCGGGCGCCAGCGCCCAAAAGCCGCAGGCCGTGATCGACGCCATGACCTATGTGATGCGCGAGGAATACGCCAACGTGCATCGCGGTGTTCATTATATGAGCCAACACACCACCGCGCGCTACGAGGCCGTGCGCGGCAAGACCGCCGCCTTCATTAATGCCAGCGACGAAAACGAGGTGATTTTCACCCGCGGCGCCACCGAGTCGCTCAATCTGGTGGCCGCCAGTTGGGGCCGTGCCAACCTCAAGTCCGGCGACGAAGTGATCATCACGGCGATGGAGCATCACTCCAACATCGTGCCTTGGCAGATGCTGCGCGACGAGTTGGGTATTGTGTTGAAAGTCGTCCCCATCGACGACGACGGCAACTTCCTGCTCGACGAATTCGAGGCGTTGCTGACTGAGCGGACCAAACTGGTCGCCGTCACCCATGTCTCCAACGTGCTCGGCACCGTGGTGCCGGTGAAGCAACTCGCGGCCTTGGCGCATGCGAAAGGCGCGTTGCTGCTGGTCGACGGCTGCCAGGGCGTCGTCCATATGCCGGTGGACGTGCAGGATTTGGACGTCGACTTCTACGCCTTCTCCAGCCACAAGCTATACGGTCCGACCGGCTTCGGCATTCTTTACGGTAAGGTAGATCTGCTGGCCGCCATGCCGCCCTATCAAGGCGGCGGCGACATGATCAAAACCGTCAGCTTCGACAAGACCGTCTATGCCGATCCGCCGCATCGGTTCGAGGCCGGCACGCCGCCGATCATCGAAGCGATCGGCTTCGGCGCGGCGCTCGATTACGTCAACGATCTAGGCTTCGACGCCATCGTCGCCCATGAGGAAGATGTGCATCGCTATGCCCAGGATCGGTTGATGCAGCTGCCGGGCGTCACCGTCTATGGCCGTGCGGCGGGCAAGCAGGGTATCGTCTCGTTCCTGGTCGAGGGCGTACATGCCCATGACGTCGGCACCATTGTCGACCGCTGCGGCGTCGCCGTCCGTGTTGGCCATCACTGCGCCGAACCCTTGATGCAGCGCTTCGGCGTCGAGGCCATGGCCCGCGCCTCCTTCGGCGTCTATAACACCAAGGAAGATGTCGACGTGCTGATCGAGGCGGTGAAGACCGCACAGGAGTTTTTCGGCTGATGTTGGACGAACTACGCGAACTCTATCAGGAAGTGATCCTGGATCACGGCAAGAACCCGCGCAATTATCGGGCGATGCCGGAAGCCAACCATCTTGCCCATGGCGATAACCCGCTCTGCGGCGACAAGATCACGATCTATATGCAAGTCGACGACGACGGCCGCATCGCTGATGTGTCCTTTGACGGCCGCGGCTGCGCGATTTCGCAAGCCAGCGCCTCGATGATGACGGAGATCCTGACCGGCAAAACCTTGGCGGAGATGGAGGCCCTTTTCTCCAGCTTCCACGCCATGTGCACGGACGACAACTACGATCCCGCCGCCTATCCGAACGCGGACGAGGACGCCCTCGACCGCTTGCAGGTGATGAGCGGGGTGCGGGAATTTCCGATGCGCGTGAAATGCGCCACCTTGGCCTGGCACACCATGCAGGCGGCGGTAAACGGCGAACAGTCGGCGACCACCGAGTAGACGAGTAGAAAAGACACGAAGGGAAGATTTGGGGATGGATGCGATGAACTATATGGACGACATGTTTGCCCATATGCAGAACGCGCCGCCGTTGGATGAAGACGGTATCGCCCGAGCGGGCCTGCCGCTGCGTCCGGAGGAGTATCCGGTCGCGACCCGCGACGCGGTGACCGCGGCGATGAAAACTGTCTACGATCCGGAGATTCCTGTCGATATCTACGAATTGGGCCTGATTTACAAGTTCGAGATCGACGATGTGGGTAAAGTCAACATCCTGATGACGTTGACGGCGCCCGGTTGCCCCGTCGCCGGCGTGCTGCCGGGGCATCTTGGCGTGACCGTGGCGGAACTCGACGGCGTCGGCGAGGTCGAGGTACAATTGACCTGGGATCCGCCGTGGGATCCGTCGATGATGAGCGAGGCCGCTCGCGTCGAACTGAACATGTTTTGAGGAGGTGCGGATGAACCAGCTACCGAACATGTTGACCCTGACGGACGCCGCCGCCGACCGTGCTAAATCCCTGATCGACCGCGGTGACGGCGAGATCATCGGCCTGAAGGTTGGCGTCAAGACCGGCGGCTGTTCCGGCCTGATGTATGAAATCGACTATGCGCGACAGCAAAGCCCGCTCGACCAAGTCGTCGAGGACAAGGGCGTCAAGGTTTTCATCGACCCGACCGCCATGATGTATCTGATCGGCTCCGAAATGGACTATCATGAAGACAAATTCCAGGGCGGCTTCGTCTTCAACAATCCGAACGCGGCGGCCCAATGCGGTTGCGGCGAAAGCTTCACGATTGACCGGGACCAATTGATCGAAATGAAGCGCCAGGAAAGTTAGTCACCGCGAAGGTTGTTACGGCTCGCCTCCCCATGCCACAGCGCCAGCGTTTTCGCCGTCGTTCGCAATCCGACCGCCGGCAGCGCCAGCAAAGGCCTGACCGACAGCGTTGTCTCTCGTCTCCGCGGGACAGGCTGCCACGTCGACATCCACGATACCCATAGCGCCGACGACGCCAAACGCATCGCACGGGAGCTGTCAGCGGCAGTTTGCGACGTTGCAGTCGCGGCGGGCGGCGACGGCACGATCAACCAAGTCATCAACGGGCTTTATCCGAACGGCCCGACCCTCGGTATCATCCCCGCGGGAACCGCCAATGTGCTGGCCGCGGAGATCGGCCTGAAAGTCGACCTGGACACGGTAACCGCCACTTTGCTGGACGGCCATATCGAGGACTGCTTTCTCGGCCGCATCGACGACCGGCTATTCGTACAGATGGCCAGCGTCGGCTTCGACGCCAAAGTGGTTGCCGGCGTCAATCTGGCGCTCAAGGAAAAATTGGGCAAGGCCGCCTATGTCGTCGAGGCCCTGTGGCAGTTGACCGATTTCGATCTACCCATGCTGGACCTCCACGTCGACGGCGTGCAACAAAAAGCCGCTGGCTTGATTGCCGCCAACGGCCGTTTCTACGGTGGCCGATTCCTCTGCGCACCTGGCGCGCTGCTGACGAAGCCGAGCCTTGAATTCGTCATGCTCGGCGATTTGGGGCGTTGGCCGGCGCTGAGATATGGCGTGGCACTCGGCCTCGACCGCCTGCCCAATGCCAAGGGCGTCACCACGATCACCGGCCAGCGGCTAGACATCGGGGGGCCGGCTGGCCAACCGATCCAAGCCGATGGCGACATCGTCAGCTATACCCCCACCCGCGTCGAATTGGCGGAACGTCCGATCAAGCTCTTGTATCCGCCGACGCATATTCAGTCCTCCTGAAGCTCCGGTACATTAGTGCCAACTGAAAAACCCGCTTGACATGCTTTTCGCCCGGCGAACACACTAAAGTTTAACGTGAGTTTTCTCATGTCGGCCGACGATGGGGCGGAACGGTCATGACGAAAATAGATAGCAAGCAACTACAAGACATCTGCGATCAGATTTCCGACGAAATCGGCGCCATCGTCACGATATTTGCGGATGAGGGCCGGATCGTCGCCTGCTCTAAACGCGACAGGATCGGTAAGGTCCACGACGGCGTCGCCAAAATCGTTTCCGGTGAAATCAATAGGTACGAAGTATCCTCGACGGAAGCCGACCCGGACGCCGGCATCATGGAAGGTGCGGCGCTGCCGATTGAGATCGACGGCAAGCGTCTTTTCAGCGTCGGTATAGCCGCCCCCTTACAGACCGCCCGAGCCTATGCCCGCGTCGTCCAACACCTTGTCGCCATCCGATACAAGGAACAAGCGTTGGCTTGGAGCGAGCAACGCTTTCGTGACGTCGCGGAGAGTGTCGGCGATTGGATCTGGGAAATGGATCGCGACCTTCGCTTTTCCTACTGTTCGCCGCGATTCCTGGAGATCTTCAACATTCCGCAAAGCGCGATCATCGGCAAAAACGCGAGCCGAGTTCTCGGACTCGGACGGGCAGGACCCAATCTGGCAGGAACACGAAGCCAAGTTGAAAGCGCATCTGCCTTTCCGCGATTTCGTCTACAGCACCAGGACCGATGGAGGCCGCGTTCGTCACTTAAGGTCGCATGGCAAGCCGATCTATGACGCCGGCGGCAATTTCATCGGTTATCGCGGCACCGGCAGCGAAATCACAGAACAAGTCGAAACCGAAGCGGCGCTACAACGTAGCCAGCAACTGCTGCTGGACGCCATAGATACGATACCGGAAGGGTTTTCACTCTACGATCAGGACGATCGGCTCGTTCTCTTCAACAGCAAGTATTCGGACATGCTCTACCCCGACGGCAATATCCGTTTGGAAGCGGGCATGACATTCGAGGAGATCGTTCGCCAGGTCGCCGAACTCGGTTACGTCCGACAGGCCCATGGTCGGGTCGACGACTGGGTGCGAGAACGGCTAGCGCTGCGGCAGAAGCTCGGCCGACCGCATGTGCAGGAACGGGAAGACGGCCGCTGGATCCTCGTCAGCGAACACAGAACCAGTGACGGCGGTATCGTCGCGGTCTATTCCGACATCACGGAGCTGAAACGCCGGGAGGAGGAACTGGCGGAAAAAACGAATGCGCTTGAACGATTGTCCGGTCAGTTGGCGAAATATCTGTCGCCGCAAGTTTATGACTCGATTTTTTCCGGCAGACAAGAAGTCAAGGTCGCCAGTCAGCGCAAGAAACTGACCGTGTTCTTTTCCGACATCGCCAATTTCACCGAGACGGCGGACAGGCTGGAGTCGGAAGAACTGACGCAATTGCTCAACCACTATCTCACCGAGATGTCGGAAATTGCCCTCGAACATGGCGCGACCATCGACAAATATGTCGGCGACGCCATCGTCATATTCTTCGGCGACCCGGAATCTTTGGGAATAAGGGAAGATGCACTGGCTTGCGTCAGGATGGCGATCGCGATGCGTACGCGCATGACCGAGTTGCAGGTCAAATGGCGCAACGCCGGCATTGAGCGGCCATTGCAATGCCGCATGGGCGTACATACCGACTACTGTACCGTCGGCAATTTCGGCAGCGAATCCCGTATGGACTACACAATAATCGGCAGCGGCGTGAACCTCGCTTCAAGGCTCGAAACCGCCGCCACGCCGGGCGAAATCCTGATTTCCTACGAAACCTACGCCCACGTCCGCGACGAATTCGATTGCGTCGAAGCCGGCGACATCGACGTCAAGGGCATGTCACATCCGGTCGCGGCCTACCGTGTCGTCGACATGCGCGACGACACGACCGGCGGTTATCGCCGTATACGCGAAGAGCGGCCCAACCTGTCAGTCAATATCGACCCCGGCGCCATGACGTCGGTGGAACGCCGACAGGCCTCGGAAATCCTGCGCGAAGCCCTATCGAGCCTAAGCGACCCGCGGCGGGATTAAGTCTGCTCCACCACCGGGTCGGCATAGACTTGGGCGGTGTCCCACGGAAACAGGATCCAGGTGTCCTGGCTGACTTCCGTCACGAAAGTATCGACGGCCGGGCGGCCGGCGGGTTTGGCGTAGACCGTGGCAAGATGCGCCTTCGGCACCATGGCCCGGACGACGCGGGCCGTCGCACCGGTATCGACGAGGTCGTCGACCAACAGCCAGCCTTCGCCCTCGCTGCCGTCGTCCGCCGCCACCGCGCGCTTCAGAACGTCGGTTTCGCCCATATTCTTCTTATTGTAAGTGGCGACGCAAACCGTGTCGATCAGCCGAATATCGAGCTCCCTGGCCAGCATCGCCGCCGGCACCAAGCCACCGCGGGTGATCGCAATCACGCCTTTGAACGGCATGAGATCGACCAGGCGCCAGGACAAAGCGCGGGCGTTGCGGTGCAGTTCCTCCCAGGATACCGGGAACGTTTTGTTATAGACGGACGACATGGCCTTCCCCTTACGGTCGCTGGTCCCTGCATGTAACGCAGAACCCAGGCGCTGCCAAGCGCTCCGCCGCGGCGGCTATTCGACAGGCGTCAAGGTCAACCAAACCAGCGCATCGAAAGGGAGTTTACCGTTGGTTATGTCGGCCGCCTTCAATTCCGCCGCGAACGGCGTTTCGTTGGGCGTGCCAATCAACACCTTCTCGACAGAGGCCGCCGCCACGCGATAGCCGAGGATCGACAGCGTTTTTTCGAAGGACTTTGGAAAATCGCTCCGCATCACCAGCGCCGCGAAGAGGTGATTGACGTGAATGAAAGTCGATTTGCCAGTTTGCGTCAGTCGCCCCTTCGCCTTGTCCCAATCCTTGTCGGCGTGAGCCGCTACGACGATCGCTTGGGCGGCGTCGGGGAAGCTGACGGAAATACGACCGACGCCGAAGCTCTCGATTTTCTCTCCCTCCTTGCGCCGCGCTTGCAAGGCGCGGGCAAGCTTCTCGAGCCATTCGATTTTCGACGTCGTCGGCCAATCGCAACTATTATAATAGCGCAGGCTGGACCAGCGGCGGTTATAGACTAAGGTCGCGGGGCAGCCTTCCCGCGCCACGTTCAGTTCGATTTCTTGGCCGCTGTCGACCACTTGCAGGGACACGCTTTCCGCCTTCGCGGCAGCAGCCATCAGACAAAATCCAGTGATAACCAAGACATACTTCACGGCTCATGCCCCCATGGAGATGGCGAACGGCGCAACCCGGCGGATATTCTCGTCCACGCGCAGACGATGGTTCAAGGGTGGATGGGCACGCTGATTGCAGTCCGTGCGCTCGCAAACCCGGCAGCTCACGCCGATTGGCGTGATCACGTCCTCATTACCCAGATCGACGCCGTCCGCATAGACCAATTGCCCGGCATGTTTGGCTTCGCAACCGACCGCAATTGCCAGACGCGGCGCTTCACGATGGTGACCGGTCGCGGCCGGATCGGCGGTGCGCGCGATGGTGAAATAGCTGGTGCCGTCGGGCATTGCCGCCACCTGGGTAAACATCCGACCCGGCGCCTGAAAGGCGTCATGGACGATCCAGCGCGGACAGGTGCCGCCGAAGCGGGCGAAGTTGAAGCCGGCGCCGCTCAGCCGCTTGGAGACGTTGCCCGCATTGTCGACACGAATGAAAAAGAAGGTGACGCCGCGGGCGCCGGCCCGCTGCAAGGTTGTCAGGCGATGGCAGACCTGTTCGAAGCTGGCACCGAACCGGGCCTGCAGGAAATCGATGTCGTAGCGGAACTCCTTGGCCGCATCCAGGAATCGGTCATAGGGCATCAGCACGGCGCCGGCGAAATAGCCGGCCAGGCCGATGGTGGCCAGTCGTTCCGCCTCCGGGCTCGACAGCTTGGCGTCGGCGACAAGTTTCTTGATCAACTCGCGTTGGCTTAGGAGTGCGATCTGCGCCGCTACCTGAAAGTTGCGACCGGATGGCGGCAAGGTTTCCGATAACAGGACCCGCCGGCGGTGATGATCGTAGCGGCGCAACGTATCCTGCATCACATCCAACGGCATGATCCGAGCGTCTACTCCATGTACTGCTTTCATGTGGCTCGATAGACCTCTGCCCAATCCGTCGAGCTCAAGCCCCGCGTCTTCCCACAGCTCCTGCGCCGCCAGTTCTAGATCCGGAAAGTGATTGTTGTGGCTTTCGTAAAGCGCCCGCACCTCCTCCACCGGGTCCGATTGCGGGTTCAGGCTCTGCGCCGTGTCGGGATCGGCGAGTTGCTGTGCCATCGCCTGCAAATCCTCCCGCTGGGCGCGATAGGCATCGTAGAGTTGCAAAATCGCCTCCGCCCCGCTGGGGCTGGCGGCCGCTAACTCGCGAATTTCCGCTTCCCGCAGGATCTGGCCTTCGAACATTTGATCGGAGAACACTTCCCGCAAACCGGCGGCCAAGCGGGCGTCTTCGTCTTCCGCGAATTCCCGCAGATCGATCTCGAAAGCCTGACCGAGGCGGAACAGTAAAGGCACCGTAACCGGCCGCTGATTATGTTCGATCAGATTCAGATAACTTGGCGAAATCTCGAGGGTTTCCGCCATTTCCATCTGTGTCAGCCCAGCCTCCTGCCGTAGGCGGCGGACCTTGTGACCGAGCATGGCTTTCTTGTCCATGGTAGACCTCCAGCAGCCGTCATGCCGGAAACGGCGCAGCCGTTATCCGGTATCTTTTCAACATGTATGCACCATTTTTCCAGAGATTCCGGCGCAAGGCCGGAATGACGGCAGTCGGAAAAACAATACCGCATATTTACAAATTTTACAATTTTACATTTTACAATTTTTCGAAATTTTCCGTGTGACTATTTTACTTACAACGACTTATGGACAATATCTCCATCCGTAAATATTGTGCATGAAAATTTCAGGCTGTGAAGGAGTGAGACCATGGCTGAGACATTCGAACAATTGGTTGATGCCCCGGCGGGGCGTTTCGATGGTATTAAACGCGATTACACTGTCGAGGATGTGAAGAAGCTTAGCGGCTCCGTCCGTGTCGAGCATACCTTGGCCCGGCGCGGCGCCAATCGGCTCTGGAACGCGCTGAAGACGGAGGACTTCGTGCACTCCCTCGGCGCCGTCACCGGCAACCAAGCCCTACAGATGGCCAAGGCCGGCCTGCCGGCGATCTACCTCTCCGGCTGGCAAGTGGCGGCCGACGCCAATGTGGCCGGCGCCATGTATCCGGATCAAAGCCTCTACCCGGCCAATAGCGGTCCGGAACTGGCCCGCAAGATCAACCGCACTTTCAAACGGGCGGACGAGATCCAGACCATGGAAGGTGAAGGCGATATCGATTACTTCCTGCCCATCGTCGCCGACGCGGAAGCCGGCTTCGGCGGCCTGCTCAACGCCTTCGAATTGATGAAGGCCTATATCGAAGCGGGCGTCGCCGGCGTGCATTATGAGGACCAGCTGGCCTCGGAAAAGAAATGCGGCCATATGGGCGGCAAGGTGCTGATCCCGACCCAGCAGCATATCAAGAACCTGCAAGCGGCGCGCTTGGCGGCGGACACCATGGGCGTCCCCTCGCTGGTGATCTGCCGGACCGACGCGGAAAGCGCCAAGCTGTTGACCAGCGACGTCGACGAACGCGACCGCCCCTTCATTACCGGCGAGCGCACGGCGGAAGGCTTCTACCGGCATAAGGAAGGCGACGATCAAGCCATGGCGCGCTGCGTTGCCCGTGGTTTGGCCTACGCGCCCTACTCCGACCTGATCTGGATGGAAACCTCGACCCCGAACCTGGAGCAGGCGAAGATCTTCGCCGACGCGATCCACAAGGAATTCCCGGATCAGATGCTGTCCTACAACTGCTCCCCGTCCTTCAACTGGTCGGCCAATCTGGACAAAGACGACATCGCCCGCTTCCAGCGCGAGATCGGCGCCATGGGCTACAAGTTCCAGTTCGTCACCCTGGCCGGCTTCCACAACTTGAACCACGGCATGTTCCAACTCGCCCGGGGGTACAAAGAACGCGGCATGGCCGCTTATTCGGAGCTGCAGAACGCCGAGTTCGCCAGCGAGGCGGATGGCTACACCGCGACCCGCCACCAGCGCGAAGTCGGTACTGGCTACTTCGATGCGGTGAACCAAACGGTCAGTGGCGGCACCAGCTCCACCACGGCGTTGGGCGACAGCACCGAAGCCGCCCAGTTCACCCAAGCAGCCGCCGAGTAAGCGTAACTATTCGGACCTCGCATCGTTATCTCGTCCCGACGTCTTACGGGATAACCTTGACCCCGGCCGGACAACTGGCCGGGGTCCTTTTTTAGGATCACCTTCTTCTCCGTCATACCGGAATCCGCGCCAGCGGATATCTGGTATCCATGCCGCTGAAATCTGCACCGCCAAGGTTGGTTCGAACTTGGTTGGAATGGATCCCGGCGCTCCGCTCCGCTGCGGCCGGGATGATGGGATGGTGTCGGCCGCGGCGGTTTTGCTTTCATTTAAGAGATCTGTGCACGGGTCGGATATCCTTTTGATTTCCTGCTTATTTTTGGTGGCCGAAAGATATTTCCCCTGGCGATCCGGGATCGTCGTCGGTATCGCCGCCGCATCTTCGTGCCTGCGCGCCCAAACGCCGGTCACCACCACCCGGGCTCGACCGCCTCGCGCCTCTACGGCCTTGCGGAAGCGTTCGCCTCGATAGGCACTGTCAGCGTAAACCTCGCCCGGGTCGTCCGGGATAATATTGCAGCCGGCCTTGCCATCGTTGATATGGGCCGGCGTCACCGCCACCCGTTCGATCAACGCCGTGTCCTCGTCGCAAGCCACATGCGCCTTATAACCGTGTACGGCCTTGCGGTTCTTGTGCTTGACCCAACGGGCCTCACCGTCTTCCTTGGAGGCCGAAGCGATGATCGTCGCATCGACCAGGGTGCCGCGCTTCACTTCGACATGTTGGCGGCAAAGTTGTTCGGTGATGACATCGAACAACCTGTCGCCGAGACCGAGGCGGACCAGGGTTCGGCGAAAGCGCACGAAGGCGGTCCGCTCCGGCGTCGCTTCGTTGCGCGAAAAGCCGCAAAAGCGGCGGAAGGAAGCCCGATCATCCAGCGCCTCGGCCAGCTTCACATCGCCTCCCGTTCACTTCGAATAAACAAGAGAATCAAAAATACCGGTCCATGTAAACACTTACCCGCGCACAGATCTGCTAGCATGGCGGCCATCGCTTCTTGGCGGCCGAACCGAGCCGCTTCGAACAATATTGCTGTACGCACCACAAGCACTGACGATTTTGGTATCGTCGGCGTTGACCTGTGCCAAATCCTGGTTTGAGGTGTTACGTTTGATTTGATAGAGAATTTCCGCCACTTCGGCCTGCCAAATCGGCAGACTGTCCACGATCATGTTGCCTATCGCGTAGAGCCAGCAAGAATCAGCTGCCGTTTGGCATTGTTCGATAGCCCGGTGAATGGCGATACGCGGCCAGCTGACATGCACGTTTTGGCCCCAGATGCGACCATTTTGATCGACCGCGAAAGCGCGATAGCCTTTAGCGTTGGAAAGGGATTTATTGGTCTGGAATTGGTCTTCCGCCTTTCCGTTCAATTGCGCTGCAGTTGTACTGAATGGGAAGACGGTGAAGGCGAGCAGCACGGCCGTCGACAGAATGGTGAAGCGTAACAGTTTCATTGGTCTCTCCCTTGGTTGCTAATGCGAGCGGGAGTCGCTACGCTTTGATCATTGTCGATAAATTTGCACGGTTAGGAGTGGCGAAACGGTGGAGATTTGGTGGAAATTCCGTGCGCCATCGACACCTGCACACTGCCCGACCGGCGGCTGACAATGAACGAGTTTCGCCTCGACCTCGACGACGAACGTCTGTGGCAAGGAGATCGGCAGGTTCGGATTGGCCCCAAAGCATTTGAATTGCTCTGTTTGTTTGTTCGCCACAAAAACCGTCTGCTCACCAAAGACACGATCTTGGATGAGATCTGGTCGGATCTCGTCGTTACCGAAGGTCTAGTCAAGGAATATGTTAGCGATTTACGTCATGCGCTTGGCGACGATCCCAAAAATGCGCGTTACATTGAAACAGTGCGGGGCCGTGGATATCGATTTTTGGGCGGCGTCCAAATCGTCGGCGCGACTGCGCTCCCAGACAAGGCGACGGTGGCGGTATTGCCCCTTCAATGATTTGCTTGGCGATCCCGAACAAGAATACTTTGCAGATGGCCTCACCGACGAAATCATCACCGCTCTATGCTATGTGCCATGGCTGTTCGTGATCGCACGGGATTCGTCCTTCAGCTTCAAGAACCAGCTGATCGATGTGCGCCAGATCTGTAAGGAACTGGGGGTTCGATACGTCCTGGAAGGTAGTGTCCGACGCGACGGCAACCGGCTGCGAATTATCGGCCAACTCGTCGACAGTGAATCGATGACGAATATTTGGGCCGAACGTTTCGAGGCGGAATTCGGTGACATGTTTGACTTGCAAGATGAAATCACAGAAGCGGTTGTTACGGCTATCGGCTCGACCATCGAAGCGGCCGAGATCGCGCGTGCGGTCCGCAAAAGGCCCGACAGTCTCACGGCCTATGATCGTTTTCTACAGGCCAAGGCTGCTTTGAACGGTTTTCGCATCGACGCCGCAATTGAGATTCTAGATAACACCATTGTCGATGCTCCAAACTATGCTAAGGCGAAGGCAGTCCGCGCTTGGTGTGCAACTTTGATTGGTTGGCATTCTGCGGCGCCGAGCGAGAATGAACGCGAATTCTCGCTCCAGCTGGCGGAAGAAGCGTTGCAAAGCCCAAACTGCGATCCGGAAACGCAAGCTTATGCCGGTTACACTATTGGTTTCATGAGCGAGCAGGGGGATCGGGCCATATCTCTACTGGAGGATGTGACGCGACAATGCCCGAGCTTTGATTGGGCCTGGGCCGCGCTTGCCCTGCTCGAATCCTACCACGGTGACGCCAAGCGCGCGATCAAGTTGGCCGAAAGTGCTTTGCGCCTCAATCCGCGCGGACCGCAAAGTTTCCGCTGCGAAATGGCTATCGCAAAGGCGTGTTTCCGCTTGGGACAGGATGAAGATGCTGTTGCCTACGCCGAATTAGGTTTGCAGAAAAGTCCTGCCAACGCTTTCTTTCACATGTGCCGCATTGCCTCCTTACTTCGCCTTGACAAAGTGGGTGAAGCAAAAGCGGCGACTCAAGAGTTTCGGCGCCGCGACCCCGCATTCCGGTCATCGAAATGGTTTGGCCCAGCGCGCAACTGGCGCGCCTGGCGGGAATTGATCCCGGTTCTTGAGGGGGCGATGCGAAAAGTCTCCGTGCCTTACTGACAATGCCCCGGCGCGAGCGCCGCAAACACCAGCAAAATCTGATGAACCGTTTTAAGTCCCTTCCGCAAGATTTGAATTTACGATCAATTCTGATGACATTCGATCCGCAATCGCTTTATGCGGCACCGCTTTCGAGCTGCTCTGTTAGACTGGAAAAGTCGTTGTATTGATAAGAACAATCGCTTTAGAGTTATGTCCAGAGTCTTCCGCAATTATATGTTCATGGTTGCCGGGTGGGTTCCGGGCATGATTGATGCGGGGATGTTTGATTGATTGCAGCGCCAGTCATGCCCAGCCGCCGTTAGGCGGCTTTCTGTATTTGTTCGCGTTTGTGCTCCTTCAGTAGTTTCATGTTGAGATAGCGGCTGGCCTCGAGCCAGTCCTCGTGGGTCTCGACGGCGAGCGTCCGGACCAGACGTAGGCAGCTCTCCTGGTTCGGGAAGCTGCGCACGATATGGGTGCGCCGCTTGATCTCCTGGTTGAAGCGCTCCAGCATGTCGGCGCTCTTGAGATGCTTG